>NZ_CBVJ010000045.1 GCF_000513275.1 Paenibacillus gorillae | reverse complement strand
CAGCGGCGAGCAGCGCGGCGCGTATCGCGACATCGTACTGGCGAATGCCGGGGCGTGCATTTATGTAGGAGGCTTAGCTGGCTCTCTCCGCGAAGGAGCGGAAATAGCGGCCGAAATGATCGATTCCGGCAAAGCGGAGCAGCAGCTTCATTCGCTTATTCAAACGACAGGAGAGTTGGCGCATGTTTCTTGATAAGATTGTAGCAACCAAACAGAATGAAGTAGCGGCATTAGCCGAGCAATTTCAATTGGCGGAGTACGAGAAGCGGATTTCGGAGCTTGCGGCATGCCGCGGCTTCGAGAAGGCTTTGAATGCGGGCCGCAAGCGCGATATGGGGCTTATTGCCGAAGTAAAGAAGGCGTCACCTTCGAAAGGGCTGATCCGGGCGGATTTCCATCCGGCGGAGCTGGCAGCGGCTTATGAGAAAGCGGGTGCGGACTGCATCTCGGTGCTAACGGACCGTGATTATTTTCAAGGCTCGAATGATTATTTGACGCTGGTGCATGAGACAGTAGCTGTTCCTTTGCTCCGTAAAGATTTCATTATTGATTATAAACAAGTGTATGAAGCCCGTGTTATTGGTGCGGATGCCGTGCTGCTGATTGCAGCGATTCTGACAAAGCAAGAGCTGAGTGAGTTGTACGACATCTCCAAGTCGCTAGGGATGGACGTGTTAGTGGAAGTTCACGACCGGCAGGAACTGGAGCAAGTGCTGGAGCTGGACAAAGCGTCGCTCATCGGTGTCAACAACCGTGACTTGAAATCATTCGTTACAGATCTGACCACGACGGAGCAGTTGATTGCACTGATGCCGGAGAATGTGACGGTCATAAGCGAAAGCGGTATTGCAGGCACAAAAGATATGGACTACTTACAGTCGATAGGGGCGCAAGGCGTACTGATTGGCGAACATTTTATGCGCCAGCCTGACGCAGGAGCTGCCGTCATCGATCTGATGGGTCCGGTGAACACGTAATGAACGAACGGCCACGGATTAAAATTTGCGGCTTGAAGGATGCCGATACGATAGGCTTGATGGACGGCTTGCCGTTCCATGAAATGGGCTTCGTGTTCGCACCAAGCAAACGGCAGGTAGTCCCTGAGGATGCTGCTCTGCTGGTGCAGGCTGCCAAGCAGCTTCATGCCGCTGACGGTCAACCGCCGCAAACGGTTGGTGTATTCGTTAATGCCAGCGCGGAAGAATTGCGTCATGCTGTGAGCACGGCTGGATTGGACGTTGTTCAGCTGCATGGAGAGGAATCCGCCGACTATTGCCGCAGAGTCAAGCAGGAGCTCGGTGTGGACGTGTGGAAGGTGTTCTCGATCAAGCCCGAAATGTCTGCTCCCCAGCAGCCGGCTTCCGAGAAGCTGGCGCCTTATGAAGGAGCAGTCGATGCGGTGCTGATCGATACGGCTGGCGGCGGAACCGGCGTCGCATTTAATTGGGAAGTGATCGCCGAATACCGTAACGCGGCCAATGCCATAGGTGTTCCCCTCTATGTAGCGGGAGGCTTGCATCCCGGCAATGTAACGGAGCTGCTGGACGGCTATATGCCGGATGGCATCGACGTATCCAGCGGTGTGGAGACGGATGGGCATAAAGATATTAATAAAATCAGATTATTCGTTGGAAAGGTGATAGAGCGATGAACCAAGTACCCGATGAGAAAGGCCGTTTTGGCAAGTTCGGCGGACGATACGTTCCCGAGACACTGATGAACGCACTGCTTGAGCTGGAAGAAGCGTATAATCATTATTCGAAAGATCCGGAATTTCAAGAAGAGGTCTGCTATTTGCTTCATAAATATTCGGGCCGTCCAACCTCACTTTATTATGCAGAGCGCCTGAGCAATCACTTGGGCGGTGCGAAGGTTTACTTGAAGCGTGAGGATTTGAACCATACCGGCGCTCATAAAATCAATAACACAATTGGCCAAGCTGTATTGGCGAAACGTATGGGCAAAACGAAGATCATTGCCGAGACGGGAGCAGGCCAGCATGGCGTCGCTTCGGCAACGGTAGCGGCTCTCCTCGGCCTCGAATGCAAAGTGTTTATGGGCGAGGAGGATATGAAGCGGCAGCAGCTGAATGTGTTCCGGATGCAATTGCTTGGCGCGGAGGTCGTTCCGGTTACTTCTGGCACGAGAACGCTGAAGGACGCCTGTAATGAGACGCTTCGCTACTGGGTCAGCCATGTCGAAGATACTTACTATATTCTCGGCTCGGCAACTGGACCTCATCCATACCCGATGATCGTACGTGATTTCCAGCGTATCATTGGCGACGAAGCGCGGAAGCAGATCGTCGAAAATGAAGGCCGTTTGCCGGACTATGTCGTTGCAGCGGTTGGCGGCGGCAGCAATGCGATCGGCATTTTCTATCCTTTCGTAGGAGACGAAACGGTTCGTCTGGTTGGTGTGGAAGCCGCTGGCCGCGGTGTGGATACGAATGAGCATGCCGCTACGATGACCAAAGGCAGCCATGGCGTATTCCAAGGTTCGTTGAGCTACTTGCTGCAGGACGAATTCGGCCAGGTACAGCCGGCTCATTCTATTTCGGCGGGACTTGACTACCCGGGTATCGGACCGGAGCATGCCTATTTGAAAGATTCGGGACGGGCACAATACTTCCCGATTACCGACGCCGAGGCGCTGGAGGCGCTCCAGCTTCTCTCCCGTACGGAAGGCATCATTCCGGCGCTGGAGTCGGCGCATGCTATCGCACAGACGATGAAGCTTGCACCAACGCTGTCGAAGGATGAGATTATCGTGGTCAGCTTGTCCGGCCGCGGCGATAAAGATGTAGAAGCAATTATGGGTTATCTCGGAGGTGAGCAGCATGAATCTCATTGATCAAACATTTGCCAAATTGAAAGAAGAAGGCAAGACCGCGCTCATTCCGTTTCTGACGACGGGAGATCCCGATCTGGAAACGACGATTGCGATCATTCAGCAGCTGGAGCAGTCGGGTGCCGATCTCATTGAGCTTGGTGTTCCTTACTCCGATCCGCTTGCTGACGGACCTGTTATTCAAAGAGCTTCAGAGCGGGCGCTGGTGAATCGGATTTCGATCCGGGATTGCATCGATACGGCAGAAAAAGCTCGTCAAGCCGGTGTGAAGCTGCCGTTCATCCTGTTTACTTATTTCAACCCGGTACTGCAATTTGGCCTTGAAGCCTTCATGGAGCTTGTGAAAACGAAGGGGATCAGCGGTCTCATTATTCCGGATTTGCCGATGGAAGAGGATGAGGAGGTTCGTGCGCTGGCAGAAGCGGCAGGCATCCATCTGATTCCGCTTGTTGCGCCAACATCGAAGGACCGTGTCGTACAAATTTCACGCAAGGCTAGAGGTTTCGTCTACTGCGTGTCATCGCTTGGCGTAACGGGTGTTCGCGCTGAATTCCATAGCGGCATTGACGATTTCCTCTCCACTGTGCGGGAAGCGACCGACCTGCCGATTGCCGTAGGCTTTGGCATTTCGAGCCGCGAACAGGTTGAGCGATTCTCCAAATCCTGTGACGGGGTTGTAGTCGGAAGTGCTATCGTACGCAAGATCGAAGAGGCGCTGCCGCTGCTGGCTGATGCTAGCAGCCGGGAGGCGGGACTTCGTCAAATCGGCGAGTTCGTATCCGAATTAAAGGTATAATCGCATGAGACAGCCCGGAAGGTTCGGAAGAACCCTAGGGCTGTCTTTCTTTTCTAATGCGAACCCTTTCAAACGGCAGGAAGATGTGAGACAATAGATGACATGCAATAGACAGTTAATTCGATGAAGAGGTGAACGGCACATGCAGCCAAAAAGCAATATTGTGCATCTTCCCGTCTACCAGCCGGGTAAGCCGATTGAAGATGTGAAGAGAGAGCTTGGTCTTACAGAAGTTATTAAACTTGCTTCCAACGAAAATCCGCTAGGCTGTTCCGAGCAAGCTCGGACAGCGGCGATCCAGGAAATGGGGCAATCTCATATTTATCCGGACGGTGCAAGCGTCGAGCTGACTGCTGCGCTGGCTGAGCGTTTGTCCGTTCAGACGAATCAGATTATTTTCGGGACGGGCTCCAGCGAAGTTATTCTGATGGCTGCCCGCGCATTTCTTGCACCTGGCGACGAGACGATCATGGCGGATGAGACGTTCTCCCAGTATAAGCATAACGCCGAAGTCGAAAACGCCAGACTGATTGAGGTTCCGCTGGCTAACGGCAAGCATGATTTGCCTGCAATGCTCGCAAAAGTGACGGACCGCACGAAGATCATCTGGGTATGCAATCCTAATAACCCGACAGGTACGATCGTCACGAAGGACGAGCTAGTATCCTTCCTCGATCAAGTACCTAAGCATGTACTTGTCATTCTCGACGAGGCGTATTGCGAATTTGTAAATGATCCTGATTTCCCGGACGGGCTGCAGCTGTTGGACAGCTACCGCAATCTGCTCGTTCTGCGGACATTCTCGAAAATTTACGGACTGGCTTCGCTGCGGATCGGCTACGGTGTTGGGCATCCGGATGTCATCCGGTTTATTAACCAAGTCCGCGAGCCGTTTAATACGACGCGTATGGCCCAAGCTGCAGCTAAAGCAGCGCTTTCTGACCAAGCATTCATTGACCGCTGCCGCAAGGAAAATGCAGAAGGCATTGCCTTTATGGCAGGCCGCTTCGACGCGCTTGGCCTTCCTTACTTCCCAGCGCATGGCAACTTCATTATGGTTGACGTGAAACGTCCGTCGATGGAGATGTTTGGCGCTCTGCTGCGCAAAGGCGTTATTACGCGTGCGGGCTGGACTTATTACCCTACTCATATTCGCGTCTCGATCGGTACGAAAGAACAGAACGAGAAGTTTATGACAGCTTTGGAGCAAGTGCTTCAGGAATCGGCGGTGCACGGATAATTTTATGGCGAAAATAGCGATTTTTGGCGTAGGCTTGATCGGCGGCTCCTTGGCATTATGCTTCAAAGGAAAGCCTGAACTTACGGTTGTCGGCTATTCCAACCGCGAGTCGTCGGTACAGAAATATATGGAGCGCGGCGTCGTCGATTATGCGACGACCTCGCTTAAGGAAGCGGCAGAGGATGCCGACTTTATCTTTCTCTGTGTGCCAGTGGGCATGCTGGAGCAATATGTAGATGAGCTGGGCAAGCTTGATTTGAAGCCCGGCTGTATCGTGACGGACGTTGGCAGCACGAAGGCCTCCGTCGTGGAATGCGGCCGCCGGCTCAACGGGCGGGGCGTTTCGTTCATCGGCGGACATCCGATGGCCGGGTCGGAAAAATCGGGCGTAGAGGCAGCTACGAGCATTTTGTTCGAGAATGCTTTCTACGTATTGACACCTGATGCAACAACATCGGAGGAAGCATTGGACAAGCTGAAGGCGCTTCTCGTGCATACGAAGGCGCATATCGTGTCCGTCGATGCGGAGTCCCACGATGAGATCGTTGGTGCGATCAGCCATTTGCCTCATATCATTGCAGTAGCGCTGGTTAATCAGATTCGCGGCTACAACGAGGAGAACGGGCTGTACGAGTCGCTCGCGGCAGGAGGGTTCCGGGACATCACCCGAATTGCATCCAGCGATCCGGTCGTTTGGCGGGATATACTCATTAACAATCGTACCGTGCTCTTGAAGCTGTTGAAGGACTGGCAGGCGGGGACGGAGAAGTTCGTACACATTCTGGAATCTGAAGATGGCGAAGCGATCGAGGAGGAATTCAAGATCGCCGGGGAATTCCGCGGACGGATGCCGGAGCGCCGTAAAGGCATTATTTTATCGACCTACGAATGTTATGTTAATGTTGCGGACCATCCTGGCATTATCGGATCGATTGCGACTGAGCTTGGTAACGCCCGCATCAATTTAAGCAATATCCGCATCATCGAGAGCAGGGAGGATGTTCCCGGCGTGCTGCGTTTGTCTTTCCGCACACAGGAGGATCTCGACCAAGCGCTGGTGCTGCTTTCTCCAAATTACTCTGTTCATCTTTAAGATGAACAGAGTAATCGTTTTCAAAAAAAATGAAAACGCTTATTGACAATTTGGAAGCGTATACATATAATAAAAGTACAGTATGGTTTCTCTCCACTCCTATCCAAATCTATAGCGCTCATCATGAGCGCTGACCACTCCTCTTGGAGTGGTTTTTTTTTGGTGTAATAACACCTCAGCCTCATCTGAAGAACACTCTCTTATCCGGAATAATTTTATCAGTCCATAACTCATTGATTTAGAAATAAGAACTCCTAAATTTCATTATTAAATCGTTACTCTAGTTCAAAGAACAGTTCATCAACAAATGATCACTTCACTCTTTCGGAAATATTTTTACTTATTTCTTCAGGATTTTCAACACCAATGATCAACTTGGATATTTTGAACAAACCAACTTTAAAGCTATTCAAATCTAAATGAAGAGTTTCAAGCTCATTTTCAAAAAAGTGCAGTTGATAACCACCATTTGATCTAAATAACCCATTTCTCATTCCTCCTAATAAAGCACCATATAGTTTAAAAGCATTTGGTATCGGTCTACCTGTTGTTATTCCCTTGATTGAAGAGTATGGAATTTGTAACCCTTTATCTAATTTTAAAAAGGGTGAGTTTCCTAAGTCGATATCTACGTAGGTTTCCATTAGTTGAATTTTACGTTCCATATTTTGATTCCCCATTTTTAAATAATCCATTTATTTCAAAACCTATAATTACATATAATACCACAAACAACTCTTTTCTTAATAAAAGTCTAAGCTCTGCCCGTTAGCATAACGCCCGCCGCCAGTCTGCAACTTTATTTTCTCAATCTTACGAATTATCCAGGATGTGAAATAGCAGAGAAATTTCAACGGAAATTGGCAGGGTCTAGGGCGATGCAGATAAGCTGTATCGCCTTTCTTGTTTTAACTTGGGAGGGTGTTCATATGAAATGGGTTATGATTAGCAGTTTACCTTATACCCACGAATTTGAGTTGGATGGAAATGATTGAGTCGTACTCAAATTGTGCTGCTGTAAATCGGAGATTTTGCACAATATGAGATTAACTTTGGTCGTAATGAAGTCGAGTTGTTCGACGAGGAATCATAATGAATAGCAGTGGGAGGGCAGGTGTGGGGGCAATCAACAAGAACGCGTTAATGCGGCGGAATCTATACTAGCGGTGAAACAGAATATAACTCTTAAGTGATACAACATATTCAATAGCGATTAACTCTTGATTTTAATATAGCCTATTTCTCTTTTAAAAGAAGTAATTGTATTATACAAGCGCCAACAATCCCAGATTGAATAATAATTATTACAACATTTATCCATCTAACAAATTCTAATGACGAATAAACTACTCGAAAGCTACTTAGTACAATGTTTAATCCACATATCAAAGAAATAGTTATAAAGAATTTTGGGGTAAAGGTAACTTTTTTTATCTCATTCATTCCTTCTCAAATTAAATAGTTAATTACCTTAGTTTAACACGAAATAATTAAGTATTGAACACTACGATGAAAGGGTGACATAACATATTGAATAAATTGTCCGTGGGTGCTAAATGGGATATGTGAAGCCTACTTGCGCTTGTGGGAAGGAGCTACACATCCACAATTCGTATGGCGTGGAAGATTACTATGCAATCACCAACGATGGTAAACAAGCTGAAAGGAAAATATCAAAATGGCAATTACAAATGCAAGTAGCCAGAAATTTAGAATGTCGGGATTGCTTGAGTTTGTATGTACTGTCATTCGATGCTTCTGGTAGGATAATTCGCGAAGGCGATCATTATAGAAAAGGAGATTCCGGAACTGTTGTGAAGCAGTATGTAGTGAAACGGAATAGAACTTCTGAGTAGGAACTTCGGGTTGCTTGGGATAATGGAGCAGCCGAATGTTGGATAAGTGCAGACGAATTTGATGCACTCTAACGGACAGGCTGAATAATCAAAAACATGTGGAGAGTTGCAATTGGACGATATCGAGAAAGTGTCGGTGCCGAACACGAATGTCCGTCTTGCTAGTCTTATGAAACTGCCTGTGGGTAACAGAAGGAATGAGCAGGGCAGAATATCGAGGGAATTGGGTGATGTAAAGACACCACCGCGCACCGAGTCTACTTTTTCTTTTTCCTAAGAAGAAAAAATAAAGCAACGAACATAAAACAGGCTAAAATACCACTATTCAATGAAATCACCCCTATTTGGGATTATAGCATAAGTGATTGTTTTTGAATAATCATGGGAGGGTTGAGGAATGGAGTTTGTAATTTATAGCGCTCATCATGAGCGCTGACCACTCCTCTGGAATGGTTTTTTTTTGTAAGATAACAAGTGGAAGGGAAAGCAGGCAGAGGGGGACAGTAAAAGTCATTACCAATCTTTACGATATGGTCAGTACCTTCATGACGCTCTTTCGCCAATTGCTTGTTGAAAAAGTCGATCACTCGATCCGATTATGGAATGGCAACGAGATTAAGCTATGTGGGTAACGAGTTATCTATCGGGCGATTATGAGAAGATCGCATTTCAAGCATTATCGGGAATGTAGCCGATCCAATTGTGGAGGCAGTTTCAAAGAATGACCCAAGATCGCACTAATAGGTAGGATCTTGGGCCAACGTATTTACGACTTATTTAAAGTTCGAAGCGATTGTTTCCAAGTATTGCTCGATCGGTACAGAATTCCGAAGACCGATCAATGCTTTTCCGGACTCTCCAACGATTGTACGGAATTGTTTACTTTCCCCGGTTGCTTGAGCTGCGATAGCATCTACAATTGTTTGCGGATCATCCAGTTGATCATCAGACGCATTTTCCAACATATAAGTTATTTTGTTTTCTAGTTCATTGTAAGCAGTAATTTTTTTATTTTTATTCCAAAGAGCATTGTCTATGAAATTGTTACCTTTGGAACCACCTTGCTCGATAAGTCGTAACTCGATGTTCAGTTCATTGAGCTCGTAATAAAGAGCTTCCGTTAAACCTTCTAATGCAAACTTAGACATATTGTACAGTGAGGCAAGCGGCATTGCCGTGGTTAGTCCCATGTGGGAGCTGATATTAATAAACATACCACCCCCTGCAGCTCTAAAGTGAGGCAGGATTTGACGAATGACGTTAATCGGGCCGCGAACATTTACGGAGAGCTGCCAATCGATGGTACTTTCTTCGGCTAATTCCAGCGGCCCGTAAGACCCTAGTCCTGCATTGTTTACAACAACATCAATCTTTCCAAAAGCTGCAACTGCGTCGTTTACGGCTGAATTAATTTGTTCCACATTCGTAACGTCCAACTTGAAAATTTTAATATTGTCGTATGCGGTAAGTTCCGTTTCTTTTTCTGGTGTGCGCATTGTTGCAGCTACGTTCCAACCGAGTTTCGCAAAATGAATTGCAGTCAGTTTTCCCAGTCCCGAACTTGTTCCCGTAATAAAAATAGTTTTCTTATCCATAATTAATCAACCTCCATTTTATGCTGTTCTTATAATTTCAAGTCAAACCAACATAGCAACTTTTATAGATTGAGCGTTCGATCTATAATGGGCAAAAGAAATGGTTAGAACTTATTCGTTCCAACCCTTAGTTCGGCTCACCGCATTCCAACAAGTAAGAATTGCTTGCTCTGCGACGTCTTCCGTTATTTCTAAATGGTCTTGCTGATACCCTTTGAGGAGATAAACAATAGAACCGTAATTCATATGCACCATCATTTGAGGTTTCAGTGGAACAAACAAGCCCTCATCAATAGCCTGTTGATACAGTCTCTCGAGCGGTCCGCACCAGCATCCCTTAAAAGCCTCAATTTTAGACTCTTCGTAAATATACGGTGAGAATGAATACTGCTCAATAAATTGAAAACCTTTCGAATACTTTTGGGCTAAATCGATTACGTTATGCCAAGCCCTATGAAAACGTGTCTGAATAGAATCATCCTCGTTGTTCAAACCCTTTGTCACATACTCACCGTTAAACCGCAAGATTGCCTTGTACAGCTCATTAATGATATCTTCCTTGCTGCTGAAGTAATGATACAAGTTACCGGTAGATACACCAGATTCTTTTACAATTAGCGATATAGACGTTGCTTGCAGTTCTTTGTCGATAATCAAATTCAATGTTGTCTCAAGAACAGCTTTCTGCACTTTATTGTAAGAATCGAACATTCTGTCCACCTCCTTTGCCTGATTAGATCGAACGATCGCTCTAATCATAATGCAGGGCTTGACCATTGTCAACCCAAAAGTGTGTAGAATGATTTGTTTCATTACTGAAGTAGTAACAGCAATCACTTCAAACAGAGTAGGAGAAGTTTTTCTGAACATTTACAAAAAAGCTCATTGATGTAATCTGTCTCTCGGTAGTCATATCATGCTTTTTGACATTGCGATAAAATGCTAGTTAACTTAATGTAGGAATATCTTATTTCCAAGTTACAATTATTGAAACAAAAAAGGGTTTGAAGACCGTGGCTTGGTAAACGCTTCAAGCTTGAAAATTTAAATAAGGAAGTGGCGAAATGTCAAAAGAACGATTGGACACGCTGCAAAGCTGGTATGTTGAAGGTCAGCACGACAAAATTGTTGAAGCGATCGAGCAACTGCCAGAATCGGAGCGGGACTACGAAATAGTGGGTCATTATGGCCGAGCGCTTAACAACTTAGGGCGCTACACAGAAGCGTTGCAGCAGCTGCTGTTAGTAGAACATCAAGGAAGACAGGATGCAACGTGGAATTGGCGCATCGGCTATTCTTATTTTTACCTGCATCAATGGGAAAAGGCACTGTCCGCATTCGAGCAGTTTGATCGTTTGGAGCCTGGCGATGCAGATGTGGATAAGTACATAGAGGCATGCCGCGATTTTATGGTGAGGCAAGCTGCGGCGATCAAGGAGATTGCCCGTGTTCCTTTTCGCGAGCGCGACTTCAGTCAGTTCTGGGAAACCAGCGATTATGCAGACAAAAGTTATGTAGAGGCACAGCCTACTGCTGAGATGATAGCTTCTATTGAAGAGGAACTGGGGTACAAGCTTCCGGCAGACTATATTTGGCTGATGCAGCAGCAGAATGGCGGCGTACCGGTCAATATTTGTTTTCCGACTGCCGTTTCGACCTCCTGGGCGGAGGACCATGTAGCCATTACGGGCATTATGGGAATCGGGCGGGAGAAAGATTATAGTCTGGGCGGCAGTTTGGGCAGCCGTTTTATGCAAGAAGAATGGGGCTATCCGGATATTGGGGTTGTCCTGTGCGATTGTCCGTCAGCAGGGCATGATGTCATTATGCTGGATTATCGTGTATGCGGCCGGGACGGCGAGCCTGCAGTTGTACATGTGGATCAAGAGGCTGGTTATTGGGTTACCTTCCTTGCGCCTAACTTTGCGACTTTTATAACTGGACTGGTCAATGAGGAAGTATTCGACACCTCGGAGCAGGACAAGCTCGATGATTTGGACAAGGTGGAGCATGCGCAATTCTCATCTTTATTGCAATCTTTATGCCAGAAAGCCGGTGGTATAGATCGTATTGAAGCGGTCATTCGCAACATTTGCACGCGGATCGTAGAGGACAAAGGCTATTTCGCTTTTCATGCGGATGAGTTGTCGATGCTGATGTATGATATCCAGTTCTGGTTGTACACCGGGTTAAACCCCGAAGTGACGCGAGCGGACTATTTAACGGAGTATGAAAAAATGATCGCTCTTGGGCAGGGCTTCAGCACGGGGGGCTACGCGCCGGGTTTTGTTTCTGGATGGCTGGATGAACGAATCAAGCAGGGAGCTATCGTAGACCGGAGAGGCGTGCTGAGCTTTACAGCGGTTGCAAGGGAGCAGCTAGTGGATAAGCTGACAGCAATCGAATCCGGCTTGGGTAATTAAGGGGGAAGGAACAACTACAGATGACAGAAACCACTAATAATGAAACCTTGCATCATGCTTGTTATAACCAAAATGTGAATCGGGTACGAGAGTGTGTAATGAACGCGAAAGCGAATAGCCTAAATAAAAAGCTAACGGATTATTCGAATCCGGTAAATGGAACCCCCTTGCAAATCGCGTGCAGAGTAGGGAATTTGGATATCGTGAAGCTTTTAATCGAAGCAGGGGCGGATAAAGAAATGAAGGATGTCGGCAGACAATCGCCCTTATCCATTGCCATTAGTAACAATCACTTTGAAGTAACTCGCTATCTAATTGAAGCAGGGGCCGATGTCCATTCGAAAGGGCCGAACAATCTGCAACCGATACATTTTGCATGTGAACGTGGAAGTAAAAAAATGATTGAATTACTATTATCGCAAGGAATTGATATCAACCAACTGGATAGTCTCAAAAGCTCGCTGCTTGATTTCACAACAAATCTGAGTGGAGGAAATTTGGAAGCGGCAAAAACGCTTATCGACAATGGAATCGATCAGAAATATTTTTCTGCAGCGTTTAAATGGGCCTGCTGGAGAAATAATGTGGAAATCGCTGCATACTTACTCGAAAATGGAGCGGATTATGAGAGTCAAACAACCCCGAAATCCGAATTGTTGTTTTGGATTTGCGGGTTAGGATACAAAGAAATAGTGAAGCTGTTGCTTGGAGAAGGTGTCGACTTTACTACCCCGGTTAAATTTAAGGGAAAAATGCGGTCATATAATGGCAGTCCGTTGGAAAGAGCTATTGAAACACAACAATATGAAATTGTAGAAATCATTAATTCTTTTAAAAGATAACAGATTCTTTTTTTTGCTGAATTCCCATCAAATCTCCTAGATACCGTTATAAAATCCATGATACAATTATCCTGGTTTCGCATCCAAGAGAGAGAGGTGACTAGATGAAACTGTACACCAAGGCTGCGCCAGCTGATGTTAAATTGATCATCCAAATTGGATCAGATTTGGTTGTGGAGATGTTTGGTGGAATCAGGAATGAAACTGCTGAAGTATAAATTCACGATGATGATCGCTGATAATGGATACTCTATTTGTACATAAAGCAGTTGAGGATTTACGAGGATCTAGAAAGTAAATTTGGATTCAAAACATACTAAGAGGGTGGATCGATTGTCAACAAATATATCTTATAAATTACCCTGCGGCTCAAAAATGAACTACCCTGAAAAACTAGGGTATCTGACACGTAAAGGGAATTTAGTCGTTTTCCATAGTACGTCTTCAAAGGATTATGAGTCCTACCTAATCGCACCTACAACCAAAGGTATTCATATAATTAAAAAGGGTTCAATGCTTGAAATCGCATTACTATACGAAAACTTGCCTTTAGAGGAGTCAGAAGTCAAAGACTCTTCCGGTGTGTTTAATTATAAAATGGGGACAACACTTGAGGAACTGCAAAATTTGTTGGCTTTATCTACATCAGACTAAAATATTCAATCCGGCCAATAGGCCGGATTTTTTTGTATCTTGCTTAAGAAATAAGTGTTCGATAAAAGGTCGGTCTATAAATACCTTTTTGATCGCTCTTACCTGCGTGCTAAGCTTGATAGAGATGGATCATAAAAAGGAAGATTGATCGTTCCTTATTTAGTGAGCCCAGAATTGGAAAAACCAATTAAAAGAACGCATTTTTTAAAAAAACATTACATATTAATGAATGTTCGAAAACTTTTAACAGAATCTTGAAAGGGAGGGAATTATGTGATTTTAGGAGTAGATTGAATTCTCGTACTGATTTTTATGTGTAAGTATGGCTTTATCTAATATTTTGAGAGTAGCAACCTCTATGAAAGGATGATTTTTGTGATACCTAATAAAAATCAATTTTATAAAATAGTGGCTAAACACAGTGGTAAGGTAGTAAGTGTACATCAGAACAGTACGGCAGACAATGCGAACATAACTCAGTATTATTGGCATGGGGGTGATAGTCAAAGGTGGATCTTTATTCAACTTAATAATAATTATTATGCAATAGTTGCTAAACATAGTGGTAAGGTTGTGAGTGTATATCAGAACAGTACGGCAGATAACGCGAACGTACATCAGTATTATTGGCATGGTGGTAATAGTCAACAGTGGTTTCTACAGGATCAGGGAGATAGTTTCAATTCGGTTATTAATAAAAATAGTGGTAAGGTAATGAGTGTACATCAGAATAGTACCGCAGACAACGCAAACATAACTCAGTACACTTGGCATGGTGGTGACAGTCAAAGGTGGAAACCCGAGGCTGTTGAAAGTTTTACTTTACCTTCAGTTCCAACGTATCCGGTACCAGATGTTCCTCAATATGAGGATATAAATGATATATTACCGGAACTTACTGAAAAGGTTACAACAAACTATACATTAGCGCCATTTATTGCGGTTGACGATCCTTATTTTGGTGATAATGATACTCCACAACAAATAAAAACTAATCTCTATTATTTATATGTAAGAAAACAATACTGGAAGCGAGTAGCTTCTCATACGCTTGCTCCGAATGAAACACATAAATATTCACAAACCACAGGTATGACACAGGAAGATCAAAATATTGTGTCAAAAACCGTTGGTCATACAATTGGGGTAGACGTAGGATTTCAATTTGGAAAGGAGGATAAGAGGCATTCTTCTGCTGGCCTTTCTTATCAATATACAACGGAACTAGCAACACATGAAAGCCACACAACTACTCAAATGACTGAAGAAACAAAAGAATTGACAATTAACAACCCGTATCCCTATAATGTCGCATGGTCTAAATATGTATTAGTTTCAGAATATAGTGTACAGCGTTCAGACGGTACATTCGTAAATGAACCATGGACCATAATAGATCCAAATACTACAAGATCCAGTTACTATCCGCCAACAGCAAACCTTATGGATATAGAGTAAGGAATTGAAGATAGTTCTAAGTTATCATTGGCTAAAATAAAGTGCAGTTTCAGAATAGTACTCTCCACTCCTATCCAAATCTATAGCGCTTATCATGAGCGCTGATCACTCCTCTTGGAGTGTTTTTTTTTGCGAAAAAACATTTTAGATGTATGCGCGTTGAGACAGTGAATTGAATTCCTCACATTACACAATGATTAAAGAACCGGTCTTAATTCTTTTGTCTGTACTTAATCAGGCTGAATAGGGGAGCAGTTGCTGGCGTTAAGCCCCCATTAAGGGGGCTGTTTTAATAAAGGCTGCTCTACCTATACTTTAACTGTCTCCGGCCGCTTTACTTGAAGCGGGGGGAAGATGAGCCACCCTTTATCTTTGAGCATATCCAGTATTTTAACGCCTTGAGCTGACTTGGCGAGATGATATTTAGCAAACAGTGCACCGATATCTACTCTGATCGATTGCCCCATAGCTTGGCTGCATGCAACGATAGCCATTGATGTATCTGAGGCAATTTTTAAAGCGATCTCAGGATCAGTAAATCTTGCACCGGCAGGAATATCTTCGAGTTTAACAGCTGGTCTTTCCGGCATAGTAGGAGCGGGAGTGATGCCATTGTTAATCAGCAAAGCATCAAGTTCTTTGCTTTCTAATCTTGCTTGATCAATAAGATTCTCCAGAATTTTTTTAAGTTCTTTATCGCCAGCGTGGTTTAAATATGCCTGATAACACGATATAGCGCCTTTTGCTGCGGATGAAGCCATAAATACATTAGATATTTCGCCGTAATGCATAGGCTCATCTTTTGGATTGCCGCTTAAAATGCCCATTAATTTCAGCTCCTCTATAGTTTGGTCTCTGTAACACGATTATTTTGCTCAGAGAAACAAAATTAATGTAAAATTCGATTCTTAATTTGGAGCGAAAATATTTTAGTGATCATGTCAGCCACCTTTAAAGGGGGCTGTCCTTAGATTTTTTGAGTGAATTACTGAATTTTTAATTATTATTGTCTGACGTTCATGAAGTATTAATGTAAACTCTTTTGGTATCAACCATTAATGATTATCAATTATAGATCCGATATAAGTTATATTACTAAATTAAGGAGAATGAGCATGAAAAGAAAATTTATTTGTTTTATTTTATGTTTTGTTTTATTGGTTTCAAGTACTGTTTCATCTGTTTCAGCAAGCGATTTTCAACAAGGCCAGGATGCACAGGAAATGGAAGGAGCATCTCCGCCTGAAGGTACAATTATAAGCGGTGTTTCTTTTCCTGGGACTCCTGCTGAAAATGCTATTGATGGAAATCTATTAAGTTATTGGAGTTCGGGGAGTAGTTTAGGGACATTAGAGTTATTATTTCCTGAGCCTACTAAAATATCAGGAGTGCAATTGGCGGCTTATGCATCACCGACCTCGACTGAAGAATTTGAAATTTATGGTTTGAATCAAGGTAATTGGATAGAAGTTAGCGATACAACTACTCATGATGTTAGTGGTGACTCATCTTTTACACCTACAATTCTAAACACAATTACCATATTGCCGGGTAATTATGATGGAATTAGAATTGAAGTAAATACTAACTCTAGTTCATGGGTTGCTATTTCAGAAATTAGATTTATTCAATTAGAAGTTTGTAATGGAATTCCAGGATTTAAATTTCCAGAAACAACAACTATCTCTGGTGTTTCTTACTCTGGTCATACTGCTGATATTGCTGTCGACTGTAATCTAGAGACATATTGGAATTCAGGAGGTATTGGAGGGCAAGTTGAATTGCTTTTCCCAAGTCCATTAACAATAGGGGCAATTCAAATTGCTTCACATGCTTCTCCAGCTGAAAATATTAACTATATTATTTATGGATTAATTGAAGGAGAATGGATTAGAATTAGTAATCCTATTTCATTATTCTCTAATTCTAATTATAGACTTCCGACGATTCAAGAACCTATACCAGTGGCCCAAGACAGCTATGATGGCATAAGAATAAAGGTGACTGGAAGAACTTCATGGGCTGCATTAAATGAAATTACGTACTTTCCTACCTATCTAGGTGATCAAGTTACCGATTTTATTAGAAATATAGTTCCACAAATGAGCAGTAATAATTCTGCTTATGGACGTATCCAGTATAGCAGTAAACTTCAAGAGGGTTATCTCTCATTTGATAGAGTAAGTGATGCTAATGGATGGGCCCCACTTTCTTCTCAAAATGAGTGGATTTCTTATGAATTTAGTAATCCTAAAGTTATTACCAAATATTCTATTATTCCCATAAATCATCCTGTTGGACCTGCTAGAGCACCAAAAGATTGGAAGTTTGAAGCATTTGACGGGACACAATGGATTACATTAGACAGTAGGACGGGAATTACAGATTGGCAGCCAGGTCAAGCAAAGTATTTCAATATTAATAATACGAGTGCTTACCAGGCTTACAGACTTTATATTGTTAAAAACAATGGTGATACTTATATATCAATAGGAGAGATTGAAATGGAGCAATCCAAGGTTATTCCTTCGATTGATTCCCCAAATAGTTTAAATGCAACGCAGATAGATAATAATATTGTAATGAGCTGGAGGAAAACGAAGAATTCTATAGGATATAATGTATATCAAAATGGAGTTAAAGTTAACAATATTCCTATTCAAGATATCAATTATACATTTTCTGGATTAGTGAATGGGGTTACGTATAAGCTTGCAGTTACAGCTATTTTTCCTAACGGAGAATCTTCAAAATCAACGATATCATACACTTTAACTGGACCAAGTCAGAGTTTAATTCCACCGATGATGAGCAATAACTCTCCTCAAGGATTAGTTGAATTTAGCAGTGCATTAAATGGAAGTACAAGTGGATATATTGCATTTGATCGACTGTATAATCAATTTGGCTGGGCTCCCACTAGCACGCAAAACGAATGGCTATCTTATCAGTTTTCAAGTCCAAGAACGGTAACTAAGTATACAATAAGGACAATTGATCATAATACTGGACCCGAAAGAGCACCTAAAGACTGGATTTTTCAAGGATTTAATGGAAATGAGTGGGTCACACTTGATACTCAAGTTGGGATAACGGATTGGGTTCAAAATGAATCAAAACTTTTCACTGTAGATAATCAAAACTCATATAGTAAATATAGAATATTTATAACTAAAAACAATGGTGGACAATATCTACAAATTAATGAGTTAGAGATGATTGGTGATTAGAAATGTAGTGTTGGATACTGAATTTTAGTTTTTTTTGCTTAATAGAAAGTAGTTTCAAATAGGACTAGCCACTCCTCTGGAGTGGTTTTTTTTTAGAAAACTTAAACGGCCCGAGTCCATTTTATACTAATGACTAAGACCGCTTAATTGTAGATTAATTTTGTATGAGTCAATTAAGCAGGAGATTTTTTCGCTCTTAGAAGCAGTAAAATAACAACCGCAATCAAAGAAGCAGTCAAGAAAAAGGCTGAACCTGTTATAGCAGCTGAAACGGCATTCGCAAATTCTGTTTTTGAAGAAGCGGATGATTGATATGCAGCACTGAATACCGTTGCAACAATTGCCAAGCCAACGGATCCGCCGATCTGATGGGCTACGTTTACTAAGCCTGAGGCAGCGCCTGCATCACCAGGCTCAACATGATTAAGCCCTAACGTCGTAAACGGAATGAATACAATGCCAGCACCAATTCCAAGGATAATCATTGGAAGAATTACCCCTTGAAAAAATTGCAAGTCCGTTGACACTCTGCTCAGCAAGCCCATTCCAATGAGTGCAATGATAATTCCAGACACTAATACTTTAGAGAGTGCAAATCGCTTCATCAACTTCGGAACGACATACATCATCCCAAACTGAACCGCAGTCATTGGAACAAATGCGAGAGCGGCTTCAAAGGGCGAAAAATCAAGTACAACCTGCAGAAATTGAGACAGGAAGTACATCATGGAAGCTACGCCGCCGACAAATAAAAATCTTCCCATATAACCGGCAGCTCGGTCGCGGCTTGTAAACAAGCGTAATGGTGTAATTGGCTGTTCCACACGAGTCTCGATTAGAATAAAAGCTGCTATTAAAATAACACCAATCATAAGGGGGATAATCGTCCCAATACCTCCCCATCCTCTTTCTGCAGCTTGAATAAAACCAAAAACTAATGATGTCATCCCCAATACAGAGGAGAAAGCCCCGTATATATCAAACTTTCCTGGTGATTTCGGTGTATCAGATAAATAACGGGGAGCCAAAATGAGTAACACAATGCCTATTGGTACGTTAATAAGCATTCCCATACGCCACGAAATGAGATCCGTTAGAAGTCCGCCTAAAATAATGCCTACACTTCCTCCAGCACCGTTCACTGCACTGTATAAGGCTATCGCTTTAGATCTTTCCTTCACCTCAGTAAAGGTCACCGATAACAGTGCCAATGTAGCAGGTGTAGCTAAAGCAGCAGCTACACCTTGTAAAGCGCGAGTAACAAGTAAAAATGCAGGAGACTGTGCTAAACCAACCAGCAATGAAGCCAGAGTGAATAGGGCAATACCGAGCAGAAATACCCGTTTACGGCCAAAAACGTCGCCTGCTCTGGCACCAAGCATTAGCAGTCCGCCAAATGCTAAAATATAAGCATTTTGAACCCAAGTTAAACTTGTAGTAGTCAAGTGCAAGGTGCGGCCAATTTCAGGCAAGGCCGTCACCATAATCGATGCATCGAGTACGATCATAAGCTGACAAGCGATAATGATCGTCAAAGTAATGTGTTTATTTGTTTGGATAGGAAACACCTCTTGTTGTAGTTAGATTCTTAAGACCAAACAACTTATCCTTTCTGAGCTCGGGCTAATCTTAGCACGAAAATAAAACAAAGTAAACAATATTAATTCTTTTTGTCTACTTTATTCTACTTGTTTATTTTTTGTGCTCTGTAGTGTACAATTTGTATGAATAGGGGGTTCATTGATGACGACAACAGAAAGACAAAAAAAATAAAAGCTGATTTATTGAATAAATTGATTCCAATTGTGACTGTTCACAGTGGATTTCATCATTTGAAAATGGAAGAAATTTCTAAAATAATGGGTGTAAGCAGAGCCACCATGTATAAATATTTTTCGTCCAAAGAGGAACTAGCTAGTGGTATTGTAGAAATCCTTGTCAATTACATCGAGGAACTAGAAGAACCTTCCATGACTGATGGCGATACTTCTTATGGAAGGGCATTTCAACAAATCTTTGAGCAGTCCTTATCATCAGTAGGGAAAATGTCCGAGGTTTTTCTTACGGAGCTTGAGACCGTTTATCCTGAATTATTTGATAAGCTGAATCAATCCTTTGCTAAACGCAATCAAAAAGTGGCAGAATTTTATGCAATCGGCAAGGAGAAAAAGATATTTAATCCGGTAAACGAAAAGTTTTTAGTTCTTCAAGATACGTTGCTTCTGCGAGAAATAACGAATATGAAATATTTAGTGCAGAACCAGACATCCATGGAGCAGGTGCTTCTTGATTATTATCAGTTAAAGAAATTTCAATTATTTAGGTCAGATAAGCTTTCAATTGTTGATGATTCTATAATCATTCCGATTATTCGTAAAATAGCTGAAAAAAACATTCGAAATATGACTTACAGCAATAACCCGATAAACGCACATTATTAAAATGGAATGATCTCCTATTGGTAGATGTATTGGATTAATAAGATTGATAAAAGGCAGCTGACCGTTTGGTCGCTGCCTTTTATCAATTAATGAACTTTACGGAGGAGGATTTCTGAACGGTTTTAATATCTTGAAGAGGCGGGAGGCCAAATTGCCGCCGGTACTCCCGGTTAAATTGCGAAAGGCTTTCATAGCCAACCTCTAATGCAGCAGTGGTGGCATCCATCGAGCCGCTTAACATTAAGCGTCTTGCTTCTTGAAGTCGGAGTTGTTTTTGATATTGTAAAGGACCCATAGTCGTAATAGCTTTAAACTTATGCTGCAGTCCCGAAACACTCATATTCGTATAACTAGCAAGCTCCTGGGCAGTAAAAGAACGTTTAAAATTTTCTTTGATCCAGGCAATTGCTTTCCCTATACCGTCGGCCTGTTGGTCGAAGAGTACTTGCTGGAAAAATAAATGCCCATAATCGCTCGTCAATAATTTGAAAATCATCTCTTGTTTAATTAGAGCGGATACAAAGGGAGCTTCTGACGGTTTACTAGTCAGTTTCAAAAGCCTAATGAACAATTCCAGAAAATCGGCATCCGATTTTCCGATGAAGGTTTCGTTATTCCGTTTTTTATCCTTCGGATTAACCTTTATTCCGGCCGATAACATCACGTAAGCGATCTCCTCTGTCGTAAAGTCGATGCGCAGACCGATAAAAGGCAATTCCTTCGTAGCGTGGACTACTTGCGTAGTCCCAGGGAGATCAATCACAGATGCCAAGTAGTCACCCGGGTAAGCGTTGAAAATGTATTCGCCAAAATGGAGTTTCTTCGTTCCTTGCAGAAAAAGACAAAAGGAGGGCGTTAGCACGCAGGGAATTGGCGGTCTTTCATGGCTGTGCCGATCGATGATCAGATAGGGGATGACGGTTCGCGTACTTCCATCTGCGGTAGTGATTTTCTCGGTCATTTCAATGAGTCGGCCCAAATTCGCGTTGTTTTCTTGGGTTAACATGGGGTTTCTACACTCCTTCTCAACATGCGAGTGCAAATGCTTCTGACTTAAAAGGCTCTGCATTTACGTTGATACAGTACACGCTAAATTATACGTTTATCGCAGATGAACACAAATATAAATAGCGCAGTGTGCAGTTTTAGGCAACTTTTATGCAGGATCAGGCTCATATAACTTCTCTTTTTAGCAGATAATTGGGTTAAGCATTTCTTCAACAAATACACAGTTCAAGATAAAGCTTGGCTGCAGATGTAAGATCAGCTGAAAGGAGCATTTCCAATGTCAGAAAACAATAACCCTTTAGTGCTTGTAACTGGAGGTTCAGGATTTATAGCCGTTCATATTATTTTGAAGCTGCTTCAGAAAGCGTATCGAGTGCGGGCAACACTTCGTACAATGAGCAGACAAGAGGAAGTAATAGCCATGTTACGGTCAGGCGGAGTAACCAATTTTGAAGGTCTGTCATTTATTCAAACCGATTTATCTTCGGATACGAATTGGGGCGAGGCTGTTACAGGGGCGGAGTATGTCATACATGTAGCTTCTCCAACACCTAACAAAATTTATAAAGATGAGAATGAAATGATTCAACCAGCACGTGAAGGTGTTTTACGGGTGTTGAGGGCAGCACGTGATGCAGGTGTCAAACGTGTTGTTCTAACTTCTGCTTTCGGAGCAATTGGTGTGGGGCATCAGAATCATAAAGGACCTTTTACCGAGAAAGATTGGTCTAATATCGATGCAAAAATTCATCCTTATCAAAAATCTAAAACGATCGCTGAAAAAGCGGCTTGGGAATTTATCCGTAAAGAAGGCAAAGGCTTAGAACTTGCCGCAGTAAATCCCGTTGGGGTGATGGGGCCGATACTAGGCAATGATTATTCTCATTCCAATGACAGTGTCCGCCAAATGTTAGAAGGCAAGCTAAAGTATGTCCCAAAAATTTATTCGGATTATGTGGATGTCCGAGATGTTGCGGATTTGCATATTTTGGCCATGCTTCGTCCTGAAGCAAAGGGAGAGCGTTTTATAGCCTCCAGCTCAGAGAATATTTCGATGTTAGAGGTTGCAAAAATTTTGAAGAAACATTTAGGGGAAGATGCTAAAAACGTGCCAAAGGGAGAATTTCCTAATATTCTTGTTCGTGTGCTGGCGATTTTCAATCCAAAATTAAGAATGATTGCATCACTCTTGGGACTAGATATGTCAACGAGCAACCAAAAGGCCAAACGTATACTAGGCTGGAGGCCTCGTTCGGCAGAAGAGTCAATTGTGGCAACAGGCAAGAGCATGGTGAAAATTATGAAGGGCAGTGAATGATTTCAAATAACGTAAGTTGTAAACGAATCCTTCTTTTGCTATCATGAGCACAAGGAAGGAATGACAAAATGGCTGAAGAAACATTAACGAAAGAATTAATTTTGGATACTGCTGAAACTGTCTTGAGGAAGTACGGTCTGGCAAAAACGAATATGTCGGATATTGCACGAGCTATTGGGGTGAGTCACGCCGCGCTATATCGGCATTTTGAGAATAAGGCGATGCTGCAAAAAGCCGTAGTTGACAGATGGCTGAGTGGCGTTTTTGAGCCGCTAGCGCAAGCAGCTAAGGAAGCTAATTCAATAGATTCTAAATTATATAATTGGTTAAATGCGTTACGCATGTTCAAGCTCGAACGGTCTCGCAAAGATCCGGAGTTATTTGCAATGTACGCAAGATTAGTTGGAGAAAATCCAGATTTGCTTGAGATGCATATGGAGCAATTATTAGAGCAGCTGCAACTCATAATTGAAGAGGGCGTTGCTGTGGGGACGTTCAAATGTCAGGATGCCAGACAAGCAGCAATTGGTGTTTTTATGGCGACTACACGATTTCATCATGCTGCCTTTTCCTCAGAATGGGAAAAACCCGATGCAGAAAGCAGATTTGAAGCTGTCTGGCAGACATTGCTATACGGTCTGCATGATAGCTCCGTTAAGAAATAATCAATTTTTTAAACCAAGTATCCAAGCCGGTCCACTCCATGTGGGTCGGCTTTTTAGCATTGATAAATACAAACCGGAACATTCAAGTTACAAAAAATATAAGTTGTAACATGTAATCTATTCTGGTATGATGGTTTCAATTCGAACAAGGAGTTGAAGTGCATGTATACAGTGATGGGTGCAACAGGACAAGTTGGAGGAGCAACCGCCAGGCAGCTATTAAAAGAAGGGCTGCCGGTGAAAGTAGTGCTGCGAAATCAGCAGAAAGCGCAAGAGTGGATTAATCTGGGCGCAGAAGCAGTCATTGCAGATTACCGCGATGCTGCAGCACTTGAAGCCGCTTTTGCCGGTTCAGAGGCTGTATTCGTCATGAACCCGCCTTCTTTTTATCCCGATAAAAACTTTAGTGATACCCGTGCTTATGTAGAAGCTATACGATTAGCTTTGACAGGTGCAAAGCCATCTCGGTTTGTCGCTTTATCTTCAGTAGGAGGACAGCATGATGAAGGAACTGGAATCATTTATTCCCTTCATATAGTGGAAGAGGAGCTTAAGCGGGTCGCAATTCCGTCAGCTTTTTTAAGAGCGGCATGGTTTATGGATAATTCGGCATGGGATATTGAGCCTGCTCGTAAATATGGTGAAATTCAATCCTTCCTGGCACCGCTTGACCGGGCAATTCCAATGATTTCTACTAGCGATATCGGATCAATTGCAGCGGCAACGCTTAAGCAGCAATGGGAAGGCACGCGGTTTTTGGAACTGCAGGGACCACGCCCATATTCACCAAACGATATTGCTTCTGCGCTATCCAAATTATTGAATCGTCCTGTAGAGGCGAAGGTTGTGAAACGGGAAGATTGGCCGGATATTTTTATTCGTCAAGGCGGGATTGCAGAGAATGTACAGGGGCGGCTGGAAATGCTTGATGGTTTCAATTCTGGCTGGATTGATTTCGAGCAGGAAGGAACTGAAGTCGTGAGCGGTCGGCAGTCGCTGGAAGAAGCGCTAGAAGCTATCATCAGAAGAACAGGCCAAATACAATAATCATAACTACTAAGCCGTGAGATGCTGAGTCAGCGTCCCGCGGCTTTTTTCTGCTAATTAAGCGTACACCTCATTTTTTTCAAACAACCGGCATAACTGTTCTGCCATATATTCAGGCGGATGTGGCATTTGATGCTGGACCCACCATTCCAACATCCCGATAAAAGCTGAAGCAATAAACTGAGCGCGTAATTCATTGTCTATCCACGTATCAGATCCGCCATCCTCGAGCTTGCTCTTCATGTTATCGAATATAAACTTCATCAGGCGGCTTCTAAAGACGGTAGCCCGTGAAGTGTTAAGCATCGCGGAAAAAAAGAGGAATTGTTCCGCTATATATTCAAAGATGAGTAAGAACTCACTTCTCAGAGGTGTCTGTCCGTCTGTATCACAGAATGAGATGAGTTTATTGAGGTGCCCCTCAATTAATTTGTCCAGCAAGTCGTATTTATCATTGTAATGCAAGTAAATGGTTGCCCGGTTGAGATCGGCTAAATCCGCAATTTCATTTATGGTAATCAGTTCTAGATCTTTCTTATAAAAAAGCTCAAGAAATGCTTTATTAATAGCCGTTCTTGTTTTTATGGTGCGACGGTCTATTCGTTTGTTCTCCATGAGTGCTATTCCTCCGTTCAAGTTATAGACAATATGATGCTAGTTGTTGATTAAGCAATAAACCGGCTGCTATTAACGATTGTATATATTTTAAAACTCAATAAAATAATAATCAACGCAAGACAATTAATCAACGTGTGTTGCGAAAAAATATTATAAGGAGTGTTTATCGATGGAAAATATTAAATCTAAAGTTGTTATCATTACGGGTGCTTCGAGCGGAATAGGCGAAGCTACTGCTAAGCTATTAGCAAGTCATGGTGCAAAAGTAGTATTGGCAGCGAGACGGGCGGAGCGATTACAGCAAGTAGTTAATGAAATTCATGCTGCGGGGGGAGAAGCGCTCTCTTTCCAAGCTGATGTAACTTCGTCTGAGGATATGAATAATCTTGCCCAATTTGCAAATCAAAAATATGGCAAGGTGGATGTTCTGATCAATAATGCTGGAGTTATGCCAGTATCACAATTAAATGAACTTCGAGTCAGTGACTGGGATCAAATGATTGATGTAAATATTAAAGGCGTGCTGTATGCCATTGCCGGCGTCCTGCCAATTATGAGGGAGCAGCAATCTGGGCATGTCATTAATGTTTCTTCGGTAATGGGCCATATTGTTAGTCCAACTTCGGCTGTGTACAGTGCAACTAAGTTTGCCGTTCGAGCGATTGCTGAGGGCTTGCGTCAAGAAGAATCACCTGTATCGGGAATTCGCTCTACCATCATTGCGCCCGGTATTGTCGATACAGAAATTTTAGGCACCATTACTAGCCCCGATGTAGCACAAACTAATGACATTGTTCGCAGTATGAGTATTTCACCAGATAGAATCGCTAATGCAATCGCCTATGCAATCAATCAACCGGCGGATACTTCAGTAAATGAAGTCATTATCCGTCCAACCATTCAACCTATTTAATGTAGTCGATTAAAGCTAAAAGAGGAGGGGATTTTCATGAGTCATATGGAATCAAAAGTTGTTATCATTACTGGCGCCTCTAGTGGAATCGGTGAAGCTGCAGCTAAGCTATTAGCTAATCAAGGGGCGAAAGTCGTACTAGCCGCGAGAAGAGCGGATCGATTGCAGCAAGTCGTAAACCAAATTCGTGCTGTTGGGGGAGAAGCACTTTCCTTCCAGGCGGACGTAACATCGTTTGAGGATATGAATAATCTCGCACGGTTCACGATCGAAAACTTTGGCAAGGTTGATGTTCTTGTAAATAACGCTGGAATCATGCCAAATTCCCGGTTGAACGAGCTCCGAGTCAAGGAATGGGAACAGATGATTGATGTAAACATTAAAGGTGTACTTTATGCCATTGCCTCGGTTCTTCCAAGCATGAGAGAACAAAAGTCAGGTCATATCATAAATATTTCTTCGACTGCAGGCTATGTTGTTAGTCCAACTACAACTGTCTATAGTGCGACTAAATTTGCAGTACGGGCTATTGCAGAGGGGCTGCGTCTGGAGGAATCATCGGTATCGGGTATACGCTCGACCATCATTTCTCCAGGAATAGTGGAGACGGAATTATTGAATACTGTTACCAGTCGGGAAGTTTTGGACATGACCGATATGATTCGTAGTATGAGTATTTCTTCAGATAGTATAGCGAAGGCAATTGCGTACGCTATCGAACAGCCCCATGATACCTCAGTAAATGAAATTATTATTCGTCCAACCAAACAACCTATGTAAAAGATAACCATGTCGGCCGATGAAGCGACAGCTCAACCTGCTGCATTAATAAATTAACCTTATAAGAAGCTTCAGACGGCAGCTAGATCGGCTGCCGTTTCTTTACACCATTCATGTCAGAATCAAGGATAAGAAATCTCTTCCTTTACCTATCCGGTATCGGGTAAAATAAACGAAAAGTACTTGATACAACTGAATGAAATCGATTTCAATATTTCCACCTCCTCTAGATCACTTTTTACTATATAGTGAAGTGCTAAAGTAGAGAAATGTACAATTTGAGCAGTAGCCCGGACACCTCCATGCTGTCATGCTGGGGAGAGAAAACAGAACCCATCCATTGATCAGGGTAAAAGGAGATTATGATGACAGCAACTAAAGTCGAGGTATGGTGGAGCTCTGAGCTGGAGCCGAGAGATCGCAGCTGGTTTTACGAATCTAAGGAAATTGAGTATAGAGGCGAAGCAAGGCCTCCTCTATGGACACATGCTCCGCGTCCGGAGAACCGGACAACCATTACAGTTTTCCCGGAAATGAAGTATCAGGAGATGCTTGGGGTAGGCTCCTCTATGGAGGAAAGTACGGTACATAACCTGGCAAGAATGTCTCCCGTGAAGCAAGAGGAGCTCATTTCCTTTTTGCTTGATCCGATACACGGCGCGGGTTTTTCGTTTATACGATTGGCGCTGGGTACCTCGGATTTTACCGCGCAAACCTTCTATAGCTATAACGATCTGGAAGAGGGAGAAACGGATTTTGCGATGGAGCGGTTCTCGATCCACAAGGATATAGAGTTTGGGATTATTCCGACGGTCCAGCGAATGCTGGCCGTTAAACCGGATCTGCAATTTTTACGCTTCCTCCTGGTCACCTCCGGCCTGGATGAAGACCTCGGGCAATTTGTGGCGGGGAGAGCTGAAGGAAGGGAAGGCATATACCGACGCATTGGCTATTTATTACCGTAAAGCTATTCAGGCTTATAAGGAGCAGGGGATTGAGCTTTATGCGATTACAGTACAGAACGAGCCCCTGCTGGAGATCGATTATCCAAGCTGCTATATGAGCCCGGAACAGGAGAGAGAGCTTATTATCGCACTCCGAAAAGAGCTGGACGAGCATCAGCTGGACACAAAGATCTGGATCTTTGATCATAACTTTCAGGATGCCTGGATGTACGCCTGTCCGATTCTTAATGATAAGGAAGGGCGTTCCGCCTCGGACGGCATAGCCTTTCATGATTATGAAGGCGAGCCTTCTGTCATGACTGAGCTTAAAGCAGCTTATCCCGATCAGACGATTCATATGACGGAGAGGTCGATCTGGGGAGTGGCCGCAGCCGACCGGATTGCGCAATATTTTCGCAACTGGGCTTCTAGCTATAACGCATGGGTGACCATGCTCGACAGCCGGATTGGCAAGCATCAGTGGGTAGGTATTCCAGATCCAACGCTGCTGGTGCAGCATGCAGACCGTCCGGATGAATATTGGATGACGCCGGAAACTTATATGACGGCCCAATTTGCCCGATATATTCAAAGAGGGGCTTGGAGAATTGAGAGTAATTATGGCTCTCCCGATACGGTAACGAATGTGGCGTTCTTGAACCCGGATGGTCATGTTATCATAGTTGTTATTAATCAGACACTGGAGGAGCAGCCCATACGTGTCGTATGCGAGGGCAAGCAGTTTGAGGCCTATGTTCCAGCCAAAAGCGTTGCGACTTACCGCTTTTCGCAGCAATAATCGAATGAACTGCATAAGGTAATTCTTCAAGGGCTGTTCCCTGCCAGGGATAGCCCTCTATGCTTTAGAAAGCGATGACTTCAGACTGCCAGGAGGAATTGTAAGATGTTGATTTCATTTCGTTCCCGCAAATATTTGCAGCGTATCTTGTGGTCTCTGATTGCTTTTATTGTCGCTATTTTATGTATATTTGCCTCTACTTTATATTGGAATATGAAGAGTTCGACGCTCCGTATCCAGACCGAGGCGAACCGCAAAGTACTCGCGCAAGTCAAGTATAACGTAGAGTACATGGATGAAATTCTGAAAAATTTAATGATGTCCCTTTACTTTGACAATGAGGTCATCCCGATTTTATATAGCAAGACTTTCAGCTATGAGGATATTGCCATTAAGCTGGCGAAGCTGGACAAAGTAGCCGATTCCTCTACTTATCTGTACTCTATTATTCTGTACAATCGCTATACCGATACCTACCTGTCGACTAACCGCAAATTCCAAGATAATCTGCACGGCGAGATCGAGCGGTTTGAGATGCAGCTGGGCAATAAATCTAATTTGCAGAAAATGCGTCTTGTCCCGATGAAGATTACGGGAGATTCGCAGGCAGCTGTCGATTTCTTCTCCTATATGATGTATGACGATAAGGCCAATCAGACGGAGCAGAGCAAGCTGATTCTGAATGTAAAGCCGGAATGGATTTTTAACAACATAAAAGTCATTAACGATCTGGCTTATGACAAAAGCAGCTCGGTGCTGCTGATGGACGGCAATGGCTCGCTTTATTCCAACGATAACCGGCTGGCGGATTTTCTGCCTGATCGTATTACGAACCGGATTCAGAAAAGCGAAGCGGAGTTTGAGACGTTCACTTATGGCCGGGGGGACAACAAGTCAATCGTGACCGTCATGCCGCTTGGCAAATACAACTGGAAGGCGATCAGCATCCAGTCCTATGATTATGCGTTCCGCGAGCTGTATGGAGTCCGCAACATGCTCATTGTTGTAACCGCTTTATTTTTACTGCTGTCAGCGATTATTGCTCTTATTATTTCAACAAGGCTTTACCGCCCGGTTGATACGATGGTGAGGCAGGTGCGGGGAGTACTTCCTCCAGAAGCGAAATCCGGCCAGCAAAAGGATGAATGGTCTTATCTTGCAGCCAGCTACGCCTCTATGGCTGATAAGGCGAACAGCGCGGAACGGCATCATGTCCGAAACCGGAAAATTATCGAGGATTTCCACATCCGCAGTATATTGAGCAGAGGCTCCGGGCTAACGGAAGAGAGTTTCAGACAGCTGCTTGAGGAATATGAGCTCCCGCTGGATGCAGAAGGGCAGTTTCTCATCGGAATTTGCAAAATTGATCAATTCGAGCAATCTATGCTTCAGGCTAGCACGGAGGAACAGCGAATCTACCGGTTTGCACTGGGCAACATCACCGATGAGCTGCTGTCCCGGCATGGTAAGCCGGCATGGATTGAGATGGGGGATAATCAGTTTGTTTTTATTGTCTCTCTGTCAAGGAATGCAATGGAACCGATTAAAGCGGCAATCAATGAGATGCAAGCTGTCATTCAGAGTTATTATAAGTTGTCTACGACGGTGTCGCTCGCCCGTCCATTTGAGAGTTGCACGGAAATAGCCGAGGCATACCTTGAAGCGCAGCAGTTCATGCAATACCGGATGCTGCTGGGCAGCTCTGTCCTTATTACAGCGGATTTGGTGAAGGCGGAGGAACGACACGAGGATTTGCATGAGGCCACTCATATTGAAAAGCTTATGACCGAGCATCTCCGCATGGGGAACAGCACGGAGCTGGCTAAAGATTTTGACTCCTATTTCGCATACGCTTCAATGCTCACCTACACGCAGTTTATGAACGCTGTTATGCATATGACGGTGACCGTGACGAAGACGATCAGTGAAATGAACGAACACAGGCTTCGGCCTCTCGAGATCGACATCCGGGCTTTCCACCAGGAAGTGCTTAAACAGGAAACGGCGGAGGAGATCAAGGCTTTGTTCCAGTCCCTTGCGTTGCAGCTGTCCGAGCAGGACAATCCGGCAGAGACGGAAAAGGCCGACATTCTTGCCCGGACGATGAAGGATATGATAGCAGAGAACAGTATGGACCCGGACTTCAGCCTCAATGGGATGGCTCAACTGCTTAAGATGTCTTCCGCTTATATCGGCAGGCAGTTCAAGCAAAGCACGGGTATGACCGTTACCGAATACCTGAATGATTTCCGTCTGGAGCGAGCGCTCGAGCTGCTTGAGACGAAGGATATAACGATTAATGAAGTGATGGAGCAGGCGGGCTACCGCTCGCAAAGCTATTTCTTCAAATTATTTAAGAGCAAATACGGTACTTCACCGAAAAACTACAGGCTCCGCAAAGTCATAGCGCCTGATAAATAACGGTCTGGAAGCCCTGAATCTCAATAGAAACGCGAGAATTCAGGGCTTCTTTTTCCCCTCGCAAGAGATAGGAGAAATATGCGGATAGTGCAAGCCAAAATAGAGAAAAGTGCAATATGTTCAGTAGAAGAATAGCCTTCCCGTCTGCTTAAATGGGCCTATGACAGCTGCGGATTCCAAAAACGGCAGCAAGGGGAGGTGAATGTAAAACATGAAAAACGAAGCGATCATACTCAGCAAGCCCAGCAAGCCGAATCGCAAAAGATATTTCCGCAGGAATAGGGATCTCTTTATTCTGAGCCTGCCGGCGCTGCTGTTTAAGCTGATTTTCAGCTACTTGCCCTTGATTGGACTCATTGTTGCGTTTAAGAAATTCCGGTTTGACAAGGGAATTTTCGGTAGCGAATGGAACGGCCTCGATAATTTCCGTTTCTTCTTTGTCTCCGATAATGCGTGGAGAGTTACCCGTAATACCGTGATGTACAACAGCGGTTTTATTCTGATTACATTAGTGTGCGCGTTACTATTGGCCTTGCTTCTGAATGAGATGAGCGGCAAAGCGGTGAAGTTCTACCAAAGTGCGTTATTCCTTCCTTATTTCTTGTCATGGGTAGTTGTCGGCTATATCGTGCTGGCTTTCCTTGAGCAGGACCGGGGGCTGCTGGATCATGTATGGAAGCTGTTCGGGCAAGCACCGGTCAACTGGTATCAGGAGCCTGGCCGCTGGCCGTATATTCTGAACGCCGTTAATCTATGGAAGACGTTAGGCTTCTCTACGCTTGTCTATTATGCCGGAATGATCGGTATAGACCCTAGCTATTATGAGGCGGCGAAAATTGACGGAGCGAACCGGCTGCAGATGATCCGCAAAATTACATTGCCATTACTGACGCCATTAATTGTCGTACTGCTTATCGTGGCGATTGGAGGCATGTTCCGGGCAGATTTTGGCCTGTTCTATTTCATTCCGAACAATTCCAGCTTCCTTTATTCGACGACGGATGTTATCGATACGTATGTGTTCCGTGCGTTAAGGACGGTTGGTGATGTCGGAATGTCGGCGGCTGTAGGTCTGTACCAATCGCTTGTTGGCTTTGTGCTTGTCATTGCAGCCAATACGATAATTAAGAAATCGAATTCGGATCACGCATTGTGGTAGGGGTGTTCTTATGAGAAAAAATGTCGCTCGCCTGTTAAGCCATGCTGTTCTGGTGATCGTGGCTGCCATCATGATCTATCCCTTGCTGCTGGTTGTATCTATTTCCTTCTCGGAGGAAGGTTCCGTGGTCAAGCATGGATACCGGTTTATCCCTGAACAGTTCAGCCTTGACGGATATGCAGCTGTATTCAATAATCCCGGCATCCTGCTTAATGCCTACAGCGTAACGATTGCGGTTACTGTTCTCGGAACAATAATTGGTCTGCTGCTTACAGCAATGATTGCCTATGTCATGTCCCGCAAGGAGTACCGCTATCGAAAGGCGACAACTTTATTTGTCGTATTCACGATGCTGTTTAACAGCGGCCTTGTGCCCTTCTATATTCTCGTTGTGAAATATTTGCATCTGAAGGATACGCTGTGGGTGCTCATTATTCCGTATTTGATTAATCCGTTCTACGTCATGATCATGAAGGGCTTCCTTGACCGGATGCCGGCGGAAGTCATCGAATCGGCCAAGATAGACGGGGCCAGCGAGTATCGTGCTTTCTTCACGATCGTATTGCCGCTGTCCACTCCGGCGCTTGCTACGGTTGGCTTGTTCATCTCTTTTATCTATTGGAATGATTGGTGGCTGGGGCTGTTGTTCATCGATCAGGATCGTCTCGTTCCGCTGCAGCTGCTCCTATACCGGATTATGAGTACGATTGAATTCTATGCCGTTAATTCACAGCATCTTAGCGGCAGTATTGATGTAACTAAATTTCCGAGCTTAACAACCAGAATGGCATTAGCGGTTCTTGGAGCGGGACCGATGCTTTTTATTTTCCCGTTCTTCCAGCGTTATTTTGTCAAAGGGCTGACTGTCGGTTCTCTTAAAGAGTAAGCAGCTTCTAGCACCCGGGAACACACGGCTTGGACTTGACCATGGCTTGTCCATAGCCGTATTCCATAAATAGTTAGGGAGGTCATCAATAAAGATGGGGTACAACAACAGAAAAGGTATGCTCGCGCTTTTGGTTGGGTTAATGCTAGTGCTGTCTGCATGCAGCAATAATGCGAGCACTCCCGCAAGCAGTAACAAGCCGGCAAGCAGTACACAGACCGCAGCGGAATCAGAAAGTTCAAAGCTTAATCCGGTACAGCTTACCTGGTATTACCCGCAATGGAGTACGCAGCCCGGTACGAAGGAAGTAGAGGATGCGATCAATAAAATCACGAAGGAGAAAATTAACGCTACCATCAAGCTGATGCCGACAGACGGAGGAAGCTATGAGCAGAAGCTCAATACGATGGTTGCCGCCAACGAGGAATTCGATATTGCTTGGACCTCGTTCTGGATGTTCAATTATGCGCAGAATTCGCGGCGCGGCGCGTTTGTCGAGCTGGGACCGCTGCTGGATAAGAATGCGCCAGAGCTGAAGAAGCTGTTTCCGGATATGGTATGGGAAGCGCTGAAGGTGGATGGTAAAATCTACAGCATTCTTAACTACCAGACGATTACGAACAAAGAGGGCTTCCTCATCCAGAAACGTTTCGAGGACAAATACGGCCTCGATCCAAGCGCAATCAAGTCGATTAAGGATATCGAGCCATTCCTTGTGAAAATCAAGGAGAACGAGCCCGACATCATTCCGTTTGGCATAACGCGCGCCGGCAACTTCGAGAATATGAAGACCACCTACAACAACATTGAATATATCTCGAATGAAGCCATTGTGGGTCTATATCGGGATGACGCTCAGTCCAAGGTCATGGACGTAATTCAATCACCGGAGTATAAGGAGTATTTGACCCTGATGCACGACTGGTACAGCAAGGGTCTGATTAATAAGGATGCGCCTACGGTTAAAGCGCTGGATGACCGGAAGAAAGCGGGCCAGATCGCCGTGTCCTTCCATAACGTTCTGAAGCCGGGCCGTGAAGTCGAAGAGAAGAATGCCTCCGGCGGACAGGATATTGTCATCGTTCCTACTTCGGAGCCGTTTGTCGGAACCAATACAATTATTCAGTCGATGCAGGCCATTAGCCAAACGTCGAAAAATCCGGAACGCGCCCTTATGTTTCTGAACCTTCTTAATACGGATAAAGAGCTGCTCAATCTGGTGAGCTACGGAATTGAAGGCAAGCACTATACCAGAATCTCGAATGACATGATCAAGATGAATGAAAACAGCAGTTATAACCCGAATATCACTTGGGTGTTCGGCAATACGTTCCTTGCCGATATGCAGGAAGGTCAGGATGCAGCGGTACGCGAGCAGACGCTGAAGGAAAACAATGAAGCGAAGTCTTCCCCGATTCTGGGCTTTACCTTTGACCCGGAACCGGTGCAGACGGAAATCGCCAATATTCAAGCCGTCAACGACGAATTTGGACCGCCGTTGAACACGGGGGCAGCAGAGGTCGAGCAGAAGCTGGCTGAATATATCGAGAAACGCAAAAAAGCAGGTATCGAGAAGGTGGTAGCAGAGGTACAGAAGCAGCTGGATGACTGGAAGCAAAAGACGGGCAAGTAAGTAAGCATAAGAGCTATTCAATCATTTGCAGGAACAAACAAAGGAGGCAATAAAATGGCTAATTTGTTTAAAGGTATGGCTGCGGCAGCACTGGTCACCTCGTTGCTGGTGACTTCATTATCGCTTGCAAAGCCGGAGATAGCAGCTGCTGCAGGAGAAACGGTAAGCGTATGGCGCACGAATGAATCATTAACGGAAAAGCTGACTCCCCAGAGCAATCTGACATTTGCAGCGGACACAGCCTCGAGTACGAATACAATCTTTGTGGATGAGAATTCGACGTTTCAGACGATTGACGGCTTTGGGGCTTCCATTACAGACTCTTCCGCTTATCTGATGAATCAGAAACTATCCGCTGCAAATCGGAATACGCTGATGACGAATCTGTTCAGTCCGACAAGCGGGATCGGAATCAGCTGGCTTCGCCAGACAATGGGAGCCTCTGATTTCTCTCACGTTGGCAATTACAATTATAAACCGACGCCGGCTTCACCATTTTCCATTGCGCAAGACGAGATTGATATTATTCCTCTTCTGCAGCAGGCGCGGACATTGAACAGCAATCTGAAGATCGTTGCGAGCCCATGGAGCCCGCCTGGCTGGATGAAAAACAATAATTCCATGCTTGGCGGAGATACGGCTACCCTGAAGCTAGAACATTATGGTGATCTTGCTGCCTACTTTGTTAACTTCATCGATGCCTATGCAGCCAAAGGCGTACCGATCTATGCCGTGACCCCTAATAACGAGCCGCGCTGGGCTTCCACGGGGTATCCGGGTATGTATATGACGCCGCAGGAACAGGCCAATTTCGTGAAAAATAATCTGGGTCCGGCGCTCAGCGGCAAAAACGTCAAAATTTTCGCTTTTGACCATAACTGGGATATCGATTTTGTTCCTGCTTACTATAGCGATTCGGCTGCTGCAACCTATACTGCGGGTACCGCATGGCATTGCTATGGCGGCGAAGCAACGATTATGTCGACCATGCATTATTTGTTCCCGTCAAAAGACACGTATGAGACAGAATGTACAGGCGGTACTTGGACGGATACAACAACAGGACAGTTTGATGTGGATATGAAAAACTTGACGAAGACGCTCCGCCACTGGTCCAAAAACTTTATTGCATGGAATATGGCACTAGATACAGCTAATGGTCCAACAAATGGGGGCTGCACTACATGCACAGGACTGGTTACAATTAACCAAGGCACGGGTGCAGTAACTTATGGACCGTCGTATTATGCAATGGGTCACCTCAGTAAATATATTGTTCCAGGTGCGGTGCGCATCGCTTCGACCGGCTATGCCAATGGCATTCATAACCTTGCAGCGAAAAATCCGGACGGCAGCAAAGTACTTGTTGCTTACAATGAAACGGCTTCTAACAATACCTTTAAAGTGAAATGGGGCGGCCAGTCCTTTACGTACACGCTGCCTGGCAAATCTGCCGTAACCTTCAAATGGTCCGGAACGCAGTCCTTGGCGCAAACGGTTATTCCTAATACTTACGGGTTGAAAGCCTCAGCGTATAATGAAGCATTCTCGATCAAACCGGAAGCAACTAGTGATACAGGCGGAGGCCTGGATATCGGCAACGCATCCAACGGAAGCTGGATTATGTTCAAAAATGTCGATTTAAATGGGGTAACAGGCGTCAGCGCACGAGTTGCAAACGGTTATACAACGTCTACATCGCTTGAGATTCGTACAGGAAGCCCAACAGGAGCGCTGCTCGGAACGGTGCCTGTAGGCGGAACTGGCGGTTGGCAGACTTGGGCAACGAATAGCGCAGCCTTGACCGGAGCAGGGGGGACCCAGGACGTCTACGTCGTTTACAAAGGAGTGTTAAACCTTAACGGCATTAGCTTTACGGCATCTTCTTCAACGTCGAATCTGCTGCTTAATCCGGGATTCGAAGCAGGGAGCTTGAGCAATTGGAGTGAATGGCGTCCTACAGGCCAAGCTGTTGTTGCGCAAAGTGTAGATACAGATACACCACGTACAGGTTCCTATAAGCTGACGCACTTCGCGGCAACAGCGTATCAGCAAACTACTTTTCAAGCTGTATCGGTGCCTAACGGTACGTATAAAGCATCGGTATGGGTCCGCTCCAGCGGCGGTCAAAGCGCCCTTCGCATGGAAGCAAGCAATTATGGCGGAGCTACGACTTACAGCACGAACCTGACTACAGCTTCGACAGGTACTTGGGTGGAGCTGGTAATCGATAATATTAATGTAACGACAGGCACCATTACGATTGGGGTTCACTCCAATGCCGCAGCAGGCAATTGGGCTGCATTTGATGACTTCACGTTAATTAAAAAATAAAACCAAAAGCAGCTGATTCTTCCGAATCAGCTGTTTTAACAGGAAACCTAAAGGAATACATCGGATTAATAGGAGCAGTTTCATGCTGTCTGAAGGCTTCATATTCATCCGGTTAAGGTCGCGCCATCGCGGCCTTTTTTTATTTGCAATGATTCTGCATGAAGAATGGAATTCCATAAATGGGTTATGCTAACAAAATAAATTTGGGAATGTGCTTTGCGTTATTTTGCTGAGCTAACAGGGGGAGGGGGCTTATGGCTAATAAGTTTAAATGGACGCGGACACAGGAGAAAGAAAACATCCATATGAACGACGTTTTGCCAGAGCAGAAACTAACTCCCTCACTGTGCCAAAATGAAACGTATTTGAAAGAAATTTTTCGTAACTGCTCGGATGTCGTATATCGTCCTCTCTATGTCGAAGGCAGAATGTATGCACTGGTGATTTATGTGAATGGCTTGATTGACACAAAGGGACTAGAGGAAATGCTCCTCAAGCCTCTGCTTACGGCAGGGCATAATCCAGAAGTCGACAAGCCTTCCTACTTTAAAGAGTTAATTGCTCAGCAAGCGCTCGCAATCAAGCAAACAGCACTGGTAAGCGATGTCTCACTTGTCGTACAGGGGATTCTCAATGGACAAATCGCTCTGCTTACCGAGGGAGAAACAGAAGCTCTGCTTGGCAACATGAGTGATTATGAGAAACGTTCGATTGGAGAACCAGGTACGGAATCAGTCGTTCGAGGTCCAAGAGAGGGCTTCACGGAATCGATTTTTACGAATAAGGCGCTAATACGGCGCAGAATGCGCAGCTCGAAGCTCAAGTTCGAAATGACCACAGTAGGGGAGATGTCACAAACCCAGATATCCATTGCTTATATTGAGGGGATTGTCAAACCGGGTATATTGCAGGAGGTACGCAAAAGAATCCATCGCATAAATACCGATGCCATACTAGATTCGGGCTATATTGAGGAATTTATCGAGGATACACCGCACTCTCCGTTTCCTCTAGTACAGAACACGGAACGTCCCGATGTTGTTCTGGCCAGCCTGCTGGAAGGCCGAGTTGCTATTTTGGTGGACGGCACGCCTTTTGTACTCATCGTTCCGATGACGATCTGGACTGCTATCCATGCAGCTGAAGATTACTATGAACATTTCATTTACACGAGCGGGATTCGACTGCTTCGCTTTTTGCTGCTGAGCGTTTCGTTTCTCCTTCCGTCTCTTTATGTAGCGACTTCAACCTTTCACCCTCAGCTTATTCCAGAGGCACTGCTGCTAACAATTGCGGCCGCCAGAGAAAATGTTCCTTTTCCGACTGTAGTCGAGACGCTCTTGATGGAAGTTATTTTCGAAGCATTGCGGGAAGCCGGAATACGGCTGCCGAAGCCGGTTGGCTCTGCAGTAAGCATGGTTGGGGGACTGGTGCTTGGAGAATCAGCAGTACGTGCAGGGATCGTATCCGCGCCTACTGTAATCGTGGTTGCTTTTACCGGAATTGCCTCGTTCTCTTTGCCCCGGTACAATCTAGGCTTAGCATTTCGGCTGTTACGTTTTCCGCTTTTATTGCTGGCGGGCAGTCTAGGTATTTACGGAGTGGGTTTTGGAGTGATTGCACTCATTATCCATTTAGTCAATCTCAGCTCGTTTGGGATTCCTTACTTAGCACCTGTTGCACCTAACTTATCCAGCAATATGAAAGATATTTTCATTCGAATGCCTCGTTGGACGATGAATAAAAGGCCTGGTTTTCTAGTTGATGAGAACATAATCCGAACACCAGCAGGGCAAGATCCCGCCAAAAACAAAAAGAGTCAAAAATAACGCAAGGTGTCAATGACGTCAGAGTGAGGAGACCATTAGCGATGCAAATATCTGGAAAACAGTTGTTTTGGCTCGTCTTCAGTATTGAGATCGTGCTGACCATGCTGTATGCGGTATCTGCCGCAGCGATAGAAGCTAACCAAGATGCATGGATTTCCATGCTGCTTGCCGGACTAATGGGGTTAGGAATTGTATTCCTCATTGTCAGGTTGAGCATGAGATATCCTCAGCAAACATTTGTACAATACAGTCAGACTATTTTGGGCAAATGGGCGGGCAAAATCGTTATCATTCCTTATTTTGTTATGTGGGTTTATTTGAATAGTATGGTGCTGCGTAATTCAGCTGATTTTGTCTACTTAACTTTGTTTACGAAAACACCGTTGTACGTCATTATGGTTACGCTGCTTATCCTTGTCATCTATGTGATTGCCGCGGGAGGACTGGCTGGAATTGCTCGCTGCGGGGAGCTGATGGGGCCGATCATTTTAGTCGTTATTTTGGGTACGTGTCTGCTCAGCAGCAACCATTTGGATTGGCATCATTTGACGCCTGTATTCATAGATAGCGGATGGAAGCACATCATGAAGGGATCGATTTCTGGCGTTGCATTCTATGGTGACATTATTATGTTCACGATGATTTTTGCCTTTATGTCTAATTCGAAGCAAGCATTATCGATAACGATGTGGGGAATGGCTCTTACAGCTGTGCTAGTTGTGGTAGCTTCTATGATGGTTATTATGACATTTGGACCTATTTTACCTGCACGTATGTGGGCGCCTTTTTTTGGGATGACCCGTTTTATATCTGTACTTGGATTTATCCAGAATGTTGATATTCTGTTCGTTATTATTTGGCTGTTCTCCGCCTTTATCAAATTATCGTTATTTCTATTTATAGCCGTGTATGGCACTGCCCAATGGCTCAACATTAAAAACTGGAGAATGTTAATTTGGCTGATGGCGCCAATTACTCTAGTGCTTGCGCTTCTGCCCCAAAACGCGACGGCACCAATAAAAGAATATGTCCAGCAAATGTGGATTCCGTATGTTATACCAATCAATGTTATAGGTATTCCGCTGTTGTTATGGATCGTATCCGTTATGCGCGGCCAGAGCATACAGAGAAAGGATGAGTCAAATTAAATTGGGCTGGCGTTGGATGACTCTTATTATTCTAGTATTACTCATTACGGGATGCTGGGATCGCAGGGAGCTGAACAATCAAGCGCTTATTTTTGCTTGGGGAATGGACTTGAAGGATGATGGGAGTTATTTGGCATCCGCACAATTTCCTATACCGCGAGAATTAGGGGATAGTGAAACTGCGGCTGGGAAATCTTCATTCACCATTACGGGAAGCGGGAATAGTGTCTATGAGGCAGCTAAAGATCTTCAAACGAAAGTATCCCGGGCCTGGTTTGCCGGTCATCGGCGTGTCATCCTTATTGGCGACAAACTAGCGAAAAAAGGGCTGTCCAACATTATTGATGAATACAGCCGCAATCCCATTGTTCGCCTGCGTACGGATATCCTTATTGTTAAGGGAAGTACGGCTGCGGAGCTATTATCCTTATCGTATCCATTGGAGCAGGTGCCAGCCAACGCTTTCTTTAGAATTCATGAGGCAGCAGGTACAACTCCTGACTTAACTTTACTGAAGTTCTTAATGGCGAATGCAAGTGAGGAAAGCTGTCCGGTTCTGCCCGTTATTACCGCGCAATTTGATTCAAATTCGAAGTTGAAACTGTGGGGAACGGCAGTTTTTAATAAAGAAACTAAGCTGGTCAACTACTTGACCTTGAAGAAAGGCATGATTGTGCAATGGGTCAAAGGAGAGCTTGACGGTGCAATTCGCACTGTGAAAATTCCTTCTGAAGAGGGGAATATCGTGGTGGAAATCAATCATTTATCAACCAAAATTCAAACCTCAGCGGATGAGAATGATAATATTCGTATTCGAGTTGTTCTTGGCGCTAAAGGCGTTCTGAGAGAGAACAACACACATCTGGATTTATTCCAGACGAAAAATATCACAATGGTGAAGGAATACATGAATAATCAAACCTCAACTGAGGTTAAGCGTGTAATAAAAGAAATACAAGCGCATGGAACTGATATTCTCGGATTTGGAGTAGCCGTGCACCGTCAGCATCCCCAGCAGTGGAAGGAATTGAAGAAGGAGTGGCCGCAGCATTTTCAACAAGCGAAGGTAGAAGTGGTGGTGAAAATCAACTTGGAGGAGTCAGGAATGACAGGACCTTCAATAGGTCAAAAGAAAAGTGAAATCCGATCTTAGTCTAGCGGCGGGCTGTTACCGGTCTTAAATGGTGACAGACCGCCGTTTTTTTTCAAGGCCCAGTCATGTACAAAAATTTACAGGCGGAGTGCGTTCAGTGAATTTTACGGGGCAAGCAACCGCTGGAAGAGAGGGTCAAATCCCCATTTGAGTCGGATTAAAGCCAGATGGAAATACTTCTTCTAAGCGGTCTTGCTGCTCATACATATTGTACCAAGTCTCCGCGATGAGATCAGGATCTCCGGCTGTTCCGGATTTTATCAGAGTCCCGATGGAGAGATGTCCGACATAGATGCTTTTCTCTTTCAATTGATTGTGCAGGTTTGTGGCATAATTACGAATGCCGGACATGATAATGCCAGCATTTCCCGCAAGCGGTAAAGGGAACATAGCGGATATACCGGTTGTAAATAATAGGGCTCCAGAACCGTTGTTAATCATCTCAGGCAGTACCTCATTGACTGACAGAACGGCAGGCAGCAAATAGCTGTTTATTTGTTCTAATACACTCGCGGGAGTGGTCTCTAATACAGATGTGAATTTATCCCAGCCCCCATAAGGACTAAATTCCAGCACATCGATCGTGCCATATTGTTGTTTAACCGCTTGAATTGCTTGTCTAAGAGCAGCCAAGTCTGTGACATCCGCAATAAAAGATTGCGCTTCAATATTCAGTTCTTTAAGTTCATTTACGATAGCGGTTAATTTTTCAGGGTTGCGGGCAATGGCTGCTACTCTAAAGCCGTTTTCTCCGAATTTTTTAGCTATAGATAAACCCAACCCAGGACCTGCTCCAATAATGGCTATAGTTTTCATTTTGATTAGCTCCTCATCTGTGATAAATTAAAGTAACATGCGTTGCTTTAGTAACAATTTACGATTAATCGAGTGCTACAGCAACCAACAATCCCTTAAGGAATGTTGTTATAGCAACAATAACAATAAATTGTCGCGTGTAAGGAGGGCAAGATGGGGACAAAAGTAATGAATATAAGAATGACAAATACGAAGCAGTCATTAATTAATGCATTTATCCATTTAGTTTCAAAAAAGGACTTTGAAAAAATAACGATAGCGGATATTACAAAGACAGCCCAAGTGAATAGAGCGACCTTTTATGCCCATTTTAATGACAAATTTGATTTATTGGACTTTATAATGGGGGATTCCGCCTCAGTCGCAATCGTAAACCGTACAAAAGGTGAAGTGAAATTTGATCAAGAGAGCATTTATCAGCTTGTAATAGCCTTATGCGATTTCTATGAACAGCCAGACATTCAGTGTCGAAGCAGCTATATTGGTCTCGTCGTACCGCAATTGAAGGAAAAAGCGATAAATGAATTGCAGACGTATTTGTCCAAAAGTCTTAGCCGCATCTGCACAGATGAAGAGATGAATATTTATGTGCCTATTTTTGCGCAAATGATCCATGAAGGCGCATTGCAATGGGCAACCGGGAGCAGCAATATGGATAAAACAGAAATCGGCAGAAGGGTGGCATCCTTGGTGTTTGGCGGATTTCAAGGAAACGAGCCTGTAGAATCGATTTGATTCTACAGGCTCGTTTCCTTATACGGGGCAGGTTATTGCCTCTTTGACAGCCGGTACAGCTTTAACGCTAAACCGTTTTGATGGCAGCGTCGTCGTGTTGAATCCAACGATTGCTGGCAATCCGATTATTAATGCTTTAATTGTTAGGATAAAAATAGAATAATCATTCAATCATATAAATGATGGCTGTCGATCACAGATGAACAGCTTTTTTGTGTCTGGAATAAACCATATGATTACATAATTGATAAGTGGATTGGGCAATCTTTCTAGGACAGGAGTGGTAAATCATGAAGCCAAAGCTGCTCGAACAAATTCAAGCCAGGCTATATTATACAGAGGACTTGATTATTCGCGAATTTGATCTATATGGAAAGAAAGCTGTATTAGTCTATATAGAGACATTATGTGATAAGCAGAAGCTAGAGATCAGTTTGTTTAAACAATGGTTTCGTACACAATCAGAAGATTATGATGACCTGTCAATCAATGAACTGATTACTTCTGCAGATGTATTTCCCTGTACCGATCCCGAGGAAGCTGTTAATGCGATATTACAAGGAAAAGCATTGGTGCATTGTGAAGAAATATGGTATTCCTTAAACGCTGAACAGTCCAATAACCGTTCTATTCAAGAGCCCGAGAATGAAAGCTCGATTATTGGGGAGCGATCCGGCTTTATTGAACATATGAATGTCAACATTAATCTCATTCGAAACCGGGCATCATCCCCTCAATTTAAAGTACGCTATTTGACAGTTGGTAATTATTCGAATCACAAAATAGCAATACTCTGGCAGGATGGGGTAGCAGATTCGCGGATCGTGAATGAGGTTACTCGACGTTTGAAAGGACTTAAGACCGGAATGGAAATACATCCCGGCCGTCTGCAAAAGGAGTTATTAAAAGAGGAGAAGAGATCTTTATTCCCCCAAGTATTTGGTACAGAGCGAATTGATACGGCAACAAATTTGATCATGCAGGGACGTATTGCCGTATTATGTGAGCAGAGCTCTACTTGCCTTATCGTTCCTGTTTCGTTCTATACCTTCCTCCGCACGATTGATTCGATGCTCATGGAGGATAAGGGTGCACTTGTCTTACAAACATTGAGAGCAATAGGTTTAATGCTCAGCTTGTACATATGCAGCTTGTATATTGCCATTGTCAGCTTCCATCATGAAGTGCTCCCGTCACAAATGGCGATCAGTATTAAAGGCTCCTTAGAAAATGTCCCTTATTCACCAATTGTAGAAGCAATTCTGATGATCATTATCTTTCAGTTAATTGCGGAAACGACGATCCGGCTGCCTTCTCAAGTTGCCCAAATGGTAGGCGTAGCCGGAGGCATAATTATAAGCGAAGCTCTCGTCAAAATCGGCTTTGTCTCCAATATTTATATTGTCATTGTAGCATTATCAGTGGTTGGCTCCTTTATTATTCCAACCTATCAAATGCGGATTTTGACGCTAATTCTGCAGATACTATTTGTTTTTGCTGCTTGGATTGTAGGATTCTATGGCATTACACTCCTTACCGCTGCTTGCCTGGTGCATTTCTTTTCACTGGAGCCATTTGGTGTTCCCTATTATTCACCCATAAGGAGTAAGGCCAAATGAAATCAAAACAGGGATTGTTTCAGCTTTATTGCGTTGTTATGCAAGCGCAATTTGGTTCGGCAATCATTTCAATTGCGAATGCGGTGGGCAAAAAGTCAGGTCCCGGCGGGTGGGTAGCGTGTTTATTAGGCGGTGCTATTAATAGCCTTTACATTTATATGTTATGGAAACTTATGGTGTCAGCCGGAGATCGCAATGTGTTTCAATTCTTAATGCAGCGTTTGGGGGGATTTGGCGGCCGGGTAATTCTGACGCTGAGCATCGCGCTATATTCGTTAATTTTGTACATCATTTTGACGGGTTGGTTATATACAACGGAATTATGGGCTTACCCGCGAACGCCTGAGTGGTTTTTAATGCTTACACTCTTTGGAGTCTGTATGTATCTCGCTCTTCAGCCATTTCGGGTATATGCCCGTTTTGCGGTATTTTGCACCTTATTTATGCCCTCCTTTATCTTGTTGTCTGGGTATATGCTTAAGGATTGGAATCCGTATCATCTGCTGCCTGTTTTTGAAGCGGGACCATTATCTATTTTGGACGGGGCATTCGTTGCATTATGGGGACTAGCCGGTGCTGAAATTATGCTGCTGCTGCCTGGTTATTATTCTTACGCAGACAGAGTAAAGGTTCTTCGAACGGCTATGTATGCTAGTTGGACCACGACGTTTTTTTATGCGTTTTGTGTATTCTCCTCGATGGCATTATTCGGGAAAGATATGATTGTATTTATTCGAGAGCCACTTTTATATCAGATGAAGGCTATCTCCTTAAATATAATTGAACGATTTGACCTGATTGTTCTTTCGCTCTGGATTCTGTTTATTCTAACGTCTTTTTATTCGTATTTCATGCTTATTGTTTCATCGATTTCGGCCATGCTTAGAAAACAGCAGGAGACTCCAAAATCCATTACGTATGTCTGTGGTATTGTTCTATTCGCCATTTGCCTCTATCAGTTAACAGCTGAACAACTGGATCAATTGCAAGCACTAACCAATCGATATGCTTCTCTTATTTCCTTTGGCCTAATTGCATGTATGCTGCTGCTTGTATGGCTGACGGGACTGAAGGACAAGCTTGGGGGGAAATAGGTCATCATGAGAACAAAACGGCGGGTTATTGTGATGTTAACGCTGACTTTGCTGTTAAACGGCTGCTGGGACCAAAGACAGCTTAAAAACGTCCGGATGGTGCAAACGGTTGGTGTTGATTTATTGGGGGAGCATAAGGTGCGATTGTCAGTGTCTATTCCAACCATCAAGACAGCAATCGAAAATCAGGGCAATGTGGTTACGCCAAAAGTAAACGGAATAGGACATTCTGTACAGGAAGCAAGCTTACAGCTTCAGAAAATGGTGTCTCAGCACATGGATCTAAGGGAGACAAGGGTTCTGCTTGTCAACAAAGCTTTTGCCGAAAAAAGTCTGTATGAAACGCTGGACTACTTTTATCGAGAAGCTCAGTTTCCAATTAGCATCCTTATCGCCATTACGGATGGTCAGGCACAAGATGTAATTGAATTGGATGTAGAAGACCGCTCGCTTATCAGCCAGTACTTATATGATTTGCTTGAAAGCAACAAGGAAGAAGGGATCATACCAGAAGAATCGCCTTTCTTAATTTCATCAATCATGATGACCCCCGGATTTGACAATGTACTTCCTGTAATCGCAGCACTGCAGCAGAAGGAGCGGGCGAAAATAAACGGCTTGGCCTTATTTCACGGCAAGCAAATGACTGGAAAGCTCGATATGAATCATGCCCGTACCTTTGTAATGCTGACTAGACATATGTCTTATGGGACGATGACGGAACAGATTGGTCCTGAGCAAAGCTATTTGACATTCACGTATAAACGTGCAAAGCAAAAAGTAAAGCTTACAATAAAGGAGCAGATTACGGCAGATATTTTCATTACACTCAATTGCTTTTTAGTCGATAATCCTACAGGCACCACATTAGACAAGGCCATGATTGCCGATTTTTCCCGCAGTTTGGAAAAGGTTCTGACTGCCCGTGCAGAAGAAACGATTCGCCAGCTTCAGCAAGCCAATTGCGACGGGCTTGGAATCGGGCTTCAAATGAAGGCATTGCATCAGAAAACATGGAAGACACTGGACTGGAATAAAGAATACCCGCAGATCAACATCAAGCCTCATATTCAAGTTAACATTAAAAATCATGGGTTGCTAAATTAAGCTGTTCTGCTGTGGAGGTCGCGTCTATCGCGATCATTATATAAATCTTTTCTGTGCGATCCTTACTAGCTCAGACACCGCAGGAGTAGAGTAGGAGTCTTTGCGGCGAATGAATAAAGTCGCCGTTGTGAAATGCTTTTCTGAAAGTTTTAGAATATGAAGATCATAGTGCCCAATCGCTCTCTCAACAACCGAACGAGGCAACAGCGAGATGCCAAGCCCCGCATGAATACATCCAAGAATCCCATCAACCGTCCCAAACTCCATAATTTTGGAAGGTCTTAATCCTTTGCTATTTAACCAATCCTCATATCTTTGACGATAGGAGCAGCCCATTCTAAAAACAAGCAGAGTTTGATGCTGCAGCTCTTCCATCCGCTCAATTGCTGCATGTTGCCCTCCTGCTACGAGTACAAGCTCTTCATAACCGATGGTTGTTGCTTCTAACTCTTCATGCTCAATCGGTCCGGCTACGAATGCGCCGTCCAATTCAAACTTCAGTACTAATTTCACTAATTCATCCGTAGTGCCCGTTTTCAATGTCAAATCAACCTCAGGGTAGGATTGATGATAATCGGCGAGAATATTCGGCAGACGAATGGCAGCTGTCGTTTCTAGACATCCGATTCGAAGCGGTCCTTGAGGCGTTGATTTGTCCGATACAGCTTGCACTGCCTCTTGCGTGAGAGATAAAATCTTCTCTACATAAGATTTGAGGATTTGTCCCGATGTCGTAAGCTGAACGCCTTGGCGCTGCCTGATGAATAACACGGTATGAAGTTCATTTTCAAGCTGCTGAATTCGTATGCTTATACTCGACTGAACGTATTCCAATTTCTCAGCAGCTCGAGTAATACTGCCTTCATTTGCCACTGCTAAAAAGATGTGCATATCGCGGATTTCCATGGACATTCTCCATTTCAGACATTTATATTTTCAATGTTAAACATCGTTTAACTTCATTTTACACAATATAAGGCTGGCAGTACAATTGAACCTGAAAGGAGGGATTTGAATTGTCTCGTTCAGCTATTCAAGGGAGAAGTTCTGCAAAAATCTTAATTAGCGGATTTGTAATGCTAACGATTGCAATGGGTATCGGCCGTTTTTCATATACCTCGATACTTCCAATCATGCAGTCTCAAGCTCATTTGTCCGTAACAGAAGCCGGCTATTTGGCAGCTATTAATAACTTAGGTTACTTAGTGGCAGCTTTTGGAGCGGGTTTCCTTACGTTTGGAGCTCGAAGATCTGCTCTTTTGCGTATTCATTTGGTTTTATGTATGTTAACAACAGGATTGATGGGAATTACCACTTCATTCTCTTGGTGGATGATACTGCGTTTCGTCTCAGGAGTGAGCAGCGGTTCTATATTTGTCCTTGCATCGGGTTTTGTTCTAGATGCGCTCATCTCTGACAAGCGTGAAAAAAGGATCGGTATTTTTTACGGCGGGGTTGGATTCGGTATTGCATTATCCGGGTTACTCATTCCAATGTTCAGCCTTCACTCATGGAGGGGAGCATGGATTGGGCTTATGATTGTTAGTATCATTCTTGCCTCCGTTATATGGAGATATATTCAGGAGCCGCGAAAGCAGCCTGTATCCCAAAATGTAAGCAGTAATTACGCCAAAAAAGACTCCAATTTATTTGTTTTTTTGCTTATTGTATACGGCCTTGAAGGGCTGGGTTATATTGTTAGTGCTACGTTTTTAGTTGCTTATGTCAAACAAGTGCCGCATATGGCGTTTTTTTCTGATTATAGCTGGATTATCGTTGGAATTGCAGCGGTGCCTTCATCTATTTTCTGGTCTTGGTGCATGGGGAAGATCGGCTATGTGAAGCCATTGATCGCTGCGCTTCTTTTACAAGCTATAGGGGTTATATTGCCTGTAGTACTGCCTAATATCTTCGGTATAGCGCTGGGTTCCATTCTGTTTGGCGGGACCTTTATGGGCATTTCTATGCTTGCGATTACAGCGGCTCGTACACTCAAACCAGCGAGCGGCAATCAAGCCATCTCGTTAATGACTGGATTCTTTGGAACCGGACAAATTATTGGGCCCTTAGGGGCAGGATTTGTTTTAGATGCAACAAAGAGCTACAGTGTTTCCTTGGCTCTTGCTGCCTTGGTGCTTATAACTGCTGTAGTTGTTATGATATTGGGAAGTGTTATGTCAGGTGGTAAAAGTCTAATCGTAAAGGAGACTCTATAAACATGTTCGAGAATGATTTCACACGCCGATTAAAAATTCAATTTCCGATCATCCAAGCTCCTATGGCCGGTGGTCCAACGACACCTGAACTTGTAGCTGAGGTATCTAATGCAGGAGGGCTAGGCAGTCTTGGTGCAGCCTATTTGACGCCGGAGAAACTAAGGAGCACCATTCAAGAGGTCAGACAACTTACGGAACAGCCCTTTGGCGTTAATTTGTTCGTGCCAGAGGAAGCAGCTGAATCTCAGGCAATCATTAAAGAAATGACGTCCCATTTGAATAAGTATCGCGTGGAGCTGGGAGTTAAGGAAAACCCGCCGATTGATAGCACACCAGAGTCTTTCGAACAGCAGATACAAGTATTGCTCGAAGAGAGGGTTCCGGTCGTTAGCTTCACATTCGGCATTCCTCCAAAAGATGTGATCGAGGTACTGAAAAGTCAGGGAATAATGGTGATCGGAACGGCTACTACTGTCGAAGAGGCCAAGCTTTTAGAGCTTGCAGGGGTAGAAGCAATTGTCGCGCAAGGAAGCGAAGCTGGAGGGCATCGAGGAACATTTCTGAAAAGTAATACAGATTCTTTAGTAGGAACGATAGCTCTAGTTCCACAAATTGTGGATCAAGTATCCATTCCTGTCATTGCATCTGGCGGAATTATGGATGGAAGAGGTCTTGTAGCCAGTCTTTCATTAGGAGCAGCTGCCGTACAAATGGGTACTGCATTTCTAGCGAGTATGGAGAGCGGGGCCCACAACGTATATAAAAAAGCCATTCTTACAGCAAATGAAGACTCCACTGTAGTTACCCGTGCATATTCAGGCAAACCGGCTCGCGGCATTAAGACTACATTTATTGAAGAAATAGATCAGTATGCTGGAACAATTCCTGCGTTTCCCATTCAGAATGCGATGACACGAGATATTCGCCAGGCAGCAGCTAAAACAAATAATCCGGAGTATATGTCATTATGGGCGGGACAGGGGCTTCGACTAGCAACGGATCATCCTGCTGCTGCAATTATTCAACAGACAATGTCTCAAGCGCAGGTGCTGGTGGAGAGCAGGTTCCAGACTAAGGATTGATACAGTTTTGACCAAACCATTCCTCGGAATGGTTTTTTTATAGAAATTTATTTCTGGGTTGGAGAGCCTTTTACACTGAATAACATTACTTTGACTTAAACCCAGCTTTAAGCTGTATCGTATCCGTATTGTGTATTTCTAATGGCATGGAAAGGAGATATGTAAAAGATGGACCGAAACGATAAGATTGTTATTATAGGAGTAACAGGCTACATCGGCACTTGGATTGCGAAACAGTTAACAGATATGGGTTATAGCCGGATTATCGGAACATACCGAATGAAGAGAAAGAGCAACAGCTTCAAATTTTGCTGCCCAATTTGAACTTATACAAAGCGAACCTCGAGGAGCAAGCCAACTGACAAGAAGTATTAAGTGAGGCGAAGTGGGTTTTTAATCAGGGGAGCGCGTATACATCAAACAATACGATGTTTATAGAGAAGGGCCGGACGAAAGAAAAAGGAATCCGCATGCTCTTGCAATTAGCTATTGAATCGGGCACTGTGGAGAAGATCGTGCATACAATCGCAGAGTCAACCATTGCTTACGCCAATGAAGCCCGGTTCAGTCCACATCGTATTATCAGGATATGGTGTCTCGTATGTTCAACCGGGTCGTGTACAAAACCAGCTATCCTGAAGCATGTGCGTATGAGTATAAGGATCCAAACATCACGGTCATGGAAGCCATAGTGAAAATGCTAAAAGATAAAACCAATGCTAACATGTAAATGGAACCAGCATCTCTTTATCCGCTAATATGAAGAACACTGGATTAGGAATAGAACGGCAATGAACCAATATGGTGGGTTGCAAAAAAATGGAGGAAGCTTACAAAATAAAAGAAATCAAATTAGTGAAACGAAGTGGATACAAAATGGTATCGACCCACCTAAAAAAAGCGGTAAAGGAGACTCACGATGGCAGGTAAAAAAAAAGTGAAGGTGCGCATTGGAGATGTGTTCGCAATAAAAATAGAACAGGATAAATATAGTTATGGTCAAGTGATTGCTGAGGGAAGGATATCTGATTGTATGGTTATATTCGATGTAGTATCAAAAGAACATCTACCGGTCATTGATATCACATCGAAACCAATTGTTTTTTTAATTCAGACTGTGAATTCTAGAATTGAAGACGGTATTTGGGAGGTGATTGGGAATGCACCATTACCACATATTAACTTTCCGGTCTATAAAGTAGAAACTGAGGACGGTTATATGTTGGTAGACCATAGTGGGGATATTATTAATGAAAACCCTCGAGATTCTGAGATTGAAGGAGTCATTGAGTTGGAATCTTGGTCTCCCGTTAGTCTAGAGAAAGTAGTCACGGCTAGGTTCATTACTGGAGAATGGGATTCCTATTATGACGATTTAATCTATCTGAAATAGTTCAAATACTTTTAACCTTGATGGCTTCGTGCCTGTCAAGGTTTCTTCTTTTGGTAAGACTAAGCCGGATACTTACAGTGTATCTTGCGCTTTCTAGCTGGTATGATAGATTTAACAAAACGAAGAGAGGGCGACAGAGAGTGGACACGTTCAACGACATCGTAGCAGAGAAGCGTACATATTCGGCGACGCAGGTGACGCATTCCCATCATCATGCTCATTTAATTATGCCGTTGCGCGGAGAGCTTACGATAGTAACAGGAGCCAGTCATCACCGGGTGAACGAGCAAACTTTGCTATATGTATCGCCAAACTACGAGCATTGTTTCTATGCGACTACCAGAAACGAGTTTTTGGTTCTTGATATCCCAAGCGGCATGTTATCCGCAAGCGAACTGCTGGGAAACAGCGCGGGCTGTAAAGCACATGCCTTGAATAATCAGTGGAAAAGCATCCGGTACTTGCTTCTGCATGAGATGGAGCAGCAGCATTATTCCCGTTCGGCTCTCCGAGATCTCTTTCCTTATATTTCACGCTGCCTGCAGCAGGAGAAGCGAGGCCTGCCAAGGTCAATTCAGTACATTCATGAGCATTATGACCAGCCGATTTCAGTACAGATGCTCGCTGAACTTGAGAATTATAATCGTACGTATTATTCGAATTGGTTTATGAAGGAAACGGGTAAAACGCCTTCCGCCTATATCCAGGAAGTGCGATTGAACGAAGCGAAGAAGCTGCTGCTGAGTAATGATATGTCCTTGCTCCATATTGCCATGCAAGTGGGGCTGGAGCATCAGTCTTCCCTGACAAGGCTATTCACCAAGCATGAGCAATTGACGCCTAGCCAATACCGTCAGCAGTATAGAGAATAGCTCCAACATCAGACAATTGGCTAAAAAAACCTGATAACGAGTCAAATCCCCTTAGTATCCAACCATTACAATGAATGAGCAGCCTGTCCGGTTGTGAATTTATTACAAGATGTTTGGATCGCTAAGGGGATGTGTGCAATGAAGAACATAGCATTAGGTCTACTCTTTACTCTATTATGGTCATCTGCGGCAATTGCAATTAAGCTGGGGCTGCATGCGACGACACCGCTGCTGCTGGCTAATATCCGCTTTCTGATAGCAGGCGCATTGCTGTTTATTTACGTTTATTGTGTGAAGCGGTCTTATCGTATGCCGCGACGGGAGGAATGGCGGCCGCTCATTATTTTGGGAACACTCAATACAACGATCTACTTAGGGGCAACAAGTCTGGCATTGGATAAAGTGTCCGCTGGCTTGTTCAATTTGTTCGTTACGGTAAATCCTTTCCTGGTTGCTTTGCTTTCTTCGGTCTGGCTAAAGCGACAAATAACAGGAAAAGAGTGGATTGGCATGCTTGTGGCGGCCATTGGCTTGTTCATTGCTACTTGGCCAGCTCTTGCCGACAGTCATTTTCAGTTGACGGGGATTATGCTTGTGGCTGCTGGCATGACGGCGATGGCGCTGGGGAGTGTATATTTTAAAAAAGCCAATTTAGAACTTCCCGGCCTTGTCATTAATACATGGCAGCTTGTAATCGGCGGCGTGCTTTCTTTGCCAGTGACCTACTTCTTCGAGCGAGACAAGTATGTTCTGCACTTTGATTACTACTTGGCAGGGTCGCTATTCTGGCTCGTTTTCATTATATCAATCGCTACAATGCTGCTCTGGTTCTACTTGCTCAAGCAAGATGCGGTCAGAGCGAACAACTGGCTGTTTATGACTCCAATATTCGGTTTTATGCTCTCGGCAGCTATTTTGAACGAAGCAGTTACAACATACGATTGGATAGCGACTGCCTTTGTGGTGACAGGGCTGCTGGTCTCGGGTAATATTGCTGTAAAACGGGTTGGAATACAGAAGGTGCAATAGTGATCGGCCGCTTTATACAAATCTCTTAAATAAACGAAAAAAACGCCATCACGGCGCTTTTTTTTTCGTAGAACATTCAGTGGCCAATGCTTAGCAGCCAGGGCTAGCTGCAACAGCGTTAACTTGTTTGAAGCTGATGAATACAATGGATCCAGGTTGGAAGAGGTGGTTGCGGTCGGAGCTGCCACCGGATCTGCCGCCAGATCTGTGATTTTCGACAATTGTCATTTCAAAGCCGTCGCCGTCAACGCTGATAATGCGACCGCGAATGACGAATTTGTCAAGAACGACCGTAACGATTGTGCTGGCTTTAGCCCAGCCTCTCAGACGTTGTCTAAGGGAAGGTCCAAAGAATGGATCATTGGACTCTTCGTTCCGGTTAGAGTTGCGATTGTAGTTGCCATTGTTGTTGCAGCCGCTGTACCCGCCAACACTTCCGCCATAGCCCGAGATTTTAACTTTGCCTTTAGCTGCAACTTTTGCAGGTGCGTTTTTAACGATGGATGCATAGTTTTTTACTGTCAGTTTCTTCATTCATTAATCAACCCTTTCAATTAGTATAAGATATTCTATGAACCTCTCAGAGAAATGGTATAGACTGATAGCTTTATAGATTTGCGGAGTTTGAATGATAGAAACAAGCAAAGTAGAGGCAATGAATGCAGATTAGAAGAAGTTCGGGCCACAGAGGTTTTCAGTGGAGCGGAGGACTCAAACCGTAAAAAAAAAGAGAGATCAGACGAACCTGATCTCTCTTCTTATTGTTACACGATAAAAACGAGCAATAGATTAATGACCGAGAAAGTCAAAATGGAATAATCGCGGCGGTGCATCTGATAGAGCCGGATCGGTGTACGTCCTTCATCACCTTGGTAGCAGCGGGATTCCATCGCTACGGCGAGCTCTTTGGCCCGCAGAATAGACAGTACAAATAGCGGCATCAACATTGGGAATACCCCGCGAAAGCGTGATGAAATTCCTTTGCGGTGAAAGCCGCCGCCTCGCGCCATTTGAGCCTTGCGGATTTTATCCACTTCTTCAATTAGAATGGGCAGAAACCGCAGAGCAATCGTGAACATCATGACCATTTCATGGACGGGGAGACGCAGTTTTTTGAACGGCTTCAAAATCATTTCCAGTCCTTCAGCCAGAATAATGGGCGAGGTGGTGCGGACGACCAAGGATAAGAGCAGAACAATGCCGGCAATTTGCTCACACATGAGGATTCCATCGAGGGCTCCCTGCTCGGAATAGGTTAAGGCTCCAAGGTGAACCAAGGTATCTCCAGGATTCGTCATGAGCATCGACCGGTAGATCATCGTCGAAATAAAGAAGATCGTTAAGCTCAGCAGCGTGAATACAAGTGCTCGCCATGACAGCTTGGCAATCCACCAAAGCGCGATCAATAGTACAATCTGAGCGGTCTTTAGTATCAAGCTGTGGTTCAGCAGCAGGCTTGCAGCAAATATGAGGCTTACCGTAATCTTCATTCGCGGGTCCCATTGTTCCAGCCACGAATTTTGTTTTTGAAACAAAAGAAAGCTGTTATTTGCCATAATCATTCCTCATTTAGCTATTATTTCGTGCTGGTTCAGCGCAGCTGCAATGATAGCAGCGGCTTCCTCCGGCGATAACTTGGTGTTGCCGGCCGACAATCCCAGCTGCCCAAGCAACCGAGACACAACCAATGCAGATGGTTCCTCCCAACCGAAGGCTTCCAGCAATACCGGGTCGGAAAGAGCTGCTTCAGGCGAGCCGTCTGCAATAAAGACGCCGTTCTGTAAAGCAAGCAGCCTAGATGCATGACTAACGATTTCGTCGAGCTGATGGCTCACCCAGATAATCGTCAGTCCTTGATTCTTGTTCATATGATGCAGAAGCTCGAACAAAGCCGTCCGGGATGGAAGATCGAGGCCTGCGGTCGGTTCATCCAGAATGAGCAGCTTTGGTTCCAGCACCACGACGCCTGCAATTGCTACCCGTCTTTTCTCCCCGCCGCTTAGTTCAAACGGACTGCGGTCTTTGAATACCTCATAATCCAGTTCGACGGATTCCATCGCTTTGCGAACTCTCTGTTCGACGATTTCTCCAGGCAGCTTGGCGCTTTGCAGCCCAAATGCAATATCATCAAATACGGTAGTCGCAAATAATTGATGTTCCGGATATTGGAAAATAAAGCCGACCTGATCGAATAACTCTGGGCGCTTGGAGGTGTTGGGATCAACACCATCCAGTAATACGCTGCCTGTTGTCGGAGAGAGAAAGCCTTTGAGCAGCTGTAGAAAAGTAGATTTTCCGGAACCGGACTTCCCTGCAACTGCCAGCATTTCACCGCTATGAATCGTAAGATTCAATTGCTTCAGAACGGTTGGCGCTAGAGTAGCAGCTTTTTTCTTTTTCTTCTTCTCATAAATGAAGGAGACGCCGCTCAGTTGAATCTGCATAACAAATCCCTCAATTCTTCTATCCCTAGAGAAGCAGGGACAGAAATTCCTTTAGCTTGCAACGCAAGCGCAAGGGCATGATAATAAGGCAATTCCAATCCGCATTCCGCCAAGAGAGCTTCATCATTCAGAAACTGAGCCGGCGGGCCGTCAAGATGGATGCGGCCGTTACGGAACAGAACCCAGCGATCCGCTTCCAGAACCTCTTCGAGATGATGGGTAATATAAATGAGAGCAAAAGGGTGCCGTTTACGCGCTTCATGCAGCGTAGCAACAAATTGCTTTCTGGCCAAAGGGTCAAGCATGGATGTGGCTTCGTCTAGGATTAAATATTTCGGTGACAAGGCCAGCACAGCTGCCAGAGCAAGCTTTTGCTTTTCACCGCCAGAGAGACGAGTTACAGGACGATCTACGTCAGCATCAAGACCTACAAGGTCGATAGCCCAAGCTATGCGCTCCTGCATTTGCTGCTGCGGATACCCGATATTCGATAGGCCAAAAGCGATATCCTCGCCAACTGTCATCCCAACCTGCTGATTCTCCGGATTCTGAAACACGATCTGCACAGCCCGGCGGATTAACGGAAGACTCGGAGAATGATGAGTGAATTTCCCTTCCACCTGAACCGTACCTTCAGATGGAATTTCAATTCCGTTAAGCAAACGGGTAAAAGATGATTTGCCAGATCCATTGCGTCCAAGCAAAGCTACAAATTCATTGGCTTCAATGCTAGCCGTTACTTGGTGAAGCACGCGGGAAGTGTGCTGTGTATCCTCTTCGTCCTCATCCGTGTAAGAGAAGGAGGCGTTGCGAATATCAAGCATGACTACTTCACCGCCTCATTTTCTTTCTCGGCAGACGCAGATACCGGACCAAATACGCTTTTCGGATGATTGGGGTCGAATTTGCCGGTTTTTGTATTCGGAATTTGCCAGAAGAAATCAATATTTACGCCAAGCTCAGCCGCAAGCTGAATAACGTCCTGCATAAATACGCCCTTACCCGGGTCGCATGAAGGGCTGTCTTGGATGCCCAGCCCCCCGACGATTTCATAACCGTGATCCTGATACACTTTAAGCTGCTCCATATACGGGAGTAATATTTTACGATTATGGGCATGGAATTCCGGTGTATTATATTCCTCAACGGTCATAGGCGGACGCTCAGGGCCAAGAAAAGTAAACTCGGGGCATGGAAGCTGGAATACGCCGTACCCTTGCTTGTAGGACCAGTCAACTGCCGCTTTCATGATGCCTGGGCTACGAGCTTCGCCATCTACGACGGCGTTCTGATTAATAACGCAGTGTGAGACGACTACGAGCTGCTTACTGCGCTTCAATGGACGGCGCCTTCTTTTTGTTCGACTTTTTAATTAGAGATTGCGGCAGGTTTTTAATAATAAAGAATACCAGAATAGCTGATAAAATTTTATCGACCAGGTTTTCAGCCAAACGAGGCAGGAATGCTGAAGTGAAGAGGCTGCTGCCAGCTTGTTTGAGCCACAGGATGGCAACGTCATGCGCTCCGCCTGTTAAGCCGCCGAACAGTCCGATGGCAATAATCGTACCGATTGACGGGCAAAGGACAGCTAGAATGGCTCCCGAAGTAAGAGCTGTAGAGAGGCGATAGCCTTTTTTTCTAGCCAATAGACCGACAACCAGACCAACAACGGCATTAACAAGCCCAAATGGAATGGCTGTATAGCCCGATGTTACACCTAGAACCAGATTGGTAACGACACCGACTAGAATTCCCCATACCGGGCCGAACAGTGCGGCGGTGAAAAACGTTCCTACCGTATCGAGGAATAGGAATGGAATTTTTAAGCTGCCCACAATCGTACCGGCAATAACGTTAATAGCTACTGCCAGCGCACTGATTGTGATGATTTGAGTTTTTTTGTTCATCTCGTTTTCTCCTTAAGTTCGATTGTGAAAAATACATACTGCTGATGGAGCTCATGTCTTGCAAATTACGGGTAAAACTCAACTATTGTGAAATCCCTGAATGAATCGGTCTCCTCCTTTGTACATAACGAGATGTTTTCTAAACTGTGCAGAAAAGAAGGGACAGCGAAACATCTACAGACGATTCAAATTCAATTTCCACTAAATCCATTGGTTTAGTAAATTTTATTCTAGTGAAATTTCTGCATCTGTCAAGATAAATAATTGATAGACTGAATTTCGAGTGGTCTACGAACATGCTAATGCAGCATATGCGCGGGTTTGAGCGTCTTTTCTTTCCAGAAAGTGCTATAAGAGGGCTTGCTTCCGTTGGAAAAAGGGATGGTTTTTCACTGTTCTTTCTATGGCAGATTTATTGATGAATAAGAATCATGCGTTTTGCAGCCGTTCTTTTTAATGCTGTAATTGACTATTTCATAGTGAATATATTATATTGTAAATGCAACAAAAACTGGAGGTCGTTTTATGAAAGAAATTCTTCGTGAAATCGGTATGATTGCTAGAGCATTCGATTCCATCAGCAATATCGAATTTAAAGAGCTGGATCTGACGAAAGGTCAATACTTATACCTTGTACGGATCTGTGAGGAGCCGGGAATTATACAGGAAAAGCTCGCGGAAATGATCAAAGTTGATCGTACGACCGCAGCCCGTGCAATCAGCAAACTTGAGATGCAGGGCTTCATTGAGAAAAAATGGATGAGGAAAATAAAAAAACAAAAAGCTGTATCCGTCAGAGAAGGGGAAGGAAGCTTATTTTTTTTTAAAACGGGAGGCAGATTATTCAGATCAGGTGGCGTTAGCCGGTCTCTCCAACAAAGATAAAGAAGCACTTCACAAATTGCTTCATAAGGTAAGAACCAATATAGAGGGCGATTGGGAATTTGTTAAAAAAGGCGGTAAAAGAAATTATTAACGTTGCCTCACGAGAACGAATTGCTTAAGGAGTGAACAGAGTGGAACAACTTACTTTACAAATAGTAGATGCGTACAATGAAGATTTACGGGGTTTGATAGCTAAGCTGGATAATTACTTATACGCTCTATATCCCTCAGATGAGGTTCATGGCTTAGAGCTGGAACAAGCTGAGGAAGACGGTGTTGTATTTGTCGTTGCGTATTCGGGGCATATTGCTGTCGGATGCGGGGCGTTTCGTCCGCTTGATGAAAGGTCTTGTGAGCTGAAACGGATTTTTGTTGATCCTTCCTATAGAAACAAAGGCATCGCCTCACGTATTTTAACGTTGTTAGAGCAGAAGATTCTGCAGGCCGGGTATCATTCTATTCTTCTGGAAACAGGATTGATGCAGCCGGAGTCCATAGCGCTGTACAAAAGGTTTGGCTTTGTCGAAATCGAACGTTTCGGACCCTATATTGATTGTGAAAGCAGCTACTGTATGGGCAAGACCGTATCCTCGCATCTTGTGTAAGAAGAAATACAGGTATGAAGGGCGGGAAGTACATTAGATATGGAACATTGGCATCAAGGATTAACCATACGTCAGCTTGGTCATAATGAAGTTCCGTTCATTTACGAGCTGATGCTGGGCGTCATATCGAGGCTGCCGGATGCTGCCATGTTCGCCTCTGATAATGAAGCTTATTTCCATAAAGTCATCCAACTCAACGGAGAAATTTACGGAGCTTATGAGGAAGAGAAGTTACGAGCGTATTCGGTACTAGCATATGCTGGAGCGACAGAGAGCAATATTGGAAAAGAATTTGGCGTGCCGGAAGAAGAGCTGACACGAGTGTGGACCCTTGATTCCACGATCGTACACGAGTCTGTTCGCGGCCGCGGCTTGCAGCGCTATTTCAATCAGTTGCGTGAAGAGCGTGCCAAGGCATTAGGCGGTTTATATCTCTATTCAACGGTTCACCCGGAAAATACAGCGAGTATTCGCAATTTGGAGGCTGCACAGCTCGAACTGCAATTTTCAAGACCGATGTATGGCGGCTTGCTGCGTCATTGTTATGCGAAAAAGCTGTAGCAATTGAACCTTTGAATTTGCTTGAAAAAAACCTGATTTCCTCATATGGAAATCAGGTTTATTCAATATTTATGCAGAAGCTAACCTTCTACAGGAATTAGGAAGGATACGGTCGTACCTTTCCCAAGCGTACTTTCAATGGAAAGACCCTTTCCATACAACTGAATTAATCGGCGGTGAGTGTTGGCTAGTCCGATGCCGCCTGTTCTCTTCATAGCAGGCTCCAATAGAGAAGAGAGAATGGCCGGATTCATACCTTGTCCATTGTCCTGCACTTCAATGAGGACCGAACTGCTCTGTAAGGCAACCCGGATTTGGATCGTGCCGCCTACATGGCGAGTGAGCAGCCCATGCTTAACCGCATTTTCTACAATCGGTTGAATCGATAGAGGCGGGATAAGAATGTTAATGTCAGGATCAACCTTCCAGATGACGGACAACCGCTCTTCGAAGCGTGTTTGCTCAATATGCAAATAAGCTTCCACAAGCTCTAATTCATGGGACAACTCCACCTGCTTTCCTGTATTCAGAAAGTCGAAGCTGATCCTCAGGAAGGAAGAAAACGCATGGATCAGATCCTCAAGCTTCTTCTTATCTTGATGTATGAGTGCCGTTATGGAATTCAGGGTGTTGAACAGAAAATGCGGGTGAATCTGTGCCTGTAAATAAGCCGCTTCCAGGCGCAAACGTTCATTCATCGATTGCTTCATCGCCGTTAAGGCGTGAATACGGTATTTGAGCTCCAGTGCATCTACCGGTTTCGTGACGTAATCATTTGCACCTGACATAAATCCGGTGTACCTGTCCTCCGGCTGGCTGCGTGCAGTTAACAGCAATATCGGGAGCTCAGATAAGGAGTAGCTCTTCCGCACCTTTTGCGTTAATTCATATCCCGACATATGGGGCATCATCACGTCAGCAATTAGCAGATCCCATTTCTTTTTATCCACCAAATCAAGTGCTTCTAGCGCAGAACTTACAGCCGTAATGGAATAGGATCCATTGGACAAAATCCCCTTGAGAACGTTCAGATTAACTGGATCGTCATCGACCACCAGAATGTTCACCTTGCTGTCCGTTAACAGAGGAGGGAGCTCTTCATAAATAACAGTCCGGCTCGTGTCATGCTTGATTAAAGTCCACTCTGTCATCCGGCTCATCTGCTCATTGGCCGCCGCAATGAACGGGGATGGCTCTATTATTGTTGCCTGCAGATCTGCTGCCTCGGCAAGCGGTAAATGAAAGCTGAACACGGACCCTTTGCCAAGCTCCGATTGAATAGACAAACTGCCTCCATGCAGTTCGACTAATTGCTTGCAAATGCTGAGGCCTAGTCCGATGCCGCGTCCGTCTTGCTGGCCGTTCGGGCCTTGTTCGTAAGGGAGGAATACCCGCTCCATCGTTTCTTGTGCCATGCCAATTCCGGTATCAGTCACATGGATAAAGACCGCGCCGTCCCGTTCCTCGGCTGAAACGGTAATTACTCCTTTTTCCGTGTATTTTAGCGCATTATGTACGAGATTATATACAATTTGAACCAGTCTTTTCTCATCAGCAAGGACAGGAGGCAGAGCTTCCGGAATAGCCATGTTCAACCGTATCGGCTTGCCCTCGGTCATATAATTAAGCATGCTGATGACGCCAGGGACAACCGATTGAATAGCGATAGGCTCCCGCTGCAGAGTAATGCGATGCTCCTGAAGACGGGCGACATCCAGCAAATCGCCAAGCATCCGGGACATCCTGTGGCTGATTGTAATGAGCAGTTCCATATCCTCGCGGCTGCTCTCGTACAGTCTGCCTTCTTCTTTGGTCACCACATTTTGCGCGATATTCATGATCCCGTGCAGCGGCGTGCGCAGCTCGTGAGACGTATTAGCTAGAAACTGATCTTTAAGCTTGTCTGCTTTTTTTAATTTCTTAGTTAAATCCATAATTTTCTTGACGTTGCGAAAATATTTTTTGAACCAGTACGCCGAGAAGCCGACGATGGCAGCGATAATATCGAGCGGATAATAGACGAGTATAAACTGTCCATTATAATTCCAGAAGCTCCATAGCAGATTTGAGATAATAGCCGCTCCGGACAGGAGCAGAAAGACAATATCTTTATCCTCCTGTTTCTTAAACAATAGTCGCCCTAAGCTGTAAATCAACCAGATGAAGGGGATATACTGAAACGCTTGAACGATCCCCAAATGATTGAATTTACTTATTAGGGAAGCAGGGGAGATCAGAATAAAGATGGTATAAACATAAAGGCATCCTACATACAGGCGTACCCCGTAGCCAGATTTCACGCTTGTCGTGAATTTACGGAAAACAAGCAGAATAAATAAATTTTGCCATAAGAAGGCAATCAAACGGATTTTCAAAGACCAAGTATAATTAATCGGCAATAACGTCAGCAGCAGACTATCATTCCTCGCCATCAGAATGACAGCTACCGAAATCGTCATTAGCCCAACCAAAAATAAAGCACGCTCTTTGGTATTGAATAGGTAAAGAATGCAGGCATAAAGCCCATGCAGCAGCAAAATAATGATGGCAATCATTTGAGTGCTGATGTTATAAAAGTAGCTCTGCTCAACAGCTTCCTGAGAGCCGACAAAAATAGGGCCGGCGATGCCGCCCTTATGCGGTTGATCATAGTTTGCTGCGTGAATTAGCACTTCAATTACTGTCGTGTCTTTAGCAAAGTAAGACGCGGTATACGAAGTAGTCTTTGGTGTATACGTTTCAGCATTTTGGGATACCGTGCCGTTCGCAGGCATCGGCGTTCCGTTAATTTCGACAACCGAAGCAGACTGAATTTTATTTAGCCATAGCGAAATAGGCTGTTGAAGCGGGTCGACTAGTATTTGTAACCGGTACGTTCCATAACCATATGAAGAGCTGCTGTCCGTTCCTAATGCAGCACTCCAGTCCCCGGGAACTTGAAGCGGAACAGCAGAGTCAGGCATCGATAACAGATCGTTGTAAGAGATCAATTGAGAAGGATAGAAGCTCCATTCACCATTGGTTCTGAATAGATGGGACTCCTCTAGATTGCGGTCCCGCAAATCCATGACACCATTAACAACAGGAACAGGCTCTGATTGTGAAAATAGGTTTTGCCATATGAAGCGCAAACCAAGTAAAACGCTGATAAAGAGCAGTATAATGATGATTTTATGTATAGCAGGATTAAGTTTCATACTGGTATCATATCAAAATCCAGTTTTGTTTTCTAACCTATTTCGTTCTTCAGACTGATAGGGAGGGGGATTTATCCCGGCCGTTCTACCCCTGTTCTAGCGAAGGCTATGGCCTTCCATGTCAAGAGTACAGGCCGCATGTTACTTCTGTGAATAGAATATGTTGTATTCAAAAACGGAAGGAGATTGTTATTTTGAAACGTAACGGTTACTATAATGTGGGCAATGAAATGAATGAGGCTGGTTTTTGTCCGGACTGTCCAACGCAGACGATTTACGATCCTCCAGTCGTTCAATATGAGGATTATTACCATCCGCAGCTAGTGAATGTCGTGCAAAACATCGAAACGATCAAGCAGCATCACTGTTGTCCGGTATACAAACACTACTACACGCATAGCGAAAAAAATGTGATGGTTTCGAGCCGGAGAGGCGGCAAGCGTGCGAAAGCATCGTCCAAGAAACGCTCTAAAAAATAGTCTTTAAAATGAAAGCATGACCCGTTAGAATGTACACTTCTGCAATGGAGTGTTCATCCTGCGGGTCATTCGTTTGTTTACTTAAGTGAAATGATTTGTTCAGTATGCCGCTGTTCATGCAGATATAGCAGTTCGATCCATTGATCTAAGGGCAAATCGCCGAAGCGGGGATGATTGACAGCTATTTCTTTTAAAACGGAGGGATCTTCGATCTCATCAATGAGTGTGATCAATTTAATTCTGGAGTTGTTCAATTGTTCAACCATTTGAGGCACTTGGAAGGGACCCGGATCAGGCTGTGAAACTTTAGGTGCTTCATATTTCACAGACATATCGATTACAATATCTACGTTTTTTCTTTCGGTTGGAGAGAGAAGCTTATGCTTCAGCCCATACATAATGGCTTTTCTGAATAGCGTCTCTGTCAGCCATAAATGATGACAAACCTGAGCAATGCTCCATTTGTCCGGTTCAATTGCACGATTAAACACGTCATCATCCAGAGATGATATCTCTTGCAGCAATCTCCCTCTAGCCGCAGCTAAATGTGATTTAACCTCATTCATTCAATCCCCTCCATGAAATGGAAAATGTCTCCATCATTATAATTCAGGATGCTTGAACTGTGTAAAGTAAATTATATTCTGTGAGACGGATGAAGATGAATCGCGACTTTACTTCTGTTTTTAAATAGGGAGCGTATATGCTATTCTATTTTAATAAGATTTTGTAAATTGGTTTGGGAAAATGCAAGGTACAGGGAGAGGTTTATGAATCTGAAGTCCATCTTTACAGGATCATTTATTATTAGTCTGATTGGAGTCATCGGCTTTGCTTTAATTGCCATGTTAATTGGTAAAAACAATATCGAATGGTTTGACAGCCGGGTAATTACATTTGTCCAACAGTGGGAGAGTCCTTGGCTGACGCCGATTATGAAAGGATTATCCTTGATTGGAGCAGGCACGTTAAATGTAATCCTTACTATTCTCATCATGATCATGCTCTATTTTGTATTTAAGCATCGCTGGGAGCTGCTTTTTTTTATTGGGGTTATTGCCGGCTCCGCTTTGCTCAATGTTATGCTGAAGGCGATTTTTCATCGTGACCGTCCTACACTCCATCGCCTTGCGGATGCAACGGGGTATAGCTTTCCGAGCGGACACTCGATGGCCGCTTTTGCCCTATATGGCGTGTTATGTTTTCTGTTATGGAAACACGCCCGTACTGCGTTGAAGCGGACTTTGCTCATCATTGCCGGCACCGTTATGATCCTGGCGATTGGGATTAGCCGGATTTATCTAGGGGTACATTATCCAAGCGATGTGATCGGCGGTTATTTGGCTAGTGGCACATGGCTCGCTGTTACCATTTGGTTTTACCAGAGATGGCTGGAAAGGCGAAGCCAGAGAGAAGGAATACTTGTTC
>NZ_CBVJ010000044.1 GCF_000513275.1 Paenibacillus gorillae | reverse complement strand
TTCAAAGAGGAAGTAGAATTTAATTAGCCCGATAGGCCAGTCTTCCCCTGTAGGGAAATACAAAATGCAGATTTGCATGGCATGAAATAGGTTAAAGGAAAGTGCCGACGAGGTCCAATGGATTTCTCGGCATTTTTTAATTTGGCTGCAAAGCTTGAGTGAAGAGCTTACGGGAATGACTATTGAATGATAAAAATAAGAAAGACTATAAAACAATCAATCGCCTTGTTACGAATGATAGATTGAAAACATATATTGTTTATATCTACTAGGAAGGGGATATGTGAATGTCACAATTTATATCATATTGCAATACAGGAGGCAACCGTACAGGAGGTAAACGTACAGGGGGCAACCGCACAGGAGGCAACCGTACAGGGGGCAACCGTACAGGAGGCAACCGTACGGGAGGCAACCGCACAGGGGGCAACCGTACAGGGGGCAACCGTACGGGAGGCAACCGCACAGGGGGCAACCGTACAGGAAATAACCGCCCGTATGATCCTCATTACTCCCATCGTTCTCAACGTTCGAATGGCAACTCGACTCAAGCCGAACAATTCAATAAAGACTCGGATGATGATATCGAGTGAAATAAACAGCACGCAAAGAGACGGATCGCCTTTCAATGTAGAAGGCGATCCGTCTCTTTGTATTGAAAATTCGGTGAATGAATAGAAGAACCTTGATTACCGCTTTTAAAGTGATGATCAAGGTTCCTTTTCTGATTTTAACCGTGGGGTTTATTCATTTTATACGCGATAAGTTGAGCCTTAATGTATTCACTTTCAATGCTGGTATCATACCAGTTCTCCTTAAAAACATAACCATACGCGGGATTAGTTTGACATAGACGATTTAAAGCATCTGTTAATTGAATTTCTCCTGCCCCATCTTTCTCTACTTGATCAAGGGCAGGAAATATATCGGATGTTAATATATATCTTCCCATAATAGCGAGATCAGATGGCGGGTTAACTTTAGGCTTTTCGACAATGGAATTGATTTGATAGACCTCGGTTTGAATTTGTTTACCTGACACCACCCCATAATTTTGAAGCAGTTCTGGCTTAACAGAATGCAGCCCGATAATAGGAAGTTTATATTGCTTGTACAGTCTGATCATATTCGCTAGCGGAGGCGGCTGATGTAGACATAGCTGATCCGGCAGCATCACGACAAACGGATCATTTCCTGCGAATGATTTTCCCATTTGAATGGCATGACCCAGTCCCAGAGCCTCTGGCTGTCTCATATATTGAATATTTATTTTGGGAGGTTCAATTCCCTCGATCAAATTACTTTTGTGATGTTTGGCTAAGTACCACTCCAGCTCGATTGAACGATCAAAGTAATTCATAATTTCCGTCTTGTTGCGGGAAAGAATAATTAATATTTCGTTTAAACCTGCGTTAATCGCTTCTGAAACAATATAGTCTATCACCGGTCTACCGTTAATAGGAAACATTTCTTTTGGAATGGATTTAGTAATGGGTAAGTTGCGAGTTCCATATCCAGCAGCAGGAATGACAGCTTTAAATACCAAAAGAATCACCTCTTTTGCAAATAATATCCAATATCTAGTAATAGTATATTGCCAAAAATGATTTTGAAGCTTGTCCTCTATCATAAATAGGTAAATACATCAACCCATTTAATAGTTCTATCCTTCTTTTATAGATATAGCCGTGACCGTTATTAATAGAATCTTAATATAGTAGTTGTAGCAGATTTGAAAGGGGAAGCAAGAAATGGATATTTGTATAATTGGAGCGGGTTATGTCGGTCTGACTACAGCAGCTGTATTAGCGGACATCGGTCATACGGTATATTGCACAGATGTGGATGAAGATAAAATCAGTAAGCTTCAGCAAGGCATTATCCCCATTTACGAGCCGGGATTAACTGAAATGATTACAGAAAATCAAGATAGGGGAAAGCTTTTTTTCGATACAGATAGTGAGCGGTATATGGCCGCGTGCCCCTTTATTATGATTGCGGTAGGTACTCCTTCTGCGAAAAATGGAAGTGCAGATATGGTTTACGTGAAGGGCGTCATAGCCGTACTATCACAAACGATTCGTTCCCCGAAGGTTATTATTATGAAAAGCACCGTTCCGCCTGGCACCGCAGATTGGATGGAAGCCGAATTGCAGGGGCAAGGTGTTGACAAACGTTTATTCGAGATCGTCTCTAATCCTGAGTTTCTTAGGGAAGGCACGGCTATCGAAGATACGGTGCATCCGGACCGAATCGTCATTGGCGCTAAACAAAGCGAAGCAGCGATGAAGGTTAGGGAGCTCTATCATACGCTGCAGACTCAATTTCTAATAACGGATCGCTTGGAGGCTGAGTTAATCAAATATGCTTCCAATGCGTTTCTAGCAACCAAGATCTCTTTTATCAATGAAATAGCTCGAATTTGCGACGCATACAGTGCAGATATAATGGAGGTTTCCAAAGGTATAGGAATGGATCAGCGTATCGGAGCCAAATTTCTGCATGCAGGCTTGGGTTATGGAGGGTCCTGTTTTCCTAAGGATGTGAATGCCTTGAATTATGTTGCGCGAGCGAAAGGGATCAAACTGAATTTGGTACAGGCAGTCAAGAAAGTCAATCGTTCACAAGTAGACATTTACCTGAATAAAATAACTCATTCTTTGGGCAAACGCTCAAATAAGCCGAAAATTGCTGTATGGGGGGCGACATTTAAAGAAAATACGGATGATATACGTTATTCCCAAGCCATTGCTTTAATGAAGAAGTTAGTACGTAAAGGGTATCCAGTGTATGCGTATGACCCGCTTGTATCACCTAAGCTATCTTCTGTTGTCTGGTGCTCTAATCCTTATGAAGCCGTTGAACAAGCAGATATACTAGTCCTTGCGACTGCCTGGCCAGCCTTTCTCAAGGCGGATTGGTACAAGGTAAAAGCGTTGATGAAGCATCCTGTTATTGTTGACGGGCGAAACTGCCTGGATAAATCGACGGTAGAAAAGTACGGATTCGAATATATTGGCGTTGGACGGCCATGAAGATCGTCGTAACCGGGGCAGCAGGCTTTATTGGATCACATCTTTGCGAGCATTTACTTGCTGGTGGTGATCATGAAGTAATAGGGGTCGATGCGTTTGTTCGCGAAGAATTGCAAGCAATTGGAACTAAAAATATGGAAAGCTTTTATAAGCATCCTAATTTTCAAATGATTACAGCTAATATATTGAATATCGACTGGCATAAAATCGCTTAAAGATGTTGATATGGTCTATCACCTGGCTGGCATACCTGGCGTTCGGTCGAGCTGGGGAGCAGATTTCCGCAACTATGTAGATTCCAATATACTTGGCACACAACGGCTGCTGGAAGCCTGCAGTCAAGCATCGCTCCAAAAATTTGTGTTTGCATCCACCTCATCCGTTTATGGAGAGACGACAGGACAAGTGTCTGAGGACAGGAAGCTGGCACCGTTAGCGCCCTATGGTATCACTAAATTAACAGGCGAGCATTTATGCCGTGTCTACAGTGACAGGGTTCCTATCGTTATTTTACGCTACTTTACCGTGTATGGACCACGCCAACGCTCCGATATGGCGTTTCATCGTTTCATTAAGCAATTGTTGAAAAACGAATCAATCACCTTAATTGGCGACGGATCGCAATCACGGGACTTCACTTATATTAAGGATTGCGTGGAAGCAACCGCAGCAATCGTTAACACCGCCAGCGTAATAGGAGAAACGATTAATATTGGCGGTAAAGAGCGGGCAACTGTAACAAATGTTATTCGAACCTTGGAGCTTTTGACCGGGAAACAGGCGAATATTATTCAAAGCGGCGTTATGCACGGAGAGCCTATGCACACTTGGGCCGATATATCCAAAGCCAATAAGCTTTTGAACTACGAGCCCAAAATTAGTTTGATGACTGGATTAGCCAGAGAACTTGAATATTTGAGCCACTATTATAAATGACAGGAGACTATCCTCGCATGAGACTAGCATTCATATGCACGGAAAAACTCCCTTCTCCGGCTGTTAAAGGAGGAGCTATTCAAATCATGATGGACGGGGTATCTCCTAGGTTATCCCGCAAACATAATTTAACGGTTTACTCCGTTACAGATGAAGCATTGCCTGATCAGGAAATACAAAACGGTGTTCAATACATCAGATTTCCGAAAGAAACCTATGTGAAAGATGTTAAACGGTCATTGAAGGCTCATGCTTATGACGTCGTTCATGTATTCAATCGTCCTAAAAACGTCGCACTATATAAGGAAGCTTCTCCATCAAGCCGTTTTGTCGTCAGCTTGCACAATGAGATGTTCGATGAGAAGAAAATATCCGATACAGAAGCGCAGCTTTGCGTTCAGTATGTACACAAAATAACGACGGTCAGTCAGTATATCAAATCGACAATAACAAGACGTGTTCCGGAGGCAGAGGATAAGACAGAAGCGATTTACTCCGGATTTGACCCTAATAGCTATTTTCCAATCTGGACCTCACGCGGAATGAATATACGCAATCAATTGCGTACGCAATACGGTGTTCAAGACAATAAGGTTGTTCTGTTTGTCGGTCGGCTTAGTGTTAAAAAAGGACCTCACCTGCTCATCCAGGCTATGAGCAAAGTGCTGGAAAATCATCCAGATGCCGTTCTAGTTATTGTGGGGGGCAAATGGTTCAGCGATAACACGATTGACGGCTATGGGAAATGGTTACTGAAGCTGGCAAAGCCTTATGGCAACAAAATTATATTCACCAAGTTTATCCCTGCGAATGAAATCCAAAACTATTTTTCAATGGGCGATGTATTTGTTTGCAGTTCACAGTGGCAGGAGCCTTTGGCCCGCGTTCATTATGAAGCGATGGCTGCGGGAGTTCCGGTTATTACAACTGATCGCGGCGGTAATGCCGAGGTTATCCGGCATAAATGGAACGGTTATATCGTTCGTGATTATACCTCTTCGGACTCTTTTGCCGATGCAATCCATTATATGTTGACCAACAAGGAGGAGGCTGGTGAAATGGCTTCCCGAGGCAGGCAAATGGTCAATGATTTCTATACATTTGAGCATGTAGCAGATCGTCTTGATAAAATCTATATGGATGCTTACAAGAGTGAGCCTACGCCTTTGTCTAATATTACTGTTTCTAAATACAAAAGCGCACATACACGTCTACGACGCAAAAAAAGGAAGAGCTACCCTGAGCTTAAACGAATTGAACGAAGGGGCAGATAACGATTATGCAGACGATACCTGAATTGATGTCCCAGTATCCGCTTCAAATGAAGAGTATCAAGCTAATATCGGATAAAGGGAAAAAGGCGACATGGAGCATAGTGACGAGCGCGGGAAATAAGATATTAAAAAAAGCGCCCGTTTCTAAGCAGAGGCTGCTCTTCCTTATTCAAGCTATTAAGCATCTGCAACAAAATGGAGCACCTATTCCTGAAATGGTCACTACAAAGCTTGGAACTTATTATGCAGAGGACAGCAACGGGAACTGCTACGTATTGTCTGACGCAGCTCAAGGTGCTTCACCAACTTATGCAACATCAGACCTCATCGTCATTATGAAAGAGCTTGGCAAGTTTCATATGGCTTCCAGAGGCTTTTACTCGGAGCATAAGTCGGCAAATGAAAGAGAGCATCTTGGAGGATGGCAGCAAACCTATATCAAGCATCTCGATCAACTAGAGGCCTTTAAAGGATTAGCTCGAAGCAGCGGCGAATTCGATAAGCTTTATTTGCTTCACGCAGATAAATATATCGATCAAGGCAAAGAAGCGCTGCGATGGATTCAAAGCAGCCATTACACAAATTGGGTTAATAAAGTAAGGGTTCAAAGAAATCTCTGCCATCAAGATTTTGCGGCAGCTAATTTGATTAAGTCACAGCAAGGACTTGTCATCATTGATATGGATTCGTTGACCTTTGATTTACCTGCAAGGGATATACGTAAAATATTCAATAAGGTGATGAAGAAACACGGATGGAGCTCGGCCAAAGCGATTACCATGTTGAATGCTTACCGTGAGGTTCATCCTTTAAGTGCAGAGGAATGCAGCATCATTTATGCAGATTTGTTGTTTCCTCATCTCTTCTATGGCTTATCCAGCAAATATTTCAACAAACGGATGGAATGGAATGCTCCTCAAACACTGCAGAAGCTGAAATCATTAATAACATCTGAACGAGAGCGTCAGCAGGTTCTTGCATCCTGGAGCAGTATTGTCCAACAACCTTAGATAGAGAAGAACAACAAAGATAGTGGTTAGCATCGTGTAATACGTTGTTAATTGCTATTTTTTTATGGTTTCATGCTGACTATCAACAAAGGATTTATGCAATTGCCGGTTAAGAAATTTGCAGACAGGTGTTATAAAACAGTCACGGATATCGTCTTACATAAATAAAGAAGCAGACTACGAAGGAGAATCAGATGGAAGCTAAGCATCGCAAGCTGATTTGCATCATCACGATTTTGTACACAATTGCTGTTTTGTATTTTATGTTTCTGGGCTTCAATAGACCGGGAGCGGCTAAGCACACAGTGGGCTACACATTTTATTTCATACCAGATGTCGTATTTAAGTATCCGACGGGATTTATTTTTCGTTCCTTTACGCTGATGGACCTGGTGGGCATCGGAAATCTAGCCGCTTTTGTGCCCTTTGGCATTTTCATTCCTTTATTGTTCCGCATTCGTTTTACCGTATTTATATCGTTGTTTTTCATGTCCATCTTGGTGCTGGAGACACTTCAAGCCATAACGCTGCTCGGCAGCTTTGATATGAATGACGCATTTCAGAATACGATAGGTGCAGCGGCAGGCTTTGCCGCTTACAAGATCGGCTTTCGTTCCGCAAACTTTTGGAGAAACGGCCTTGTCACGGTTTTGTCCAGCATGTTCCTCGTCATTGTGATATTAGGGTTGTCTCAGCTGATCGACAAAGCGTTATTCACTAAGGCTGAAGGTCCGGTGCTGGCTTTGACGGAGAAAAAAGAGCAGAACGGCTATCTTCCAATGGAGCATTTGAAATCGATGGAAATCGGAGGCAAGCGCATAACGCCACAATTCAATCTTTATAGCAGCGACGGGAAGCAAACTGAAACCTATCAATATTCATTCAGCAATCATACGACCATCATTGAAGGGTACTGCGGCATACCGGATGGAGCTGAAGCTGCCAAAGCGGGAGTTGTTTTTACCACTGAAGGCTTTGAGGAGAACTATACGGATTTTTGCCGTCCTGCAGATGGTGAACAGCAAGAACCTTATCCGTTTTATGTGTATCTCGACAAAGTGAAGAAACTGACGATAACGCTTGAAGGCAGTCAGATATTGTGGGATGTTACGTTTAAAGAGATGAAATACAAGTGGGCGCCATAAGAGTCTTTAGCTGGCATTAGAAAACCCGTGAGGATTGATCCTCACGGGTTTTTAACAACTATTTAATCTCTTTCATAAAAGCTCTAAATTCTTCGGCGATTTCTTTGGATTTCGTATGATGCAAATAATGATCGCCGTCCATTTGTACCACTTTTCCATGTACAGAATCTTTTATTTGCTCTTCATGCAGCGGAACCCAAGTTTCGATTCCCGGATTGTTCGCTTGGACAAACAGAATAAGAGGAAGCTCTTTCGGGAATGTGAGATGCTCAGCTGCTTTGAAATTCGGATAAATATTTGTCATCTCATTCAAGTAGTTGGAAGAATACGTGTTTCTAAGCGTAATCAATAGCAATTGTTCTTTTGTTTTTTCGTCGTATGGCAATCCATCATAAGGATTACCACCCATTTTCAACAGCAATCTGCCGAAACCTGAAGCTCTGAGCAATTTTAGTTTGCCCGTATCAAATTTAACATCCATTCCAGGCTGTGTTGGCACACTGCTGTCGATACCGGCAAAAGCGATGACTTCATCCTTATATTTATTCACATAATCGATTCCATAAATACCGGCAATGGAGTGACCCATTAGAATGTAACGGTCAATGTTCAACGCCTGTAAAGCTTCATGAACTTCACTTACAATATTAGCTGTAGTTCTTTCCTTATCTGTCTTATCGCTTAATCCATAACCAAAAGGCTCAACGACAGCGACCCTGTAATTAGGTGCCAGTTCTTCAACTAACGGTTTAAAGTCAATTGCAGGTGCTGCTGTTCCAAAACCAGGCAGGAGCACGATTGTTTCTTCGCCTTCTCCTTGAATGGTAACGTTTATTTTCTTGCCGTCTACAGGTACCAGTTGACCATAAGTTTCAATTTTTTTCTGGTCCGATTTGTTGCTGACTACATTCACGATATACACAATGGCTATAAAAAAGTACGATTGCTATCGCTAGGCCGCCTACGATTCCAAGCAGAATACGAAGCGCTTTGATTTTTCATTTTTGCCTTCTTTTTGGGTCATTCTCATCTACTCCTGTCTCTATCTGTGTATTGGGCTGTTTTAACGAGCCATTGAATGAAACATTACACGACGAAAATGTACTCCCAATGACGGCAATATGAACGGAATATGAACGGGCAAAAAAAAGCTGCGGCAGCACATGCAGAAATGTTGCATTTGCATGTGCCGCCGCAGCTTAAAAGTGTAGAGTTGCATTCATTTTATTATAGTTGCAGCTTGTCGACAGGGGTTGTAATAGGCAAAGTGATAATAAAGGCCGTTCCTTGACCGGGTTCGCTTTCTACTCGAATGTCGCCTTGATGAAGCGATACAATCTGTTTAACGATGGCCAGCCCCATACCGCTGCCGCTATACTTGCGACTATGAGAACGATCAGCCTTGAAAAACCGCTCGAATATGCGCTTCTGATCTTCGTGGGAAATGCCAATGCCTTTGTCGGATATCCGGACGATGACGTTCTTAATATCTTGTTTGACACTAACGGTAATAACACCGCTGTCCATGGAAAACTTGATGCTATTGCCGATGATGTTTGTCCATACTTGATTTAATTGATCATGATCCGCCGTAACCCGAATCGCTTTCAGATTAAGCTCGAAGCGGATGTTGCGGGCGGACCATTGCGGCTGAATCGCCACAATTACCCGTCTAATCTGCTCATCAAGGCTTAATGTAACTAATCGCAGCTGTTGGGATGGCGATTCGAGCAAACTAAGCTTGAGCAGGCTGGCGCTCATCTTCGACATGCGATTCGCTTCAGCGATAATAATATCGAGATAACGGCTTCGATCCTCAGCCGAGATATCGACTTGCTTAAGTGCCAGTGCATAACCGGATATCGAGGTGAGCGGCGACTGTACTTCGTGAGACACGTTCGCGACGAATTCCCGGCGCATCCCCTCAAGCTGCTGCAGATCATACATCATCTCTTCGAAGCTGCGGGCCAGCGTGCCCAGCTCGCCTTTTTGCTTAATATTAAGCTTGACGTTGAAATTTCCATCTGCGATTTGCCTAGTCGCGATTGTCAGCTTTTTAATCGGCCGGACCAGGAACACAGCAGCAATGACAATGATAAGACTCCCTGTGATTAGTGAAAGGGAGGAGAAGTTCAGAAGCCACTCGATGACAAAAGAAGTGGCAGGGAAGGCTCTCGGTTCGACAAAAATCGCTTTCGTTCCCGATTCAGTACTCAATCGAATCCCTAACAGAGTAGTCGAAAGACCAGTTGGATTGACATGAACAATTTCCCCGGCCAGTGCTTTATGCACTTGCTCCATAGATACTTCCGAGGCAGCACGTCCTTTAAGTTTGCCGTAAGACTGGTATAGGCCATTTTCATCGAAAATCCGAATATAATAGGAATTGAGCTGTTTCATCCCACTTACATAGGCATCCGCTTCAGGTTCAGGCAAGGTATCGTATATCCGGACGATATCTTGGGCGAAGTATAGCAGGGGGAGTTTCAAGTTTTCGTTCAGTTGTTCTTTATACGCCCAAGTCGCCACAAAATACGAAATGATCGTTCCCGCAGTGACCGAAATAATAAAGGTCAGGACGACCCGTGTGTATATGGAGCGGATCATTCGTGTACCTCAAGCCGATATCCAAGTCCGCGAACTGTCTCGATCCGGAAATCCGGTGTCGATGCGAAACGTTCACGCAGACGTTTAATATGTACATCGATCGTACGATCATCTCCAGCATAATTAATTCCCCAAATTTGATCAATCAATTGCTCACGGGTATATACTTGACCGGGCGTCCCAGCCAGCTTGTATAGCAATTCAAATTCTTTGAGCGGCAGCGTGAGCGACTCCGATCCTCTCATTACCTTATAGGTTTGACGATCAAGCGTAACATTGCCGAACTGAATCGTTTGCGTAGAGCCAATCCGGTAGCGTTTCAGCAAAGCCCGAACGCGGACCGTCAGCTCCAGCGGATCGAACGGTTTCGTCAAGTAATCGTCCGTGCCCAGTTCGAACCCTTTTACTTTCTCCCACGTTTCGCCTCTTGCAGTTAACATGAGCAGCGGAAGATCAGGATTGGCTTTTCTTAACTCCTTGCATAATGTCCAGCCATCCATAATCGGCATCATAATATCGAGCACGACAAGATCGACTTGAGTTGAAGCATATACAGTTAATGCTTCCTTGCCGTCTGCGGCTTCAACTGTGGTGAAGCCGTCGTTTCGAAGAAATAAGCATACAAGTTCGCGAATGTTCGCATCGTCGTCAGCAACCAGTATCGTAGGCATTCGTTCCCTCTTTTCTTATTGTTCATTTTAACCACTATACTATAAATCGGTAACGTTGCCTAAATCGTATAATAGGTCAGGAAAACTTTAACATTTTGTGAAAACCGCCATCTGTATAGAGAAAGCTGGTACAATTTAACTATTATACAGAAGATATGGGGGATTCATTTTGAAAAAAACCAGTGGTAAGCTCTATCATTCTTGCTTTATTAGTTACGATGTTAATGCCGCTTGCGGCCTTTGCCCATTCCGGCAGAACGGACAGCAACGGGGGGACATAACTGTTCCGAAAAGTCCAAACGCAAAGGGTTGTGCACCGGTTACCATTACCACAATGGGGGCAAAAGCTCGGGCAGCAGTTCTAGCAGCTCCAGTTCGAGTTCCGGTTCCAAAAGCAGCTCCAGCTCCAGCTCATCCGGCTCCAAAACAAGCAGCAAGCATACAGAAGGCGGCGCGGTGTATACGGACAGCAGTATGAGCTTATACTTAAACGACAAGTATTTCAGTCTGCAGCAAAGCTTCATCAGCATCAAGGATTCGAGCTATATCTATATTAGAGATTTCAGCCAGGCGTTTGGATTTGAGATCGAAATCGATAAATCGAATAATGTTACTTTGAAGTCAAAAGATACGACCATTAAGGTCTATGCGGAGAGCAAAAAGATTTATCTGAACGGGAACTACACCGGCTTCAATGCGGCTAAGGCTGACGGGCAATATTATCTGCCGTTCCGTGCTTCCGTAACATGGGCTAAGGGTAAAATTGATTCTATAAGCAGCTCAGCTGTTTATGTCTCCAATTAGGAACTAGTGCCGGGCAGGTTGAAAATATTCTTTTATATGCTTGATCGAAAATCGCACAGAGTGAGGTGCTGACTCGATGTACAAAATTGTATTTTTTGACGTAGACGGGACACTGCTGAGTGAAACCGACAGAAGCATGCATGCCAGCACCAAAGAAGCGATTGACAAGTTAATTGCCAAGGGGATTAAGATCGCAATTGCAACAGGCAGGCCTTATCAATTATGCGAGGAGTTTAAGTTGCTCGACATCGATTATTTTATCTCAGCTAATGGCGCATTAATAAATAGCAAGGATGGCATTATCCATAAATCAGTATTGTCGGCTGATACCGTTCGCCAGGTTACGGCCTTTGCAGAGTCGCACGGACATGGCCTTTCCTATTTTACCGAGATGCTCGGAATGAACGGAATCGGCGCTGATGATGACCGCGTAACGAAGGCTCTTCACGAAACGTTAGGAGTCACTCAATATCCGCCATCTATTGTAATTGATGAAGTTTATTGCCTTTGCTTGTATGCGGATGACGAAGCAACGAAGAAATTTACGGTTCAATTCCCGCAGCTTCGGTTTCATCGTTTTCACGGCTATGTTGTGAATGTGCTCGAAGCAGCGGAAGTGTCCAAATCGGTTGCTATTCGCAAAGTGCTGGAGCAATTGGAAATAAGCGAGACGGAAGCGATCGCCTTCGGTGATGGAGGCAACGATATCGATATGCTGGACTATGTAGGACTTGGCATCGCTATGGGGAATGGGGAGGAACGTTTAAAGCAGCATGCGGATTTTGTTACGACAAAAGCAAGTGAAGGCGGCATCGCTTATGCTTTGAAGAAATTCGGCGTTATCTCTTAAAATATGTGCGAAGCACCTGGAAGATCGTGAACTTCACGATCTTCAGGTGCTTTTTTAATTAGTACAAAGGACTACTTGTCTGCAAGTTGACATTTTACTTACTGGATGGTAGGTTCATGGTATGAATACGAAAAATAACACCCTACAAAGCATTATGGATATCGGTCTTCAGCTCGTTCAGGAACGCGGATATAACGGGTTTAGTTATGCAGATATTGCGGAAGCAGTCGGCATTCGCAAGGCAAGCATCCATTACCATTTTCCTTCGAAGCAGGATTTGGTACAGGCCGTGCTCATCCGATACCGCATGGATTTTGTCCAAAAACTCAAACAAATACATCTTCAACATATAAATGGGAGGGAGAAGCTGCAGTTATTTTTCAATTTGTATCGGGAGACATTAGAAAACAACACCAAGCTGTGTTTATGCTCCATGATGGCAGCCGAGCTGAATTCTTTTCCCGAGGAAATTAGAAATGAACTAAATATCTTCTTCCGGGCTAATGAGAAATGGCTGGAAGAAGTACTGGAGCAAGGGAAGAGGGATGACGATTTCGAAGCGTCGATGAATGCTGGTGAACAAGCCAAGATCCTCATCGCCTTTGTGCAAGGCGCTCAGTTGTTATCCAGAACATCCGGTGAAATGAGCTACTATGATGCATTGGTTGCGAATGTGATGAGCAGCTTGAGGTAATCTGCCAGCTACAGGTCCCGGGTTCGCTGCGCATTTTGGTTCATGCTGTCGTTCTTGATTCCATGGATCGCATCGCTTACACGATGCAACATGGATAGAATCATCGAAAAGCCATCATGAACTCAAAATGCTCCGCTCACCCTGATCGCAGCACCAACTGGGCAAGCCATACCGAGCAGCAAAGTGCATACAAAGTACAAAGCATACAAAGTGCCTGATTTCCAGAGCACTCTAGCTAGAGCAGGTATCCACACTTAAGTAGCAATAGCGGCAGCCCTTTGGGGGAGTTAGGTTAGTGAGGTATAGTTAGTTGAGCGTAATCAAAATGTAAAAATACATGTTGATAGCCGCGATTTGGCCGATTTATCGCATCAAAATGCAAAAGTGCAGGCTGATTCGCCTAAAAAGCTCCAAATGACCGAAATCGAACGGTTTCAAATGTATTTTTGCAGTTTGAAGGCCATTTTGGCCCGTTTGGGGCTCATCAAAATGCACTTTTACATTTTGTTCCTTTTCTGCACTCTAATTTTCATCATTTTGCGCGAGGAGAGCGGTTAGTGAACTCTTTTGAGTTAGGTTAAGCTGCTATTTAAGTCATGTTGAGTGAGCTATGAGCTGCTTTAATGAGAGGAAATTAATATTAGTTTCCGGTGCGAATAACGAAGCGGCTGTCCGGCCGATTTGGAAATCGAAGACGGCGTTCGAGCACATTAGAAGCTACTTTACCATAGGTTGATCGTAAGCGAACACGCGCAGCTGCGCGGTAAGTCAGCTATCGGCATTAGCGGAAATATTGCGGCTAAAAGGACTCCGCCGCTCATCAAAAAAATGAAATTAAACGCTGTTTTCGCTGCGTTTATCTATACATGCTGACCACCTTGAAAAAGGTGGTTTTATTTTTCTCATTTTCAGGACGTATTAAGGTTGCTATGTTACAATACTTAGGAACGCTTTATATGTAAAATAATGGGTGACCGACCATTTGTCGAAGCTAGCAGGAATTTGATAGAGTAACTCGAATAATTGGTAATAGGCCGATATCTTGACGGTATCGTCTACATATAATCATTTTTTTAATCTAATGACCGCAACTTTTCGCTTCCGGTTCGGTACAATGATACATAATCGAACTGGGAAGAAGAATTCGCAGGTGAGGAGGTTCGCCTGTCATGACTGATTCCCAATTAATAAGAGAAATCAAAGACGGCAATATTGAGCTGTATTCTGAGCTGATGCGCCGATATCAACGCAAGATTCTATCATTTATCTATCATATGCTAAAGAGCGCAAAGCTGGAATTGCTGGCGGAAGACTTGTGCTCGGAAACCTTTTATAAAGCGTATCGAAGTTTGCATTCCTTTCGCGAGGTGGATGCTTCTTTTTCGACGTGGCTGTATACGATTGCACGCAATACGGTGCTGAGCGAACTGCGCAAGCAGAAAGCGGCGAGCCTGCCGCTGGAGGAGTCGGGGCATATCCCGATTGCCTCGCCGGAGTCGGCTCCTGAGCATCTCGTATTGCGCAATGAGCGTATGGCGATGGTTCGCGATGCGATCAACAATTTGCCGGAGAAGCAGCGCTCGGCACTAATTCTTCGGGAATATGACCAATTAGACTATCAAGAGATTGCCAACATTTTAGGACAGACGGTCAGCTCCGTAAAATCGCTGCTGTTCCGGGCTAGGGCAAGCGTCAAAACGCAGCTTGAGCCTTATTTCGGCGATAAGCAGATGATGGAGGAATTCGAAGGGATGAAAACGCGATGAACTGCGAGGACGTTCAACACAAATTCAGCATGTATTGGGAATTGTCCGAGGAGGATCCGGTAAGGGAGGAGATGGAGGCCCATCTGCTGGAGTGCGATCACTGCACAGAGCAGTTCCGCCTCTGGGAAGAAAGCGAATCTTTGATTCGTTTCATGCCAGAGGCGGAGGATGAGGACCATCTTGGCCCGATCGATCATGTGAATCGGAACGTAATGGATCGGATTTATGCGGAGCAGTCATGGCTCATGCCGGTTGCTCAGAAAAGCTACCATTTCTCCAAGTCTTTCCGGCGCAACTTGGCCATCGTGATCGCCGGGTGCATGGCTATGTTTACCTGTGCGCTTATCTTTTTTGTGATTGACTACGAGAATCATCCCTCCGATGAGAAGATGGCTCAGCTGACCGGTCTCATGGACACGGCTAATGCGTCTGGCAGCGGCCTTGTCATTAGTGCAGAGTATGAGGTTCCCGTAGCAAGCATCAGCGATCCATTCGTGTTGAAGGTTGTCCCTGCATTTCCGCAATATTGGGCTGCTCTGGCTCTGTTAGGCATCATTATTACGATGCTGATTCTAAATTGGCTGTCGCGAACACGCAACTGACAAGTAATGATGAACCCTATGAATACTAATGTAAAGCCGATCGGGCGAAATAACCCGTATCGGTTTTTTTGCCGTTCCTTCGTTTGAAAATCTGAATTTTTCCCCATAATGGTACTAATTCACGAAGATGCAGGCATTACGGAGAGGGGGAGTGGCGATGAATTTTTCAGATATGCTCGGTTACGCCGATATCGGCCAGCTTAGCAGAATTGCTTCCGTGTACCGCTGCGAATGCAACGGGCACTCGAAAAATGATTTGATTCAATCAATTCTCTCAACACTCAGCCGAAACGATGTATTCGAAGCGCAAATTGACGGAATGAATGTCGAGGAGCTGCGCTTTCTGAATTCATTGATGTTCGAGACGCGGGATTCCTTCAGTCTTGAGGAGTTGATCGCACGCGTACAGCAGAGCAAGTTTGGAGAAGCCGAACCACAGGTCACGCAGGCCGAGCCGCCGGAACAGCCCGTCAAGCCGAAACGCTCCCGGAAAAAAAACGAGCCGCCGCCAGTAAAAGAAACGACTCCGCGCGATATTATTGCTCGTTTTAAGCATCAGGGCTGGTTGTTTAACGGTTTCAGCGGCCCCAACCGCTACTTGTTCCAAGTGCCGCATGATCTGCGCACCCGGTTTCGCGATACGCTAAAGCGTAAGTTTACCGCTCAGCTGCAGTATACCGATGAGCCGCATATGTACAGAGATGAACAGCAGCTGTTGTCAGGCGATATTCGCCAGACGCTCCATTACATTCATCACAATGCAGTTCAGCTTGCTGCAGACGGCTCGATGTACAAACGGTTCAGTATACAATTGCTCGACGGCTTCGCAGTTCGCGAAGAGCTCCCTGCGAAGGGAGAATGGCGATTTGGCTACGGACGGCATTTCCACCATTATCCGAACCGGATGTCATTGCTGTTCGATTATTGCAGTTCGATGCGGTACTTCGAGGAAAACCAGCTTACGCTTGTACTGACAACGGCGGGACAAGAGCGGCTTGCGAGCACTCCGGGCAACGAGACAGAAATGCTGTATAAGCTTTGGTTGAGGCTTTACAAAATACCGATTCCCAATGTGCTTGCGCTTTCGCAATGGATTAACAGTTTGGCGGAGCAATGGGTTACGCTGTCCTCACTGAGACCGGTGCTTATTCCTTTCATTAAGCCCTACTACTACGACGACGCCAACAAAATATTGGATCACCGCCTGATTGGTATGATGGTTCATCTTGGACTGCTAAGAATCGGCGATCATCAGGAGCATGGTACCGTCATCCGCATGACGAAGGCGGGAAGAGCCGTTATGGCAGGCATCAGCTTGGAGAACAACGACAAAATGTTTCTATTATAATGAGCTGCCGTTATAGGCTGGAGCATATTCGGAGATAGGAAGGGCAATCGCACTCTACCGCTGAGATCCTTCTGAATATGCTTTAGTAGGAGCCGGAAATGGCGTCGGAGCTTTGAAAAACTAATAATCGGGGAAATTACGAGCACCGGTATGGAGGTGTATCCTATGGACAAAATGAAGGTAACGTATGAAGCTATGTTAGGGCTGGCGGCTGAAATGGTTCTGGATGAAGCCGTTCTGAAGTTTCGCACGGAGCAAACGTATAAAGCGATTGACCAGGCGCTGGCGTCTGGGGATGAGGATACGTTCTACCGCTTGGCGAAACAATTAAATGAAATGAAACGATAAATGAAATGAATGTACAACTTCCGCGAAGCGTGGCAGGCGATCGGCCTTAACCGCTAGCGGAAGTTTTTTTGTTGGAGACGATTGGCAATCTGTCCGATTGCGGTTAACATAGTAAGAATAGGCAAATAATAAATCACTGCAAGAAGGAGTCAATTTTTCATGAAATTCAGCGATATTGCGGCAGACCAATGGGAGGAGCTAAAGCCCTATCTGGATACTTGTCTGCTTCCGGTGACCGGAATGACAGGAACAGAACAGCCCTATGAGGCGACTCAGGCGCTGGAAAAGCTAAGGGATGTAATGGATTTGATTGAGCTCCCGTTTAAAGGGAGGGTAGTTACGTATCCCGCATTGCATTACATAGAAGAAACAGATAAATCGGCGACGGTGGAGAAGCTTTGCGCAAGAATGAAAGGCATTGGCTTCAAGTTCGTCATTGTCGTATCGGCAGCCGAGCAGACCGATTTAAATTGTCCGAGTGCAGATCTATTGTTCGCACCAGATGCGTCAGGGGCCATTCCAGCAGCGTCGACAATAGCCGTGGCCATTCAATCGGCTTGGAACGCAGGAAAGAATGAGGACAATTAAATAAGATTTGTATAATAAAATAGGCTTTTGGGGAAAACATATGGCATACAAGGTCAAATGTGACAATTTGACAACAAATTTATGAACGACATTTTATAGGTAAACAAATCTCCAGCCATATTCTTGACGCTCCCAAGCACCTAGGCTATTATAGTTATGTCCTAGTTCGTCATGTGTTTTATCGATGGGTAAAACACGAGAAATGGTTGGCAAAGGGGGTAGAACAGAAGATGAGTAACCACGAACATCACGAGACCGCGCATCGTCCGGTTCAGCGTAAAGAGATGTCCCGGCGTCAATTTTTGTCGTATACGCTCGGTGGTACGACTGCATTTATGATGGGCGGCGCGGTTTTGCCAATGGTCCGTTTTGCAGTGGACCCGCTGTTAGAAAAAAAGGGCGAAGGTACTTGGGTTAAAGTAGTAGAGGCATCAAAAATTACGAATGAACCGCAAGAATTTAAGTTCCAAATTCATCAGGTCGATGGCTGGTACGTAAGTGATCCGGAGCTCGCAGCTTGGATTTCCAAAGATGCGAACGGAGAGATTTTCGCACTTTCGCCGGTATGTAAGCACTTGGGCTGTACAATCGGTTGGAATACGAAAGGCAAGAATGAATATGATTGCCCATGCCACGACGCGCGATATACGAAGGACGGTAAGAACATTACCGTAGCCCCGAATCCGCTAGATGAGTATGAAGTGAAGGTTGAAGACGGAACGGTGTACGTAGGTCCAATTAAAGCGAATTCACGAGTATAGGAGGGCGTATTTCAGATGTTTAAAAACGTTTACAACTGGATTGACGAGCGTCTTGATATTACGCCGCTATGGCGGGATGTCGCGGATCACGAGGTGCCTGAGCACGTTAACCCCGCACATCACTTCTCCGCCTTCGTTTATTGCTTTGGCGGCTTGACGTTCTTTATTACCGTAATTCAAATTTTGTCCGGCATGTTCTTGACGATGTACTACGTACCGGATATCCTCAATGCTTATGCAAGCGTTGACTATTTGAACCATAAAGTTGCATTCGGCGGAATCGTTCGCGGCATGCACCATTTTGGGGCAAGCTTAGTTATCGTTATGATGTTCTTACATACCTTGCGTGTATTCTTCACCGGCTCCTACAAAGCGCCGCGCGAAATGAACTGGGTTGTAGGGATGCTGATTTTCTTCATTATGTTGGGTCTTGGCTTTACAGGCTACCTGTTGCCTTGGGACAACAAAGCTTACTTCGCGACTAAAGTCGGCGTTCAAATTGCGGAATCAGTTCCTTACATCGGTCCTTATATCGCGCAATTCCTGTATGGCGGCGATATCGTAGGCGCGCAGACGTTGACTCGCTTCTTCGCGATTCACGTATTCTTCTTGCCTGGCGCGCTGATCGCTATGCTTGCGGCTCACTTCTTGATGATTCGGAAGCAAGGCATCTCGGGACCACTTTAAGCGAAGGGAGGACTAATTATGGCGCATGGTCATAAATCAAACGAGAAGGTCGTTTATGTTGGCGACTCTCGTGTAAAGAAGGGCGCAGGCGTTCAAATTCCGCCTGACTATACGTCCTACCCCGGTAAATCGGAAGCGTTCATCCCGAACTTCTTGCTTAAGGAATGGATGGTTGGCTGCGTAGTTCTCGTGGGCTTCCTCGTATGGACGATTGCAGAGCCGGCACCGCTTGGCTACCCTGCAGATCCTACGAACGCATCTTTCATTCCGATGCCGGACTGGTACTTCTTGTTCTTGTATCAATTTTTGAAATATCCATATGTATCGCAAGACTATATCGTACTCGGTACGATGGGCATTCCGGCTGTTCTCTTCGGAGGCCTGCTGCTCGCTCCTTTCCTGGATACAGGCAAGGAACGCCGCTTCTACCGCCGTCCGATCGCTTCATCGCTTATGTTCCTTTCACTGATTGCCGTTGTGTATCTGACCGTCATTTCATGGAGTCACTACACGCATCAGCTTGAAATTACGAATACGATTCCAGAGCATCACGTTCGGGAAGAGAAGGCGCGTGAAGCAGTTGAAAAGGGTCAAGAGCCGCCTAGTACGGTGAAAAAACCGGCTGCCCCAGTAGCTATCGTTGATGCGAAAGATCCTGCAATGGACATCGTAAAGGCGCAATGTATCGGTTGTCATGCGACTGACTTGAAAGGTCAAGGAAGCTTCCCAGCTTTAACTGGCGTAGGTGACAAGTATTCGAAAGAAGAACTCGTCGAAATCGTTACGAACGGTAAAAGCGGAGGCATGCCTGAATTCGGCAGCAAATTGTCAGCTGAAGAAATCGATCAATTGACAACTTGGCTTGCTAAACAAAAGGCTCCAGCCAAATAATAGCTGCAATTTCGAAAAACCTGATCGTATCTGCGGTCAGGTTTTTTCTCGAATTTTTACAGAGCTTATGCAAAGGGAGAGTACGACGTGAATCTATCATGGTTTTGGAGCCGCTCTTTTCTCATGAACCGGGGGATGCTGTGGCTGTTGTTTGTCGTGAATCTGCTTGGCACGATTTACGGTTATATTTGGTACGGCAATCAGTTGGAGGATACACTGGCGCATAATCCGCTTTGGCAGATCGTATTCGTGCCGGACAGCCCGACGGCCAGCTTGTTTTTCACGCTAGTGCTGCTTTATTTCTTGTTCCCGCCTAAATCATCGTCCAAATGGATTAACGGCACCCGGATGATCATCGAAGGATTGGCTGTCGTTACCTCAGTCAAATATGGCATTTGGGCCGTAGCGATGATCGTAGCTGGCGGCTGGCAAGGTGATCCGCTCAATTGGCAGCATGGGATGCTCAGCATCTCCCATCTTGGCATGGCACTGGAAGTACTGCTTTACGCGAGATTCATGAGGGCCGGAGGCATTGCCGCATTCATCGGAACGTTATGGCTGCTTCTGAACGATACGGTGGATTATCAATTTGGCGTGTTCCCTTGGCTGGCAGAGGTATTGATGGATGACTTGCCGCAGGTCGAGCTGTTTACCTATTGCTTGTCGATATTCAGCTTTATCGTCGGCTGGCTGGCGCTAAGAGCAAGAAAACAGGTATAAACATGGACATCCCCTCATAGAGTCTTCTATGGGGGGATGTCCATGTTCATGAAGATACGTATCGTCATACCTATGCTGTTCTGTATCGCCATGACGATCGGTTCCGTAACGTCTGTTTTTGCTGCGCCCGCGTCCATTCGGGCAGTTGACTATACGACCGCTGTCAAGCAAGAGTTGTTGAAGCTGGACGAAACGGCCGATTATTTGTACGAAGCCGCTTATACGAACAACCGCCAGGCGGGATTTAAATATGCGCAGCAGCTTAAGAGACAGATGAAAAAGGACGAGCTGCACCGTTTCGGGCAAACGGCAGGCTGGCGTCTATTAGAGGAAAGTGTGCAGTCTGTTGAAACGACGCTGCGAAGCGGTAAACCGACAACGGATTGGCTCATTGCGTCGGCGCGTATCCATTTGACAACGGATGCTTTACTGCGCCCGCAGCATGCATTATGGCTTCAATACGAGAAAGTGATGCTGGAAGATTTGCGCAGAGTCAATCAGGCTTGGAACCGGCAGACCGGGGATGGAGCGGTAGCGGCAAGGGCGGCGATGCACAGTTTTACCGATCATTTGTCCAAAATTGAAGCGGCTGCAGCCATGCAGCGGCCAAACGAAAGAATTACGGAGCTTAAAGAGAGAATGAAATATACGAATGTGCTGCTGGAGGCGGGAATGAAAGGACAGACGAAGCAGGATTGGACAGGCGATTCGATCCTCGACTTGCAATCCGCATTGGCTAATTTATTTGCCGACCGGCTTGCAGCTAATGACGAGCCTGTATTCGCACCGCCTGCCGCCGCTAATCCGATTACCTGGAGCCTTCTGCTGGGAGCCATTATCACGGGGGCGCTTACCTATACAGCATGGAAGAAATACAGACATGTGCCTTATGGAGTGAAAAAGCTGTAGCGGATTTACTTAACGTATACGGGTATTGTTTAGTCTTCCTTAAAGCCTTCTCCTAGCACATCATGCACTTCACTGATGACGGTAAAGGACCGGGGGTCGATACTGCGGATGATCGATTTCAAACGGCGCATTTCCTGCCTTTGAACGACGCAGTATACGACCTCTTTTGCATGTCCGGAGAAAGCTCCCTTTGCAGGCATTAATGTAACGCCGCGTTCGAGCTCTTGCGCAATACGATCGGCCATGGCTGTGCCGTGATCGGTTATGATTGTGAACGCCTTGGCGGAATAGGCTCCGTCTTGTATGAAGTCGATCAACCTGGAGGCGACGAATACGGCAACGAGCGTGTACAGTACTTTTACAGTCGGAATGTACAGGAGCGCCGCGCCGATAATGATCGCGTCAAAGCCCAATATAACCTGCCCCATACTGAACGTTTTTTTACGTGTAGCCAACCGGGCGATAATATCGACACCGCCGGTCGTTCCGCCGAAGCGAAATACGATGCCGAGTCCGGTTCCCAAGGTCACACCAGCGTAGAGAGCCGCTAGTATATAGTCCTGAGAGGTATGAAACGGAACGAGCCATCCTTTATGAATCAATCGTTCAAGCAAAGCGAGAAAGAGCGATAACGAGCCGACGCCCACGACGGTGTAAGCCATTTCCTGACGGCTTAGCGTTCTCCAGCCAACGATAAACAAAGGGATGTTCAGAAGCAGTGTAGATAGTGACAGTGGCCAGCCGAGCGCATAGTTGAGCAGAACGGCGATGCCTGTCACGCCCCCTTCAGTCAACTGGTTGGGGATGACGAAATAATGCAGTCCAAACGCATAGATGGCGGTACCAATCATTATAGGGATAATAATTTGTAATTGGGCAGTCATTTTACGCAGCATAAATAGGCTCCTTTTCGCCGGTTATGACATATAATTGATAGTATGGCTCAAATCAAGCTATCTCAAAAAACATTGTTTTCATCGTCTCGATACGTTAACATATGAATTGTTATATGTTGTTGAGAATAGCGGAGAGGGATCGACGTGAATGACTGAAAAATCGTTAGCTGACATTCAGCGTGAAGTGGATGCATATATTTCCCAATTCAAAGAAGGCTATTTCAGCCCGCTTGCTTTAATGGCCAGAATGAGCGAAGAAGTTGGAGAACTCGCCCGCGAGGTCAACCATTTCTACGGGGAAAAGCCGAAGAAGGCCGATGAAGCCGATAATTCGGTGGAGATGGAGCTTGGCGACATTTTATTTATTTTATCTTGCTTCGCCAATTCGTTGGGCATTGACCTGACGGAAGCTCATAATAAAGTTATGGATAAATTCAATACGCGGGACGCGGACCGGTGGACGAGAAAAAACGCTGAACAGTAGACTGCCTCTATACATATGCTGTACCATCACCCTGTGTACAAGGAGGATGGGCAGATGGACGGCGAAAGCTGTGTGAAAAAGGCGTATGAGCATATTCTGAACAGTGATTTCGAGCAAGCGATCGAATGGTTCGAGCAGGCGATTGCGGCTGACCCCGGCAATGCCAGTTATCATTATAAGTGTGCGATTTCTTGTTCTCGAAGCGGAAAATGGAGCAAGGCGCATCGTTATGCGATGCTGGCCGTCGAGCTTGACGGTAGCCATCCGGAATACGAATTTTATTTGCAGACGATTGAAGCGAAGCTTGATGTTATTGCCGCCGAGCAGTTCATTAAAGCGATACCGCCGCTTCATGCAGAAGCTTTGACTTTGCTGCGGCAAGCGGCGGAGAAGGACCCGCTAAGCTTCGAAGCTTTTTTTCTTATGGCAATGCTCTATGCCGAAATCGGCGATCTGGATGCGGCAGCCATAAATGCCCGGGAAGCGATCCGGATCGATCCGGGCCACTCTGCAGCACGGCGTTTATTCGCAGATGTGAACCGGAAACGGCGTTCGCTTCGCGACCGGATTAAGGAAAGATATCGGAAAAGGAACAGGTGAATGCAATGGAAAAGATTAGAGTAGCGGTTGCAGGAGCAAATGGAAGAATGGGCCGCGAGGTTGTAAAAATGGTGCTGGAGGATGAGACGCTGGAGCTCGTCGCCGCTGTCGCTCCTTCAGCAGGCGCTGTCGACGCCGGTATATTTGCAGGCAAAGGCAATACCGGCGTCATCGCCAGCAAGACTTTGGAAGAAGCGTTAAGCAGCGCTAAAGCCGATGTGCTTGTCGATTTCACCGTGCCTCAAGTAGCCTACAGCAACACCAAGACAGCAATTGAGCATGGCGTTCGTCCAATTGCAGGCACGACTGGCTTTACTCCAGAACAAATCGAAGAGCTGGACAAGCTCAGCCAGGAGAAAGGGCTAGGCGCATTGATCGCTCCTAACTTCTCGATTGGCGCTATCTTGATGATGAAATTTGCGGCGGAAGCCTCCAAATATATGCCTCATGTCGAAATTATCGAATATCATGGCGACCAGAAGCTGGACGCCCCGTCTGGAACCTCGATCAAAACGGCGGAGTTAATCTCGCAAGCGCGCGGGGAGCTTCGTCAGGGCAATCCGAACGAGCATGAGATCATTGAAGGGGCCCGCGGCGGTTACTACAATGGCTTCCGTATACATAGCGTAAGATTGCCAGGCGTATTCGCCCAGCAGGAAGTCGTGTTCGGCGGTTACGGGCAAACGCTCAAAATTCGACATGATTCGTACGATCGCGCAGGCTATATGCCGGGCGTGAATGTTGCGATTAAAAAAATTATGAACTACAGCGGTTTAATTTATGGCTTTGAGCATTTAATGGATTAATAAAGCAGCAGTTAGAGAGGAGAACAGCATCGTGTTAAACATTGCATTTATCGCTCATGACCGTAAAAAAGAGGAAATGGTCAATTTCGTAATCGCATATGAGCATGTTTTCTCGCCTCATCGTCTTTATTCGACCGGTACGACCGGTACGCGCATTATGGAGCAGACGAAGCTAAGCATTCACCGTTTCATGTCAGGACCTCTGGGAGGCGACCAGCAGATTGGCGCTTTGGTGGCACAAAATGAAATGGACTTCATCATCTTCCTGCGCGATCCGTTGATGGCACAGCCGCACGAGCCGGATATTATCGCTTTATTGCGTCTGTGTGACGTTCAGGGCATTCCTGTAGCCACAAACGTTGCAACAGCTGAGCTGCTTGTTAAAGCACTGGAGCGGGGCGATTTCGGCTGGCGTGAACTGGTACATAAATATAAGCCGGGAGAGCCGGTCTAATGACACAGCTTGATATTCTTATCTTTGGAGCGCATGCCGACGATGCGGAGATTGGAATGGGCGGTACGATCGCTAAACATACGGCAGCCGGTCTGCGCGTTGGCATATGTGATCTCACGAAGGCTGAAATGTCATCCAACGGTACAGTTGAGCTAAGGCTGCAGGAAGCGGAAGAAGCTTCCTCGGTGCTTGGCTTAGCTTCGCGTACCAATTTAGGGCTGCCTGATCGTGGTTTAACTTTGTCTCGCGATCATATTGACGCGGTAGTGGCTGAAATTCGGCGCGCGAGGCCGCGTATCGTATTTGCCCCATACGGTGTAGACCGTCATCCCGATCATATTGCTTGCAGTAAAATCGTCGAAGAAGCAGTATTCAATGCCAAGCTTCGCCGCTATATGCCGGAGCTTCCTGCCGTACAGGTGCAGCAATTGATTTATTACTACATAAATGATGTGGATGAAGTATCGCTAGCCATAGATGTGTCCGATTACTATGATGCGAAGCTGGCTTCTCTCAGCGCCTATCGTTCGCAATTTCAATCTGCCGCTGAAGGCGACCGGGTGGCAACTCCTCTTACCGACCGCTATATTGAGCGGGTGGCGGCGCGAGATTTGCTTCTCGGGCAAACAAAGGGCTGGAAATATGGGGAAGGCTTCGCAATTAAACAACCATTCGCCGTCGATTTGTTCTAGCTTCCAAGCCTTGGGGGCTTGATAACGCGGCATATTATAACGAATAATAAAATATACAATGTAAGGCAACATGTGAAAACGGAGGTGCGACAAAGTGGCGCGAAAGTTGAAAATTGGAATAACCTGTTATCCGACCCTGGGAGGCTCGGGCGTCGTCGCCACCGAACTGGGCAAATTGATGGCCGAACGCGGCCATGAAATTCATTTTATTACGCATAGCATTCCGTTCCGGCTCGGTAAATTTCATAAAAATATTTTTTATCATGAAGTTGAAGTCAATGATTACTACGTGTTCAGATATCCGCCTTACGACTTGGCATTAGCAAGCAAGATGGCTCAAATCGCCAAAAGGGAAAAGCTGGATCTTCTTCACGTTCATTATGCCGTTCCCCATGCTGTCTGCGCTCATTTGGCTAAGCAAATGGTAGGAGATGACTTGAAAACTGTTACAACGCTGCATGGCACCATATTACGGTACTTGCGCAAGATGAGTCGCTGAAGGATCTCATTCGTCTTGCCATTAACCAAAGCGATGCCGTTACGGCAGTGTCCCAAGATTTGATTAATGAGACGAGATCGCTGCTCGATATTACTAAAGCGATTGATCTTACGTATAATTTCGTCGACAAGCGTATCTATTATCCGCGCGAAGCGGCATCGCTCCGGGCGGATTACGCAGCGCCGCACGAGAAAGTGCTTATGCATATTTCCAACTTCCGTCCGGTGAAGCGGGTTGGAGATGTGGTTGAAATATTCGAAAAGGTTGCAGCACGTATGCCTGCGAAGCTGCTTCTTGTCGGTGAAGGACCGGAGCTGTCCAAGATCCAATGCCGGATTACGCAAATGGGGCTGGAGGACCGTGTGCACTTTCTTGGGAAACAGGAAGATGTCGCTCAGGTCATTTCCATTGCCGATTTGCTGCTGCTTCCTTCGGAGAAGGAAAGCTTCGGACTGGTCGCTCTGGAAGCGATGGCCTGCGGCGTTCCGACAATCGGCTCGACAGCGGGAGGTATCCCAGAGCTCGTTACGCACGGTGAGACCGGCTACTTATGTCCGATCGGAGACGTAGAAGGAATGGCTGGTTATGCCGTTCGTCTGCTTTCTGACGAGCAGTTGCACGCGAGTTTCAAGGAAGCGTGTATTCAGCGCGCCAGATATGAATTTTGCAATGATAAAATTACGACAGAATATGAAGAAATCTATTACCGCGTCTTGGGCATCGAAGCTCAGCTTCCTGTACCGGTATGCGATTAACAACAGAAAGCGAAGAGAGAACAGGCAGCCAAGCATAGCTGCCTGTTTTGTTGCCTGTCGCCGGACGGAGCGAAGGAGGCGGTAAACATGATGGAAGGCAAATGGCGCGTATTGCCTGAGATGATGGAGGATGCGCTGCCTGTATTGAAGCAGTTAAATTCTTATGGTTTTGAGGCTGTGTTCGTAGGGGGCTGTGTCCGCGATACGATTATGGGGCTGGCTATTCATGATGTCGATATGGCTACTGCTGCGCTGCCGGAGCAAGTGATGGAGATTTTCCCTGGCAGCATCCCTACCGGTCTGCAACATGGTACAGTGACGGTCCGTTTTCAGGATGAGCTGTATGAGGTGACGACGTTCCGTACCGAATCGGAATACGAGCAGCATCGCAGGCCAGCCGGTGTTCGGTTCATCGCAAGCTTGGAAGGCGATCTGCTGCGCAGGGATTTAACGATTAATGCAATGGCACTGATGGCGGACGGCAAGCTGTATGACCCGTTCGGAGGCCAGCAGGACATTCAAGGACGTTGGATCCGATGTGTCGGGGATGCTGATGCCAGATTCCAGGAGGATGCCCTCCGTATGCTACGGGCCGTTCGATTTGCCGCTAAATTTGACTATTCCTTCTCCTATCGCACATGGAAGGCATTGCGCAGCCATCATCATTTACTTCGTCATATTGCGATGGAGCGAGTGATGGCTGAGCTGAACCAAATGATCGAAGGTCCTCGACCAGCGGCTGCCATGAAGCTGCTTAGCGCAAGCTGCTTATTGCAGCACGCGGCTAAACCTCTTCCGGCGTTGATGGCTATTCAGACGAATCCGCGATGGGACAGGCTGGCAGAGCTGAGGCATGGACTCCGTTGGGCTGCGCTGTTCGTATATTGCGGAGCAACTACGGACCAGATAGAGACGACGATGGACTCGCTGCGTTTTCCAGGCAGACTTAATACTTCTGTTATGGCCGTTATCAGTATGCACTTGCGGATGAAAGCTGCGCTGGATGTCGCTCCTAATGATAAAGAACAACAGCAGCCAATCAGAAAAGAATGGACCAGCTGCGTGCTGGAGCATGGAGCAGGAGCTGCTGCAGACTGGCTCGAGATTCTGGTTATGGAGGCGTCTTATCCAGCTATTGCCATGACGTTCAGGCAATGGCTGGAGGAAATGCCGGCAACCACATTGAAACAATTAAAGCTGGATGGACATGCTTTGGCTCAAGGCGTCAACCGGCAGCCCGGCAGTTGGATGGGAATCATGATGAAGCGGCTGCTGTTCGCAGTGGGGATGAAGGAATTGCCGAACGAGCCGGAACAATTACTGGAACAAGCTAAACTATGGATAACAGAGGATAGGATAAATGACAATGAGTAAATTGCTGGAGCTGTTAGTCGCCCATTCCGGACAGTATGTCTCCGGAGAGATGATAAGCCGTGAACTTAACGTAAGCCGGACTGCGATATGGAAGCAAATTCACAAGCTGGAGGATCAGGGCTATGAGATCGAAGCTTCAAGACGGCTTGGCTATAAACTGATCTCTGTGCCGGATACGTACTCCCTTGAGGATCTGAAAGAACAATTGCAGACCGCAGCATTCGGCCGCAGCATCCATCTGTTCGAGCAAGTGGATTCGACGCAAAATGTCGCTCAAAAGCTTGCGGAAGAAGGAGCGCCGGAAGGTACGCTCGTCATCGCGGAGCAGCAGCTAAGCGGACGAGGCAGAATGGGGCGCGCTTGGACATCGCCCAAGGGCAAGGGCGTATGGATGAGTCTGATTATGCGGCCTACAATTCCTGTTCATTTCGCTCCCCAATTGACTTTGTTGACTGCAGTGGCGCTTTGCCGCAGCCTGACCCGGCTGACTTCACTGCCAATCGGCATCAAGTGGCCGAATGATCTCTTAATCGACGGCAAAAAAATAAGCGGTATCCTGCTGGAATCGACTGCCGAAGACGCTCGTCTGCGCTATGTCATTGCAGGTGTCGGTGTTAGCGTTAATCTTGCGGCTTCCGATTATCCTGAAGAGATGCAGGACCGTGTCACCTCCTTGCGCATCGCTTCGGGAGCGAGGCTTAGCCGGGAAGCGGTCATTGCCGCCTTCATGCTGGAGTGGGAGCAGTTGTATACGTTGTACCAGGAAGAAGGCTTTGCCCCTATCGTAACGCTATGGGAAGCACTGTCCGTCTCGCTGAACAAACCAGCCCGGTTAACTACGCCTCAAGGCATCATAGACGGTACACCGGTTGCGCTTGATGAGAGCGGAGCGATTGCAGTCCGATTGGAGGACGGCAAAGTCGTTCTTGTCTTTTCAGCAGAAATGGGTGAGCCTGTAACGTAATCGACACATTTACGAATGCTGGTTTTTTTGATACTATGAATGTAGCAGACGGCATTCTCATGGAGGAGCTGTACTCGCTGCATTCATACAAGCAAGTTTTGACAAGCAAGGCATGCAACAACACTCTGCTCTGAGCCGTAGGGACCGAGACAGAAGGAAGCCAATAACAAGCTATCGTTTCCTTTTTCGTTCGAGGACCTTTTTAGCAGCGGCTAAAAGGTTTTTTTGTGTTTATCCTAAGCACTGAAGGGAATGAAGCGTAATGAGGAAACGGTTAACAATAACCGCATTAAAGACCATGAAGCAAAAAGGTGATCCGATTTCCATGCTGACTGCATACGACTATCCGTCGGCCATTTTGTCAGAGGAAGCGGGAATTGATGTGATTCTTGTCGGCGACTCGCTGGGCAATGTCGTTCTGGGCTATGACACGACGATTCCTGTCACGCTGGAAGATATGATTTATCATACGAAGGCGGTCATGAGAGGAGCCAAGCAGACATTTGTCGTGACTGACATGCCCTTCATGACTTATGGAATCGGACGGGAAGCGACGATGCGCAACGCAGCCAGACTGATGCAGGAAGGCGGAGCGCAGGCGCTTAAGCTGGAAGGCGGAAGTGAAATCACTGAGGATGTGACAGCGTTAGTTCAGGCGGGCATTCCGGTAATGGGACACATCGGCCTGACGCCTCAGTCCGTTCACCAGTTAGGCGGGTTCCGGGTACAGGGTAAGCTGGACCGCGAAGCGGCTAAGCTGATGGAAGATGCCAAAGCGCTTGAAAAGGCTGGCGCATTCGCAATTGTGCTGGAACTGGTTACAGAACCGCTGGCGGAAGCAATCAGCAAAGAGCTTTCTATACCGACAATTGGTATCGGGGCAGGCCGGGGCTGCGACGGACAAGTGCTGGTCTACCATGATCTCATTCAATATTCCTCGCCGTACTACGAGAAAAAAATGGTTAAAACCTATACAAACGCAGGGGAATCGATTCGCAATGCGATAAAATCCTATGTGGATGAAGTGAAAACAAAAGCTTTTCCGGCTGAGGAGCATTCATTTGGTGTTCTAAACGCGGACAAACAGGAGCAGGTAACGCAACTTTACGGTTCCGCAGCCGCAATCAAGAATTCCGGAGACGATATCAAGGGAGAGGGGCAAGACAAGCGTGATCGTGTGTCGAACCATAGCTGAGCTGCGTGCCGCTCTTATTGAGGGGAAATCGCAGTTGTCCGGAAGCAAAGCATCTGTAGGGCTTGTGCCAACGATGGGGTATTTGCATGAAGGGCATGCCAGTCTAATGAGAAAAAGCGCGGAAGAGAACGGTTTAACCATTTTATCGATTTTTGTCAATCCGCTGCAATTTGGTCCCAATGAAGACTTTGAACGTTATCCGCGCAACGAGGAACGGGACCTGGCTCTGGCGGAGCAGAACGGAATCGATATTGCCTTTCTGCCGACGGTCGATGTGATGTATCCGACGAAGCCTCTGACAACTGTCCTTGTGAACCAGCTAACGGACCGGCTCTGTGGTGCTTCCAGACCAGGACATTTCGACGGAGTAGGCACCGTTGTCAGCAAGCTGTTCCATCTGGCACAGCCGAATCGCGCTTATTTCGGAATGAAGGATGCACAGCAGGTTGCTGTCATTCAGCAAATGACCGATGATTTGAATTTTCCAGTTACTATCGTTCCTTGTCCAACGCTTCGCGAACCGGACGGGCTTGCGCTTAGCTCGCGCAATGTCTATTTGACGGCCGAGCAGCGTCAGCAAGCGATCGTATTGTCGCAATCGCTTGATCAGGCCGCGGAATGGGTTAGCAAGCCGGATATGAACGCTGAGGAGCTCGTAAAGCGCGTTACAGACCGGATTCAACAAGCACCGCTAGCCGATATCGATTATGTCGAGTGGCTGCGGTATCCAAGTCTTCAGCCAATGGACTCATCTGAGCCGATCCGCTTGGAATCGGAACGTTATATTTTGGCGTTAGCCGTAAAGTTTGGATCTACCCGATTAATTGACAATCATTTGTTTGGTTCCTCCGGAGGTGACTACCATGTATAGAACAATGATGAAATCTAAGCTTCACCGCGCCACGGTAACCGAGGCGAATTTGAATTACGTGGGAAGCATTACGATCGATGAGAATTTGATGGATGCGGCCGATATATGGGAAAATGAAAAGGTGCAAATCGTTAACAACAATAATGGCGCCCGGTTTGAGACGTACGTCATTACCGGCAAGCGCGGCTCCGGCGTTATTTGCCTGAACGGCGCAGCAGCCCGTCAAGTGCAGCCTGGGGATCAGGTGATCATTATTTCGTACGCTTCCATGAGCAACGAGGAAGCCCGCAGTCATAAGCCGATTGTTACGATTCTGGACAGCGACAACCGTCCGCTCAAAAGCTTGACTGAGGAAATTCATGCGACCATCATTTAATACCTTGAGGCTGGCAAATCTGCTTAGTTCCAGCGCTATGTAACGGCTGGCACCGGGTATGAAAAGCACCCCCGAAACAAAGAATGAGCATATCACTCCTCAATTCTTTGGTGAAGGCGGGATGCGACCATGTTTCAACATCTATTCGATTCGATGAATGAAATGCTGGATCAGCTCATTTGTAATTATCCGAATGCCGTAGGTGCGCAAAAGCTTCAGTATGATGAACAAATTCAGATGCTGAAGCAAATGAGTGATTCGCTCGTGGAGCAATGGATTGATTTCGAGGAGAAGCTATCCGGTTTGCTGGAATGGGATCAGAATTTGACAGAAGCAGTTATGAAGGCTGCTGCTTCTGTAGTAACCCCGGCGATGGCGGTGTATGCACAGCCGCTTGCCGTTGCCACTGTTGAAGAAGCTGGCGTCATTCCCGAAGCCGGGACTATGAATGACCAGCAGCTGTATGATGCGGAGTTGAATATGGAGGTTCCGTACGAAACGGCGGAGCTGCTATCCAAAGGACAAGGCTATTATAAACTTTTTTCATGTTCACCAACGCGGCATCGCAATTTCAAAAAGTGGTCAGTCAAATTCCGGAATGCAATTTGGCACGCTTGTTTCTTGCGATGACTTATATGCATCTTCAAGAATGGAGCGAAGCGCAGCGGCATTTTCAGCTGTTAGTTGCGTTAACGGACTATCCCAAATGGCGTGCTTTAGGCTATAATGCCCTTGGGTGCATTCAAGCGGTTCACATGAACATGGAGCATGCGGAGCAGTTTTTTCTGAAGGCTCACGAGACATGCCCAAGCTTTAAGGATTCGCTCACCAACTTGAAATGTTGTAAAGAAACGCCGCAGCAATTGTCTTTGTTTTTTGGAAGCACCGAGCTTTGCTGCTTGTGAGGAGATCGGTCATTACAATGAAATATGCAGTATTGGACTTGGAAACGACAGGGCATAGCATTAGCGATGAGATTCTGCAGGTCGGTCTCGTCATTGTCAATGACGAGCTCGACATTGTAGACAGCTTTAATTCATTCGTGCGCCCGACCATCGAAATTCCTGCTTTTATAACACAGCTTACCGGCATTGATGCCGGTCTTGTAGCGGATGCGCCAGAACTGGATGAGGTTCTGATGCAGATGATTCCTTATTTGGATGATGCAGTGTTGGTCGCCCATAACGTTAATTTTGACGCAGGTTTTCTTAATCAGGCATTAGACCGTTGCGGTTATCATACGTTTGCTGGCCGCAGACTGGACACCATAGAGCTGCTTCGTATTTTATATCCTTCCATTACGACGTACCAGCTAGGTGCGGTTTCCGAACTGTTTGGCATCACACATGACCAGCATCATCGTGCTGACAGCGATGCGATGGCCACGGCGAAGCTATTCGCTGAATCGGTCCGGAAGCTGCGCCAATTGCCGCTGCTTACTTTGCAGCGGCTATCTTTTCTTGTGGATAACGGCTCTGATTTGAGCTGGTTTCTCGCCTTGACGCTTCAGCAAGCTGAGCAGCAGTCCGCTATCGATTTGAATGCGTATCAATATTTCAACCAGTTCGCCATGAAAGCAGGGGAGTGGACGGAGGAGCAGCCTGCTCGTACCGATTCGATTGAAGATGCGCTCAGCGATATGTCATTCGAGCAATATTTGGACAGCATCAAGCAGCGCTTTATCGAAAAATTTCCGAATTACGAAGAGCGTGAAGCGCAAACAACGATGTTCCGCGAAGTATTCGAATCATTGCAAAGCGACCGTCATCTGCTGATTGAAGCAGGGACAGGAACAGGCAAGTCATTAGGCTACTTAATTCCTTCTCTCTATTATGGCGTGAAGGAAGAGAAGAAAATCGTCATTAGTACGCATACGATCAATTTGCAGGAACAATTGCGTCATCGCGACGTTCCTTTGCTGAAAGATGTGCTGCCGTTCGAATTTCGGGCTTCCATCTTCAAGGGGCGGGGCAATTATTTGTGTCTGCGCAAATTTGAAAGTAAAATTAATACAAAGGATATGGCGGCTCCGGTGGATGACGCCATTACCGCATCGCAAATGGTTGTGTGGCTCGGCGAGACGGAAACGGGTGATCAGGAAGAGCTTAATTTCGGCGGCAAAGGCGCCGATTTCTGGTCCACTGTTGCAAGCGATGCAGATTCCTGTCTAAATCGGGCTTGTCCGTGGTTCAAACGATGCTATTATCATCGCGCCAAGCATGAGGCTAACATTGCCGACGTATGCATCACGAACCACTCCATGCTGTTTACAGACGTGCAAGCCGATCACCGTTTGCTGCCGACTTATAATCATCTGATCATTGATGAAGCCCATCATGTCGAAGAAGTGGCAAGCAAGCATTTGGGCATGCAGATCAATTATTTTTCGTTATCACATACGACAACACGTTTGTTCAAAGACGCCCGGACAGGGCTGCTGCCTACCTTGCGCCATCGTCTGCAGCAGGAAGGACATGAGTATTCGGAGTCTTGGGTGGAGACAATTGATACGATTATTCCGGTGTTTAGTGAAATTAAAGAGCATTGGGAGAAGATGTTTGAACTGATGTATAGCTTTGTTGGCACGTCCGTCGAGGGTAATACGGAGAACGGGCAATCCTCTGTCTGCCGTCTGCGCAGCGAAAACATGCCCTCAGGCTGGGAAGATGCGGTTACTGTTGAGGGCAACGTATCTTCAGAGATCAGCCGTGTCATTCGCTTGGGAGAGAAAATGAGCGCCAGCATCAAAGACAAAGTGGATGATACTGGCATACAGGGTCTTGTAACCGATTTGAACGGCGCTTTGCGTGATTTGACGCGGATTAAAGATGATTTGAAGCAATTTATGAAGATCGATCAGTCGACCGATGTCTTCTGGATTGAAGCAAGTGCTCAATACCGCTACAGGTCGGTTCAATTGTATGCAGTACCAATCGATGTGAGTCGTCAGCTTCAGCAATATTTCTTCAACGTTAAAGATAGCATTGTCATGACCTCGGCGACTTTATCCGTGCAAAAATCATTCCAGTATGCAGAAGAGCAGCTGGGGCTGGAAGGCTTTGAAGCGAGCAACCGTCTAAAAACCGTTCAGCTGCCATCACCATTCAATTATCGGCAACAGGCGCTGGTCATGATTCCGCGTAATTTCCCTACGATGAAAGGCGCCTCCGGCGATCCTCAATTTGTATCTATGCTGGTGCAGTCGCTTGCGGAGACGGCGATCGAGACGAAAGGCAGAATGTTAGTCTTGTTCACCTCTTACCGGATGCTTAAGCAAACGTATGAGCCATTGAAGGAAGCATTAGCCGGGAAAGGCATTCAAGTCATTGGACAGGGAATTGACAGCGGCAACCGGACCAAGCTGACACGCAGATTCACGCAGCAGCCGGAGTCGGTACTGCTCGGCACGAGCAGCTTCTGGGAAGGCGTAGACATTCCAGGGGATGCGCTTACTTGTCTGGCGATCGTCAGACTTCCGTTCCAGCCGCCGAATCATCCGCTAGTGGAGGCGAAATCGGAGCTGCTGCAAAAGCAAAAGCAGAATCCGTTCATGAAGCTGTCTATTCCACAGGCGGTCATCCGTTTCAAACAAGGCTTTGGCCGTCTTGTGCGTACGGCGAATGACAAAGGCATCGTCATTTTATATGATACGAGGGTCATCGACACGTACTACGGAAAGCATTTTCTATATTCGCTTCCCGGACCGAAAATCGAAACGATGCATACCGATTTGATGGTGCCAAGAATTCGGGAATGGCTGGCTGAATCCCCAGCTGAGATGGAAGGAGCAAGCAAATGAAGCACACGAAAATATCGGAAGCGGTCGTTCGAAGGCTGCCGATCTATTTGCAGGTGCTCAAAGAGCTTCAGCACCGGGAAATCCAAACGATTTCCTCGCAGGATCTTGGTCTGAAGCTCGATTTGAATCCCGCACAAATCCGGAAGGATTTAGCTTACTTCGGCGATTTCGGGCGCAAGGGTATCGGTTATGACGTTTCCTATCTGATGGACAAAATCAATCAAATCTTAAAGCTGGATCAAGTGATTAATGTCGCGCTCGTTGGAGCGGGAAATTTGGGCCATGCCCTGTGCAATTATAATAAATATTCGAAAGACAACATGAAGATCGTCGCCGTCTTTGATGCCCATCCGAGTAAAATCGGAAGCCAAATCAACAATTTATCGGTGCTCCCGATGGATGCGCTCAAAGCGACGGTCAAGCAGCTCGGCATCCGGATCGGCATCATTACCGTACCGGCATTCGAAGCGCAAAACGTCGCTAACCTGTTTGTGGAAGCGGGCGTCGAAGGCATCTTGAACTTCGCGCCCGCTATTCTGAGGGTGCCGGATGAGGTACGTATTCATCATGCCGATTTCACGCAAGAGCTGTTAAGCCTTGCTTATTATTTGGAACGAGAGAGGAACGGGATCGATGAGTCAAATTTGGATTGATAACGGATTGTTTATTCCGATGAACGATAGCGCTTTGCAATTTCGCGGTCATATGGTAGTGACGGATGACCGGATTACCTATATCGGTACAGATGCTCCTAACCCGGCGGAGCTGTCCCCGGACGCTGAGCGAATCGACGGCAGCAAGCTTGCCTTTATGCCAGGCCTTATTAATACGCACGGTCATGCAGCGATGACGCTGCTTCGCGGCTACTCCGACGACCAGAACCTGCAGGTATGGCTGGAGCAAAAGATGTGGCCGATGGAAGCTAAATATGTCGATAAAGATACTCGTGCGGGAAGCGCGCTTGCCATCGTCGAGATGCTGAAAAGCGGAACGACTGCTTTCGTCGACATGTACGACCGGATGGATCAAGTTGCACAAATGGTAGAGCAGTCGGGTATTCGCGGCGTCTTGACGCGAGGCGTTATCGGTCTGTGTCCAGAAGACGTGCAGCAGGCGAAGCTGGCAGAAGCAATCGCGTTCGCACGTGACTGGAACGGCAAAGCGGACGGCCGTATTACGACGATGATCTCGCCGCATGCTCCTTACACTTGCCCTCCGGAATATATCGAGAAATTTGTCCAAGCCGCGCATGACTATGATCTTCCGCTGCATACGCATATGTCGGAGACGATTGCGGAAGTGGAGCAAAATGTTCGTGATTACGGCTTGCGTCCGGTTGAGCACTTGGACAAGCTCGGCTTCTTCTCCCGTCCATCGCTTGTCGCGCATGCCGTCCATTTGACGGATGATGAGATCGCTTTGCTTGCAGAACGCAACGTTGCTGTATCCCATAATCCTGTAAGCAACTTAAAGCTTGCAAGCGGCGTGGCACGCGTTCCTGAGCTTCTGCGCGCAGGCGTAACGGTGTCGCTTGGTACGGACAGTGTGGCGAGTAACAACAACTTGGATTTGTTTAAAGAAATTAAATTCGCAGCCTTGCTGCACAAAGGCGTAAGCGGAGATCCGACGGTCATTCCGGCCATTGAGGCTCTGCGCATGGGTACGGTATACGGCGCGAAATCGATCTGGCAGGAAGGCCAGCTTGGCACCCTGTCAGAAGGGATGAAGGCAGATTTCATTGCGATCGATTTGGAGCAGCCGCATTTCTACCCGCAGACTGATATCGTATCTCACCTCGTATACAGCGGCTCTGGCCGCGATGTGAAGCATGTCTGGGTGGATGGACGCCAAGTTGTTAAAAATGGCCAATGTACTCAGCTGGATGAGGAAAAAATCCGCTACGAGGCAGCAGCCAGCTTTGATCGGCTGCTGAACGGATAGATGAGAGCCGTAACGAAAAAACGTAAGCCGTTCATGTCGGCCAAGCGGTGGCTGACTCTCTCCAGTCTGCTCATACTTGCACTGCTTGTTGCGATATTTATTTATTATCGTTCGGTCCAGCTTCCTTACTGGTCGCAAGAAGCTTCGATTCGCAAAGAGGTAGTCGAAGCTGCCCAGTTGAAGAGTGTGACGAAAGCAACGAAGCATGTCTGGGATCAAGCATATTGGGTCGTTGAAGGGACAGACGAAACGGATACTGATGTGTACGTATGGATGGCTGTTCCAGAAAAATCAGAGGCTGGGGCCGGCAATGGTGCAGCGGAGGGCTCGGTTAAAACGGATGCAGTACCGCCGTTAATCATTAAAGCCTCGGAAGCGGCAAGTAAAGATGCGATTAGAGAAAGCTTTCTGCAGGCCAAGCCAGATGCCGAAATCAAGCGAATGCAGCCGGGTATGCTAAATGGCGAGCCTGTCTGGGAGATTTACTTTTCCCGCGAGGAGCATACAACGAAATATTACTATGAATTTTACCGTTTTCGTGACGGATCATTCCTAACGGAGTACCGATTGCCAGCGCGGATTTCCGCCTAGCAGGGTCTGTTTCCTGTTTTTACACCCCCTAATCAACGTCAAACCATGATATACTTTCGTATAGCAGAAATGATATACGCGTCGTATAACATATTGCGTTGGAAGGGGGATTTTTCATTGTTGCATAAAATTAAAATCATTCCCGTATTGCTTACTGCTGCGGCTACCGCACTCGTCTTGTTCGGGGGCTGGCTGCTCTATAATAAAGTTGCATTGGAAGCGCCACTGGATAAAGCGGTTCAAGGTGTAGCGGGCATTGAATCGGCGCAAGCGCCAGTTATCGACCGGGATCGCGTATCGATCTCGTTGACGCTCAAACCGGATGCCAGCTTGAAGCAGGTATATGATGCCATACAGCAGAATGGAAAAGACGTAATCGGCAGCAAGGAGCTAAAGCTGAATATAGATAATGCGAAATCGAATGACAAGCTGGACAAATTGTGGTCGACCGTTCTGTTTGACGTCGCGCAGGCGATGGAGACGAAGGCATACTCGGATATTCCGAAAGCGATGAACCGGATTTCAGAGGAGCACGCAGGTATAACTACGAATACGGAGATGGATGAAAATAACGTCTATATTACGATTATGGACGGCGCCAACCGTAAGTATGTCGTATTGCCTCGTACGCCAGTGATGCTGGAGGTGTCCGCTCATGCGTAAATATTGGATGGAGCTGCTAATAGGTTTTGTGCCTGTGCTGCTGGTGTTCTTGATTGTAGCAGGTGTTAATGTGATGCCTTTCTTGCTGCTCGCTGCTTTGGCAGCGGGCGTTGCGTTTGCTTATCGGGGACGAGGCCGTATGGCTGCCGCACAGGGCGGTAAGCAAAGAATGGAACTTTCCAAGTCTACGATGAGCTTTGAACAGATCGGCGGACAGGAACGCGCCAAATCGGAGCTGATCGAGGCGCTTGACTTCCTGGTTAAGCATGAGGAAATTAAGAAGCTGGGCATTCGTCCAATGAAGGGCATATTGCTGACGGGTCCTCCCGGAACAGGCAAGACGCTGATGGCGAAAGCGGCGGCTACGTATACGGATTCTATCTATCTGGCTGCTTCCGGCAGTGAATTTGTTGAAATGTATGTTGGTGTCGGTGCTGGGCGTATCCGCGACATGTTCAAAGAAGCGCGTCAGAAGGCGAAAAAATGCAGGCAAAAGCAATGCCGTAATCTTTATCGATGAGATCGACGTTATCGGCGGTAAACGGGATGGCGGGCAGCATCGTGAGTATGATCAGACGCTGAATCAGCTGCTAACAGAAATGGACGGTATTCGTTCGGATGAAGCGCCGCGCATTTTAATTATCGCTGCAACGAACCGCAAGGAAATGCTTGACAGCGCTTTGCTTCGCCCGGGCCGGTTCGACCGCCATATCGGCGTAGAGCTGCCAGATAAGAAAGGCCGGCTTCATATTCTGAAGCTGCACGCAGCGAACAAGCCGCTTGATTCGGCTATTGATCTGGAGCGCATAGCTTCCGAATCCTTCGGATTTTCTGGCGCGCAGCTGGAGAGCGTCATGAATGAAGGCGCGATCTATGCGATGCGCGAAGACAGCGCGCTTATTGGCGAGCAGCACTTGGCGATGGCGATCGATAAGGTGATGATGGGCGAGAAGACCGACCGCGAAGCGACAAAAGAAGAGCGTGAGCGCGTCGCCCTGCATGAGCTTGGACATGCCATTGCAGCGGAGCTTGTACGCCCGGGCAGCGTATCGCAGGTGGCATTGTCGCCGCGCGGACAGGCGCTTGGCTATGTAAGGCATAATCCGCAGCAGGATAAATATTTGTATACGCGAGATTTTTTGGACAGTCAAATTATGATCGCCCTAGGCGGGGCTGCCGCGGAAGAGATTTTTTACGGCGGACGAAGCACGGGTTCTCGTAACGATTTCGAACAGGCCATGAGCATTGTGCGGACGCTTGTGGAATCGGGCTTGACGGAGCTTGGCATTATCGATGCACAGATGATGACGCCGGAAAGCTGGGCGAAAGTTAACCGCTCGATTCTGGACGAGTTGATGGCCCGTACGAAGGAAATGCTAACAGCTAAACGGCAGGTTTTTGTTGATGCGTTAGATGTGGTTATACGTGAAGAAACGATAAGCGGTGACGATTTCCGGAGCTTGCTCACCAAACTGTCGCAAAGCGCGTAACTATTTTCAACAATTTGAAGGCAGACGCCCCGTCTGCCTTCTTTTTTTACTAAAATTCGTTATAATGAAAGGTGGCATATATATGCCGGGAAAGAAGATGAAGATAAAGGCTACCCCACAGCTGCGGACGAAAGCAGCTGCGAGAGGATAAAGCCAAACAAGGAGAGAACTATGTCAATTAAAAAAGTTGGAGTAATCGGTGCCGGCACAATGGGCCAAGGCATTGCCGAGATGCTCGCATCAAACGGGTTGGATGTTTACCTGATCGAAATATCATCCGAACGATTAATATACGGCAAGGAAATGATCGAACTAAGCTTGGACAAGCAGATCGAGAAATGGGCCCTCACACAAGCGGAGAAAAAGTCCATCTTCAATCGTATCCAGTTTGGCGAGAGCTACGACGGCTTAACGGATTGCGAGCTGGTCATCGAGACCATTACAGAAGACTTGGATAGCAAAAAAGCGGTGTTTGAACAGCTTGACCGCATTTGCGGTCCTGATGTCATTCTGGCCAGCAACACATCAACGCTCAGTTTGACGGAGCTCGCAAGCGTAGCCAGCCGCCCGGAACGGGTCATTGGCTTGCATTTCATATATCCGGTATTCAAGATCAATATGGTTGAGATTGTACGTGGATTGAAAACTTCTGAGGATACGTTTGCCCGTACAAAGTTTTTTCGTGGAGAACGTTATTAACAAAAAATGGCGTTATGGTATTTGAGTCACCAGGTTTCGTCACCTCCAGACTGATCTGCCTCTTCATCAATGAAGCGCTTCACGTTCTGGAAGAAGGGGTCGCCTCAGCAGAGGATATCGACAGCGCGATGCGCATCGGTTATTCCTTCCAGCACGGACCGTTCGAAATGGCTGACCGTTTCGGTCTCGATTCGGTGCTGGCAGCGCTTGAGCGCATGTTCCGCGAATACGGCGAGCTGAAATACCGTCCGTCCATCGTGCTGAAGAAAATGGTCCGCGCAGGACATCTGGGCGCTAAATCAGGCGTAGGCTTTTTCAAATACGATAAGGATGGAGACCGACTGCTATGATGAAAGTACTCGTAATTAATGCCGGGAGCTCCTCGTTGAAATATCAGCTGTACAATATGGAAGATGAATCGGTACTGGCAAGCGGCCGTGTCGAGCGAATCGGAATGGACTCCTCCATTGTGACGCATGAGCCGGCTGACAAGCCGGAGGTACGCACTGTTGATGAAATTCTGGACCATGTCTCCGCGGTTAAAAAAGTGCTGGCGGCTCTTATGCATCCGGAATACGGCGCACTCAAATCGATGAGCGAGATTCAGGCTGTAGGCCATCGCGTTGTACACGGAGGCGAAGTGTTCAAATCTTCCGTACTCGTTACAAATGAAGTGAAGCTGGAGATCCGCAAGCTGTTCGATCTGGCGCCGCTTCACAATCCGGCTCATATGATGGGGATTTTGGCAGTGGAGACGAATATGCCGAATATCCCGCAGGTCGTTGTCTTCGATACGGCCTTCCATCAGACGATGCCGGAAACATCGTATCTGTACCCGATTCCGAAGGTGCTGTATCGCCGCCATAAAGTGCGCCGTTACGGCTTCCACGGCACATCGCATCAGTATGTAAGCGAGCAGGCTGCCGAGTTTCTTGGTGCACCGCTTGAATCGCTTAAGATCGTATCCTGTCATATCGGCAACGGCGCAAGCTGTACGGCTATTAAAGACGGCAAATCATTCGATACAAGCATGGGGATGACACCGCTTGAAGGTCTGATGATGGGCACACGAAGCGGCGACCTTGATCCGGCTATCGTTCCTTATGTTATGAATAAGGAAGAGCTGACGCTGAACGAAGTGAATTCCATGTTGAACAAGCATAGCGGCATGCTGGCGATTTCGGGCGTCAGCAGCGACATGCGCGAGGTGCAGGAGGCTATAGCAGACGGCGATCGTAACGCCCAGCTTGCTTTTGACATGTACACATATCGCATGCGCAAATATATCGGAGCTTACGCTGCGGCTATGAATGGCTTGGATACGCTGATTTTCACTGCAGGTGTAGGCGAGAATTCCGCTGTATTGCGGAAGGCGGTTTGTGAAGGTCTAACGTTCCTTGGCGTAGAGTTGGATGAAAACCGCAATGCAGAACGGAGCAAGCATCCCCGTTACATCTCGACAGATAGCTCGCGCATCAAGGTTCTGGTCGTTCCGACGAATGAAGAGCTGATCATTGCGCGTGACACGTACCGGATCGTGCAAGCAACAGTATAGGAATAGAGAGGATCTGAGGACAGTGAGCAATGACGATATGTGGAAAGCGTACTCGAGGGGAATGGCTGCCGTATTGAATGAAGGCGGCATTCAGGTGTCGGCGCTTTTGCTGCGTTCCTATCGCCAGTTGGGACTGTCCGACACGGAGGCGATGCTTCTTCTTCAGCTGATGCTGTTCAGGGACAATGAAGGCATCGAATTCCCGACACCTGTCCAACTCGCTGACAGGCTTGGCATAACGGGTCAGAAGGCGGAGCAGCATTTGGGGAAATTGATGAAGGAAGGGTTTCTGGCAATCGACGATCAGATCGATGCGGAGACCGGCATTCAATCCGAGCAATACAACTGGAGCGGCTGGCTGCTGAAGGCAGCGGAATGGGCTGCAGGCGAGAAGCGGGACACGAGACGGGCGGAGCGCAAGACGCCAAAGCGGTCTGTTGATCCGAAAAATTTGTTCTCCGTCTATGAGCAGGAATTCGGACGGCTGCTGTCGCCGATGGAATGCGAGACGATCAGCACTTGGCTCGATCAGGACCGGTATCCGGACGAGCTAATCCGCTTTGCCCTGAAGGAAGCCGTTTTTGCGGGCAAGCTTAACTTACGCTATATAGACCGGATTTTGTTCGAATGGGGCCGTAATCGCGTAACGAATGTGGATGAGGCGAGAGCGTTCACCCAGAAATTCAGAGGCGGTCGCGGTTAGTAATAATCAACACAAGTATAATAGTAACACTGCAGTAAAGCCCTGGCCTATTGGCTAGGGTTTTACTGCGTATAACAGCATAAGGCCGCCATCCAATATTTCGGTAACGATGGAGTAGTTATGCTCTTCCAGCCAGCGTCGAAGCGGGGAGACTGTATCGTGGCGGTCGGCTATGGCGAGTCTCCCTGCGGGCAGCAGAACGCGGTCGGCTTCTATTAGGGCAAGAAGCAGCTGATTAGGCTCCAGATGGCGGAAAGCGAAGCTGGAGGCGATGAAGCGGTAAGAGGGACCAGAGACCGGCAGCGTGAGCAGATTGCCAAGACGAGGCTCTGCTGCTGGAAGCCGTGCGCGCAGCACGGCGAGCATTTCCTGTGATTGCTCTATAGCCGTCACAACAGCTCCCTGAGCGATTAGGAGCGCTGTCAGGTTGCCAGTTCCCGCCCCCAGCTCCAAACCTGACTCCTGCGGCCTGGGATCGAGCCATTCGACAATTTGGAGCAGCGCGTTTTCGTATTGCTTTAGAGTAAGCTCACTGGCCAGCGCTGCGAGAGGAGCGTCTTGGCCATGAACAAGAGCCAGCTCATCATAATGCCACCGGTCGCTCCAGGTCATCCGCTCGATTCGGGATTGTTTGAGCTGCAGCGTGCTTGATTCAGCTGCCTCAAGATCTGGGGCGGACTGCTGTGAACGCCAGACCGCTATCGATCTGTCGAGCGCTTGCAGCCGCCGTCCTTGCTCGATCCATTCGGCATACAGCTCGGCCCGCACCTCATCGGCTTGGCGAATAAAGTTGTCACTGCCAGCCGGATCAGTCTGTTCGACGTCCAGAGCCAAGGCTTCGAGCACTTTGCCGATGGCTGTAACGGGAAGACCCAGCTCCCGCAGTGCAATGATCCAGCGCAGCTGATTGATATTGTCCTCGCTATAGTCGCGGTAGCCGTTTTCTTCTTCTTTTCTCGGCTTCAGCAGCCCTTTTTCTTCGTAAAAGCGCAATGCGCGAGGCGTGACGCCAAGCTGTTTGGCCGCTACATGTACTTTCATTCCAGCTCACCGCCTTTTCTTTCCTTCACTATATACATTAACGCAGCGTCAAGGTCAATGGTTGAATGTTTTGATTGGAGGGAGCACTGCCGTGCAAAGAACGAACTCGGCCCCTAACGCAGGAATGCGATAGGGGCCGAGTCGTTTTATTTATTGCCTTTAAGAAGCTCTAGGCGGTATACGTATTCAAAGAGGAACTCGAAAGATTCCAAGTGGCGTTTTGCTTCGAACGCATTGGCGCCCCAAGCATAGATACCGTGGTTGCGGAGCAGAATGCCGGGAATCTTCGCATTGAGACGCTCCGTCACTTCCGGAACGATTCGCGGAATTTCTGCGAAGTTGGAAACGATCGGAATGTCGATTTCAGCGTCTTCTTCCCAGATATTCAACCCTTTAATCAGCTCTACCGCTTTGACCGGAACCGCTTTGCGGTCCCAGAACCATTCGGAGACGATGCTATTATAGACGGAATGAATGTGGAAAATAGCTCCTGCACCCGTCAAACGGTAAATTTCTGTATGAATAAGGGTTTCAGCCGAAGGGCGCAGAATCGTCGCTTCGACCGGCTTGCCGTTTTGATCAACGATCAAATAATCCTCTGGCGTATGGACGGTTTTGTCCTTGCCGCTGGCGGTTACAGCGAATTGAAAATCATCAGCCGCAAAGTCGCCGACTCGAACGGAGAGATTGCCGCTTGTACCCGGAAACCAGCCGCGTGAAGCGAATAGTCCCTTCACGTCGCGCAGCTCCGCGAATGCTTGTTGCTTCTGTTCCAAAGTTACGTTCTGATAAGCCATGTTAGAATGACCGTCCTTCCTGAAATCCAACTCTATGTGTATGCCTCTCCGCTGCAGAGAGGCAGAATGCTAGGCTTGCTTCAACTGCTTAATCACGTCATGAAAATCTTGAAATTCGAAGTGCGGCAAGCCAAGCTCACGGCATTTCTCAGTCAGAATAGAACGGGAGAATACCGTATCTGCCAGCTTTGCTCCTTCAAAATCGGTAACGCTGTCTCCGATGAGAATTCGCTCGTAATCGCTATCCGGGAAACGGCGCATGATCGTCGTCTTGCACATGCCGCAATCATTGGTACAGTTGCCGTCGCAAGGATGCGGCCATGTAATTTCGATGTGCTCGCCGCTGAAGTCGCTGCCATTGCAATAGATATGATCCTGTGGAATGCCAAACGGCTCCAGAATCGGATAGACGAAAAACTCGATGCCGCCGCTGGTCACATAAAACTCGATATCCGCTTCTTTGCAGTAAGCCAGCAGATCAGCGAAGCCTTCGCGGATTTTGGCATTCGTAATGCCGAATTCCACAACTTCCTTCTGCATCGAAGAGGGCAGCAGCCGGAACATTTGCCCGACTCCGTCGCGGATGGAAATTTCTTGACCAATGACTTTAGTAGCGATCGCTTCCCAGCCCGGCGGGTTGAAGTGGCGGATGATAGCTATGATATTGTCGTTCACCGTAATGGTACCGTCAAAGTCGCAGAAGATGATGCGTTTCTTGGTTGCTGTCATTATTCTTTTACTCCCCATGCGTCAATTGCCGCCTGCAGCGGCTCATTGCCCGGCTTTGCCGCTGCCTCGCGCAGCGGCGTACCGTTAAGCGAAGCGTCGATCGCGATGCGGAACGCTTGACCGCCGGCTGCTGTGCCCATCGGATGGCCGTGAATGCCGCCGCCAGCGTTTACGACAACGTCGGTGCCGAAGTCGCGTAAAATAAGCGGAACGAGCCCCGGATGAATGCCTGCCGACGGAACAGGGAAGCTTGTGCGCAGCTTGTCCGACGGTGCGAGCAGTGCATCCTTGACTGCAAGATTCTCTTCCTTCGGCATTACAACCGAGCCGTAAGGGGAAGGGAAGAGAACGAGATCAGCGCCTGCTAGGCGCATCAGCTTGCCAAGCAGCACCGACGCACCGATGCCGTAATGCGGCGATGGGTAGAAGGCGCCTGCCATAGCCGGATGCGCGGCGATCGGAACGTTGATAGAGCTGTCTTTGCTCAGCTCATGCAATACATCATAGCCGTAGGCCAGCACGTTGAACAACAAGGCGTTGGCGCCTGCATTGATCGCTTTGCGGGCATTGTCCGCGAGCTGTGAGGTTGGCCCCGTAAGGTTTACGGCATAGAGAAGCTTTTGTCCTGTTTCCTGCTGCGCGCGCTGTGCAGCTGCCATACAGACTTCAACGCGTTTCTCCAGCGGGGTCAGCGGATTTTCGAACAAAATTTCATCGTCCTTGATCAAATCGACGCCGCCGAGAGCCTGTTTGAAGAACTGATCCTCCAGATTGGCCAGATCATGGCCGACTACCGATTTGAAAATACTCATCAGCAGCGGGCGGTCATGTACACTAAGCAAATCACGGACACCTTGCAAGCCGTAGGCCGGGCCCGGGAATGCCGATTGAAATTGCTCCGATACGTCCAGATCGATCAGCTTAATCTTGCCGTCCATGGAAAGCTTGCCGAAGATCGTAACGAGCAGCGCAGGGATATCGCGGCTGAAGTTAATGTCAGGGTAGGCGATGCGAATGTCGGCATAACGTTCACCGCCGGCTGGTTCATGAACATCGACCGACAGCACTTTGCCCAAGTGTTTTTCCATTTCCGCTTTGCGGGCTTCCGGTAAATCCGTCCAGCTGCCTACCGTCAGGCCAACGGCAATGGATTGCGCTTTTTTATGAAAATCCGCTTTGTCATCAAAGCTTCGGTAAGTCGCGATACATACTTGACTCATACTCATTTCATGATGCTCCTTTCGATTTCAGCACCCAATTCTGCAGCGCGTTCTGAAGAGCGGAGCATGCCTTTAATGATTGTCTCGGCTAATTGGCCGGCAGCCATCGTCTCAATGGCGGCTTGCGTCGTGCCGTTAGGCGACGTTACTTTGCGTCTCAGCTCCGCTGGCTCCTCGCCAGTCGTCCGGACCATCTCAGCGGCGCCAAGCACCGTTTGTATAACCAGATCTTTAGCGGCTTCCGGCGCGAGTCCAAGCTTCTCAGCAGCAGCGAGCATAGCTTCCATGAAGTAATAGACATAAGCCGGACCGCTGCCTGACACGCCTGTAATCGAATCTTGCAGCGGCTCTTCAACAACAGCAGTAATGCCAACCGATTGGAAAATCGTTTCCGCGAGCTGGCGCTGTTCTTCAGATACAGTGCTGGAGAAGCTGATTCCAGTCGCGCCAAGGCCGATAGTGCTGGATGTATTCGGCATGGTGCGGACGATCGGAATTTGCCCGCCGAGCAGCTTTTCAATCGATGTGATCGATATGCCGGCAATAACGGAAACGATAAGCTGTTTCTCGTTGACGTAAGGGCGGATTCCTTCGATAGCTGCGACAGCGTCCTTAGGCTTCATCGCCAGAAAGATAACGTCTGCTTGCTGCAAATAGTTTTCGTTCGTCGAACCTTCCAGCGTCGTTGCGATGCCGTAACGCTGCGACAGCTCGCGCAATCTTTCGGTGTTGGAACGGTTAAGCATCGAGATTTGGGAAGGCGAAGTTAAGTTTTGATTCAAAATGCCGCGCATAATGGCCTCGGCCATCGAGCCGGCTCCATAGAAGCTGAGCTGCAGCGACTGGATCGCAGCCGCTGCGCCGTTTGTTGCTGATTCTGCCATGGTGGCAACCTCCATCTGATTATTCAGGTGTGTATGTCATGTCCGCATCAGGTTAACCGCGTATTTGTCCGTTGCCGTAAATGCGGTATTTAGTTGAAGTAAGGGCAGGCAGTCCCATTGGACCCCGTGCATGAAGCTTTTGCGTACTGATGCCGATCTCTGCGCCGAAGCCGAATTCAAATCCGTCCGTGAAGCGGGTGGAGGCGTTGTGATAGACCGCTGCCGCATCTACTTCCTCCAGAAAGCGTTCAGCATTTTTCACATCTTCCGTCACGATACATTCCGAGTGCTTCGTCCCGTACTTACGGATATGATCCAGAGCTTCGTCCAGATTCGAGACGATTCGAATATTCATAATATAGTCGCTGTATTCGGTCGCGTAATCCTGCTCGGTAGCCAGTACTGCCTGTGGAAGCAGCTTTAGCGTCCGGTCACAGCCCCGGAGTTCGACGTTAGCTGCCGTAAATTTATCGGCAAGCTGAACGAGGTGGCGCTCGGCAAATGCTTCATGAAGGATAAGCGTCTCCATGGAGTTGCAGACAGAAGGGCGCTGCACCTTAGCGTTGTATGCGATATTAGCTGTCATTCCATAGTCGGCGCTGCTGTCGGCGTAGGTGTGGCAGATGCCCGCACCCGTCTCGATGACAGGAACCGTTGCATTGTCGACCACATTGCGGATCAGCGAAGCGCCGCCGCGTGGAATAACGACGTCAAGCAAGCCGTTGAGCTTCAGCATCTCATTGACTGAAGCGCGGTCGGAATCCTCAATTAATTGAATCGCGTCAGATGGGAGGGCCGTCTGAGTCAAAGCTTCACGCAGCACTCTTACAATTTCACGATTGGATTCCAGTGCTGCCGAGCCGCCGCGAAGTACAACGGTGTTGCCGGTTTTGAGACATAGGCCAACTGCGTCTACCGTAACGTTAGGGCGAGCCTCATAGATCATGCCGATAACGCCGAGCGGTACTCTTTTTTTCTCCACGCGCAAACCGTTTGGACGGTCAAATTGCTCCAACAGCTCTCCGACTGGATCTGGCAGCTCCACCACTTCCCGCAATCCCTCTGCAATAGCGGCTACCCGCTGTTCATTCAAGGAAAGACGGTCAAGCAGGGAGGAGCTTGTGCCTTGCTCCCGTCCTCTTTGAAGGTCCAAGCCGTTTGCCTCGATGATGGACGCCTGATTCGCTACTAGAGCATCAGCCATTGCGTTCAGCGCTGCATTTTTCTGTTCGGTGGTTGCTTTGTTCATGAGTCCTGTTGCATTCTGGGCTAACGTCGCTTTTTGTCTAACTTCGCTTATCATATCGAAAACCTCCGCTCTTTATGTTGAATTCGTAAGTATTCATAATAACTATCGCAATGAAATCCATTCATCCCGGTGGATGACCTCGATGCGGGCGACATCCACCCGGCGCCGTACTTCCTCGGTGCTTAGTCCAGCAGCCGCTTGCACTTGCCAAGCCGCATAGCTGACGACGCCGCGTCCGATCGTCTCGCCGCTTTCGCCAACCACCTCGACTACATCACCGGGGTGGAACTCTCCTTCAATGTCGCGGATGCCGGCAGGGAGGAGGCTTTTGCCGCCGCTTAGAAGCGCGTGCTCAGCGCCGTTGTCGACGATGATTTTACCCTTCGGCATGGAGTGGAAGCCCAGCCATTGCTTCTTCATCGGCAAGCTGTCAAGCTGCGTATCGAAGTAGGTGCCTCTGCCGTTTCCTGCAACGGCAAGCGCCAAATCTCCGGGCTGCTGCACTTTGCCGATAAAGGCATGTACGCCGCCGCGCATCGCGATTCTCGCCGCTTCGATCTTGGAGCGCATGCCGCCGGTGCCGACGGAGGAGCCGGAGTCTCCGGCCAGCTTCATGATCTCCTCGGAGATCTGATCGACCCGCTCGATCTTGACGGCCTCCGGATTTTTACGCGGGTCTTCCGTGTACAGGCCGTCCATGTCGGTTATCATGACGAGCTGGCCGGCTTTGGTCATCGCAGCAACAAGAGAAGACAAGTAGTCGTTGTCGCCAAACTTCAGCACAATTTCATGAGTGGATACCGTATCGTTCTCGTTGATGATCGGTATCGTCCGCAGCCGGAGCAGCTCTTCAATCGTCATTAACGCATTAGAGATGCGCTTGCGGTTGGAGAAGTCCGCGCGCGTCAGCAGGATTTGCGCGGCAACGATGCCATATTGACTCATTGCCTCCTGATAGGCTTGCATCAGGAGCGCTTGACCGACTGCTGCGGCAGCTTGTTTTTCATGAACAGCCTTCGGTCTGGCAGGGTACCCGACCTGACGGAAGCCAGCGGCTACGGCGCCGGACGTTACCAATATGACGCTTGTGCCTCGCGCATGCAGGGCAGCAAGCTCTGAGGCGAAGTAAGCAATACGTTCGCGGTTCAAGCCGCCTTCATCGGAAGTAAGCGAGCTGCTTCCGATTTTTACAACAATTCGTTCCGGCATCATCTGTCTCATCCCATTTCCTGACAAAATAAAAAGGCTCTCGTCCATAAAGGACGAAAGCCTGTGCTTCCGCGGTACCACCTTTGTTGACTGCCGTTATGCAGCTATCGGCTTGCGATAGGCATAGATGTGCAGTCCTGCTTAATGCCTCGTAACAGGAGGCGCTGTCCGGCTCATCGCCGACCGTTCAGGGGCTGGTTCGGCGAGCGATCGGGGTAAATTCTTGCAGCCTAAGGAATTTACTCTCTGTTCACGACCTATTCAAGCTTACTATTCCCGTCATCACGTTACATGTTTAATTAAGGAATAGCATATCATGATCCGGCATTGCTGTAAAGCAAGGCAGATGAAGCAATTACGCGATATTTACTAGTAAAACAAGGCGTTTAGAACAGTCCAAGCCTGCCGATCCGCTCGACGGCTTCGACGATTCTTTCTTCGCTGGTCAAGAGGCCAAGGCGGACATAACCTTCGCCATTTGTGCCAAAGCCGACGCCAGGCGCAACGACGACATCGGCTTCTTGCAGCACAAGATCAGCGAAGGATTCCGAAGTATGGCCTTCCGGAACCGGAAGCCAGCAGAAGAAGGAGCCGCCTGGGCGCTCCGCTTTCCAGCCGATACGGTCAAGTGCGCCAAACAGCGCTTCGCGTCGGCTTTCGTACGTCGCATTGAGTTCTGTTACGCACTGCTGCGGGCCGGTAAGTGCTTCGGCCGCTGCTTCTTGAATACCGCCGAACAGGCTGCAATAGTAATGATCTTGAATCAAATTGATCAGGGAGACGATTTGCGGATTTCCGATAGCAAAGCCTACTCGCCAGCCAGCCATGTTATACGACTTAGACAGCGTATAGAACTCGACCCCAACCTCTTTGGCGCCCGGTGTCTGCAGGAAGCTGATCGGCCGTTTGCCGTCAAAGCCAATTGCGCCGTAAGCGAAGTCGCTTGCGACAACGACGCCGGTCCGGCGGGCGAAAGCAACCGTTTCTTCGTAAAAAGCCGGGGTAGCAACTGCACCAGTCGGGTTGTTCGGATAATTCATGAACATCAGCTTAGCCCGGTTCAACGTTTCTTCATCTATGGCGTTGTAATCCGGAAGGAAGTCCCGGTCAGCAGTCAGCGGCATGAAGCGCATTTCCGCTCCTGCCAATGCGACACCAGACCAGTAGTCGGGATAGCCGGGATCGGGCACGAGGCAGACGTCACCGGGATTAAGCAGGCATTGGCTAATTTCGACCAGTCCTGTTTTACCCCCGAATAGGATAGCGACTTCAGTCGCCGGATCTACATCTACGTTGTAATCTTCTTTATAACGCTTTGCTACAGCTTCCTTAAGAAAAGGAAAACCGCTAAACGGCGGATAGCGATGATATAACGGATTAGTTGCTGCCTCCTGCAGCTTTGCCACAATATGCGGGGGAGTCGGCTGATCCGGATTGCCTTGGCCCAGATTAATGACGTCGCGGCCTTTCGCGACTTGGGCATTAGCTTTAGCTACGAGCTTGGCGAAAAATTGCGTCGGCAATCCCGTCATCCGCTCCGCGGGTTTAATTGTATGTTGTCCGATTTGCGTTTCCATTCCCTCACACTCCACAAATAGTTGCTTCTCTCATAAGATCGACATTGAATTTAATGTAGCATGCGAAAACCTTTTATGTCGAGTATATTAGTCGGCATGAGAGGGAATGGCATCAGCGGTATCCGCAATCTCGCTGTTAGATCAATCCAGCTTAAGGCAGCCCGATTTTTTGGATAAAAGGTTTAATGTCTGCGCTGAACAGCAGCAAATACGGTCTGCGCTGCTCGTCAAATACGAGCAACAGCGGCGGTTTATCATCGCAATAAAAGAGGAAAACATCTTCCGCGGCAACTTTAATGCCGTTTACTTTAATCGTGACCGGCTTCTCCAGCGGTATCCGGTATACATAGCTGCAGGTATCATCATTTTTGAGCTGCGGGGCCAGACCCGTTACCGAAGCAATCCAGCTATGAGCAAAGCTTTGGAACTGCTTGTCATTCGGTACGCTTTTTACAACTTTACCTGCTTTGACATCAAATACTTGAACAGGCTTGAACGGTTCTTCATTCGCAGCCTCCGCAGATACAGACATTGCAAAGCCAAACATCATGCTTACTGCAAGCAGCATCGCTGCCAAACGTTTGAACGGCATGAACATCTCTCCTTTTTTAAGTGGGGGATTCGGGTCGGGCATCAAAAGTTAGATTTCCCAACTTGACAGAGAACCATGAGAGGGTATCATTAGGGAAAAATAATAATGTTTTGTGAAGGGAAGTTTTTACCCATGACATCATCATTGCGGATCGCGCTTCTGCAAATGCATATCGAGGTTGGACAGCCGGAAGCCAACTTCGCGAAGCTTTCAAGAATGCTGGAGGAGGCGGTTGCCGGTCCGGGCAAGCCTGATGTGATCGTATTTCCAGAAATGTGGAATACCGGCTATGCGTTGACAGAAATCAATGAACTAGCAGATCCAGAGGGAGAGCGGACTAAAGCGTATATTTCGGCATTCAGCCTAAAACATGGCGTCTACGTTGTTGCCGGCTCTATTGCGGAGCAGAAGGCTGATGGCGTGTACAATACGATTTTTGCCTTTGACCGGGAAGGCCGGGAAATTGGCGACTATTCCAAAATCCATCTGTTCCGTCTTATGGAGGAAGAAAAGTATTTGGCTGCAGGCGACAAGCTTGGCCAGCTGCAAATTGAAGGCCATCAAGCCGGCATGATGATTTGCTACGATATTCGTTTCCCTGAGCTGTCCCGCAAGCTTGCGCTGGAGGGCGCCAAGCTGCTGTTCGTTCCAGCGGAATGGCCGCATCCGCGACTTCATCATTGGCGTACTTTGCTTACGGCCAGAGCCATTGAGAATCAGATGTACGTTATCGCCTGCAATCGTACAGGAACCAGCGGCGAAACGTCGTTTTTCGGCCATTCCATGGTGCTTGACCCATGGGGCGAAACGATCGTAGAGGGCGGCGAGGAAGAGGCGATCCTTTACGCCGATATTGACCTGTCGCTAGTCGATTCCGTGAGAGCGAAAATTCCAGTGTTCGAGGATCGCCGTCCGAAGCTTTATTAAGTTGTTGTTTGGCTTGAAGTTCGTTCTGAGCGAGGTTGCGAGGTTCTCCAGTATAGGGAGAACCTCGTTTGTGTTTTTGGGGAGTGGGGGAGGAGATAGTAGAAAGTTAGTTGGCTCAATAGGTGTGTTGGGTAACAAACAGTTGGTTATTTCATTCGTGTGCAGTTGGCCGGTAGTGATGATAGTTTGGGTGCGAGCGGTGCTCCGCTATTTAGCGAAGCTGATTCGTTATTTTCCTAGCTGGAGCAAGTTACATTAAGTGTTACTTGCAGCTCTCTAATACTGGCTCATCGTACTGTTCATCGTCCGGATGAAGGCGTCGGCTGCTTTCGAGAGGTAGCGGCCCTTCCGGTAAGCGATGACTAGCGTACGTGAAGGGTTGTCAGCCAGCGGCAAGTAGACGGGGGCGAACTCGCTCCCCCGGTAGCGGGTCAGCATGCGGGGCACGAAGGCGACGCCCATGCCGCCGGCGACTAATGATTGAATCGTCTCCATGTTACTGCTTTCGAAAACGATATTTGGCGTAAAACCAGAGCGCTGGCAGAGCTCGACCGTAATTTGCCGGAAGCCTTGCCCCTTTTTGAGGCCGATGAACGATTCTTCCTTCAGCTCTTTAATTTTCAGAGGTGCGCTAGTTCCAGCAAGACGATGCTGAGGCGGTACAGCCAGACATATTTCTTCTTCCATTAATACTTCCCAGGCCAGGGAGGAGTCCTCCAATGGCAAGGAGAGCAGGCTGATGTCGGTGCCTCCGCTTGCGGTGAGCTGTTCGAGCCGCGCTGAGGTCTCCTCCATCAGCACGACCTCAATTTGCGGATACAGCTCGCCAAACACAGGCAGCACGAGCGGCAAAATATGCGCACCTGTAATAGGCATCGTGCCAACGACCAGCCGGCCGCGACGCATTTGCGCCATATCGTCCATTTCCTGCTTTAATTGCTCGACAGCATCGAGAATGGTCTGCGATTTGGTAATGAAAACCTCGCCTGCCTGGGTAAGTTCGACGGAATTGGTGGTGCGTCGGAATAGAAGCACGCCGAGCTCCTGCTCAAGCTTGGATAGCTGCTGGCTCAGAGAGGGCTGGGCGATATGCAGCTTTTCGGCGGCGCGGGAGAAGTTTTTTTCGAGTGCAATCTGTTTGACGTACTGAAGTTGTCTAAGTTCCATGGTGGAAATATTCTCCCTTTCAAAAATAAGTTTTCTCTCTATTCTCACTGATAGATGGGGTATTCTCATCCATACGTGCTTACACAACTGCTATAGTTGATACCTATAAACGTTATAGATATTATATCTTAGATCAATCAAGAAAGAAATGCTATGCTAGTTCCATCTTAATAAAAGCTAAAGAGAAACATTGATAAGACGGGGTGAACATAATGACGAAAAGAACACTGTTTGAGAAAATTTGGGACAATCACGTCATTCATCAAGAGGAAGGCCAGCCAAGCATCATTTATATCGACTTGCAGCTGGTGCACGAAGTAACTTCGCCGCAAGCTTTCGAAGGACTTCGGATGTCGGGCCGCAAAGTGCGCCGCCCGGACCTGACTTTCGCAACGATGGATCACAATGTACCGACGAAAGATCGTTACAATATTACAGATCCGATCTCCAAGCAACAAATCGACACGCTTACGCAAAACTGTAAAGATTTTGGCGTAAAGCTGTTTGACCTTGACAACATCGACCAAGGTGTCGTTCACGTTATGGGCCCAGAAATCGGCCTGACACACCCGGGCAAAACGATCGTTTGCGGCGACAGCCACACTTCGACACACGGCGCATTTGGCGCTCTTGCTTTCGGTATCGGCACTTCCGAAGTTGAACATGTTATGGCTACGCAATGCTTGCAGCAATCGAAGCCAAAAACGATGGAAGTCCGCTTCAAAGGCAGCCGGAAACCAGGCGTAACGGCAAAAGACTTGATCTTGGGCGTTATCGCACAATACGGTACTGACTTTGCTACTGGCTACGTAATCGAGTATACAGGCGAAGCAATCCGCACTTTGACAATGGAAGAGCGTATGACAGTCTGCAACATGTCGATCGAAGGCGGCGCGCGCGCTGGTCTGATCGCACCGGACGAGACGACTTTCAATTATCTGAAAGGCCGCGAGTACTCGCCGGCTAACTATGATGAGGCAGTTGCAGAGTGGAAGCAGCTGACGACTGACGAGGGCGCATCCTACGATACAATCGTAGACTTCGACGTTGACTCACTGATCCCGCAAGTAACTTGGGGCACAAGCCCGGGCATGGGTACGGACATCACGTCCAAAGTTCCATTCCCTCAAGATCTGCCTACGGAAAACGAGCGCAAAGCTGCAGAAAAAGCGCTTGAATATATGGATCTGAAACCAGGCACGCCAATGACTGAAATCGAAATCGATTATGTCTTTATTGGTTCTTGTACGAATGGCCGGATCGAAGACCTTCGCGCTGCAGCCGAAATCGCTAGAGGCTACAAAGTCAGCGACCGTGTAACGGCTATCGTCGTTCCAGGTTCTGGCCGCGTTAAGATCCAAGCGGAAAAAGAAGGCCTCGACAAAGTATTTGTCGAAGCTGGATTTGAATGGCGTGAAGCGGGCTGCTCCATGTGCCTTGCGATGAACCCGGACGTGCTTCAACCGGGCCAACGCTGTGCATCGACATCCAACCGTAACTTTGAAGGCCGTCAAGGCCGCGGCGGACGTACGCACCTTGTATCGCCGGCAATGGCAGTAGCTGCAGCGGTTAACGGACGCTTTACTGATGTGCGCGATTGGAACGTTAAATCCGAAGTGTTGAACTAATTGAACGTGTGAGAGAGGGGTATTACCGATATGGAACCATTCAAACAACTAACGGGCATCGTTGCCCCGGTCGACCGCGTGAATGTCGACACGGACGCTATCATTCCTAAACAATTTCTGAAACGCATCGAGCGCAGCGGCTTCGGCCAATATCTGTTCTTCGAGTGGCGCTTTCACGAAAACGGTGAAGTAAACGCTGACTTCGAACCGAACAAACCGCGCTATCAAGGCGCTTCCGTCTTGATTTCCCGCGCTAACTTCGGTTGCGGATCTTCCCGTGAGCATGCGCCTTGGGCGATTTTGGACTACGGCTATCAAGTTGTAATCGCGCCTTCGTACGCGGATATTTTCTACAACAACTGCTTTAAAAACGGCATTCTGCCAATCAAGCTGAGCGAAGAGCAAGTCGAAGACCTGTTCCAGCGCACAGCGAAAAACGACGGCTACAAGCTGACTGTCGATCTGGAAAACAAACGTCTGACTGACGACTACGGTCTGGAGCTTCCGTTTGAGCTTGATGAGCATCGCCGCCAGTTTCTGCTGCAAGGCTTGGACGACATCGGCCTGACGCTGAAGCATGAAGATAAAATTACGGCCTATGAGCAAAAACGTGCCGCTAAGCTTGGTTAATACGCAGCTATGAGAAGACGGTCCCCCCAATTAGGGGGCCGTTTTTGTTTATAATCGTTAAATACTGGGTAAGGAACCAGTGTGCGCAGCGATTTCCGATACAGGAAAGAAAAACCTAAAACATTGGCCAAGTACGCAACTTTTTCTGTCGCCATGCGTCTAAAAATTGTCTGGTTAAGTCGAATGATCACATTCGATGCGGGCAATTTCAGTCATCGAGGTGGAAAATGAAGAAGTTTGTACCCGTTTTGTTGTTTATGTCGGTATTGTTCACTTTATTTGCCGGCGTCGGACAAGCCGCTAGCGCGGCTGTAGTACCGAAGCTGTATTTGAATGATCAGCTGTTGAAGCCTACAGTAGATCCACAGATCGTTCAAAAAGGGTATACGATTGTTCCGATCAGACTTGTATCCGAAAGCATTGGTTACAAGGTAACCTGGATGGAAGAGTCGCAGACAGTCATCATACATAGTGAAACTGACGAAATCATCTTGAAGATCAACGACAGCATCGCATTGGTAAACAACGAAAAAGTGCAAATGGATACGCCTGCAGTCGTGCTGAAAGGGAATACCCTTATCCCTCTCCGCTTCATCGGGGATAATCTTGGCATTAAGGTCGTATGGAACAACGACTCGAAGTCCGTGTACTTGTACAAGGACGATAAGCCGGTTGATCCTACGGATCCTTCTACGCCGCCAACAGATCCGCCGCCTGGCACTACAGGCAAGCTGACTTCCGTCTTGTATGATGGAATGAACGGTATCGTAGTGAACTATGAAGGAACGGCAACGGCAAAGACGCCGTTCAAGCTGGACAATCCTAAGCGGATCGTTATTGATTTTCCTAATGTAGGGTATTCAGATGAGCTAGCCGCACAATTTAGCGGTGCTGAAGGTAAAATTCCGGTAACGGGACATGCCACACTGACGCAAATCAGATATTCTGTATTCTCCAACAGTCCTACAACAGCGCGTATTGTGCTCGATTTGTCAGCCGATGCAGGTGTTGAGCTGACGCCGGGTACCAATGAACTGCGCATTAGCATGACGGATGGTACGACAACAACGCCTACTGATCCGACAACACCTACCGATCCAACAACGCCAGTGGACCCGAATCCTCCAACGAACAAGGTATACAACGTCGTTATAGACGCTGGCCATGGCGGTACCGATCCAGGTGCGAAAAGTATTTTGACCGGCAAATGGGAGAAAGAATTCAATTTGGCTTTATCGTTGAAGGTGAAAGCGCTGCTCGATAAAGAGAAAAATATTAAGCCGCTGCTCAGCCGCCCGGATGACAATTTTGTTACCCTTGCGAATCGAGTAACGTTTGCAAAAACCAATAAAGCGGACTTATTCTTATCCATTCATGCGAACAGCAATCCGAAATCGGATGTTACAGGCTCGGAAACCTATTATTATCGCGAAGACAGCAAAGCATTCGCAAACGTTATTCACAAGCATTTCGCGAAAGGGACAGGCCTCAAGGACAGAGGTGTGAAGAAGGAAAGTTTCCATGTAATCCGGGAGACCACAATGCCGGCCGTGCTGCTGGAAGCAGGCTTCCTCTCCAATCTGTCGGACTCTAACACATTGTTCAGCGATGCTGCCCAGACTAAAATGGCGCAGGCGATCGTAGCGGGCATTAAAGAGTACTTGAAACTTTCATAAGAAAGCGAGTGAGCAACATCATGCGTAAACCGATCAAATGGGTACTGCCACTGCTGCTGCTGGCAGCTATTACAACGGCATGCGGCGGCAATTCCGCTACAAAAGGCGGTTCGGCTGCGACAGAAGCGCCGACGGCAACACCAACCGTAACGCCTGAGCCTACGGAACCGGCTAAAAAAGAGGCAAAGATTGATGTCTATTTTGCCGATAAAGAATTTAACGCTGCGATTAAGCAGCAAGCGGATATTGCTTATAGCGATGATGCCGACTTAGTGGAACAAGCCGTTAAAGCCTTGCAAGCGGAAGGTGAAGGCGAAGCCCAATCGTTATGGAAGCCGATCGAGTTATTGTCGGTTAAGCTGGAGAACGGCTTGGTAACCGTCGACATCCACTTACCGGATGAGGCAAGACTAGGAGCGCCAGGCGAAGCTATGGTGCTCGACAACTTGGAGCAAACGCTGTTCCAGTTTGATTTTGTCCAATCCTATGATTTGCTGGTAGACGGCCAGCCTGCCGAGAGTCTTATGGGGCATATCGAGCTGGAGCATCCAACTGTTCGTTCTGCACAAGAGTAGATAAAATAGAGCAATCGTTTATAGAAACAGGAATATTATAAGGAGGAAATTTATTCATGCCATCGCAATCTTCCCGTACAAAATTAGTAGCTAGCGCGTTAGCCTTCACATTGCTTGCCGGCGGTGTACCGGCCATTCTTCCCGCTCAATCGGCGTATGCCGCAGCGGTCGGGAATACTCCTTTCACAGACGTAAGTGCCGGTCACTGGGCAGAGAAGCATATTGCCAAGCTTGCGCTGCAAGGCATCGTTAACGGTTATGTGACGGTAAATGGTACTTCGGAGTTCCGTCCGGCCAAAAGCGTGACGCAAGAGGAAGCCATTGTAATGGCACTGCGGTTTGCCGGACTTCAGAACGAAGTGCAGGTCGGAGGCACGGTGACGTTCCCCGATACTTTTAAAGTCGGCGCTTATTTCAAGCCGTATGTAAAGCTAGCATTGGATAAAGGCATTTTGGACGAGAAAGAAGAGTTTGCTATCGCTGCTGGCAACGGTGGCAAAGGCTGGGGCGACATTGCTGCTTCCAGAGAATGGATAACGAAGCTGCTTGTCCGCGCTATCGGAGAGAACAACAAAGCGCTTCAACTGGCCAATACGAAATCCTCGTTCAATGATGATGGTCAAATCGCTTCGAACTATCGCGGTTATGTGAATGCAAGCGTATCTTTAGGGCTGGTAAAGGGTGTAACTGCCGATAAATTTGATCCGAAGGCACCTGTCAACCGGATGAGTCTGGCAGCATTGTTCAGCCGCGCTGAAGCTCTATTCCCTGTACAATACGAAGGACAAATCAGCGGTATCGTGACGAAGCTGAGCAGCAGCTCTGTTACCGTATATAACGGAGGAACTGAGCAGACCTATACGGTTGGTTCGGATACGTTGTTCTACCGTGCAGATAGTGATACAGCGATAGCTGCTTCCGCAGTTAAGCTTTATACGAAAGTGTCTGTGATTGCGAAATCTGGCAAAGCACTTTATTTGGAGTCTCTCAGCGATGAGCAGCAAATCGAGACGATTACAGCCAAGCTGGATCGCGTGAACGCGGCGGGCAAATATATTTACGTATGGATCAATGACGAGCCGGTTAAAATCAATTTTGGCGACGATCTGACGATTCTCGACGTATCAGGCAATACGATTAAGCTTGCTGATCTGAAACGCGACAGCAGCCTGACGATTACGCTCGATAAATTCCGTGATCAACGTCTGGCCGTGAAGCTGGTTGCCGATCAGCAGACTGGAGCTGGAACGGTAAAGGGCCAGTTTTTCATCGCGGACAATACGATTATTACGTATGTGGACGCCAACAAACAGCCCGTCACTAAGTTTTTGGCCAGCAAGGTCGATGTGACGATCCCTGGCATTAGCTCAGCGACGCTCGATGATCTGGTGAAGGAAGCCGATGAAATCGAGCTAACGATCAATGACAATGACCGCGTTACAGCTGTGAAGGTCGTGAACCGGAATGTAGAAACGTTGAACGGCGCAACGGTAGAAAGCTATTCGCCGGACAAGAAGATGATGGTTATCATTGATGCTACCGGCAAAAATGCTTCTATTATTTACTTGAATGACAAAACGAAAATCGATTATAACGGCAAAGCGATCTCGGTAGCCGATGCAGCTGAATATTTGACTAAAGGGCGGAAGCTCAACATTAACGCATCGGGACAAGCTGCAATTTCTGTTCAATTTATTTATAAGCAGACTGGCGTTATTACTTCCATTAATACGTCCAGCAGCACGCTCAGTTTGAATGACGGCAAGTCAATTGTAAGCGTACCTTACGTTAGTGGTCCTACAGTTGAACTTGGCGGCCAGTCCTACGGTACACTGACTGATCTAAAAGTTGGAGACACGGTAACAGCGCTTCTGGATTCTAACCAAACGAGGGCGTCGACGATTCAATTGCATAAAACGTACCAATATACAGTTACTTCGATTAACAGCCAAAATAAGAGAGTAACTGTATCGACGGGTGTTGGTTCTGCAACTCGCGATCTCGACCTGTCCGGTATTGATATTACCGATGAAAAGGGCACGAAGCTGACTGTGGACAAGCTTTCGCTTGGCACGAATATTAACGTTGCGTATATCGGAAAAGCGATTCAATACGTGAAAGCAATTGAATATACGTATGGAACGATTCAATCCGTCAACACAACAGGCTTCGTTGTTGGCTTTAAGAACGGTACGACGAAGTCTGTTTCGGTAGGCGCCAGCTTCAAAGTAAACAAGGGAACAAGCTCGGCTGCGAATCTGTCGCTGTTGCAAGCGGGAGACATCGTTGAAGTGTACTTGGATGCAGGCGACACTGTTATTGTGAACGTTGCGGTAGGCGAGCAGCGTACATTCACTTCGTATAGTGCTGCAGACAGCACGCTGTGGACTCTAATGACATCCTCGGCTGACAATGCCAACTTCTTCCGGGTAACAGAGGAAACAAAGGTGACCTATAAAGGCGATAACATCGCAATCAGTACGCTGAAAAGCGGGGATACCATCGTCGTTTATGGGTTCCGCAATAAGGCCTATGAAATTAAAAAAGTGTAAAATCGTAAGGTTATGTGAAAAAACTGCCCATTTGGGCAGTTTTTTTCTTTATTTAACGCTTATAATGGTTGCGCACCGTGACAAATTTCGCTACACTTTGAACGATAGTGTTTGGATGGGGGAGCGAAGGACGATGAATGCGAAGCAGAAGATGCGCCATATACTGGATACATTGGCAGAGATGTTCCCCGATGCGCATTGCGAATTGCGTCATAGCAATCCATTCGAGCTTACGATTGCGGTATTGCTCTCCGCGCAGTGTACGGATGAAACCGTTAATAAGGTGACTGTATCTCTGTTCGAAAAGTATAAAAAACCGGAAGATTATTTGGCTGTACCGTTGGAGGAGCTAGAGCAGGATATTAGGAGAATTGGCCTATTCCGCAGCAAGGCCTCCAACATACAGAAGCTATGCCGCATTGTAATTGACAAGTATGACGGCGACGTGCCATCCAAGCACGAACAACTGACCGAGCTTCCGGGCGTAGGCCGGAAGACAGCCAATGTGGTCGTCTCCAATGCATTCGGCGTACCGGCTATTGCAGTCGACACCCATGTGGAACGGGTATCAAAACGGCTTGCTTTGGCTAAACCGGATGATACAGTGCTGGAAGTGGAAAAGAAGCTGATGAAGCTGGTGCCGATGGACGAATGGACGCTAACGCATCATCGGTTGATCTTCTTCGGCCGATACCACTGCAAAGCGCAAAATCCGCAATGCCCGATTTGCCCGCTGCTGGATTTATGCAAGGAAGGCCAGAAACGTATGAAGCCGGGCATCGTGAAGAAAACTAAAAATAAGGCAATGAAACCGAAAATAGCCAATGAAGGATGATGACGATGAAATGCATTTCCGTTTACACGAACAATTTTGAGCTGTTCTCCGATATTTACGAGCAGGTACTGGAATCCCCGCCTCAAGAGAACGAAGATATTCTTGTAGAAGGAATTACGGTTAGCGGCTCCGGCGACGTGCCAGACCAATATATTGAGCGCATGCGCCAAAAACCTGAAGTAGTTGTAATGAAGGAGAAAGAACGTAACATTATGATTTTGCAGCATGGCAATGTCTTCGAAATTTGCCTGCCTGCCGAAGAGGAAGCTGTATAAGCCATGGTAGAAACGACGCTCAAAAGCATGGCAGATGCTATCGACTTTGCAGCAGACCAGATGGCTGCAGCTGGAGATGCGCTTCATGCCAGCCAAGCGTTGGAGCTAAACAGTAAGCTGACCGAGGGTCGGCTTACTGTTGCTTTTTGCGGCCATTTCTCCGCCGGCAAGTCAACGCTGATCAACAGGCTGTGCGGTGCGCAGCTGCTGCCTTCAAGCCCGATTCCGACGAGCGCGAATGTCGTCTCGATTCGTGGAGGGGAAAAGGCGCAGGCCAGTATCGTACAAATTCAAAATGGAACCAGCAAGCAGGTAGAAGTCCCGCTGCATGAGCTTGACGCTTACTGCAAGGACGGGGAAGGCATCGCTTCTGTTGCGATAACCTATCCGACGGAACGCTTAGGCAATCATACCGTGCTGCTTGATACGCCGGGTATCGACTCGACGGATGACGCACATCGGATGGCTACGGAATCGGCGCTTCATTTGGCCGATGTTGTGTTCTATGTGATGGACTATAACCATGTCCAATCAGAGATTAATTTCGCATTTGCCAAACAGTTGAAAGACTGGGGCAAGCCCTTATACTTTATCGTGAATCAGATTGACAAGCATCGTGAACAGGAGCTTTCTTTCGAACAGTATCGAAGCAGCGTAGCAGAAGCGTTCCAGGCTTGGCATCTTGAGCCGGCAGGGATCGTTTATTTGTCGTTGCGCCAGCCGGATCATCCTCATCAGCAATGGGATGAGCTCTTGACGCTGCTGAGCCGCTTGGCTGAGCTTCGCGAGCCCCTGGCCGCATATAGTGTAGATGCCTCGCTGCGGCATCTGCTGGGTCAGCATGCCAAGACGCTGGAGCTGAAAGCGGAGCCGGAGCGTGAGCGTCTGCTTGAAGAGGCCGGAGGCGAAGAAGCGGCAGCACTTGTGCAATCGGAAATTGCCGGGCTTCGGGCTGAAATGGTGCGGCTTAAAGCCGAACCGGACAATGTTCGCGTAGAGTTCCGGCGTGAACTGCAAGCGCTGATCGATAGCGCGATCATTACACCAGCGCCGATTCGTGACAAAGCGCATGCGTTTCTAGAGAGCCGCAAGCCGGGCTTTAAAGCCGGCCTGTTGTTTGCAGGCGCGAAAACCGCTGCAGAGCAGGAGCGGCGGCTGGAAGCTTTCCGCACCGATTTCAGCGGACAGGTGAACGCAGCTATCGATTGGCATGTGAAGGACTATTTGCGCAAGGCAGCCGAAGGAATTGGTTTTGCTGCTGAACGGCTGGAGCCGCTGCTTGAACAAAAGTTCGATTGGCAGCCTCAGCCGCAATGGCTGATTGATCTTGTTAATACTGGCGCGGTATTCGGCAATGAATATACGATGACCTATTCCCGTGAGCTGGAGAGCCAAGTGAAGGGCTTATACCGCAAACGCGCATTTGAACTGGTCGATGAGTTAATCCAGTATGCGGCAACGTCGAGTGAGACAGCAGCTGCCGCTGCACAGGAGCAGCTTGCCGCGCTAGGCTCGCAAGCGGATGCCTTGGCGCAGCTGGATGCGCTGGACGCGCTTGCTGCCTCGCACGCAGCGCGTCTTGCTGAGGCGCTGCCGCCGCAGGCGCCACGCCCGGCGCTGCCGGCGCCAAGCGCAGCCCGCAGTGCTGCCGCCGCGTCAGTGCAGGCGCCAGCCGCAGAAGCAGCGGCTGCGCAAGCGCCGCTGACTAAGCCGGCAGCTGTGCACGCGCAGCCAAGCGCTGCTGCACGCGCCAGCGCAGGCGCAGCGCTCGCCGGCGGAGCGGCGCTTGCGCAGCAGCGCGGCGCCGCAGAGCGGCTTCAGCGCGCGGCTGCGCTGCTGGAGCCGCATGCGCTGCTCGCAGCTGCAGGCAGCGCTATGCGCGACAAAGCGAACCGGCTGCAGCAAAGCCGGTTCACCATTGCGCTGTTCGGCGCATTCAGCGCGGGCAAATCCTCGCTCGCGAATGCGCTGATCGGCGAGCCGGCGCTGCCGGTCTCGCCGAATCCGACGACCGCGGCGATCAACCGGCTCGTGCCGCCTACGGCGGAGCACGAGCATGGCACCGCAACTGTCGTGATGAAGTCGCGCGACGCTATCATCGAGGATTTGCGCTACTCGCTCAACTTGCTTGGCGAGGATGCGTCGTCCGGCGCGCTGCCGGATGCTTCGGCGATTATGCGTGCGATCGACAAGTTGTCGCCTGACGCTATTCATGCTGGCGGCAGACCGCACTACAGCTTCCTGCGTGCTGCTCGAACTGGCTGGGAACGTCACGAAGGGCAGCTTGGCCAGTCGTTGACAGTATCGCAGGCGGAATACGAGCTGTTCGTAGCGGAGGAATCCCGTTCCTGCTTTGTAAGCGAGATCGAGCTCTATTACGATTGCCCGCTGACACGGCAGGGGATTGTACTCGTTGATACGCCGGGAGCGGATTCCGTCAATGCCCGACATACCGGTGTAGCCTTCAATTATATTAAAAATGCGGACGCGGTATTGTTCGTGACCTATTATAATCATGCCTTCTCACAAGCGGACCGGCAGTTTTTGATGCAGCTTGGCCGCGTGAAGGATCAATTTGAATTGGATAAAATGTTTTTCCCTCGTCAACGCCGCCGACTTGGCTGCAGATGAGGAAGAGCTGCAGGGCGTGCTGAAGCATGTGGGACAAAACCTGCTGCAGCATGGCATCCGCAATCCGCGTCTCTTCCCGGTATCCAGTCTGGATGCCTTGGACGCAAAACAAGCGGGAGACGAAGGCAAGCTGGAGCAATCCGGCGTTGCCGCATTCGAGCAATCATTCCTTCATTTTGTACAAAATGATCTCGGGAAGCTGGCCGTCGACGCAGCTGAGCAGGAAATTGCCAGAGCTGCTGCGACGGTGCAAGGCTGGTTGAACAGTGCGGCAGGGGATGCAGCTTCCCGTCAGCGGGAAAGCGCGCTGCTTGCAGAGAGACAGACCGAAGCGGGAGCAACCGTCGATGCGTTCCAGACAGCAGCGGCGCCTGCTCAGCTGACGCAAGAGCTGAACGAGCTGCTGTACTACGTCGTGCAGCGTATCCAGCTGCGCTTTGGGGAGTTTTACAACTATGCGTTCAACCCCTCGACACTGCAGGATGACGGCCGCGATTTGCGTAAAATGATATGGACGTCATGGCTGGAGCTCCAGCGTCTTGTACAAATGGAGCTGTCGCAGGAGCTGCAGGCGACTACCCTTCGTATGGAACGCAATCTGAACAGCCTGCTGCAGAAACAATATGCGGGCTGCTCGGAAAAGCTGGAGTCGCTCATCAACGGCTATTCCGGCATTCCATATGAAACAGCGACCCTGCCGACGCCGGATGCGGTTGCAGAATGGACGCCTTCGGCTGCTATTGACGCCAAATGGCTGTGGAGCCGTTTCAAATCACCTCGCCAGTTTTTTGAAGGCGAAGGCAAAGCGACGCTCCGCAAGGAGCTGGAGCCTTTCGTAACGCCAGCTCTTCAAGCGTGGATGAATGCTCACAGTGAGAGCTGGACGGAGCTTTATGGCGAGTGGTGGTCGCAAGCGGCCACCGCCGCAGGTAACGCTCTGTTATCCGATTTGTCCAGTTTTGCAGCGGGCATGCAAAAATCGCTGGCGGATAATGCGAACGTCGAAGAGCTGCAGACGCTGCATCAACAATTAATTGATATCCAAATGTAAACGATCTTTCAATATCTATATCGTTATTCGCTTAATGAATCCGGCTGCTCGCGAGAGCAGCCGGATTCATTTTTTTGTAGACAGTGTGATCCTGTGCAAAAATGGAGCAATACACACACCTAAGGGACGATTTTGGACGATTTGGGAGCATTACCCCTATCACTGTTCTTATTCGCCAAATTGGGCTCATATAGTCAAATATTCGGAAATTTCTACAGTTTGCTCCTCCCAGATGATGCTGATAATATTCAACTCATACTTATCAAAAATAGAACGGGGAGATGGATTTACTTGGACGTCTTTAGACAGCTAAAGCGATTTTATTGGGTAGAACGAAAGTTTCTGCTGACTTCCATCATCTGTCTGATGTGTGCGACTGCGCTCGGTCTAGTCTATCCGAATATGCTTCGCATTCTTATCGACGATGTCATCAAGGAAAGCAAGTTTGAAAAGGTGCCGGCTCTGGCTTTAACCGTCGTTGCCGTCGTTGCCTTCAAAGGCTTTATGCAATTTTTGCACGGATTTTTTGGCGGCCGGCTGGGCAACCGGGTTGCGCTTCGTCTTCGAAACGCCTGTTACGACAAATTACAAACGCTTTCTTTCCAATATTATGATAAAGCGAAAACAGGCGATTTGATGTCGAGACTGACAGCCGATCTGGAGGCCATCCGCAACTTTATCGGTTTTGGCTTTGCACAAATTTTGAACGTAGTACTAATGGTGCTGTTCGGCGGAGCCATGATGATGTCCATTCACTGGCAGCTGACACTGATTACGCTAGTGACGATTCCGCTGCTTGCCTTCTCGGCCATCCGGTTTGAGAAGAACATTCATCCTGCCTTCCGTGAAATGCGGAAAGCGATGAGTAACCTGACGACCGCGGTGCAGGAAAATATCACCGGCGTTCGTACGGTTAAATCTTTTGCAAGAGAGCCGCATGAAGTAACGAAGTTTGCGGTACGCAACGAAGCTTACAAGACGAACCAGATTGGCGCAGCGACGATATGGGCGAAGTTCTTCCCTTACATGGAGCTGTTCGCCAACCTGAGCGTTGTGATTCTGCTCATCGTAGGCGGCTCCTACGTAATGAGAGGCGACCTGAAGCTCGGCGAGCTTGTAGCCTTCTTTAGCTTGATCTGGTACATTATCGGACCGATGTGGGGCATTGGCTTCCATATTAACAACTACACGCAATCGAAAGCTTCCGGCGAGCGGGTGCTTGGTCTGCTGAACGAGCATGTCCATGTGAAAAACATCGAGCATGCTATCGTGCTTGAAAGTGAAGCCGTTAAAGGACATGTCCGGTTTGACCGTGTAACGTTCAATTATCCGGATAAATCACCAGCTCTTACAGATGTATCGATTGATGCGCCAGCAGGCTCGGTTATTGGCTTTCTTGGTGCTACGGGCTCCGGGAAATCGACAATTATTCAGCTGCTGATGCGTGCTTATAATGTGAAGAACGGCACCATCACGCTTGACGGAATCGACATTCGCAATATGGATACGGAAAGCCTGCGCAGCCAGATAGCACCCGTATTCCAGGAAACATTCCTGTTCTCGGCTTCCATTCGCGCCAACATCGCCTACGGCGTTCGCGATGTGACCGAGGAGCAAATCATTAAAGCGGCGAAAATGGCGAAAGCGCATGATTTCATTATGGAGCTTCCGCTTGGCTACGACACCGTCGTAGGCGAACGCGGCATGGGCTTATCCGGCGGCCAGAAGCAGCGGATCGCCATCGCCCGCGCTTTGATTAAAAACCCGCGCATCCTGATCCTCGACGACGCGACAAGCGCAGTCGATATGGAAACGGAGCATGAAATTCAAGCAGGCTTCAAGGAATTGATGGAGGGACGCACGACGTTTATTATCGCCCACCGGATATCCTCCTTGCGCCATGCCGATGAGATCATCGTTCTCGATGAAGGCCATATTGTACAGCGCGGCACGCATGAGCAGCTGCTGAAGCAAGCAGGGCCATACCGTGATACTTACAATATTCAATATGCGGATCATCCTTATATCGATCAGCAGCTCTCAGAGTCGGAGCGGAACAGGAGCAGCGTATAATGAGTGCCAATAAATCGAATGTAAACGATAAAAACGCCAGATTTATTTACAAAGACGATGATGCGATTGAAAAGCCGTTTAACTGGGCGCAGGTTCGCCGCCTGCTCGTCTATATGAGCCCTTATAAGAAAGAGCTTATTCCCGTCATTATAATGATGATTCTGGGTACACTTACCCGTCTTGGCATTCCAGCGCTCGTCATTCTGGCGATCGATCAAGCGATCGCGCCTGACAACGGCAATGGGCCGACAAGCTTTCCGAAGCTTTATTGGATTGCCGGGATTATGCTCTTGCTGTTCGTCGTGCAATGGGCTTCGAATACGTATCGGATCAAGTACACGAACATTATCGGACAGAAGGTCATTTATGACCTGCGTCATCATTTATTCCAGCATATTCAGAAGCTTTCATTCCGCTTCTACGACAAGCGTCCTGCCGGGTCTGTCCTCGTCCGGGTAACGAATGACGTTAATGCGCTGCAGGATTTGTTCACTAACGGCGTTGTCAACCTGCTTATGGACTGTGTTCAGCTCGTCGGTATCGTCATCATCCTGCTCGTATGGAACTTTAAGCTGGGGCTGGCGATTATGATTACAGTGCCGCTCATGTTCATTGTGTCGACAGCACTCCGCAAACGAATCCGTTTTGCCTGGCAGACGGTGCGGATGAAGCAGTCCCGTATTAATGCTCACCTTAATGAGAGTATTCAAGGCATGAAGATTACACAGGCTTACGTGCAAGAGAAAGACAATATGAGCTTTTTCGAAAATATGAATGAAGACAATTTAAAATCATGGAACAAAGCATCGGCGCTTAACCAGATGTTCGGTCCGGTTATTGAGGTGACCTCTGCGATCGGTACGCTTATCTTGTTCTGGTACGGTGCGCATCTCATTCAATCGAATGAAATTACAATCGGTGTGCTCGTCGGTTTCGCCAACTATATCGGCAACTTCTGGGATCCGATCAACCGTCTGGGGCAAATGTACAACCAATTGCTGATTGCGATGGCTTCCTCGGAGCGGATTTTCGAATTTATCGATGAGGAGCCGACCGTAGGCGAGCAGGGTACAGCGAAGCCGCTGCTCAGTATTCGCGGCGACGTGAAGTTCGACAACATCCTGTTCGAGTATGAGAAGGGAAGGCCGGCACTTAAAGGTATCAGCCTCGACGTGAAAGCGGGTCAGTCCATTGCGCTTGTCGGCCATACAGGCTCGGGTAAAAGTACCATTATCAATCTGCTCTGCCGGTTCTATGATCCGGTGGAAGGGCGCGTACTTATTGATGGCAAAGATATTCGTGACGTGACCATCGACAGCTTGCGCTCGCAGGTTGGTATTGTATTGCAGGATACATTCATCTTCGCTGGAACAATTCGTGATAACATCCGCTATGGACGGCTGGATGCAACGGACAGCGAAATTGTAGAAGCAGCCAAAGCGGTTCACGCCCATGATTTCATTATGAGTCTGCCGGATGGCTATGACACCGAAGTTGAAGAACGCGGCAACGTATTGTCCATGGGGCAAAGACAGCTGCTGTCCTTCGCACGGGCGCTGCTCTCCGATCCGCGCGTCCTCATTCTCGATGAAGCAACGGCCAGCATCGATACAGAAACGGAGCTTCATATCCAGGAGGCGCTCAAGACGCTTCTGGCCGGACGTACGTCCTTCATGATCGCTCACCGGTTGTCTACGATCCGCAACGCTGATGAAATTGTTGTACTGGATCACGGCCGTATCGTTGAGCAAGGCACGCATGATCAGCTGATCGCCAAAGGCGGCGTATATAACGGTTTGATCGAAGCGCAATATCGATTCTTGTCGGCATAACTATTGATTTTTGCAAAAAGAACCTCCACAATGGAACTAAAACTTCCGGGAGGTTCTTTTTCGTTATGTATGGATCACCATTGTCATCGCAAGCTCGTAAAATGCTGCTGTTAGGCTCAGGAGAACTAGGTAAGGAAGTCATTCTGGAGGCGCAGCGGTTAGGCGTCGAGACGATCGCGGTCGACCGGTATGCGAATGCACCGGCTATGCAGGCTGCGCATCGGTATCATGTCGCCGATATGCTTGACGGGGCAGCTATTAGACGCATTATCGAAGAGGAGCGTCCGGATTATATTGTGCCGGAGATTGAAGCTATTGCAACGGAAACGCTGCTGGAATTGGAGCAGGAAGGCTTCCGTGTTGTTCCTACAGCCCGCGCGGCGAGACTGACGATGGACCGCGAAGGCATTCGCAGGCTTGCGGCGGAGACACTGGGTCTGCCAACAGCGCCGTATCGCTTTGCCGATTCCTTGGACGAGCTGAGGACAGCAGTGAAGGAGCTCGGTTTGCCTTGCGTGATTAAGCCGATTATGAGCTCCTCCGGCAAAGGCCAAAGCGTCTGCCGGACAGAGGAAGATATTGACGCTTGCTGGCAGTATGCAATGGAAGGCGGACGTGCCAAAAAGCAGCGGATTATCGTTGAAGGCTTTGTTACGTTCGAATCGGAAATTACGCTGCTTACGATTCGTTCGGTATCTGGTACAAGCTTTTGCGCCCCAATTGGCCATGTGCAGAAAGACGGGGATTATATCGAATCCTGGCAGCCGCATGCCATGACGACCCAGCAGATAGAAGAAGCGGAACAAATCGCACAGCGCATTACGGATGAGCTGGGAGGCCATGGCCTGTATGGCGTTGAGCTGTTTATTACCGGAGAGGGCGTCCTGTTTAGCGAAGTGTCGCCTCGTCCGCATGATACCGGAATGGTGACGATGGCAACGCAGGATTTGTCGGAATTTGCGCTGCATGTCCGGGCCATTCTCGGCTTTCCGATCCCGACCATCCGGCTGCTGTCGCCGGGTGCTTCCCATACGCTTAAAGCCAACCGGGAGCATACCGATTTCCGTATCGGCGGAATAGAACAAGCATTGGCTTTGCCAAATACACAGGTCCGCGTGTTCGGCAAGCCGGAGACGAAGGTCGGCCGCCGGATGGCGGTTGCTTTGAGTACAGCGGAAGACACCGATCAAGCACGTGACGTTGCACGCCAGGCAGCGGAATCGCTGCGGATTGAATACAAGGAATAAAGCAGCGGCCCGCTGCTGTCCCAGCTACACAAACAAGAAGCCTTCACATCCGCGCATAAGGCGTGGAAGGAAGGCTTTTCTGCTGTTTAAGTTTGGGGTTCGTCAGGCCATAACGGGTATTTATTTGGTCTTACGCCAGTAGACACCGGTAATGTCAATCGGGATAATGGGATCGGTAATGTTGTGAATGGCACGGAAATCATGGACGGCCGCAGCGCAGTATCCGATTGAGTAGTCATCAACGATGAGGAATCCGCCGATAGAGAGCTTAGGATACAAATTATTCAAGCTGTCCATTGTAGAGGAATACATATCGCCGTCAAGCCTTGCGATCGCCAGCCGGGTGATCGGAGCGACAGGTAAAGTATCCTTGAACCAGCCTTTCAGAAATGTCACTTGCCGGTCAAGCAAGCCGTATTTGCGGAAATTGTTCTTTACTTCCGGCAAGGATACACGGAGGAAGTCTTCGGTATGAAAGGTAGAGGTGGCGTCAATCGGATATTGCGGATCAGGCGCTGGCAGCCCTTCGAACGAATCAGCGACGAATACGCGACGGTCATTCATGCCATGCGCCTTCAGAAAACCGCGCATAAAGATGCAAGCGCCGCCACGCCATACACCCGTTTCGATGAAATCGCCTGGAATGCCTTCCCGCAAAACTGTATTCATCGCATCATGAAGCTGATTCATCCGCAGTCTGCCGATCATACTATGTGCAATCTTAGGCCAATCCAATCCTTCCCAGCGGTTCGTAGGGGTTGCATTGCCGCCTTCATGTTCCAGCCAGATTTCGAATAAGATTGTTTTTTTCAGCAGTTCCAAATATAATTGCGTTCCCGCATCACTCGTCATTGATCGCTTGCTCCTCACATTGTCTTATTAGACCTAATATATTGAGGGGCGAGCAGGGTGGTGTGTGCATCCGCCACAGGAGGCGATACCCAAAATCATCCAAATGAAGGAGCAGCGTGAAGGAAGGCATGCTTATAATTTGATTTTACGGAAAAACTGATGCTTACAGCAGGTTGAATCCCGCCGATTACGGGCGTTCCTAAGGGCTGCCTTTGAATTTATCAATCTTTCTATCCCTTACCGGGCTTAGGATTCGGGCGATTCTTACCTGCTTTGTCCGCGAAGATGTCTTTACTAATCAGGACAATTTGCATTAAAATACTTGAAGTATGGAAACGCAATAAATAAGGAGGGCCAGGCCCTATGGCAGAACAACTTGATTTTTCCCCGAATTCTACAGCGGCTGATCGCAATTATGAGGCTGATGATATACAGGTTCTGGAAGGATTAACGGCTGTGCGCAAACGGCCGGGCATGTATATCGGAAGCACCAGCAGTTCAGGCTTGCATCATCTCGTTTGGGAAATTGTCGATAATGCGGTGGACGAGCATTTAGCCAAATTTTGTTCGGCTATTGACGTCACCTTACATAAAAACGGTTCTATAACGGTTCACGACAATGGCAGGGGCATTCCTACAGGCATGCACAAAACAGGCATTCCAACCCCGCAGGTCGTTTATACGATTCTTCATGCAGGCGGAAAGTTCGGCGGTTCGGGCTATAAGAAGTCCGGCGGTCTTCACGGCGTAGGCGCATCTGTAACGAATGCGTTGTCGGAGTGGCTGGAGGTTGAAATTTTCCGTGACGGCAAAATACATAAAATGCGTTTCGAGTATTGGGTTGATAAAAAAGGCAAGGAGCATGTCGGCGAGCCTGTAACCGGACTTGAAGTTGTCGGTTCAACTAACCGGACCGGGACGAAGGTAACGTTCAAGCCCGACGTGCGCGTGTTTCAAAATGGGATTTCCCTCAACTACGATACGCTGGCAGAACGTCTGCAGGAGATCGCCTTCCTCAACTCTGGCTTGAAGGTGACGATTAAAGACGACCGGAGCGGCAAACAGGACGTGTTTCATTACGAGGGCGGCGCCAAACAATTCGTCGAATATTTGAATGAAGACAAAACCGTGCTTCATGACGTCATTCATTTCGCAGGCGAGCGGGATGACATTGAGGTCGAAGTCGCATTGCAGTACAACGACGGCTATACGGAAACGATCGCTTCCTTCGTCAACTCCATTCCGACACGCGGCGGCGGTACGCATGAGACCGGATTCAAGACGGCGTATACGCGCGTCATGAACGATTATGCCCGCAAAGCAGGGCTGCTGAAGGAAAAGGATAAAAACCTGGAGGGCAATGATTTGCGCGAAGGGATGATGTCTGTCATCAACATCAAGATGGGCGAAGTCGAATTCGTCGGACAGACGAAGGATCAGCTCGGCAGCGCTTCCGCGAGAAGTGCGGTAGATGCGGTTGTAACGGACAAAATGCAGGTTTTCCTGGAGGAAAATCCGCAGGTAGCCCAATCGCTGCTCAAGAAGGCTGTACAGGCTTCAAAGGCGCGTGAGGCGGCTCGTAAAGCCCGTGAGGAAATTCGCAGCGGGAAGAAAAAGAGCGAAAGCTCCAACTTGAACGGTAAGCTCACTCCGGCGCAATCGAAGGATTTTACCCGTAATGAGCTGTTTATCGTCGAAGGCGATTCGGCTGGCGGTTCAGCGAAGCAAGGCCGTGATTCGAAATATCAGGCGATTCTGCCGCTTAAGGGCAAGCCGATGAATCCGGAGAAAGCGAAGCTGCTCGACATCTTGAAGAATGACGAGTACAAAGCCATTATCGCGTCGATCGGAGCAGGAGTTGGTCCGGAATTTGACGTCGAGGAATGCAACTACAACAAGATTATCATTATGACCGACGCGGATACGGATGGCGCGCATATCCAAGTGCTCTTGCTGACGTTCTTTTACCGCTATATGAAGCCGCTTATTGATACAGGCCGGATCTACATCGCGCAGCCGCCATTGTACAAAATTTCCCGCAAGTCCGGGAAGCTGGAAACGGTGCGTTATGCCTGGACGGACGAGCAGCTGCAAAATTACTTGAAGGAATTTGGCAAAAGCTTTGAGCTCCAGCGCTATAAAGGACTTGGTGAGATGAATCCGGATCAACTGTGGGAGACGACGATGAATCCCGAGACGCGCACGCTGCTGCAGGTGCAGATTGAAGATGCAGCGAAAGCGGAGCGCCGGGTTTCCGCCTTGATGGGCGATAAGGTCGATCCGCGCAAACGGTGGATATTGGAAAATGTCGACTTCACGGAGTATGAGGAATAGGGGGCAACGACATGGGTATGCTCGAACAGTTTTTACCGGCGTATTTGGAAGAGGTCGTCGGTGACCGATTCGGACGCTATTCGAAATATATTATTCAAGACCGCGCCATTCCTGACGTTCGGGATGGCCTCAAGCCGGTTCAACGCCGGATTTTATACGCAATGTACGATTCCAGCAACACGCCGGACAAGCCATACCGCAAGTCAGCGAAAACGGTCGGCGACGTAATGGGCAACTATCATCCGCATGGCGATTCTTCGATCTATGAAGGTATGGTACGGATGGCGCAGCCTTGGAAAATGGGCCATGTCCTCGTAGACGGCCATGGCAACTGGGGCTCGATGGACGATGATCCGGCTGCAGCTATGCGTTATACAGAAGCTCGCTTGTCGCCGATCGCAATGGAGCTGCTGCGCGATATTGAGAAACGAACCGTCCAGTTCAAGGACAACTTCGATAACACGACCAAAGAGCCTGTCGTGCTGCCGTCGCGTTATCCGAACTTGCTCGTGAACGGCGTATCCGGCATTTCCGCCGGCTTTGCTACGGAGATTCCGCCGCATAATTTGCGCGAGGTTATCGATGGCTGTATCGCAATTATGAATCGTCCCGACCTTCAACTGGAAGAGCTGATGACGATTATAAAGGCGCCGGATTTTCCTACGGGCGGCGTTATTATGGGCGAAGAAGGCATTCGCGACGCTTATGCGACGGGAAAAGGCCGGATCTATATTCGTTCCCAAGTGAAAATCGAAGATATGCGCGGCGGACGCCAGCAGATTACGATTACGGAAATTCCGTATCAGGTCGTGAAATCCAGGCTCGTTACTGCCATGGAAAATATCCGCTTGGAGAAGAAGGTAGAGGGCATTGCCGAGGTTCGTGACGAAAGCGGACGCAACGGCCTCAGAATCGTAGTCGAGTTGAAGAAAGAAGCGGATGCGAACGGCATACTGGCTTACTTGCTGAAGAAGACTGATTTGCAGGTGACATATAACTTTAACATGGTTGCAATCGTTAACAAGGCGCCTCTGCAGCTTGGCATTAAGCAAATATTAAGCGCTTATATTGAGCATCAGAAGGAAGTTGTAACGTTCCGGACGCAATACGATTTGGAGAAGGCGGAAGACCGTGCGCATGTCGTTGAAGGTCTTGTTAAAGCGCTGAATCTGCTTGATGAAGTTATTGCGACGATCAAAGCATCGAAAAACCGGGCGGACGCACAAAACAATCTGGTCGAGAAATTCGGGTTCAGTGAGCGTCAGGCTGACGCGATTCTTACCTTGCAGCTCTATCGCCTGACCAATCTTGAGATTACATCGCTGGAGAAAGAGCTTAAGGAAATGATGAAGCGCATCGCTTACTTCCGTTCGATACTCGATAGTGAGAAGAAGCTGTTGTCCGTCATCAAGGAAGAGCTTATTGAAATCCGCGATAAATACGGCATCGACCGCCGCAGCGAAATTCGCGGTGAGGTTGAAGAGCTTAAAGTTAATCTGGAAGTACTCGTTACACCAGAGGATGTGCTGGTAACGCTTAGCCGCGAGGGTTACATGAAGCGGACGAGCATGCTGTCCTTCACACGCTCCGGCGGCGATCTGGAGAATGCCGGCGTCAAGGAAGGCGATATGATCAGCAGCTTGTACGAAGTCAATACGATTGACAACCTGCTGCTGTTCACCCGGAAAGGCCAATACTATATGCTGCCTGTCCATCAAATTCCAGAGTTCAAATGGAAGGATACCGGTACGGCGATTGTCAATATCGTACCGATTCCGAAGGATGATTCTGTTATTAGCATTATCCCGGTGAAGGATTTCAACGCCTCTGAGGTGTCTCTCGTCTTCGTAACGAAGCGCGGGCAGGTTAAGCGTACAGAGTTGAAGGAATATATGACGACGCGTTCTACGGCCATTACAGCCTGTAAGGTGGCGGACGGCGACGAAATTATACGCGTGCAGGTGAGTGACGGTGCACAGCAACTGCTGCTAGTCAGCAAGCAGGGGATGAGCATACGCTTCACAGAGAGCGAAGTGAACCCGATGGGACGCGTGGCGGCAGGCGTTCGCGGTATGCAGCTCAAGGATGATGATGAGCTTGTTGCAGCCGAATGGGTCGCAGATGATGAAGGCGAGCTGCTCGTCGTAACCGATATTGGCTACGCCAAACGGACGCTGCTGCTTGATTATCCAGTCCAGGGCCGGGGCGGAAAAGGTGTACAGACCTTCGAATTCAAAGAAGGCAAACGAGTGAAGCCAAACGGCGATGTGCTCGTTGCCGCATTGTACTGCAAGGAAGCCTCCGATATCATTGCGCTTACGGCGTCTGGTGCACATCTGTCGGCCTCGACGGAGAAAGCACCGATCGAAGACCGCAAGTCAATCGGCAAGCTGCTGGTACCGGTAGAGAAGAATGACACGATCGATTCGATCATTATTCGTCCGGCGCTCTCGTCCCATCAATCGTAAGGACGGTTCGGCGGATCGAAGCGCTCGATCAATTTGACCATCGCATCAAGCATGACCCACAATGGCACCAGCTCATCCGGGCGGTCCAGCCATTGCGGGTCTTTTATTATGCCGTAAGCTTTTATTTTCCGAATGATTTCCGCTTTGTGCTCTTCCATGGGATCACTCCTTTAATCCGGCGTTGGGGTATACAATACATTGACAAATAGGGAGATCGCCTATGCTCATTGTATGTCTAGTCTTGTCAAAACGTTCGGAACTATCGCGATTAATGACTCAAATTATTAATCGGGTTAACCTTTTATTCGACATTGGCGTTTGGTATAATTGGGAATAAGGAGAAAATCGGACAGGAAGCGGGTGTCGGTATGGTTTCTGAAGAATTTACTCGATTATGGACGAAGTTGACGAGAGAGTGGAAGATGAGTCTGGAAGAAGGGTTGGCCCCTTTGACAGAAGGCCAGCTTAACGTGCTCGAACTGATGCTGCAATTTGAGCCGATGAAGCCATCCGATTTGCTGCAGCATTTATCCACGACGCCAGCGGCGATTACGACGCTGCTGGACCGGATGGAACGCAATGAGCTGATTGTGCGTACGCGCGACGACAATGACCGCAGGATCGTGTGGGTGTCCGTATCGGATAAGGGACGAGCTGAGGCAGAGAGGGGCAGAGAAATCCGCTCCAAGCTGTTTGAGGAGTCGCTGGACCGGATATCGGCCCACAATCAGCAGCTGCTCGTTTATTTGCTGGGCGAAAGTGGCAAACGCATAAAGGCAGCAGCCTGTAAAAGCTGCCCGAAACAAAAGCCGGCCCTCCGGATCAACCCTGTTGGGTTGTATCCGGAGGGCCGGCTTTTGTTTACAGCTATTATTTCATGGCGGACATTCGTTTACGCAGCTGCTTCAGCGTACTCTCCATCGCATTATAATCAGCAGCAGAGAGCAGCTCGTCTTTCGTACCGGTGGCGAATGCCTCTAATGTCTGCTCGACCGGCAGAATACGGTAGCGATAGTTGTTGTCCGGCTGGTAGCGATGAACCCACGTAGGAATGGTTTCAATCTCGCCAAACTGGATCGTGTGATCCGCGATATTTTTACGAATAAGTACTTTATAGATAATGCCATAATCCTTCGTCTCTTCGCGTTGGTTGGAGATGAAATTGCCCATAGAATAAATGATGAGTCCTTGTCTGGTCTTGCCTTCTTCATCCGTCGTCTCCAGCACCTCGTAAGGCTGTATGACATGGGGGTGGGAACCCGCTATTATGTCCGCCCCAGCAGCTACGAGCTTGCGAGCCAGCCTTTTCTGCTCATCGTTAGGCTGCGTCTGATACTCAATTCCGAAGTGGAGAGCAATCGTAACGAAATCGGCGCCGGCTGCTTTTGTTTTGGCAATATCCGCTATCATCTTCTTCTCATCAATTAGAGATACCATATAGGGTTTCCCTTGCGGAAGCGGGATGCCGTTCGTTCCGTAAGTATAAGAGAGCAGCCCCATCTTAATACCGTTTTTTTCGATGATCACATTCTTATTAGCTTCTGCTTGTGAGGCTGCTGTTCCTTTAATCGCGAACTTGTATTTCTTCAAGTTGTCCAGCGTGCGCAGCAGCCCTTTGCCGCCCTTATCGAGCGAGTGATTGTTTGCTGTCGTCAAGATGTTAAAGCCTGCGTATTCCAGTGCTTCCAGCAGCTCGACCGGTGCATTAAAGCTTGGATACCCGGTATAGCCGTAAGAGCTTCCTGCCACCGGAGTCTCCAGATTGGCCAGCACCCAGTCACCCTGCGATAGAATCGGTTTCACTAATGTGAAATAAGAATTAAAATTGTAAGTTTTGGTCTTCTCGTCATAAGCTCCGGGAACTTGCGGTTTATGCATCATCACGTCGCCCACTGCAATCCATTCCGCTTCTGCAAATTCTGGTTTTGGCGGAGGCGACGGAGAAGGCGAAACTGTTGGTGATGGGGGTAGTGATGGTGATGGAGATGGTGTAATGGCGGGCGAAGGGGTTGCGGTAGCTTCAGGCTCCTGTATCCCTATCGTTGAAGTGGCATCTGGCTGTCTGTCGCCCGGAGATGCGGAGTCGGCTATTTGGCCGCTCGCAGGCTTTGCAGGTGTATCGTCCATCAGTGTAGCGATGATGATAAAAGAAACTCCTGCTGCCGCAAGGAGCAGGAGGATAAAGCTGAGAAAAACAGGTTTTCGTTGTCGCTTTCGGCGCATCAACAATTCATCCTTCCTGTATGAACCAATTGGCCGCTTGCTCCAATTGGGAAGGTGTCCACCACGTCCATGCTGCCGAGCCGAAAGGAAGCGAGCGGAAAAGCATGCTTTCTTTGCTGACCGGATGAGGCACGGAAATAGAGGTTGACCATAGTGCCGGGTCTGATACTCCGCTGGTAGCCGGAGCGCCGTATTTGCGGTCTGCAAGGAGCGGACAGCCGATATGCGCCATCTGGGCGCGGATTTGATGCGGTCTGCCTGTATGCAGTCTGATTGCAACGAGTGAGCGGCTGCCTTGACTGGCGATGACAGCGTAATCGAGAATTGCTTCTTTTGCTTCAGCGGCAGGAGCGTTAAATACCGTCACCTGATTGCGCTTCGCGTCTTTGCGGATATAATGGCGCAGCTGTGCCTTGGCGGCAGCAGGAGAACCATGCACGACGCACATATAGGTTTTGCCAAAGCTGCGGTTGCGCACCGATTCCGACAACCGGGAAGCGCCTTTGGATGTTTTGGCAAAAACCATGACACCGCCAACTTGCCGGTCCAGCCGATGAACAAGGCCGAGAAACACATTCCCCGGCTTGTTATGGCGTTCTTTCAAGTCTTCCTTAATTAGCGTCAGCATGTCCGGGTCGCCCGACTCGTCCTCTTGAGAAGGGATGCCGGGCGGCTTGACGACCGCAAGCATATGGTTATCCTCGTAAAGAACCTCTATGGATGGCAAAGGCGCTTTAGCGGCTGCCATTACTTCGACTCCCAGCGGCCCAGAATGCCGCATGGCAGATTCAGTCCGGATGCTGTGATCGGCAAGCCGATTTCGCCACAGTTAATTTCTCCGCCGTATTTGCCCTTCATCGTCATATGAAGCAGGTTGTGAAGCACGGATGGAGAGAGGCCTGTCGTATAGGAGTTGATAAGCAGGAACAGAGGATTGTCCGACAAAATCGATGTACAAAACTCAACGAACGGGTATAGATTCTCTTCCAGCTTCCACGTCTCGCCGTTAGGTCCGCGGCCGTATGAAGGAGGGTCCATAATGATGGCGTCATATTGGCGTCCGCGGCGCTGCTCGCGCTGAACGAATTTGAAGACGTCATCGGTAATGTACCGGATCGGAGCGTTCTCCAGGCCGGATAGCTGGGCGTTTTCCTTGGCCCACTGAACCATGCCTTTAGCAGCGTCAACGTGAACGACTTCGGCGCCTGCTGCCGCAGCGGCTACGGTCGCTCCGCCCGAATATGCGAACAGGTTAAGGACGCGAATTGGCCGTCCTGCGTTTTTAATTTTGTCCATCATCCAGCTCCAGTTGACGGCCTGCTCAGGGAATAAGCCGGTATGCTTGAAGTTGGTCGGTTTAATGTGGAATTTCAGATCGCCGTAAGCGATGGTCCAGCGTTCCGGCAGGCTTGGCTTCATCTGCCACTGGCCGCCGCCGGAGGAGCTGCGGTGATAGTGGCCGTCTGCTTGCTTCCACAAGCCGCTTTCATTGCTGATTGGCCAAATAATTTGCGGGTCAGGCCTGCGTAAAATATGGGAGCCCCAACGCTCAAGCTTGTCCCCCGCCCCTGTATCGATCAGCTCATAGTCATTCCATTTATCTGCAACGTACATGGATATAGCAATCCTTCCTAAATGCAATTTTTTTGTATTATAATGAGGTCATCAGATAATTATAGCGAAGGTGGAAGGATGAATCAATTGAAAGCAGGCATTTATTCGCAAATTACATAGCCTTTTTTTGAAAGAAAATGACAGGTACGGATTGGATAAAGGAAGGTTGAGAAAGAAGAGGAAAATCAATTTGATACAATATGTATCTAAAGGGGCGAGGGTGTTCTACGAGGAAAGCCCAGGAAGCCGCGTCGACTGGCGACAACGGCTATTCGGCCTCGCGGATGACATCCATCATTTTATCAATTGACTGCTTGCGTTTCGTATGGTCCATGTTGTTCAATAGACGAATGATTTCAATCGTATCCGCCGGAGCGTCATGATGCTGGTTCTCGCGGGAATCGCCATGTATAATATAGTCTGTCGTCACATGGAAAAAGCCGGCGAGTTTGATCAACGTATCGTATACGGGCTGCCGATTGTTGATCTCGTAATGACTGTAGGCGGAACGGGTAATACCGATAATGCGGGCAACGGCTTCTTGCGACAAGCAATTGCGAATGCGAAGCTCCCTTAAGCGATCTCCCATCGTCGTCATTTTCCCATAGCTCCTTACGTTTATAAATACACCTACTATTAGTAATTTATGATACGAATTGTATCGTTGTCAAGCCTTATCTAAAATTATGATTAAGAAATGAGGTTTTTTTAATGGTAATGAAGTTTGAATGTGAATGCGGCAATCAAACCGCTTTGTTCGCAACGGGAGACAGCGATGAAAGCGGAAGAGAGTATATAGAGCTTGAAGACGACGACAGAATGACCTATATTATTTGGGAAAATAGTGTTCTGTTCAAATGTAAATTTTGCGGCTATACCTATCGGTTGGACAAGCTGGAATAGACAACAGAAGCAAAAAAGGCTTGAGCTGGATCTTCATTGATCTGTTCTCAAGCCTTTTTCGTTTATTTGCCAACTGCAGCAGAATGGCTGCTGTTGTTGCTTCTCCGGCTCACTATATGCTGGATAGAGTAGACGATAAGGAACAAAACCATCACGCAAGCGGCGTATCTGTACATAATCGAATAGCTGGAAGCCGATGCAATAATGCCGAGCAGCATGGAACCAGCGGCAACGCCAAAGTCCGTTGAATTATAGTAGAGACTGTTAACCGTACCGTGACGCTCCGGTGAAGCTTCACGAAGCATCCAGGCCTGTGTAGTCGGCTGGATGGCGCCGAAGCCAAGTCCGTAGAGCAGGGCGGATACAATAACAAGCGGCATCGAATTGGCATAGGAAAGAATAAGCATGCTTGCGATAATGATGATTGCACCAGGTATCAGCACGAGAGCTGGACCTCTGCGGTCGAATATACGGCCTGAAATTGGCCGGATGATAAGTACGGTACAGGCAATGAACAGAAAAAACAAGCCAATCCCGTCTAGATGCTTCTCCTGGCCGAACAGCGCCAAAAAACCAAGCAGACCGCCATAGGAAACAGACATGAGCATGTTCAGCAAAGCCGGAATGAGCATCTTGCCTTTCTTCGCCTTGCCGCTGCTGCTTATTGATGCCGTAACTATGCTCTGCATCTGCTGCTTTGGATTTTCCGATTGCGCAGGAATACTTCTTGTAAGAAGCAGCAAGGGGATAATCGCAAAGGCTGCGATGGTGCCCATTGCTGAAAGGGTCTCAAATCCGTAGTCTCTAATGACTGATAAGCCAATCATCGGACCGATGGACATGGCTATGCTTGTTGATAGGCCGAAGTAGCCGACACCTTCGCCAAGCCGTTTACGCGGGATGATTTGCGAGACGAGCGTTGGAAGCACCGTACTAGTCATCCCAAAGCCGATGCCGAAAAGCACGCGCAGCACAAGGAGCTGCGTCATCGTAGATGCATAGGGATACAGAAATGTAGTCAATGCCGCCAGTACGATGCCAGCGAGCAAAATCGTATTGCGATGTACGAAACGAAGCAGGCTGGCCGTCGCAAAACGGGTTGCAATAGCGGACAAAGCGAATAAGCTGGTCACGAGGCTGAGTGTGAAGTTTCCGGGATGAAACTGCTCTTTGGCATAAGCGGGAAAAGGCGACAGCAGCATCTGCAAGCTCAGAAACAATAATAAGTAGCTGACAGTCAGCACAATGAAGCTTTTCGTCCACAGTTTTTCTTGATGTGTGTTCATGATGTCATTCATTCTTTTACTCCTTTTCCTGTTCAAGCAAGCTTGCTGCCTGAATGCTTAGCTTGTTCAACATGCTGATCATGAGCGCATACTCCTCATCGGTTAACACACCGGATACATCACGCAGTACTTGATACTCAATTGGCGCAATTTCGTCAGCAGCTTGTATACCGGCTTCGGTAATATGCACATGATAGGAACGCCGGTCGTTTTTGCCGATTTTTTTCGTCACATAACCTTTCGCTTCGAGCGAATCCAAAATTCGGGTCGTAGTAGGCTTGTCTTTGCCCGATTTCTCAGCAATATCCTTCTGAATCATGCCGTCCTGCTCTCTAATTCGATAAAGCACCGACCATTGCTCCGGTGTGAGGTCAAAGGATTTAATGCGCGTCATGAACAATTGGTTCATTCTGCGGTACGATATGCCCATTACAAATCCGAGGGAATGGTCTAGCCCTTGTTGCCGCATCTGATTTATCTCCACCTCTAATTTAGTTGTTTAAACAACTATAAGTGAGGCAACTTTATTTGTCAATGACATCAGCCATTTATACAAAGAGCCGGCGTGGGGAAAAGTAAAGGAAACACATTCATGGTAAAGGGGAAGATCAAGATGGCAAACACGATGCTCCGTTCCTTCTGGATTGCAGCGTTTGTATTTGTATTAATGGTGGGAACGGCGTTTGGCGCTTCTGGCGCCTTTCATTTCGGCTTCAAAAAAAGTGTCGGCGGACAATTGCCTTCGATTAATGAAGAAGGATTCAAAGACATCGTCATGAAGCATGGTGCTATCTTTCTGGGAAATACGGAGCAAAAAGAGCTGTATTTAACGTTTGACAACGGATATGAGAATGGATTTACGTCTCAAGTGCTTGATGTGCTGAAAGAAAAGCAGGTGCCTGCCGTGTTTTTCGTAACGGGACATTATGTGAAGGATCAGCCGGATTTGGTGAAACGGATGGCGGCTGAAGGCCACTTGGTTGGCAACCATTCCTGGAGCCACCCGGATATGACGCAATTGTCAGCGGAGCAGATTCGAAGTGAATTAGAAAAGGTGAAGGAGGGGGTAACCGCATTGACCGGTCAGCCGATGATGTCGTACTTAAGGCCTCCGAGAGGTATTTTTAACGACAATGTGCTTGCGGTGAGCAAGGATTCGGGGTATACGAACGTATTCTGGTCCGTCGCCTACAAGGATTGGGATGTGAATAGCCAAAAAGGCCCCTCCTACGCCTACGAGCAAGTCATGAAGCAGCTTCATCCTGGCGCAGTTATTTTACTGCACACGGTATCGAAGGATAATGCCGGAGCGCTCGGTGCGATTATAGAAGAGGCCAAAAAGCAAGGCTATGTGTTCAAAAGCTTAGATCAGATGGAGACTAAGACTTATGGGACTGAGCGTTAGCGGATACGCCGGTTGCTTCCCGGTCATCGAGTACAGTAATCCAGCCGAATGGATCCTCTACCGTCCCTTTTTGAATGCCCGTTAAATTGTTATACAGTTTGGCAGAAAGCTCACCGGTCTGGCCGTTGTTGATCGACAGCTTATGACCAAGCCAGAGCAATTCGCCGATTGGCGAAATAACGGCAGCGGTTCCCGTTCCGAATGCTTCAATAAGGGAGCCGTTGCTATGCGCTTCAACAATCTCATCGATGGAAACGGTACGTTCCTCAACCGGAATGTTCCAATGCTTCAGCAGTTGAATGATGGAGTCGCGAGTGATACCGTCCAAAATGCTGCCGTTCAGCGCTGGTGTTACAATTGTTCCGTTAATATTGAAGAAGACATTCATGCTGCCGACCTCTTCGATATATTTCCGGTGAACGCCGTCGAGCCATAGCACTTGCGAGCTGCCATGCTTCGTAGCGTTCTCTTGCGCTTTCAATCCCGCCGCGTAATTGCCGGCGGTTTTTGCGTTGCCTACGCCGCCTTTTACAGCTCGTACATATTCGGATTCGACGAAAATTTTAACCGGATGAATACCTTCAGCATAATACGAACCAACAGGCGACATGATGATCATAAATTTGTATTGCGTGGAAGGATTTACGCCAAGCGCAGCTTCCGTTGCAATAATGAAAGGACGAATGTACAGCGAAGTGCCTTCTGCGGATGGAATCCATTCCCGGTCGGTCAAGATGAGCTGCTTAAGCGCTTCCAGTGCAAGCTCTTCGTCGAGATGCGGAATGCTGAGTCGTTCGTTGGAGCGGTTCAACCGCTCGAAGTTTTTACGCGGACGGAACAAGCGGATAGCGCCGTCTGACGTTAAATAAGCTTTAAGTCCTTCGAATACAGTTTGTCCGTAATGAAAAACTTTAGCGGCAGGGTCAAGGGTGATCGGTTGGTAAGGAACGACGCGAGCGTCATGCCAGCCGATGGATGCGTCATAATCTAGCATCACCATATGATCGGTATAGTATTTGCCGAAGCCTAGCTCTGACACTTCCGGCTTTTGCTTTTTATTCGTGGACAGTTCGATACGGATGTTTGCATTCATTCCAAAACATCTCCTCTGCAGATACTTAGTTGAATCGTAACATTACATTAGGTATATTAAAAATATCAGTTTTATCGGAGAGCCATACCTTATAGGTATGGGGTGGAGGTAGAGATGGATATAAGGCAGCTGCGTTACTTTTTGGCAATTGCAAATGAGGGACAAATTACGAGAGCAGCCAAAGCGCTGAACATGGAGCAGCCTCCGCTTAGTAGGCAATTGAAGCTAATGGAGGAAGAGCTTGGCGTCACGCTGTTCGACCGGAGCGGGAAAGGTCTGCTGCTGACACATGCGGGCGAGCTGCTGAGAGACAAGGCCGAGCAACTGCTTCACCAGTTTGGTGAGACGCTTAAAGAAGTGAAGGAGCTGGACGAAGGCGTGCAGGGTGTGCTCGCCATAGGCTCCGTCGTTTCTTGCATCTCCTTGCTGCCGCCGACGATCGAGCGTTTCCGCAAGCTGTACCCGCAAGTTACGTTCAAAATCGCCGAAGGCGATCATTACTTGCTTGGCTCTCAGCTGGAACGACGCAGCATTGAGCTGATCGTTGCGCGGCTGCCTCTGGAATCATCTCCGGAGATGAAGCCGTTGTCCGTGCTAAAGCTGCCATCCGACCCCTACGTAGCCGTTATGCCGACGTCTTGGGTGGACGATCCTTCAAAGCAGACGATGAATATGAGAGAGCTGGATGGGCTGCCGTTTCTTACCTTGAAAACAGACCGGACAACCGGTATGCATCATCAGGTTATGGTAGAAGCCAGGTCGCATGGTTTCGAGCCGAATGTCATATGCGAATGCTCTAGTGTTGCCGTTATTATGGCGCTCGTAGCGGCTGGTATCGGCGCGACTGTCTTCCCGAAATCGGTTATGGCTTCTTTCCCGCTGCCTACGATTAAGATGCTCACCATCGCCGATGCCGACTTTGAATCAGATGTCGGTATATTGTGGCTTAAGGACCGGTATTTATCCAAAAGCGCCCGGCATTTTATTGAGTTGTTTATGAATTGATTAAGGATCAAGATCGAGGCGTCAATCATAGAAATACGAAAAAGCGAAGCCGGGTTCAGGTAAATAACCGGCTTCGCTTTCTTTCTGTGCTGCTGTAGGAATTAAACTTTAATTTCGAGTAATTCGTATTTAATCGTGCCCACCGGAGCCGAGACATTAATCTCATCACCGACCGATTTCCCGATCAAGGCAACGCCAAGGGGGCTTTCATACGATATTTTATTATCCAATACATCAGCTTCTGCAGGGCCGACGACTCGGTATTCAATTTTTTCCGCCATCTCAATGTCATTCAACACGACGATGGAGCCAATCTGTACCTTGGACGTGCTGGAGCTTTCGACGACACGGACTTTTTTCAGCATCCGTTCAATCGTCTGAATTCTCGTCTCCATAAAAGCCTGATCGTCCTTGGCCGAGTGGTATTCACTGTTTTCCTTCAGGTCGCCATAGCTGATCGCTACTTTAAGACGCTGCGCGAGCTCCGCCCGTTTGACTGTTTTGAGTTCCTCAAGTTCTAACTCCAGCTTGTTCAAGCCTTCCGCGGTCAATAAAACTTCATTAGACATATGTTCCAAACAGCCCCTAACGTTTTAATAGATCAATTCTACACTAAAAAGTCCGGGGATGCGAAAAAGATTGAAAAAAGTTATTAACCATTCTGGAAAGAAGGGCAAGGGGGATAAAAAAAGCGATCAATCGGGGGTTCCGACCAATCGCTGGGGTTATTGTTTAGCCGTTTCCGTTGTCTTCATGATTGATTTGCCACTGAATTCCAAACTTGTCCGTTAAGTTCCCGTACAGTTTAGACCAGAACGTTTCTTGCAGCTCCATTCCGACCGTTCCGCCTTCTTTCAGCTTATGGAACAGCGACTTCAGCAGCTCGATATCTTTGTTGACGATAGACAAGCTGATGTTGGTGCCAGCCGTATAGGGCATGCCCGGGAATACATCGGAGAACATGACATTGCTGCCCATAATGTTCAATCTCGTATGCATAACCAAGTTTTTCGCTTCCTCTGGAAGCGGATAGTTCGGATCTGGAGGCGTTTCTCCGAAAGTCATGATCGAAGGAGATTCCGTCTCGAACACCTCTGCATAAAACTCGACCGCTTGACGGGTATTTCCGTTGAAATTCAGATAAACGTCAATTGACATTCCATTCACTCCCTGTCGTTAATTGGACTGGCACGCCTATTGTAGCATGTTCTAATGCGTATATCGAGTGTCTGATTAACGAGTTGTTGTTGAGCTCTGTTTTATGTCCAATGTTCTTTTGTACTGACGATAGGTTACCGAGATACACATTAGAGCACCTGTAGTAACAAAAACACCGATTGGAAACCACCAGCTCGCCCAGGGTGTAGAAATAAGAGGCATTAACGAAATTCCAAATGCAACAGGAACAGAAGTTTTAAATAACTTACAAAGAATAATGGTAATCAACACATTTATCATGCCAACCCAAATAATCGAACCCTCCAATAAATGATAAACCCCGACTGAAAGGATTGCCGTTATCGTCAATATTATTATACGAACAGGGATCAACTT
>NZ_CBVJ010000043.1 GCF_000513275.1 Paenibacillus gorillae | reverse complement strand
AGGGCCAAAATAATAGTGATGAAAATCGTATCCGTTTTTTTTCGAAAACTGCCTGTTTCTGCAGGCATTTTATCTTTATTTCTTAATTTAAATGCGGCTAACATAATGAGAAAGGTTAAGATTGCTGTAGAAGCTACAAAAACGAAGTCATGTAAATCCAAATAGATGGGCAGTAATGCAGCAGGAATTGTTGGTGAGAAATGAACTCGAAATATATGCATAAGAATGACTATAATAGCAAGAGTAACCAACATTTTCATAAGAGATGTTAAAGGCAATCTGTTTAAAATTGTCCCCAAAAATGCACCCAAGGTTGGAAAAAGCCAAAGATGAGAGGGTTTCTTCATCCAATCCGATACGGAAAACACCATAATTCCCATTGCCATTCCAGCAATCTCTGGAAATAAAATGTCCCTTTGATTTAGCAGCACACTACCAATCAGCATAATAATGACCAATAAATAAGCTGACAAAAAACCTTTGGATTTTAAGATGCTCCACGACATATATAAGCTCTCCTTCGATAATTTTGTTATCACGATCTTATCTTTAATTTTTCATATTCCCTTCTTGCTATTAAACACTGCTAAGCTCATGAGTACTTGCTAAGCCATAGTATCATAAGCTTATTTATTCTAGTTATGATAAGATTCAATACCTGTTATTTCGATAATCGATAGCTTCTTTAATCAATCATGACAAAGACGAAAAAAATAGAATCTTAGAGATCGGTCTCGTCTCTAAGATTCTCGTATGTAACAGGCTCTTATTGTATTATTAGTTCAATGAGAGTCGGACTGAAAAGCATAATGATTCAATACAAATGATTTGAACATTTGGCTTGGAAGGTTGAGATCCCTGTCTTTGTTTACAATAAGCCCATGAGTAGGGAAAATTCCTGGGCTTAGCGGCAACGCTCCGAAACTTCCCTCCACAATTTCTTTTTCCGCTGCTATTTTAGGAATAAGTGCAAAACCAATACCACATTTTACTGCCTGTTTTATCATTTCAATACTGGGATATTGTATAGCATGATCTGTTTCTACCCCAGCTTCATCTAAAATCTTAATGGCATGAGTATGATACAAACAACTGTTGCCAAAAGTGATTACGGATTCATTGCTAAGGACATTCAAGCCGTTTCTCTCCACATTTTTCGTCAGCTCTTCTGAAGCAATAAAAATTAATTCTTCCTTGATTATGGGGAAAAACTGAAGGTCATCCCTTCGGGGATTTCGGGGAATAATTCCAAAATCAACAACATGCTGTAAAACATCATCAATAATATCCTGATGATAGCCGGTTTCCATTTTAAAATTCACCTTCGGGAATTTAAGTTTAAACTGCTGCAAGAGTGAAGACATTCTAGTCACAAAAAAAGATTCATGCATACTCAGGTGAATAATTCCTTTAGGTTCGGTCGACTCATTCATAGCTTCTTCTAATGACTGTCCCAGATGTACAAACTGATGGGCAAATTTAGCTAGTTTTAAACCAGCCTCGGTAGGCGTTACACCTCTTGATAAACGATGAAATAATTTTTGGCCACAAGCCCGTTCTAGTAACTGAATATGGTTTGTGACGGTAGATTGTACAAATCCCAATTTTTCTGCTGCCCGGTTAAAGCTTTTTTCCTCCATTACTGCAATGAATGTTTTGAAAAATTTCCCTTCCAATATATCAATCATATAGCTGGCATCTCCTCAGTAATCGAGTTTTGGAATAACATGCATTGAATTTTAGAATAACCCAAATAGCAAAGCTTATGATAACATAACGTACATTGTAATCAAGAAAGGCCGACATATAACGGTATAAACACAGAACACCCCACTAGCTAGACGGCGTCTAACTAATGGGGTGTAGTTCAGTTATGGCAATTCAATTCAGATTAAGCAGGCTTGTTTGCCTTCTTCTTAACACTGCTGCTGCCCTGAGCCTGAGCATTCAGTGCAGTAATCAGCTTATCGCCTTCGACATCAAGGTTAGGCAGCAAGCGATCCAGCCATTTCGGCAGCCACCATGCTTTATCTCCGAAGACCGCCATGACGGCTGGAACCAGCGTCATACGGACGATGAAGGCATCGATAAGAATACCTGCGGCGAGCGCGAAGCCGATCTGCTTGATCATCGCATCCGGTGCGAAAATAAATCCGGCAAAGACGGATACCATGATGACAGCAGCGGCTAGAACGATGCGGCTTGCCAAATCATAGCCGTGAATGACACTTTCCGTTCCTCTGTGGCCATGCACATAAGACTCGCGCATGGAGCTGACCAGGAACACTTGATAATCCATCGCCAGTCCATAAAGAATACCCGTAACAAGTATAGGCATGAAGCTAAGCAGCGGGCCGCCGGTGTCAAAGCCGAACAGGGAATGCATCCATCCCCACTGGTAGACGGCCGTGGTCAAGCCAAACGTTGCGAGTATGCTGAGAATGAATCCAACCGTTGCCTTAATAGGGACAATGATTGAACGGAAGACGAGCAGCAAAATAATGATGGAAAGAATAACGATGATGCCGACATAGAGAGGGAACGCCTCCGCGAGCTTAGACGACATATCAATATTAATAGCGGTGAATCCGGTCACACCGAGCTTCACATCTATATTTTTTGCAATGGTTGAATCAGGAGCACGAAGATCGTTGACCAGATCCTTTGTGGCCAAGTCAGTTGGTCCTGTTTTTGGAATCAGGCTAATAATGGCCATATCGCCGGTTTTATTCACACCTATTAAAGAAACGAGCGAAACGTTCTCATGCTTCTGAAGCTCTTGAACGAGATTTCCGAGTTTTTCAGGTGTAAATTTGTCGGCAGCATTTTGCGGCTCGCCTACCAGGAGCAGAGGGCCGTTAAAGCCTTCTCCAAAGCCTTTAGAAATCGCGTCATAGCTTTGTCTAGCCGTCGTATCCAAGTTTGCCGAAGCGCCGGAAGGAATTCCCAGCTCCATTTTTGCAACTGGAATGGCTACTGTGCCCAGAACGACGATTACTCCAATGATGATAAGCCAGCGATATTTCACAGTGCCTTTAGCCCAACGAATGGAAAAACCTTGCTTGGTTTTGCGATCGGAGCTGCTGGACTTCAGACGAACTTTAGGCGAGCAGATTCGTTCGCCGACGAAGCCGAGCAGGGCGGGCAGAAGAGTCAATGCCAGCAATACAGTGACGAATACCGTCACACCAGCGACTATCGCCATCGTAGACAAGAATTCAATGCCAATGACGAGCATGCCGAATAGTGCAATAATAACCGTTAATCCTGCGAAAAATACGGCGCTGCCAGCTGTGCCAACAGCTCTGCCGGCGGCTTCGCGGGCACTTAGTCCCTGATCTAAAATCATACGGCGCTGACGATTGACGATAAATAGCGAATAGTCGATGCCGACAGCTAGTCCAATCATGACAGCCAAGATTGGCGTAATGTCATTAATCGCAATGAATTTCGAGAAGGCAAACGCGCCTCCGATGCTGATTGCTACGCCAAAAATAGCGGTAAGCAGCGGCAACCCGGCAGCAACGACAGAGCCAAGTGTAATAATGAGCACAACGGCTGCGACGAGAATCCCAATTGCTTCTGTGGAGCCAAGGGCAGGTGTGCTTTTCAGCGAGTCGCTAGGTATAGTTGTAATACCCGAATTATTCTGCTCGGCTGCCATAGCGGCGTCGATTACGGCATCCGGAACGGATTTAGGCAGCGAAGCTTGTTGAACGGTAAATTGGAACTGGAACAGGGCGAGACTGCCATCCGATGAGAGCAAGACGCCTGGTACAGGCATGCCATTTACCATCAATGGGCCGTAAGGAGGCATTTCGGCCATATTTGCTTGATTCGTTTCTGTACCTTGAGCCGTTTGTGGGGCATCGCTGCCCATCTGGCTAGGATCAGTGCCTGAGAAGCCAGCTTCAGCTGCCAATTTGGCAGGATTAATGACGTATTCTACTTGATATACGTCTTCAATTGCCTTCTGAATTAATGCTAAACGTTCGGGCGTATCCAAACGTTCTCCTGCAGGAACAGTAAAGGCGATGCTGGCTTGTCCGCCCGAAGCCTCTGGAAGCTCCTTCGTTAGCTGATCGAGAACCTTTTGCGATTCTGTGCCTGCAATTTTCATCTCAGAGCTGGAATGTATGCCGTTGACTCCAATCAATGTACCTACGATTCCAAGAATGACGACCCATGCGATGAGAAATTGCCATGGCTTGTCGTAAGCGGATTTCCCCAGTTTGTACAAAAATGTTGACATGTAATGTTTCTCTCCTTTATATCCTGATGACTGTTTTTAGAAGCCGTTTCGCAAATACTCGAACATTGCGTTCAGATATTGATCAAATGGGATTGCATCTGTTGGTTCAGCTTCTGTCTCTCCCGGCAGCAGTACATTCAGACTGCCGTCCAGTATGGGCACAAACGCGCCATAAACCGCTCCCGCTAGCAGATGTGTATATCCGGGTTTGTAACGTCCGCGAGTGAATGGCTCCAATGCTTCTTGGGCGGATATTTGCAAGCCGCGGAACACACCTAGAATATAAGGCTCTAGCGTAGGATATTGTTTCGAAAGGGAGACGAACTGACGCAATTTAAGCAGAAACTCCCCGGTAAACTGCATCTTCATCAAGCTGTACAAAACATCAAGCGGTGTTGCATCTTCTGGCATGCCCGTAATTAATTTGTCATATTCTTCTACACTCGTATAGGGGACAGCAACGGCAGCAACCGCTTCTTCTTTGCAGGAGAAATAGTTGGCAAACGTCCGTCGAGAATAACCGGCCTGCTGTACAACGTCGTCGACGACGAAGCCATCCAAACCTTTTGCAAACGCGAGCTCGAATGCAGCTTCGGCTAAGGCAGATGCTGTGGCTTCTTTCTTCTTGTCACGCAAGGTTTGTTTAGCAATCAATGACTACACCTCCTTATTGAATTCGTATAATAATATCATTGCCCAAAATGCAAAGATGCACAATGGGCAAGTTTTTCGAAATTGTGAACATTGGGATGAAACCATCTCGATAGGCAGGTATGTAGCTGGGGTTGATAGTTTGCGAAATGATAGCGGACATTGCGATTATTTTGTATTTAGCTATTTTGGCTAGCGTAGCCGGGAAAGCGATGCTGATAAGGTCAGAGCACAACATGGCACGTAATGGTAATGTACTGCGCTGTACTGTATGGGGGATAAGTTAGGTGTTAGCGAACCAGCTTCGCTAATTTACATTTTCAAAAAGAAGAGCCAAATTGGATTCTGATTCGGCTCTTCTTTTTCAGTTTGGGGTCTTAAGCGTGGGGTGAGCGGAGCGGTTCGAGTTCATGCTGACATTTTGAAGATTCTATTCAACGTTGGAGTCGCGGAGCGACAAAAAGGCTGGAATCAAGAACGGCAGCATGAACCGAAACGCGCAGCGAGCCCGTGCCTTCTGAACCGGAGCCTTAAAGCGGTTCGAGTTCATGCTGACATTTTGAAGATTCTATCCAACGTTGGAGTCGCGGAGCGACAAAAA
>NZ_CBVJ010000042.1 GCF_000513275.1 Paenibacillus gorillae | reverse complement strand
TTCTGAACCGGAGCCTTAAAGCGGTTCGAGTTCATGCTGACATTTTGAAGATTCTATCCAACGTTGGAGTCGCGGAGCGACAAAAAGGCTGGAATCAAGAACGGCAGCATGAACCGAAACGCGCAGCGAGCCCGTGCCTTCTGAACCGAAGCCTTAAATCGGACTATAATCATACTCCATAAGTGATGCTGTTCGCAGCGCTCGTTCCGCTCCCAATAATCGCCCTACAACATATAAAGACATATCAATTCCTGCGGACACGCCAGCCGATAGGATGATTTTGCCGTTATCGACGTAACGCTTATCCGCCACAATAACTGCCGATGCCGGAGCTACGGCTTTCAATTCTTCAATAGCCCGATGATATGTTGTGATGTTCATGTCTTCCAACAGGCCGGCTTTTGCAATAATAAGTGCGCCTGTACATACAGATAGGACAAGCTCCGAGGTCTCGGCAGTTCGGGCAATCCAATCTGTCAGCGCCGAATTGTTCATTTCGGATCTTGCGCCCGGGCCGCCGGGGACGATAATCAGATCGGGAGGAGGACAATTGTAAATGGTGTAAGCGGGGTTTATGCTTAAACCGCCTAGTACAGTTACAGGGCCTTCATGCGATGCGATAGTATAGATTTGAAAGTCTTTTCCGCCATCGCTGCTTGTCAGAAACACTTCGAAGGGACCTGTAAAATCAAGAACTTCAATCTGGTTGAATACAACAATCGCTACTTTTCTTGCCGGGCGTACCTGATCCATTCAACATCTCTCCTTTGGAATGAAAAAAAGCATTTGGCCGCAATTGACCAAATACCTTTTGCCCAGGCGTACGGCTGTATGGCCCATGTGCTTCCCTGTGGTTATCCACGTTTACGCCAGTCACACACAGGTTTTGCTTAATCATTTTATATCAAAACTTACATAAAAAGGCAACGGGTAATGGCAGATAGAGAATATGGCTTGCTCCTGTTAAAATAGATACAGCTCAAGATGATTACGATTAGAATGGGGAAGCAGCAATGGCCGAGACGAAAACAAATGCAATGCGGATGCTGGACAAGTCTAAAGTTCCGTACAGCATCATGACCTATGACAATGAAGATGGACAAATACATGGCGCAGCTGTCGCCGAAAAAACTTGGAAAACCGCCTGAGATTGTTTTTAAAACGCTAGTTGCCCATCAAGGGCCGAGTCTCTTCGTGTTTGTCATTCCTGTCGCTGAGGAGCTGGATCTGAAGCTGGCGGCTAAAGCGGCCGGGGTGAAAAAAATCGAGATGCTTCCGGTAAAGGATCTGCTGAAGTGGACCGGTTATGTACGCGGGGGATGCTCACCGATCGGGATGAAAAAGCTATATCCTACTTTTATAGATAGTGGAGCGGAATCATTAGCGCATATGTTGGTGAGTGCCGGAAAAATCGGCTTCCAGATGGAGCTCGCGCCGGAACAGCTTGCTGAGCAAGTATCGGCTGTATTCATTCCGCTCATTAAGGCGGGTACTGCATGAACAAAAAGCGCAACGTAACGATTGGTCTGCTGGCTCATGTCGATGCGGGGAAAACAACGTTTGCAGAACAGCTGCTCTATCATACTAACAGCATTCGAAGCCGAGGGCGTGTTGATCATCAGGACGCCTTTCTTGATAGCCACGAGCTGGAGAAAGCCCGCGGCATTACGATATTTGCCGACCAGGCGGTGATGAGCCGCGGCAATACGGATTATTATTTAATTGATACGCCGGGTCATGCCGATTTTTCCGCAGAGATGGAACGGGCGCTTCAAGTGATGGATTATGCCGTCATTATCGTCAGTGCAGCCGAAGGAATCGAGGGACATACCGAGACGGTGTGGCAGCTGCTGCAAAGCCATGGCATTCCGGTATTTTTCTTCATTAACAAGATCGATCGAAGCGGGGCTGACGGGGATGCCGTTCTGGAACAAATTCGCGAACAGTTGACCAAGGATGCCGTGGAAATGAGCGGCAGCTTGTCCGAAAACATACAGGATTCACTTGTTTCCTTTGCGGCAGAGCGGGATGACGAGCTGTTGGAGGATTATCTGGAAGGAAACGTGGAGCCAGCTAAAGTGATGGCTTCGCTGCGTCAATCGATTAAGCGAAGACTTCTTTTCCCCGTGATGCGGGGCTCTGCTTTAATGGATGTCGGCATTGCCGATTTTCTGAGCAACTTGGAGCTGCTGGCTGAAACGGATTATGACGATTCGGCTCCACTCGCCGCCAGAGTATATAAGATTGGACATGATCAGCAAGGCGCGCGTTTAACCTATATGAAGGCGCTTCGGGGCAAAGCGTCGGTACGGGAAGATATTCGTTATACCGATCGAGACGGAGAGGTCAGGCTGGAGAAAATAACCGCGATCCGGACGTTTAACGGCAGCAAGTCTACGTTTGTTAATGAGGCATCTGCCGGGCAATTATTTGCCGTGACGGGGATAACTTCACTAGCTGCGGGAGACGTTGTGGGGGAGGGGATGGAACGATCTCATTACGAGCTTGTCCCGGCGCTTCAGTCCAAGGTGCTTTTCGATGCTTCAATTCCGCTCAAGGAAGTGCTGCGATGCTTTAAGCTGCTGGACGAAGAGGACCCTTCCCTTGGCGTCAGGTGGGATGAGCCGCTTCAGGAGCTTCATGTTCATGTGATGGGCGTCATCCAACTGGAGGTGCTGGAGCATGTTGTGAAGGAGCGGTTCCAGCTTGACGTAGCCTTCGGCGAACCTGAAATTTTGTATAAGGAAACCGTTGGCGGGACGACGATAGGCGCCGGCCACTTCGAGCCGCTTGGACATTATGCGGAGGTTCTTTTGCGCATAGAGCCGGGAGAGCGGGATAGCGGAGTAGAGTTCAGGAATGAATGCCATGTCGATGATCTCAGCATCGGTTATCAGAACCTGATCGGCCAGCATGTAACGGAAAAGGAGCATCGCGGGCTCCTGACAGGATCGCCGCTTACCGATGTTGTGGTTACTTTGCTCTCCGGCCGCGCGCATAACAAGCATACTTCCGGGGGCGATTTCCGCGAGGCAACGCTAAGAGCGCTTAGGCAGGGACTGGAGAAGGGGGACAATATTTTGCTCGAGCCCTATTATGCCTATCGCATAAAAGTTGATATTGAGCATGTTGGCAGAGTCATGTCCGACATTCAAACCGCTCATGGCAGCATTGAGCCGCCGGAAATTTTAGCAGACACTGCGATTTTCACGGGGGCGGTCCCGATCGCTGCCTTTATGAACTATGGCGCAGAGCTGGCCTCCTATACGAAAGGGAGAGGCGTATTGACGCTAAAGCCAGACGGCTATAAGCCATGCTTCCAATCTGAACAAATAATTTCAGATCGAAACTATGATAAAAACGCCGACCCTGCTTACACGTCAACTTCGATTTTTTGTGCCAAAGGGAAAGGTTTTAGTGTGGCGTGGGAAGAGGCGGATTCTTATATGCATATTGAACGGAGTAAATAAATGGGGAGAGCTAATATTGATCCTATCTATTATAATGATAGAAACGATCATATAGACCTATGATAAGGTTACTGATTACAATGGAATGAACATTTAGAGGCAATGGAGTGATAGGCTCGTGGAGTTTAGACAGCTCGAATATTTCAAACTGCTGTGCGAGGAATTGCATTTTACGAGAGCGGCGGAGAAGCTGGGCATTACGCAGCCGACATTGAGCCATCAGATCAAAGCGCTGGAGGATGATATCGGCGTTCCCCTTTTTGACCGGATCGGCAAAAGGATTGCGGTCACCGAAGCGGGCAGCATTCTCTATAAACAATGCAGTAATGTATTTGGCTTGCTTCAAGGCGCGCGCGATGAGATTTCAGAGCTGCAGCGGATGGAGCGGGGCTCGCTATCGATCGGTGCGCTTCCGGGCGAGCTTAACCATCTGGCCTCTTCGCTGCTCGTTCAATTTCACCGCAGCTATCCCGGCATTCGCATCAAGCTTCACAGTATCGAGGACAGCGTAGAGCGAATTCTTGCCAATGAGCTGGATCTGGCGATTACGATTTTGCCGCAAGAGGATGATCGATTGAAGAAACAGACGCTATACCACGAAAACTTTTATTTTGTGTGCCGGTGGGATCATCCGTTTGCTTCACAGCAGTCGTTGAACCTCGCAGACATTCATAAGCAGCCAATCGTCATGTTTCCGGAGACGCATCATTGCCGCCAGTTGATTGACGGAGTAAGCGTCTCTGCCGGCCTGCTAATGGAGCCGTTAATTGAAACAGCCTCTATCGAGTCATTGTTTAACTTAATTCGTTCCGGGACAGGCTCCTCCATTTTGTCCAAAACGTTAATCGAAATGCAAAACGATTCTGAGCTGAAGGCCATCCCGATCGATCACCCAAGTCTGCAACGGGAAGTCGGCATTATTACTCATAAAGACAAGTATATTGGAAAGGCCGCTAAGGGATTTATTGAGCTGCTCACCGACTATGTGCGGGGACTGAAGTCTGTTTCTTCGGACTGAATCTGGAGCGATTCAGGTTAAGATCCCGAGAGGGTCTTATGCCGTGTAAAATGGAGCGCTAGGCGTGAGCTAAGACCCTGTGAGGGTCTTAGCTTTAACAAAATGATAGAAAACGCTATAGATTATAGGGCGATTAGCGGGGCTAAGACCCTCCGAAGGCCTTAAACAGTGGAAAATAAAGTGTTGGGCGTGAGTTAAGCCCCTTAGAGGGTCTTAGCTCACTCGTTACTGAAAGCAATACGCTCATTTTGCTGGGAGACAGCTAAGATCATTTTAGGATTTACACGAAAAATGCGACAGCAACTAACCTGTACTGGCGTAAGGCCACGGCAATACAACGTCAGAAAGGCGGTGCGGGGGAAATCCCGCATCGCCTTTCTATGTTAAGGCTGCACGAGTTCGTGCAGCAGGTTTACGCTGCTTTGCTCCAGCCGCATCGGATACAGCCTGACTTTGTCTGGAGCTAAGCTTTGCAGCTCATCGTACACTGCTGCCGAGGCATAGATGCAGTCCGATTCAGACAACGCATCCGAAATTCCCTCGGAAGCTTGCACGCCAAGCGTCTGGGCTTGGAAGTGACTAATGCCTGCCTCTTGGACACGATGGGCCATCCATTCGCCCCCAGCTTTTCCGAGACAAACGAATGAGACTAGCGAGCCTGGCTTGATTTGGACCATTTCCAACAATGCAGACGGCTCGACGGAGGCCCCGATAACGATTAGTCTGCGGTCTCCGGTTGGCATTAGCGACTTTACTTCGTCTGCATGATTTAGTGTAGTGATGACCACATCGGCGGTTAACCGATCGTCTTCCAGCGTGATTTCACCTGAGCGGATATGTTCGAGAAATACCGTTCTGGCCTTAGCGCCTGTTGCACGCTCTATTTCCTTGAGATAGAAGGGATGGTCATGAGCCATGCATTCGATAAATAATAGGCGGACCGGGCGGTAAGGATGGTTATCACGGAGCAGCATAAAGGCGAGGCCTGCCGTAAAAAAATCGATGGCATTGAGCCGGCTGGAATGGAGCCGGTCAACCGTCTCGTCCAGCAGTTGGCGCATGGGCATTCGCGTGTGCCGCAGTTGCTCCGTTGCGGCACTGCCCGTGACTTGCGTGCCGCGTCCCTTGTGCATCGTGACGATTCCTTCATCGCGAAGCTGAGTGTATACCCAATTAACCGTATTGCGATTGAGTCCTAGTGAATCTGCCAGTTGAGCGGCGGAAGGGAGCATATCGCCGATCTGGATCTGATCCGTCCCGATCAGCCATTTGAGCTGCTCCTTGAGCTGGGTATTCACACCGAAGGTGATTTCGCTGTCAACCTTTACCTGCAACTGCTTGGGATCCATCTTCATACCCCTTTTCATAGCTAACTATATATATCGTACTATCATTGATCACGAATTCCAAGTTTTTAATGTAGAAATGAATGTGGAGTGTGTTAAAAGTGTTGACAACAAACTAAAAAATGAATATAACTAAATAACTAGGTGAATATGCATTTATAATAATCATACATTGTAGAAGGAGAGAGCAACCATGAGCGGTCAGACATATTGGAGTAAGATGAGGGGAGCGGGAAGAAGTCCGCTGAAGGTAGCGCCAAAAGCGGCGGTAATTAGCGCAGCGGGAGGATTTATTGCCATCGCGATACTAGCCTGGCTTACGGGACTAACCGGCCAGCCTTGGATTATGGCGCCGTTTGGCGCAAGCTGTGTGTTGGCGTTTGGTGTATGGGAATCGCCGTTGTCACAGCCCCGGAACATTATTGGGGGACATTTCATATCAACGTTGACGGGTCTGGTCTTATTTCATTTATTCGGACAGGGAGCAGCTGTCATAGCTGCTGGAGTTGCGCTTGCGATTTTGTTCATGATGTTGACCAAAACAGCGCATCCGCCTGCTGGAGCTGATCCCATTGTCGTCATTTTAGCGGGAAGCGGATGGTCGTTTCTCTTTATCCCAGTGCTTGCGGGGGCGGTGGTCATTGTACTTGTAGCGTTGTTTATGAACAATGCAATCCGGCAGCGAAGCTATCCGACCTTCTGGCTCTAGCATGCAGATGCAGCAGCGTTTGCTTATAAGAGGAAGCCAGCTTCCCACACTAAAAAGACGGTTTCGCCTCCAAGGTGAAGCCGTCTTGCTGTGTTGGGGACGGGGCTGGCTTCTGCGGACACGTGGCTCTTTTTACAATCATGCGCATTTCCTTATGTTGGAATAACCTGAGAATCGGCTCCTTGACTTGCTCCTGTTTCGGCTTGATAATAAGCGATATGTTTACACTACTTCCTTGAGGATGGATTCCTATGGCGTTTCTTAGAAGATTGTCCATACGATCGCAGCTGCTGATTTTGGCCGTCTCGACCGTGTTGGTTATCTTGATTATCGTGTATCATACCTACTCGACGATGTCGGCGATGGTCACTCGCAACCATGAGGAATATGTGCAGCAGACTGTAACAGAGATCAAGAAGAACGTCACATCGAACAAAGATGTGCTGTTCCGTCTTATGCAAACGATTTCTTATAATGCGGATGTACAAAGCTATCTGATCGAACAGAACGCAGTCACCCGGTTTGAAATGTTCAAAAAGCTGAATGTGCTCATTTCGAATCAGCGGGAGCTGAAGGACGGCATTCTTGATATTATTATTTCCGGTGACAACGGCTTCTCAGTCGATATTAACGGAGGAAGCCCATATGCCGCCGATCTGAAAAAACTGCTGCCTGGAAAGGTAAACGCTTACTACGCCGGCATGCAGCAGTTCGGAACGCATTATGGTTCCGCCACGGGACTGGTGTTCGCCACGACCATCTCTTATGTGCAGCAGGGCGAATCCTTTAATCAAAAGCTGGGCACGCTGTTTTTCATCATCGATCCCAAGGCGCTTGTAGGTGAGAAGGAGTACAACTCCAAGCAGACCAATACGCAAATCTATTTGCTGGATCGCTCCAATAAGATCATTACGAGCAATACGTCGTCCATAACCGGCGTCCAAGGGCCGGAACTAGAGACGCAAAGCGCGGAGGACGGCAACCAGAACGTACTATGGCAAGGGAAACAGTATGTATCCCAGACCATCCGTATACCCGACATGGACGCGCGAATCGTCAGCGTCGCTCCGAAGGACGAGCTGCTCCGGGACGTGCTCGTTCTGCGGCGGCAGGAGCTGATTATTCTCGCCATCGGTTTATTGATTCTCGCCATTCCGTTCACGATGATTATGAACAATATATTGCGTCCGCTGAAAAAGATGATTTTCTTCATGACCTCGGTTAGCCGCGAGGACAATTTGAAGTTCAGCAAGCGCATATCGCTGAAAGGCTATATGGAAATTAGCACGATGGCAGATGAATTCAACAGCATGCTGGATGAGATTGAGCGCTTGTCTCATAAGCTGCTGGAGACGAACACGCGGCTGTATGGAACGGAGCTTGAGCGGCAGAAGTCTGAGCTGGCTTTTTTGACGAAGTCAGATCAATCCGCATTTTCTGTACAATACGCTGGAGGTCATTACCGGCATCGCCGCAGTGGAGAAGCAGGACAAAATTAAAAAAATGACAAGGTCGTTGTCCAGCATTTTCCGATACAGTATCAAAGGCACGGATGAGGTAGAGCTTGGACAGGAAATTCAAATGATTAAGTCGTATGTCCAGATTCAGCAAATCCGGTTCGCCGACCGGTTCACGGTCCATTACAGCTTCACGGATGAAGCGCTGCGGCATAGCGTGCCCAAGATGATACTGCAGCCGCTCGTGGAAAATGCCGTTTATCACGGCATCGAAACGACGCTCAAGCCTTGCCGTCTAGAAATTGAAGGATTTGTGGATGACGGCGGTACTTTAATTATAGACATCAAGGATGATGGCGTTGGCATTGAAGCAGAACGGCTGGAAGAAATCAGGCGGATGCTCGACCAGCCGCGTTCCGGTTTTGACGACCCTAGCGGCTGGCAAAGCATTGGCCTTGTGAATGTCAACAATCGCATACGTCTTATGTTTGGAGAAGAGTACGGCATGCGCATTGATAGCGCTAACGGCGAAGGTACGCATATCCGGTTAAGGATCGGACAACGGAGGGATAACATAAATGTACAAAGTATTGATCGTGGATGATGAGAGCTGGGTTGTCGAGAGCTTGAAGGATTTGGTCGACTGGCAGCAGTATGGCTTTGAGGTTGTCGGGCAGGCAGCCAATGGCGGCGAAGCGCTGACAGCGATAGAAGCATGGAATCCCGATGTCGTATTCACCGATATTCGGATGCCGGAGATGAACGGACTTGAGCTGATCCGCCGAGGGAAGACGATGGGCAAAGCGATTCGCTTCGTCGTTGTGAGCGGTTACGCGGAGTTTGCCTATGCCCAGAAAGCCTTGTCTTACGGCGCGGCAGCGTATTGCCTGAAGCCTTTCGATGAGATCGAAATCGGAGGCGTTCTCGCTAAACTGAAGGAATCGCTGGATCAAGCGCGTCCGATAAGAGAAGATATGATGCAGCTGCTGCTCGACGAATCCGGAGGACGCAATGAGGAGAAGCTGCTGGGCATGCTCGGAGAGCAAGGCATTCTGCAATGGATGGAGCAAGGTATCGTTCCAGTCGTCGCCATCGGACTGTCGGAGCTGCCTCTGCCCCCGGGCCGGGTAATCAAGCTTATTACCGGTACTGCCAAAACCGCTTACCTGATGAGCGAGGAGCTAGTAAAGGCGATGCTTGCCAAAGGCAAGGAAATCTGGCCGGAGGATATAATGGGTATCGGACTGGGAAACAGGCTGACGGACTGGAAGGAAATTAAGGGCGCCATCGAAGAGGCGGATATTGCTGCGTACCAATGCTTCATAGCAGGCAAACCGGGCGTCTATTCCGTACCGGAGACGAAGGATACGGAGTTGAAAAGCTGGATGGCGGAAATTTATGCGGCGATAGGCAGCAAGGACAGCGAGACGGTTCAGCTCAATCTGGACCGGATCGACACAGCATTCCAGGAAGGCTTCCTGACAATCCGGCATGCATTCCAAGTGTACAACCTGACGATATCTTTTCTGTTTGACTTGGAGAGGAAAGAAACAATTCTCTACAGCTATGAACAGCTTGTGCGTTTGTTCAAGAACGTGAGCGAAATGATGGCCGAGCTGAAATCACTGGCCAATCAGTACGTACAGCAAAAGTCAGCGCATGCGCCAGAGTCGAGGAATCAGACGTTTAACCCCATTTTGCAATTCGTTACGGAAAACTACAGACGTGATCTTTCCTTGCAGGAGCTGGCGAATCAGTTCTTTATGAATCCGAGCTATATTAGCCAGCTGTTCAAAAAAGAGGTCGGAGAGACGTTCACAGCTTATGTAGCGAAATTGCGTGTCGCCCAGGCTTGCGAGCTTCTCGAGCGCAGCGACAGCACGGTTCAAGACATTGCGGACAAAATCGGATACCGCGATTATTTCTATTTTACGCGCATATTTAAGAAATTAACGGGCCAAACACCAACGCAATATCGCGAAACGCATTCCCGTGATTGAGACCATGCATTAATTTTAGATGTTTATGGATTCATTTTAGAAAACCTCCATTTGGGGGTTTTCTTTTTTATGTTAGCGATTTCATTTTTTATAGATTTCAATAAATTCCGTGTATACCTCATCAGCGAATGTAAGCGCATAATTAAGGCTATCAACAGAAGTTAACGCTTACAGGAGGGACATTATGAGAACTACGCTAGGGAAGGAAATTTACAAAAATAAGTATTTATACATTCTACTCCTTCCGACGCTGCTCTACTTCGTGATTTTTCAGTACTTGCCGATGTATGGCGTTCTGCTGGCCTTTAAGGAGTATCACATTCGCGAAGGCATACTGAACAGTCCATGGAACGGTCTGAAAAACTTTCAAGAGGTTGTTGGACAAAGTGATTTCTGGAGAGCTTTCTGGAACACGATTATTATCAGCGTAGGACGCATCGCGTTGGAGTTCCCGGCGGCAATCATTCTTGCACTGCTAATCAACGAGGTTGCAAGACAGAAACTGAAAAGACTGTATCAAACGGTCTATACATTTCCGCATTTCATTTCATGGGTAATTGTAAGCGGCATCATGTTCAACTTTCTTAGCAATGATGGCGTGCTTAATCAAATTTTCGCCTTTCTCGGCTACGAGAAAATGACATTCCTTACGAATCCTGATTTGTTCAGACCGATTATTTTCCTCTCGAACATCTGGAAAGAGGTCGGCTGGAGCGCGATTATTTATCTGGCAGCGATTGCCGGCATTAATCCGGAGCTTTACGAGGCCGCCCGCGTCGATGGCGCAAGCCGGTTCCAGCAGCTTCGGGCCATTACATGGCCGTCCATTCGCGGTACGGCGGGGATTTTGCTAATTCTGGCAGTCGGCAGCACGATGAACGGCGGCTTTGAGCAAATTTTCAACCTGTATAACGCGGCTGTATATAGTACGGGCGATATTATCGATACCTATGTGTACCGCTCCACCTTTGCGGAAGGAAGCAGCTTTGGCGTATCAACAGCAGTTGGTCTGTTTAAAGCAATACTGAACTTCGCTTTGCTGTACTCCGCGAACTACATCGTCAAAAAATTAGGGGAGGATGGGCTGGTTTAATGGATACGATCAAACAAACAACGAAGATAGAGCCGCTGTCGCCCTCCGTCAAGAAAGACAAGAAAAAATTCAATGTCGCAGATATGATCATTCATTTGATTCTCATTTTTCTTACCGTATGTACAATCTTTCCTTTCTACAACGTACTGCTCATGTCGTTCAGCAACTCGGTGGCCATCTCCAAGCAAGTCGTGTACTTGATTCCGACCACCTTCGACCTTTCGGCTTATAACTACATTTTCAACGAGCCGCGGTTCTTGAAGGCGTTCCTCGTTACCTTGTTTGTTACCGTAGTCGGCACGAGCGTCAACCTGTTTGCGACGCTTACCGGTGCTTACGTATTGTCTAAAAACGGTTTTCCGGGACGAAAAATCGTGATGTCCGGTATCATTTTCACCATGTTCTTCAATGGCGGCTTGATTCCGTTCTACCTGACGATGAAAAACCTTGGCTTGATCAACAATCTGTTTGTCATGGTGCTTCCCGTTGCGATCAATACGTTCTACATGATTATTTGTATCTCCTTCTTCCGGACACTGCCGGCTGGCCTTGAGGAATCGGCCAAAATCGACGGCGCGAACGACATTCAGGTTCTTTACAAAATCATTTTGCCAATCTCAATGCCGATGGTTGCAACGATTACGTTGTTCTACGCGGTTGACCGGTGGAATGAATGGTGGCATGGGGTGCTCTTCATGACCGATATCAATTTGCTTCCATTGCAAGCGCTGTTAAGGGAACTCTTAACCAATTACCAGCAAGTTTTATCCAGTATTTCGACGAACATTATCGTTCAAAATACCGGACTCCATCCAGAAATGCTCAAAATGGCCGTATTGGTCGTGAGCGTATTGCCGATCGTCTGCTTGTACCCTTTCATGCAAAAATATTTTGCAAAAGGCGTTATGATCGGCTCCATCAAAGGATAATAGAAGCGAAGCCGCTTTTATTATAGAATAACAACATAAGGGGACATGAGAAATGAAGAGAATGAAGCTTTTCGCATCAATCGGTCTGTCAGCAGTTCTCATTGCAACATTGCTTTCCGGTTGTGGAAGCAGCAAGTCGAATGGCGGCTCATCGAATGATCCTAGCAAAGCGGTAGATCCGAGCAACCCGTATGCGGAACATATGGACATCTCGCTTTCCTGGTGGGGCATTGGTGTTGGTTTCGAGCCGCATGACGAAGTGGTTCAAAAGATTGAGAAAGATTTCAACGTGACGCTGAAACCGGTTGATATCGGCTGGGACAATTATAAAGAGAAATCCCAGGTCTGGGCAGCTGCCGGACAATTGCCGGACATTATTACGCACAGCATTACAAGCGACACGCCTGCCGTATACAATGAGTGGGTGAATCAACAACTGATTCATGCGCTTCCTGAAGATATGAGCAGCTACCCGAACTTGAAAAAAGTGTTTGATGTAGAAGGCGTTGACGGGATCAAACGTGACGGCAAGTTGTATGCGATTCCGCGTATGACATTCCCGACTGACGATATGTGGGCAGTATGGGCGGTTGACGGTGCCGTATTCGTTCGCAAAGACTGGATGGAGAAGCTGGGCATCTCCGATCCGCAAAACTTTGATGAATTCAAAGCGATGCTGAAAGCGTTTGTTGAGCAAGATCCAGACGGCAACAAAAAGAACGACACAACTGGTATTGTTATGAATACTTTCGGTTATTTCAAAAACGTATTCGCAGCAACCTTCCCTGAGTTCGGCAACAAAGGCTGGGTGAAGGAAGACGGCAAATGGATTCCGTTCTACGCTTCGCCGAAAATGGATGAGGTGCTGCGTCAAGCTCGTGCACTCTACAAAGAAAAATGGATTGGATCCTGACTTTGCAGTAGCGAAAGCCGGCGAAAGCAATCAAAAGTTCTACCAAAACAAAGCGGGCGCATTGGCGTTCACAACGAACAGCGTATTTGGATCATCTGGCGTTAAAGCCGAGTGGGAGAAAAACAACCCGGGCGAGAAATTCTTCGATCATGTTAAAATTATGCACCCTTGGGGCGATGCAAACGGCGTGAAGTACCGCAACGTAAACAGCGCTTGGTGGTCTGAGAGCATGATTAACGCCGATGTAGATGACAAAAAGCTGGATCGCATTCTGCGCATCTACGATTACCTGTTGTCGCCTGAAGGCAAAGAGCTGTTCGACTACGGTATCGAAGGCAAAGACTACACGAAAGACAGCGCAGGCAAAGTGACGATTACTCGTCAAAAAGAAGGCGACCAATTCGTCGACCTGAAAAAGCTCTATCCGTCGATGGATATCATTTCCCAGCTAGCTGCTTGGAGAAATGCTGCCATTCTTGAAGACAATGAAGCAAACAGAGCAGCATTCGGCAGCGATTCAGTTGAATTCGTTCAAAACGAACTGAAGTGGATGAAGGACAATACAGAGCCGATTCCGACTGCATTCGAGATTGCAACGATGAGCACACCAGCGAAAGACAAGCTGTCGACGATCAATTTCGATGACGACTTCACGCGTGTTATTCTTGGCAATGAAGATCCGGTTAAAATGTGGCAAGATGTACTGAAAGTCTACAACAGCAAGGGTCTTCAGAAAGCAATTGACGAAGTAACGGCTGAGATGGCAAAATTCAATAAGTAACACTAGGTAACAATCGTATATCGGATGCTCCGCCTGGAATCAGGCGGAGCTTTCCGTGCATCGTGGGAGAGGGGAAGTTATCTAATGACAGCAGACATTAAAACATTATTATTCAGCACTTTCGGAGGGGTTCCCGATACGGGAGCGGACGCGACGCCTGCAATGCAAAAGGCGCTTAAAGCAGCCAGCGAAGCAGGAGGTCCTGTTAAGCTGGTTGTGGAGCCGGGCAGATATGATTTCTATGCGGAAGCTGCAACACGCGAGGTGTATGCGATTACGAATACGGCAAGCGAGACGGAAAATCCGGATCCGGTCAAAACGATCGCGATTTTTATGAAGGGATTGACCGATTTCACGCTTGAAGGCGGCGATGCGTTATTTATTTTCCACGACAAGATGACTCTGCTTGCAATCGATGAATGCGAACGGGTAGATATCCGTAATTTGCGCACCGATTTTGCTTGGCCAACTGTAACGGAAATGACGATTGTGGAAAAAGGAAGCGCCTACATGGATATCGTTGTCCACGCTGATTCCCGTTATGAAATCCGCGACGAGAAGCTTTTCTGGATCGGAGAAGGCTGGAGCTTCCACGACGGTCCGGTACAGGCTTGCGACACCGTCCGCAATACGACTTGGCGTATCGATAACGTGATCGAACAAGCTTTGAAAGCCGAAGAGCTGCAGCCAGGGAAGCTCAGACTGCATTATACGCAAGTGCCGGACTTGGCTGAAGGACTTGTCTTGCAGGCAAGGGATGGCATTCGAGATCAGGTAGGCGCCTTTATTCATCAGAGCCGGGATATTCGTCTGGAGCGTGTAGCGATGCACTTCATGCACGGTCTTGGAATTGTAGGCCAATTCAGTGAAAATATAACTTTACACGAAATAAATTTATCTCCTCGCAAGGAAACAGGACGTACGGCAGCAGCCTTCGCCGATTTTGTTCATCTATCGGGCTGCAAGGGGAAAGTATCGGTAACGAAAAGCTATTTTGCAGGAGCGCATGATGATGCGATTAACGTTCACGGCACCTACTTGAAAATTGTCGGCACGCCATCCTCCCGTGAGGTGCTCGTTCGATTCATGCACCCGCAAACCTTTGGTTTCAAAGCCTTCCATGCCGGGGATGAAATTCAGTTCGTCAAGCCTCATTCGCTTATTTCCTATGGAGTCAATCGGGTGAAAGAGGCCGAACTCGTGAATGCTAGAGAAATGCTGCTTACACTTGATGAGCCGTTGCCTGCAGACGCAGAGCTGGGAGACTCGATCGAGAATATCACCTGGACGCCGGAAATTGTAATTGCTGACAATCATTTTGCACGAATTCCGACAAGAGGCGTGCTGGTCACATCTCCGCGCCATACGGTGGTAGAGCGGAATTTCTTCGAACGGATGCAGATGAGCGGGATTCTCGTAGCGGGCGATGGCGATACCTGGTATGAATCCGGGGCTGTGAAGGATTTGACTATTCAAGGCAACCGGTTTTTGGAATGCGGAAACGAGGAGCTGCCTGTCATTTCAATTTTGCCGGAAAATGAAGAGGTAAATTCGGACACTCCCGTTCACTTTGGCATTCGAATTGTCGATAACAGTTTTGAGATGGGCGAAGCGCTGGTGATGCATGCGAAAAGCACGCGTTCGCTTACGTTCAACAACAACCAGATTACATTCAACGGCGAAGCACCAGCTTTAGAGAATGCCATCCGTTTAACGGCATGCAGCGACATCATAATTGAGAAAAACGCTATCAAGACGGGTGAGTAATTCCGGAATAAATCCATCTTTTACAAAATTTCATTAACAGAGGTGTAAGCTATGAAACTGCAATTTAACAAACCTGCCGCTATCTGGACGGAAGCGCTTCCGCTAGGCAATGGCCGTATCGGGGCTATGCAATTCGGGGGTGTCGAACGCGACCGTTTCGGCTTGAATGAAGATACGCTATGGTCGGGAATGCCACGGGAAACCAACAATGTTCATGCGTTGGAAGCGCTGCCGCTTGTAAGAAGTCTCGTAAAGGAAGGCAAGTATGCCGAGGCGGACGAAGCAAGCAAAGCAATGTTCGGTTCGTTCACGCAATCTTATTTGCCGTTTGGCGAGCTGGTTCTGAATTTCGGTCACGGAGATCTGGCTAAGGATTATTCCCGCTCGCTGGATTTGGAGACGGCTGTATCGCGAGTAGAGTACCGGATCGGTCAAGTGAAATATACGAGGGAGACATTCATCTCGCATCCGGATCAGACGATGGTCATTCGTCTAGAGACCAGCGTTCCAGGGACGCTGGAAGTTCATGCCCGGCTGGACAGCACACTGCGTCATCAATTGTCGGCGGAAGGCGAGCGTTTCCTGCTTCGCGGTTTGGCGCCCGAGCATGTGTCGCCGAACTATTACGAGGTGAATCAGCCGATCGTCTATGGCGATGAGCAAACTTCAGAGGCGATGCGCTTTGCAGGTTATATTCACGCTGAGACTGAAGGCGGATCGGTTCGTACCGATGCAGGGGGCATTCATATAACGGGAGCGGATAGCATTACGTTATATTTCAGTGCAGCGACAAGCTTCAACGGGCAAGACAAGCTGCCGTTCAGCCAAGGTAAGGATGCTGCTGCATCTGCGCTCGCACACTTGGAGAACGCACTTGCCAAAAGCTATGATCAATTGCGGGCTGCGCACATTGCGGATTACAAATCATTATTTGACCGGGTTAAGCTTCAGCTTGACGAGCCGGGTGTACCGGACACGCTGCCAACTGATGAGAGACTTGCCAAGTATGGTGCCAGCGATTCATCGCTAATCACGTTATTATTTCAGTATGGCCGTTATTTGCTGATCGCAAGCTCCCGTCCGGGTACACTTCCTGCAAACCTGCAGGGCATCTGGAATGCCGCAACCCGGGCGCCATGGAGCAGCAACTGGACGCTTAACATTAATGCACAA
>NZ_CBVJ010000041.1 GCF_000513275.1 Paenibacillus gorillae | reverse complement strand
CAGCTTGCTGTCACAGGCAAACGAACAGCCGAAATGCATTACGGCGCACGCGGCTGGGTCGTTCACCACAACACGGATATTTGGGGACACACCGCGCCTGCAGGCGGCTGGGGTGAAGGCGATGCCGTATGGGTATTATGGCCGATGGGCGGAATTTGGCTCGCTCAGCATCTGTGGGAGCACTTCTCTTTTGGAAGAGATCTTGATTATTTGCGCAAACAAGCTTATCCTACGATGAAGGAAGCTGCATTGTTCTGCATCGATTTTCTGGAGGAAGACGGCCAAGGCCGGCTCGTTACCAATCCTTCCACTTCGCCGGAGCACAAGCTGCGTTACGGTGACAAGCTCGCCGGCATCAGCCAGGCTTCTACGATGGATATGTCGCTGATCTGGGATTTGTTCACGAATTGCATCGAAGCGGCAGAATGGCTTGGTGAAGACGCTGCGTTTGCTGCGGAGCTTCAGCAACTGAAAGATAAGCTCTACCCGCTGCAAATCGGCAGTCACGGCCAGCTTCAGGAATGGTCCCAGGATTTCGAGGATCAGGACGTTCATCATCGTCATGCTTCCCATTTGTTTGGCGTATATCCGGGAAGACAAATTACGGAAGAAAGCACACCTGAGCACTTTGCTGCGGCAAGACAATCTCTGGAGAGACGGGGAGACGAAGGCACGGGTTGGAGCTTAGGGTGGAAAATCGGCTTCTGGGCTCGATTCCGCAATGGCAACCGCTCGCTGCAGCTGTTGTCCAATTTAATGCGAATTGTGCGTGAAGACTCGGAAAACTATGAAAAGGGCGGCTTATACCCTAACCTTTTCGATGCGCATCCGCCGTTCCAGATCGATGGCAACTTTGCAGTTACGGCCGGCATCTCCGAAATGCTGCTGCAATCGCATCAGTCATTTATGGAACTGCTCCCGGCGCTTCCAGACACATGGCAAGCAGGCAAGATAGAGGGATTGCGCGCCCGGGGCGGATTTGAAGTTCATATTCGCTGGCAGGACGGCAAGCTGGATGAAGCCGAAATCAGATCGCTTCTTGGCGAGGATTGCGCGCTGGCATCCGGTGCATCATTGACCGTTACAGAGGACGGCTCCGAGATTAAAGGGGTACTGTCTGCCGACGGCGTATTGCGTTTTGCAACAAAGGCAGGACAATCCTACAAGATTCGCGCATCCCGGTAGCCTGATGTCGTCAGGCGACTGGCGATCGCGCACTTGTATTAAACCGGTTTAAGTCGGTTTGAAGTTCGTTTCGCTAGACAAAGACATCAGGATAGTTGGAGGTAGACTAAGAGCATGACAACGACTAAAAAAGTACATGTTATTTTTAAAACACATCTGGACATCGGCTTTACGCACCTGGCTGAGCACGTAACGAAGCAGTACATGGAAGAATATATTCCGAAAGCGATCGAGCTGTCTGAGAAGCTGGAAGCAGAAGGCGGAAGCGAGCGCTTTGTATGGACGACAGGATCTTGGCTGATCCATCACTATCTGGAAGTGTCCTCTCCAGAGAACAGAGAGCGAATGGAGAACGCTATTAATAAAGGCCATATCGCATGGCACGGCTTGCCTTTCACGACGCATTCCGAGCTGATGGACCCTGAGCTTCTGCAATTTGGTCTCTCTCTTAGCCATGAGCTGGATGAGCGTTTCGGCAAAAAGACAATTGCTGCGAAAATGACCGACGTGCCTGGTCATACGCTAGGTATGGTACCTTACATGCAGCAAGCAGGCTTACGCTATATGCACTTGGGCGTCAATCCTGCTTCGACGCGTCCTGACGTGCCGCGGCTGTTCCGCTGGCAGGCAGATGACGGCTCAGAAATTATTATTAACTATGCAGGAACCTACGGTGAAGCGGTTGAAGTGGACGGCTTGAACGATGTGCTTGTCTTCGCACATACAGGCGACAATTGCGGACCGCCAAGCACGGATGAAATTCGCGAGCAGTTCGATCAATACCGCAAGCGTTACCCGGGAGCTGAAGTAGTCGCATCGACGATGGATGCATTCGCAGAGCGTCTGCTGGAAGTGAGCGGAAACCTGCCGATCGTCCGCGAAGAGCTGGGCGATACTTGGATTCATGGCGCGGGTACAGACCCGCTTAAGCTGGCTCGTTACCGTGAACTGCTTCGTTTGCGCAAGCAATGGCTGGCAGAGGGCCGGATTAAAGAGTCCGACAAAGCTTACAAGGAAATGAGCAAAGCGCTGCTTCTGGTTGCTGAGCATACATGGGGCCTGGATGTGAAGAAATGGCTGCCTGACTTCCGGAACTATGCGAAAAAAGACTTTAATGCAGCCCGCGAAAAAGACATTATCGACGTGAATGATCTGCCTGCTAAATTCGCTTATATCGGCGCGTTTGCAATGGATGAATTCGACAAGCACTCCAGCGACTTGTTCGCTGCCGATCAAAGCGTCCGCTCTTATTCAATGATTGAGAAATCTTGGGCAGAGCAGCGCCAATATATTGATCAGGCTGTTTCATACCTGAATAAGGATCTGCAAGAAGAGGCGAAACGCGCGCTTGACGGCCTGACTCCAGCCAAAACGGATGTAACAGGCTTCGAGTCCCGCAATACTCGCACAACGTATCGCAGTGGCGGCTATGAGCTTGCTTTCGGCGAAAACGGGGCATTGATTCGTCTTGTCGACGGCAACGGTAAAGTATGGGTGGACGAAGCGCATCCGTTTGGCGCTTACGTGTACGAGAACTTCGGTACGGACGATTACAACCGCTACTTCCGGACTTACATGCAAAATCTGCCAGTGACACATCCATGGGCAGATGCTGACTTCAGCAAGCCGGGCTTTGAATTTGTGCGTCCGCTTCCTAGCAACAAGAAGTACCACCCGCAAGTGACTGACGTGAAATGGTCGGGCAGCGAGAACGTTGAACGCTACGTATTGCGTATGCGCATGCCGGAAGAGTCCTATGAGCTGTACGGCGCTCCGAAGGAATTAGAGCTTGAGTATGCGTTCCGTAACACAGGCGAAATCGATGTTACGCTGCAATGGTTCGATAAAGATGCGAACCGTCTGCCTGAAGCGAGCTGGTTCGGTACTGCGCTGAAGCTGGACAATCCTAACCTATGGACAATGGATAAGCTTGGCAAAGCGATTTCGCCGCTGAACGTCGTTAGAGACGGCAACCGCAACCTGCATGCTGTGAACAACGGCGTCTCCTATCAGGGTGCAGACGGTTCGGCTGTCATCTCGCCGATTGATTCCGCTCTTGTAGCTCCAGGACACAAAAGAATGCTTCAGTTCGACAATTCCTTTGTATCGCTGGACACAGGCTGGGATTTCAACCTGCACAATAATAAGTGGGGGACGAACTTCCCGATGTGGTATGGCGATGACGCTAAATTCCGCTTCGAGCTCCGCTTGAAATCCAATCTTAAATAATAATTCATTTGAATAAAATGGCATATCAAAAAAGCAACCGCCCCGGGAATCCATCCTGAGGCGGTTGCTTTT
>NZ_CBVJ010000040.1 GCF_000513275.1 Paenibacillus gorillae | reverse complement strand
CCGGGAATCCATCCTGAGGCGGTTGCTTTTTTTGGGGCATATTAAAGCTCGGCGAGCAATGCTTTCATCCGAACTGGAATTTCTTTGGTCAACTCCGTCCATGTGACGAAGGCGTCCGAAGCCCATGTATGCGGAATGTAATCGAACGAAGGCTGGAAGCTGAATTCGCGCAGATGCTTCTCAGAGCGCTCATCGATGTCATTACCGAATTTGAATTGTCCGCTGAACATTTCAGGTTCCAATGTGCCATCAACGCCGGCATCCGCTTGGCAGCAGCTTTCAACATTAGGCAGCAAGCGGAAAAAGTCCGCAATCGGAATCATCGCATGCTTGCCTGGCTGAACGAACAGCTTAACCTGGCCTTGCTCCGTCAAATTGCTGCGGTCCGGCAGCAGGCTGAGGAAGTATTGCCCGTGGAAGCTGGCTTCGGCAGATACGACTTGACCTTCATGGTCGAGGTATACCCATACATGCTCCAGATCGTAAATGTGCTGGATATCGTAGTCATAATAGATCGCATACTCAATGACGGTGCCTATACGGGACGTATCGAATTCGATGTTGCGATCGAATGAGGGAGATGGGCCAGGGGCATCGAATACGTTAACGCCTACGCGTATCGGCTGGAACGGCTCCAGACGATCCAGGTACAAAATCGGTGAAACTCGAAGCACAGTATCCCAATGCAATTGAGGATCGGAAATAGCCATGTAAGAAAATTCCTCCTTAATTTGTGATTGATTTGCGTAACGCTTATGTGTAAAATAAGGATTAAGCGCTTTACCTATTATTATAATATAAAGTGTATGTGTTTTGGAAGCGTTAATAAAAAAAGCGCTTAACTCAATAGTCGAGGAGGATACTATGAGCACAATCCGTTTAACAATGGCACAAGCCTTACTGAAGTTTCTCGATCAACAGTACATTTCCATTGACGGTGTGGAAACGAAATTCGTAGCCGGTGTGATGGGTATTTTCGGTCACGGCAACGTTACAGGCATTGGTGAAGCCTTGGAACGGAGCCCGGGCAACCTGGCATTCGTACAAGGCAAGAATGAACAAGGAATGGCGCACGCGGCAACGGCTTATGCCAAGCAATTGAACCGCACAAGCATTTATGCTTGTACGACTTCGATCGGCCCCGGCGCTTTGAATATGGTTACTGCAGCCGGTACGGCGACGGTTAACCGAATCCCGCTGCTTCTGCTTCCGGGAGACAACTTTGCATCCCGTCAGCCCGATCCGGTGCTGCAGCAAGTTGAAGCTGGACATGACTATACGATTTCGGCAACCGACTGCTTCAAACCTGTCAGCAAATATTGGGATCGCATCGTGCGTCCTGAGCAATTGATGACTGCGGCTCTTCAAGCGATGCGCGTATTGACGGATCCGGCTGATACCGGAACAGTAACGCTGGCACTGCCGCAAGATGTTCAAGCAGAGGCTTACGACTATCCGGCATCATTCTTCGACAAGCGTGTACATGTCGTAGATCGTCAACAGCCATCTCCGGATGCTGTGAAACGTGCGGTTGAGCTCGTTGCTACGAAACGCAAGCCGCTGATCGTAGCAGGCGGAGGCGTGCAATATTCCTTCGCAACAGAAGCGCTTGCTGCTTTTGCTGAGAAATTCGGCATTCCAGTGGCTGAGACGCAAGCTGGCAAAGGCTCATTGCCTTGGGACCACCCGCTGAATGTCGGAGGCGTTGGCGTAACTGGCTCATTGGCAGCTAACAAGCTGGCGAAAGAAGCCGACCTGATCATTGGTGTTGGAACGCGTTACTCCGATTTCACGACATCATCCAAATCGGCCTTCCCTCATCAGGATGTCCAATTCCTTAATATCAATATCAATCGCTCCGATGCGGTTAAGCTGGAAGGCACTGCGCTTTCAGGCGATGCGAAGGTAGCGATCACGCTGCTGACTGAAGCACTTGCAGAAGCGTGTTATGCTTCCGGTTATAAAGACGGCGAGATTGCAGCTGTCAATGCGGAATGGAATGCTGAGATTGACCGTTTGTACACGCTGGAGCGTGAAGACGGCTTTGTACAAACTCAAGCTCTTGGCGTCATTAACGAAACGATTGATAAAGATGCGGTAATCGTCTGCGCGGCAGGCAGCTTGCCAGGTGATCTTCAGCGGTTGTGGCGGGTTGGCTCGCCGGGCGGCTATCACATGGAATACGGCTTCTCTTGTATGGGTTACGAAGTAAGCGGCGCATTTGGCGCTGCGATTGCTGAGCCTAATCGTGAAGTTTACTCCCTCGTAGGCGACGGCAGCTACTTGATGCTCCACTCCGAGCTGGTAACAAGCTTGCAAGAAGGCAAGAAGCTGACCGTGCTGTTGTTTGACAACCACGGTTACCAATGCATTCATAACCTGCAGCGTGGCAACGGAAGCGACGGCTTCGGCAATGAATTCCGTTATCGTGAGCAACCGACAGGCGGCTATACTGGCGCACCGCTGCCAATCGATTTTGCAGGTCATGCACGCAGCTTAGGTCTTGCAGCGTACAAAGCGACTAACGCGGAAGAGCTTCGCGAAGCGCTGAAGCAAGCGAAAGCAGAGACGCGCACGACGCTGATCGAAATTCCGGTTCTGGCCGGCACGAATACAAGCGGCTACGAATCCTGGTGGAACGTTGGCGTTCCGGCTGTATCGGAAAGCGAAAAGGTTGTTGCTGCACATCACGAAATGAACAAAAAGCTGGCACAGGCGAAGGCCTACTAGAATTAGGAGGAATTAGAGATGGCGTTGTTTCCTTTTCATTTAGGCGTTCATCCGATCAACTGGGTCGGCGAAGACGTGAAGGAGCATGGCGATAGCACGACGTTCGAGCAAATCGTCGACGATATTCAGGCGCTTGGCCTGAAAGGAACGGAGATGGGCAGAAAGTTCCCGACTGATATCGAGGTTCTGAAGCAGGAGCTGGCGAAGCGTGATATCCAGCTCGTCTCCCAATGGAAATCGGTATTGTTCTCCGATCCGGCTTACCGTGAATCTGAGCTGGAAGCTTTCCGCAAGCATGCAGAGTTTCTGCAGCAAATGGGCAGTAAAGTAATCAGCACTTGCGAAGTGGGAGGCTCCTTGCATTTCGATCCGCGCCGGACGCCTAATGAGACCGAGATCATCCCTCTGGATGAAGCAGGCTGGGCAAGTCTGGTTGAAGGGCTGAATGCAGCGGGTAAAATCGCGCTGGAATACGGCCTTAAGCTGACTTATCACCACCATGGCGGTACAGCAATTGAAACGCCTGAGGAAATTGACAAGCTGATGGAACTGACGGATCCGAATGCCGTGTTCCTGCTGTTTGACTCCGGCCACGCACTCTATGGCGGTGCGGAGCCAGTTGAAGTACTGCGCAAGCATTATGACCGTGTTGCTTACATCCACTTGAAGGATGTTCGTACAGACCTGCTTAAGCAAGCGAAAGAGTCCGGCGTTGATTTCGTTACTTGCATCCGCAATGGCGTGTTCACCGTTCCAGGCACAGGCAATATTGATTTCCGTCCGATCGTAAGCGAGCTGCTGGATCGGAAGTATGACGGCTGGGCGCTGCTTGAAGGCGAACAGGACCCGGGCAAGGCTCCGGCGCGCGAATACGCAGCCAAAGCAATCGAGTACCTTAGCTCCTTAATTAGTGAGAAGGAGAGTGAATAAATTGTCTACTATTTCTTTCCCTACTGGCCGGAAGTTTGATTTCACGGCTATCGGCCGTCTTTGCATCGATCTCAATGCCAACGAGATCAACCGTCCGATGGAGCAAACGATGACGTTCACGAAATATGTTGGCGGTTCGCCGGCTAATATCGCGATCGGCATGAGCCGTCTGGGCAACAAAACGGCGTTCATCGGCAAAATTGCGGATGACCAAATGGGCAGATTCATCCAGAACTACCTCGAAAACGAAGGCATTGACACAAGCAACGTCGTGACCGATAAAACGGGTGCCGTTACAGGCCTTGCTTTTACTGAAATTAAAAGCCCGTCGGAATGCAGCATTCTCATGTATCGTGACAATGTTGCCGACCTGCTGCTCAATCCGCTGGAAGTAAACGAGTCGCTTATCGCAGACAGCAAAGCGCTGCTGATCTCCGGTACTGCTCTGGCTTCGAGCCCTTCGCGCGAAGCGGTATTCCTTGCACTGGATTATGCCCGCCAGCATGGTACGACGGTCATTTTTGATATCGACTACCGTCCTTATACTTGGGTTTCTCCTGAAGAAACAGCCGTATACTACAACTTGGCGGCTGAGAAAAGCGACATCATTATCGGAACGCGCGAAGAGTTCGACAGCATGGAGCGCTTCGAGAAAAACGTTGAGCACAGCGACCGTTATACGGCTACGAAATGGTTTGACTACAGCGCGAAGATTGTCATCATCAAGCATGGCAAAGGCGGTTCAATCGCTTATACGCCAGACGGCTCCGAGCACCGGGCGAAATCCTACCCTGCTAAAGTCGTTAAAACGTTTGGCGCAGGCGACTCTTATGCGGCTGGCTTCATCTACGGCATTATGTCGGGACTGACGCTTGAGAAAAGTATGGAATTCGGAAGCGCTGCTGCTTGTATCGTAATCTCCAGCCACAGCTGCTCGGATGCTATGCCGACAGTAGAGCAAGTTAAAGATTACATCGAACGTTGCAATCGCGGGGAAATTACAGCTAACTAAACTGTCTTTCATTTAATCGCTTTGCAAAATTTTCAACTCCAAGAAACGAGGGAATTACACATGACGACTACACTTAAAAACTGGATTGGCGGACAATGGGTCGAGGCAACTGGTGAAAAGTTCGATAACGTATATAATCCTGCAACAGAAGAGGTATTGGCACTAGTTCCGCTTTCCTCCGAAGCAGACGTAAACGCGGCTGTTGAAGCAGCTGGCAAAGCTTTCGAAAGCTGGGGTAAAACAGCAGTGCCTAAACGCGCCCGCGTATTGTTCAAATATCAACAGCTGCTCGTTGATCACTGGGAAGAGCTTGCTCGCCTGATCACAACTGAAAATGGCAAAAGCTATGCTGAAGCTTACGGTGAAGTACTTCGCGGCATCGAGTGCGTAGAGTTCGCTGCTGGCGCGCCAACACTCATGATGGGCAAACAGCTTCCTGATATCGCTACAAACCTGGAATCCGGCATGTACCGCTACCCAATCGGCGTTGTAGGCGGTATCTCGCCATTCAACTTCCCGATGATGGTTCCTTGCTGGATGTTCCCACTTGCGATCGCTTGCGGCAACACGTTCGTACTGAAGCCATCGGAGCGCACGCCGCTGCTGGCTAACCGTCTTGCTGAGCTGTTCCACGAAGCAGGCCTGCCGGCTGGCGTACTGAACATCGTTCACGGTGCTCATGATGTCGTTAACGGCATTCTGAAACATCCGAATGTAAAAGCAATTTCCTTCGTCGGCTCGCAGCCGGTTGCGGAATATGTGTACACAACAGGCACTTCGTACGGCAAACGCGTTCAAGCTCTTGCTGGTGCTAAAAACCACTCCATCGTTATGCCGGATGCGGATCTTAACCTGACAGTTAAAGAAATCGTCAGCGCAGCATTTGGTTCCGCAGGCGAGCGCTGCATGGCTTGTGCGGTCGTTATCGCTGTCGGTGATGTGGGCGACGAGCTCGTGCGCAGACTGTCTGAAGCTGCAGACAACATTACAATCGGCAACGGTCTGGAAGAGGGAACGTTCCTCGGCCCAGTTATCCGCGGACCGCATAAAGAAAGAACGATTGGCTACATCGAATCCGGCGAAACAGAAGGCGGAGTTCTCGTACGCGATGGCCGTAAAGACGAAGCGACTGCTTCTGCAGGCTATTTCGTAGGACCAACAATCTTCGATCAAGTTAGCTGCGAGATGAAAATTTGGAAAGACGAAATCTTCGCTCCTGTTCTGTCCGTAATGCGTGCAGCAACGCTGGAAGAAGCAATTGAGATCGCTAACCGTTCGGAATTTGCTAACGGCGCTTGCTTGTTCACTAGCAGCGGCGGCAGCATGCGTCAATTCCGTGAGACAATCGATGCAGGCATGCTGGGTATCAACCTTGGCGTACCGGCTCCTATGGCGTTCTTCCCATTCTCGGGCTGGAAAAAATCGTTCTACGGCGATCTTCATGCGAACGGCAACGACGGCGTAGAGTTCTACACTCGCAAAAAAATGGTAACGGCTCGCTGGTAGTCGCTGCATAACCTTGGAGGCTGATCCGAAATGACATTAGTATCAATGACTGACATGCTTCGCACGGCCAATAAGGGCGGCTATGCCGTCGGACAATTCAATTTGAACAATCTTGAATTTACGCAAGCTATCCTGACTGCCGCTCAAGAGGAAGCTTCACCGGTTATACTCGGCGTCAGCGAGGCCTACATCCCTTATATGGGCGGACTGCCTTACATCTATGGCATGGTAAATACACTGATTGACCATTATGGAATTACCGTACCAGTTGCTCTGCATCTGGATCACGGTTCTTCCTATGAGGTATGCATCAAGGCGCTTAAAGCAGGTTTTACTTCGGTCATGATCGATGCTTCTCATCATTCCTTGGAGACGAACATTCAGACGACGCTGCGTGTAACGGAGGCTGCCCATGTACTGGGCGCTTCTGTTGAAGCGGAGCTCGGCCGAATTGGCGGCCGCGAGGATGATCTGGAAGTGCTGGAGGCTGAAGCTTCCTATGCGGAAACAGCGGATTGCGTACGGATGGTGAAGGAGACGGGCATCGATTGTCTGGCTCCTGCACTAGGCTCCGTCCACGGCCCATACCGGGGACAGCCTAAGCTGGGTCTTGACCGGATGAAAGAAATCCATGCGGTTACGGGCTTACCGCTTGTCCTCCACGGAGGAAGCGGCATTCCTGAAGCAGAAATCCGTCAGGCTATCGCTTCAGGCACGGCGAAGATCAATGTGAATACCGACAACCAAAGCGCCTTTACACAGGCGATCCGGGAGTTTTTGAACAACAATCCGGAAACTTATGATCCAAGACATTATTTGAATCCGGCGCGCGAAGCGATTAAAGCTGCCGTGCGTGATAAAATGCGGCTGTTTGGCAGCACGGGACAAGAGAAGGGCGGACGAGTATGAAGAAGATTAGAATCGGCATTATTGGCGCCGGCAGAATCGGCAAAATCCATGCCGACAACTTGAGAAGACACCCGCAAGCAGAAATCGTTGCAATCAGCGACCTGTTTGCAACTCCTGAATTGCAGGCATGGGCCGATGAAAGAGGCATTGCCATCGTAACGAAGGACAGCAACGAGCTGTTGACCAACCCGGATATCGACGCGGTGTTCATCTGTTCTTCTACAGATACGCATGTTCCGCTTATTAAGCAAGCTGCGCAGCAAGGCAAGCATATTTTCTGCGAGAAGCCGGTTAGCATGGATATTCGTGAAACAGAAGCAGCGCTGGAAGAGGTTCGTAAAGCGGGCGTTCAACTGCAAGTTGGCTTCAACCGCCGTTTCGACCATAACTTCAAAGCAATCCGTGAGCATGTAAAAGCAGGTTCAATCGGTGAGACGCACCTCATTAAAATCACGTCCCGTGACCCTGAGCCACCGCCAGAGGCTTATATTAAAGTATCCGGCGGCATCTTCATGGACATGATGATTCACGACTTCGATATGGCTCGTTTCCTCTCGGGCTCCGAAGTTGAAGAAGTATACGCACAAGGCAGCGTGCTTGTTAATCCGGTATTTGGCGTACATGGCGATGTGGATACGGCGATCGTTACGCTTCGTTTCGCGAACGGCGCGCTTGGCGTTATCGATTGCAGCCGTAAAGCCGTTTACGGCTATGACCAACGTGCCGAAGTATTCGGTTCGAAAGGCTCTGTAGCCTCAACGAACGACCAGGCGAACACAGCTGTACTTAGCACAGAGCAAGGCGTTATTAGCGAGAAGCCGCTTCATTTCTTCCTTGAGCGCTACAACACGGCTTATATTGAAGAAACCGAGCAATTCATCAACGTGCTGCTGCAAGGCGGAGAAGTTTCTGTCAGCGGCGAAGACGCTTGCCAAGCGGAACGTATCGCACTGGCTGCGAAAATTTCCCTTCGCGACAACCGCAGCGTGAAGCTGTCGGAGCTTAAGTAATAGAAATAGAGAGGATGTAATCGAATGAGCAAATTGATCGTAAGCCCGCAGCAGCAAGCAGCGGGGACAGATCCGGTACTTTCGATTACTCCGGAATCGGCAGGCTGGGAGTATGTCGGTTTCGAAGTATACCAGTTGAATCCGGGAGATAAGCTTAGCCGTGAAACAGGCGGCAATGAAGTTTGCCTCGTCCTGCTGGGCGGATTGGCGAATGTGACGACGGCGAAAGAGTCGTGGAGCAATATCGGCCAAAGAATGAGCGTTTTTGAACAGACACCTCCATACTCCGTCTACGTTCCGAACGATGATCGTTACGAGCTGGAAGCTTTGACTAAAGTGGAGCTGGCTGTATGCGAAGCGCCGGGCAAAGGCAATTATGCTGCGCGTCTGATCGCACCTAGCGATGTTGGCGTCGAAGTTCGCGGCACAGGAACAACGCAGCGTTTCATTCACAACATTTTGCCGGAGCAAGAGGCAGCTGACAGCCTGCTGGTCGTAGAAGTGTTTACGCCGGAAGGTCATTGGTCAAGCTATCCGCCTCATAAGCATGACCGCGACGCGCTTCCAGAAGAGTCGTTCCTTGAAGAAACGTACTACTTCCATGTGAAGCCGGAGCAAGGCTTTGCGATGCAGCGTGTCTATACCGACGACCGCTCGCTGGATGAGAACCTGGCAGTGAAGGATGGCGAAGCGGTGCTTGTGCCGAAAGGCTATCATCCCGTTTCCGCGCCTCCGGGCTACGATGTTTACTATCTTAACGTGATGGCTGGTCCGCACCGGGTCTGGAAGTTCAATAATGACCCGGATCATGCATGGATCGCAACGAGACAACAGCCGTAATCTCCGTAACGATTTACAAATCGTTTGCAAATCGAGCGGATAAATCGGATAATATCCGGGTAAGGGGGCGTTTGCCTGTCCTTAACATCCGACGATAATGAGGTTGGGCATGAAAGCGACCACGATATATGATGTTGCCAAGGAGGCGGGCGTCTCCATAGCGACCGTCTCCAATGCGATAAACGGCAAGGGCAAAGTAAGCAAGAAAAAGCGTGACGAAATTTTCAAAGTGATGGAGCGTCTGCAATATCAGCCGAGTGTGATCGCCTCGGCTTTGATGGGCAAAAAGACGTATACAATCGGGCTGCTTATTCCCGACGTATCCAACCCCTTTTTCTCCGAGATTGCCCGTACGGTAGAGGATTTGGCGCATTCCGAAGGGTATAGCGTCATCGTCTGCAGTACGGATAACAGGGATGACCGAGTAGAGAAATATATTCGGCTTCTGGAGCAAAAAAGTGTGGATGGCATTCTAATCGGTACTGGAGTGGAGAATGCGGATATTTTGACGCAGCTCGCAGAAAAATCACTGCCGATCGTCATGATCGCAAGGGAAGCCGTTGCGATGCCGGTGCATAGTGTACTAACGGATGATTTCAAGGGCGGAGCGCTTGCTGCCGAGCATTTGCTAGGCGGCGGGCATCGCCAAATTGCAGTATTATCCGAGAATTTCAAGGTCACGAGCAGTTATGAGCGGGTCAGAGGCTTCAGATTCGCTTTGTTCGAGGCAGGTGTTGCCGTCGAGGATGAGAGCATTATTTCATGCGATTCCAGCATCAAAGACGGAAAACGGGCGGCAGCGGTACTAATCCGCGGGGAAAACCGTCCGTCGGCGATATTTTGCTGCAACGATTTGCTAGCAATCGGGGCATTGCAAGCCGCCAAAGAAGCAGGAGTAAGGGTACCGGAGCAGCTGTCGATTATCGGCTTTGACGATACAATCCTGTCTACCGTAACGAATCCGGCGCTTACAACCGTTGCCCAGCCTATGGACCAGATGGTCAAGCTGGCGTTCGACTTGCTGATTCGCAGCGCAGAGAACACGGATGAAATTAAGCAAAGGATCGTTATGCAGCCGGAGCTGATCGTCAGAGAATCGACAAGCACGCCGGCCAATTAAATGGGGGAAGGGTGTTTGGCACAATGGAAAAAAGATTGATCGTATTTTTTGATAGCGGAGACACAATTGTCGATGAATCAACTGAAGTAAGGGACGAAGAGGGAATTGTAATTAGCGCTGATTTGATTCCCGGCGCGGACGTTATGCTCAAAACGTTGGTTGAGAAAGGGTACACGCTGGCGCTGGTTGCCGACGGTGACGCGCAATCGTTTAAGAACGTATTCAAGCAGAACGGACTTTACGATTACTTTACGACCATGATCTATTCCGAAACTGTGAAAGCAACCAAACCAAGTCCTCGTATGTTCAAAGCCGCTGTCGGCGCATTGGACCTCTCTGAGGCTGATTACCCGCGCATCGTGATGATCGGCAACAACTTGAGCCGTGATATGAAAGGCGCGAATGCGCTGGGCATCACAAGTATCTTCCAAAGCTGGACGCCGCGCTACCCGCATACACCTGCTGATGAATCAGAGCGTCCAACCCACACAGTGAAGGAGCCGCTGGAGCTGATCGAGCTGCTTGATCGCTTGAATGCTGAGCTTGCTTAATTCATTGAACTGTCATACTGCACTTATACTTACAACATAATCGGATTGCTATTAAGCCTCTCAGGCCAACTGAGGGGCTTTTTGTTATGCCTTTAACTGGAGGGGAAAGGGTATGAGGGGAGGGGGTGATGGAAATAATGGAATCAACTTCATTGAGAAAGGGGCGACGATGGATGAATGGCTCCAATAGCAAAAGCAGCAGTGTAAAATTCAATAAGTACGACCCGGAATCGTTCATCAAAAGCATTCAGGAGATACTTGGCAATCCTCCCGATCTGAACCATCATCCATTCGCACTGACGCCTGACAGGCAAGGGCATTGTCTATTTATAAATACGCTAGTCGACAAAGGGAAAATTGAAGATACGATATTGCGGTTTTTCTCGGAAAACTTTGCAACAGAGGATGCCGTCAACTGGACGATGAATGAGCTGCGCTATCAAATTCCGATATCGAATTCATCGACGATCACGGATTTGAATGATTGCGTGCTAGCACTGATGGAAGGAAATTGCTTGCTGCTGCTGAAAGGCGAGGATGAAATTTTGCAGCTGGATGTGTCCATGCAATCGATGCGTCCGATTCCAAAGCCAGAGACAGAGATGACTGTACGCGGGCCGCAGGAAGCATTCAACGAGGATATGGCTACCAGTTTGAGCCTTATCCGCAAAAGAATCAAAGCAGCTGACTTACGGTTTGAACAATTTACGATTGGCTCCAAAACCGAATCGCGTGTCGTTATTGTCTATATGGAGGAGCTTGCGCCAACGGAAGTCGTTGAAGAATTTCGGCGGCGGTTGAATGCGATTAATACGGACAGCATTCTGGATGTTTCCTATGTTGAGGACTATATTTCTGATCGGACCTTTATCCCCATGCCGATGATGCAAAAGTCAGAACGGCCGGATGTTACCGTATCCCATCTGTTAGAGGGAAGGGTTGCTGTGATGGTGGACGGAAGCCCGCTTTCCTTGATCGGTCCTATTACCTTTTTTCAGTTTTTTTCCTCGCCGGAGGATTATTTTCAGCGTGCGGATATCGCAACCTTCATGCTGTGGATTCGCTTCATTTCTTTCCTGCTGGCAATCTTCGTTCCAGCGCTCTATATCGCCGTCACAATCTATCAGCAGAGCTTATTGCCTCCTTCACTGCTAATTAGCATTTCCGCGCAAAGGGAAGGTGTGCCGTTTCCGTCCTATATTGAAGCGTTTCTAATGGCGGGAAGCTTCGAAATTTTACGGGAAGCAGGTCTGCGCATGCCAAGAATCGCCGGACAGGCGATCTCTATTGTTGGGGCACTGGTACTGGGAGAGGCGGCCGTACAAGCCGGCTTGGTCTCGGCAGCGATGGTTATCGTCGTTGCGGTAACCGCCATTGCGAGCTTCGTGGCGCCTTACTATAACTTTGGCCTGTCGCAGCGGTTTCTGCAATATGCCTTCATGCTGCTGGCCTCCTTTATGGGGCTGTTCGGCATATTGTGCGGGGCGTTATTTGCAGTCGTTCATTTTGCTTCGCTGCGGTCATTCACCGTTCCGTTTCTAGCGCCAATCGCACCCACTTATGTTTCAGACTGGAAGGATGTGCTTGCACGCCGGGGACGGTCGAAAATTAAAACCTATCCAGCCATGAATCGGACGAAGCAGAAACGAAGAATTCCGTAAGATATGCCCCCACATACTAGACCCGGAGAGGTGAGCAGCATGAATGTCAAACGCGGGATATGGAAGCATAGGTTCCTCGCCAGTGTAATGGCGCTGCTGTGCTTGACGGGCTGTTGGGATATGATCGAAGTGAACCAGCTGGCTATCGTCAATTTCGTCGGCATGGATCTGAACCCGGAGCAAGGCGGGAGTACGTTCTATTACCAGATTATTAATCCAACCGGGATTGCCGCGCAAAAAACGTCAGGCATCAATGCCCCGGTCTACACTTATAGCATACGTACGTCTGATTCGACGGAAAATCCGTCGAAGTTAACGGACGGTATTTCAAAAACGCCGTTTTTCGCTCACTATAATGCAATGGTTGTCACAGAGCGTGCAGCGAGGAAAGGGCTAGTTGACCAGCTTAATTTTTTGGAAAAACAGAATGATCGTCAATCGACGATTCCGCTGATTATAACGGATTCACCACTCCCGGCTATTATGAGAACGTATACCTCGCTGGAAAGACTGCCTGGGCGCAACGCCCGCTTGATTATCGATAATGGCACTTATCAGACGGGTGAAGCCAGTCCTCGCTCGCAGATCAAGCATGTGGCTGAGAATCTGGAGAGCACCATATTAACCGTGCTCCCCATCATTTCGCTCTCGGGGGAGGATGTCCCCAGCACCGATACGAAAAAATATGAAATGATCGACGCCAATAAAGGCAGCTTCTTACTGAAGGGAGGGGCGTTGATCAAGCAGGGTAAAATGATCGGGCGGCTGAAATCATCAGAGATGCCGTACTACAATTTGCTCAACGGGCAAATTCATATATTCCATCAGTCGGTTCCCTTGCATGAAGGACATGTCGATTTGCGAGTGGAGGATTTTACGGTCCAAAAAAAACTGGTGATGGAGGAGGGCAAGGCAGTATTGCGAGTTCATTTGAAAGCTGAAGTCCATATGGAGAACAATACACAGGATGTAAAGCTGGATGAAGCAAATCTGAGGGAAATCAAATCGCAGCTCGACAAGTTGATTCGGGAGAAGTGCGAGCGGCTATTTGCAAAAAGCAAAAAAAACAGCTGGGACATAATGGGTCTCGAAGCAATGATTAAGCAGAAGCGGGGGCAGCCTTGGGCGGAAGCAAAACGAAACCCGGAGAGCTGGAAAGAGACTCAGTTGGATGTGACCACCCAGTTCATTATCCAAACGTTTGGCAATACATTGGATCCGTATAAAACAAGGTGAGTGGTACATTGAAGGAGCACATAAGCGGTTGGCAGTTTTTCCTGATCACCGTTAACTATTCTCTTGGAACGGCTTTTTTCATCCGGCCGGGGAGCATGATCGCTTCTACGAAACAAGATGGATGGATGATTCCGCTGCTGGCTAGCGTCTTTATGCTTGCAGTGTTATGGATATGGCTGGGGATGGCAAAGGTATATCCCAATCTGAGTATCGTGCAGCTGGCTGTCGAAGTGGCGGGCAAGCCGATTGGCGGGTTTATTGCCCTGCTTTATATTTGGTACTTCATACAGACCTCAAGCTGGGTAACGCGCAATTTGGGTGATTTCATGAAGACGATTCTAATGCCAAATACGCCGATCACCGCGTTTCATATTATGTTTCTCGCCATAGCCTGTTACGCTGCCATAAAGGGTGTCGAGACTATTGCCAGAACGAGCGAAATATTAACCCCCTTCGTCATTTTCGTAATGCTAACCATCTATGTGTGCGCCTTGAAGGAGTGGGATTGGGGGAAGCTGGAGCCCATGTTTCAGAGCAGCTTTAATAAGCTTATGAAGGATACTGGACCCGTAATTGGTTTTCCCTATCTCGAGACGGTAACGATTATGATGCTCGCACCTCATGTCAAAAGCAGGTTGAAAACGGCGCTGCTCCTTGGCATGACGGTGACAACCCTGCTGTTGAGCGGCATCGTTTTGATAACAGTGGGGGTTCTGGGTGCCTCGCGCAGCTCACATCAAGTCTATCCTTTGTACACGATTGTGAAGGAGCTTCAGATTGCCGAATTTATCGAGAATCTGGAGTCTACAATCGTCATAAGCTGGACGATCTGGATTTTCCTTAAGCTCTGTATCGCTTACTACTGTGCTGTAATCGGCATTTGCCAGCTGTTTAAGCTTAAGAATAGGACGGGTGCCGCGATTCCGCTCATTTTCCTGATTGCAGGCATCGCCATTACTTTGAATGACAATGTCATTGGCAACATTGCGTGGGATAAACGTTATATTTTTCAGTATTCATGCTTCTACGGGATCGTGCTTCCGCTGTTGCTATGGATGCTCGGGAAGTTCAAGAAGCGAAAAAGAAAGGGACCGGCTGCATGATCAAATATATGTTGATGATTTCGGGAGGGCTGCTGATTGGTCTTATCTATTTGATCAGGACCCGCAAACCGATGAAGGAGATCGTCGTGTATCTGGTGCTGTCTCTATTTGCTCTGGTTAGCTGGTGGGATATTTTTAGCGGCCATTTATTCAACCCGAACCGGTGGATTGGCGGGATAATCACATGGATTGGTCTATAAGGCGGCTGAGCTTGCTGCCTATATAAAGAAACAGCTAGGGTAAGGAGTATCTCCTTGTTTCGGCTGTTTCTTTATGTTTGCGCCTATGAGAAAATGTAATTTGAGGGGGGATCCAAATGGACGTTATTCAGGCTATTACGAGGACGGAAAATCGAAAAACGCTCTACCATTTCACGAGAGCATCGAACTTGAACGCGATTGCCGCGCTGGACAAGCTGCTGCCGAGCGGTATAATCCGGCCCGAATTTAGCGGCGAGCGGCGGACGGAGCAAATACAGATCGAACACGAGGGCCTTGCTATGACGTTAAACGCTCATCTTCGAATTCCGGATAAAATGATGGATGTCTCCGTCAGCCAACAGCAATTCAGAGTGTTTCTGGATAGCCATGTGTTTTTCTGGCCGACCTTAAGGGACTGCAGAAAAATGCTGGATATGTATTCGAGAAGAGAACCGGAAGAAAGCTTCGCTGTGCTGGCATTCGATGCGCAGTCTTTGCTGCGGGCAAACGCCGGATCCATAATTTTTGACGAAATACGATTCAGGCAGCTCTCCAAGATTCCCGGACCGCTGCGGTTATAGGAAGAGTCTGAGTATCTTTTTACCGATAGAGCAGCTTGGTACCGTTAATCGGCATGATGTGCCTGTAAAGGTATCAGATATCAAGGAGGTATTAGTCGCGGGTGGAGTAACCTCGATCTCATTGCACCTGAAAGCCATGTATGCTGACCATCCCGGAACAGATATTCCGGAATATTGGAAGGCTCTGCACCAGCCGCTTTCGATGCTTGAGACGTCAGAGAATCGGGCGTAATCTGCATGATGATTACGGCCTGTACCTTCTGTGAGATGCATGGGACAGGTAGTCGTATCCGAACACTAAAGTTTAAGCGCTTTAATTTAATTATTGACAATTCAATTGCCGGGACACTACAATACGGTGTATGAAGCCAACAGCAGGCATAGACTGAACTTTTGTGATAGCGCATTCTTTTCGTCTGGGAGAGGAGGGACGCTACCGCTATTGCAATTGACTTTGTCATGCCATAAAGTTAAAGCGCTTAAATACATGCTTTCATCATCCATAGAGGCTTCCGTACCTATTCCATTGAAAGGCAGTGATGAATGATGATTATTCGTAAACCTGGCAAGCCTGCTACTATGCTGAGCGCTATTTTGTCCATCGCAGTAGTGCTCATGCTAATTCCTAGTGCAAGCGGTTATGCTGCTGCTGCCGGTTCCGCTTCCTCCGAGACGTCGCTTAGGCCGTTTCCGCAGCATATGACTTATGCCGCAGGCTCAATTAAACCGAACCATGTATCGCAGAAGAAAATGGACGCTGAAGTTGGCTTGCTTTACGATCAATTTAAGAAAAAGTACATAAAAGCCAATCCTTACGATGCCAGCCAATATTATGTCTGGTACAATGACGGCGGCTGGAACGACGATGCCATCACCGTGTCCGAAGCGCATGGCTACGGAATGATGATTACTGCCATTATGGCCGGACATGATCCGGAAGCGAAGAAGCTGTTCGACGGCATGTACCGTTACTTCCGCGCGCACCCAAGCACTCTGCATGCCGATCTGATGGCTTGGCAGCAAGCAGACCGGGACGGTGCTATTATTGACGTCAACGGAACGGATTCTGCAATCGACGGCGATATGGACATCGCCTACTCGCTGCTGCTTGCTGATAAACAGTGGGGCAGCAAAGGGACAATTGATTACCGGGGCGAAGCCGTCAAAGTGATCAATGCCATTATGGAGAGCGAGGTTCATCCTGAGCATTTCCATCTGCTGCTGGGCGATTGGGTGCTAGGCTCCGACAGTGATCCAAGCTTCAAGCCCGCTACCCGGCCTTCGGATTTCATGCTGCAGCACTTGAAGGAATTCCACAAGGCGACAGGCGATGATCGTTGGCTGAAAGTCATCTCGACTACGTATGGCATTATTAATGACCTGCATAAAAACTACAGCCCGAAAACCGGCCTGCTGCCGGACTTTGTCTACCGAGATGCTAAGGATGGCAAATATAAGCCGGTCTCTGAGTTCGAGTGGAAGACGGAAAGCGGACATTTCCTGGAGTCGGAATTCGACGGCGCTTACAACTATAATTCGTGCCGCACGCCATGGAGAATTACGTCTGATTATTTGCTGACAGGCGATAAAAGCGCCTATAATCAGCAGGCTTCATTAAACGCATTCGTTCAAAGCACGCATGATGATCCGAGCGCAATCTGGTCGGGTTATTCGCTTGATGGCAAGACAAAGTTGAGCGAGTGGGACGGCAATCTGGAGTTTACAGCTCCCCTCATGGTTGGCGCGATGATCGACAAGCGCAATCAGCAATGGTTGAACGACCTGTGGGATTACCATACGGAAGAAGCAAATTCCACAGCATTGGAATACCGCTATTACTACGGAAACTCGATTCGCTTGCTGAGCATGATCGTTGCTTCCGGTAACTGGTGGTCGCCTACAGGTATTGCATCAACCGACATTTCCGGTCACCCGGCTGAAGCGGCTATCCAGCAAGCGCTGGCTGCAGGCATCGTAAACGGCTATCCGAACGGTACTTTCAAGCCGGAGGAAGCGGTCACGCGTGCCGAGTTCACGGTAATGCTGGCGAAGACGCTTAAGCTGGACGGAGAAGGAGCAGCACTTGCTTTTGCCGATGCAGCTTCCATCGCACCATGGGCGTACCGCTCTGTTGCTCAGGTTGTGCAAGCAGGATGGACAGAAGGCGTATTTGTTGACGAGTTCCTTCCGAGTCAGAAGCTGACGAAGGGCGAAGCGGCTGCTATAATCGCTTTGGCAACGAAGACAGCAGCTGCGGAGGCGACAGATGCTAATGCCGCTGTGACCCGGGCGGATGCGGTTTCGCTGCTTCTTGCTTTGAAGAAATAGTGGTTTAACTGAGTTTAATAGCAGCAGCAAGAGCAGGAGTGCTCATCACCGTGAAGCAGCGGGGTGAGCACTCCTTTTCGGGTTCCATAACGAATTGAATTGACAATAATGCTTATAATGCGATAAATAGTATAATATTGTAATTTCATCAAATAGGGGACGTGAGAATGGAATGGAAAAGATACGGCTTCGTGCTTGTGCGTTAATTATTGAGAATGATGCGATTCTGCTTGTGGAGTTCAAGAATGATCATGACGATGGCGATGGCGTGCATTACAATCTGCCGGCTGGCGGTCTAGAGCCAGGGGAGACGCTCGTTGAAGCGGCTATACGGCCTCTTTCTGAATTGCCTTTTGTCGAGTTGTATCCGGAGATTAGTGGGGACATTATCGATTACTATAATGGCTCTGCCTATCGGAACTATGTGGAGGAACATGAGATTCAACTAGGCAAGCAAGCGCGTTAATAGAGCAGGATGAATTTTCAAGGAATAGACCGAACAGTATTGGCACACCATGTATGCCGCTTTATGCAGAAAAGGGAGGCGATGTTCGAATGAAGCTGCAGGATAACGAGACAAAGCCGTTGCTCTATAAACAGATGGTCGTAAAAGTTCTGGAGCTGATCAGAAGCCGAAAGCTAAGGCCGCATGATCCCGTACCGTCGGAGGGGGAATTGGCCAAGCTGTATGGGGTGAGCCGAATGACGGCCAAGCTTGCGTTCGATATTTTGGTCAAAGAGGATGTTGTCTACCGGCTGGCTCGCAGGGGAACCTTTTTATCTGCCGGATATGTGGAAGGAGTAGAGGAACTGGCGCTGCCGAGAATCACGCTACAACCCGAGCAGCCAGCTAAAAGAAAAATCGCAATGGTGTTTCCAAATATGGATGATTACACGGCGCGTATTATTGCTTCGGCGGAGCAAGAAGCCCGCAAGCTGAACTGCCAGCTGCTTATTCGGATTTCACTAGACAAGGAAGATGAGAGCGAATGTCTGCAAGAGCTGTACGAGGATCGGGTGGACGGCGTTATTTTATATCCGAGGGGACGTATGGCTTGTAGTGAGAAGGTGCTGGAGCTGAATCGGCTCCACTATCCGTTGGTCATTATCGATCGTATTTTTCGCGAGGTGCAGATTGATTGCGTCTACCACGATCATTATCAGGGTGCCTATAATCTGGTGCAATATCTAATCGGCAAGGGGCATAAGGAAATCGGTTATATCTCCATGTCATTCGATGGGGTGACAAGCCGCGAGGACCGATATAAAGGCTATTTACAGGCGCTACGGGACCATAAATTGACGGCCAATGAAGGATACGCTCTGCTGCATTGCTCTGAGGATTATATGAGCCGGCTGAGTGAGGTTAATCCGCAGCTAAAGGCTTTTATCGGAAAAAATTCTGCTCTGACCGCGGTTGTCTGCGCCGATGATTACTTGGCTACATCCTGTCTTTATACAGCTCTAAGTATGAATGTATCAGTACCGAATCAACTGTCAGTTATCGGTTTTTCCGATATTCAATTATCCAGTCTGCTGCCGATTCCGCTTACGACTGCAAGGCAGACGACCGAGCAGATTGGACAAGCTGCGATTAATCTTCTGTTCAAGCGAATGGACAAATCGAGAGAAGGGGCGGTCACGATAAAAGTAAAGACATCGATCATTGAACGAAGCTCTGTCAAAACGATTGGTTGAATATGTCAATGACATACCCTAACATTTGATTTGTGCTGCCGGCAGCATGCGGAAAGTGAAGGGAGGGCTTAATTTGAAAGCGCTAACATGACGGGGTTGAACGATATGTCAGGCAAGGCAAGCTGTTAGCAAGTGAAATCTAAAAACGAAATGAGGAGCTCGATTATGAAAATATTCAAGTTGTTTGTTTTAGTTTCACTATTGGCCTTAACTGCACCTGCATTTACGTTCATAACGCCTGCGGACGCTGCAGGACAGTCACCTGTAACCGCCTACAGAGACGGGAATTTTACCGGTGTAACGCAAGATTTCGAGACGGGTCTGTACAATGTAGATCAGATTGGCACCGTGGGCAACGACAAGATTTCCTCGCTTCGGATTGCACCAGGATACAGAGTCACCTTGTACAAGGATTATAATTTCTCCGGTTCCTCCAGAGTTTTGTATGCGGATACGGCCTGGCTGGAGGATTTCAACGATGAGACTTCCAGTATGAAAGTCGAACTTATCGGCGCGGCTCGCATGCCGGTTACTGCTTACACGAATTCGCCATACGGCGGGCTGGAGCAGGCTTTCGGTGTAGGCAATTATGATTGGGCGGAGCTTCAAGCCGGAGTAGGCAATGATTCGATCTCCTCGATTCGGGTCGCACCGGGCTACAAGGTTACGCTATACAAAAACGCCAATTTCTCTGGCGCTTCCAAAGTGCTGACGGCAGATGCGATTTATGTGGGCGGCGACTTTAACGATGCGGTGTCGAGCTTGAAGGTAGAGGCCATTTCACCACTGGATGCGACAAGCGTAGCCGTTCCGAACAATGCCTACAGCGATGCTTCCAAACGCCAGCTGCTGGAAACGTTCGCTCCGAGAATTTGGATGGCACAAGGAGAATCATACTTCCCGTCCTCCGTCGAATTTACTTTCCCGCATGTTGACCGTTACTTGAATGCTAGCTCCGGCAAGTATGAAATCAAGACAAAGACGCCGCTGGACCCGTATACACTCAAGCTTCCTTATTTCTCGGGTGATTTGGCTAATGCACCAATTTATGCTTTCTGGGTCGAGAAGGATTACAACAATGTGGACATGGTGTTCTTCCAGTTCAGTCCTTATGACTTAGGGAAAACGGTCTTCGGCACAGAGGTTGGCGATCACGTCGGCGATTGGGAGCGAATTACGGTCCGTCTGGCAAAGTTCGTCGACAATAATACGAACTACTTGAAGCCGGTTCAAGTTTTTTATGGCGCACATTCCTTTGGCACCGCTTACAACTGGGATGAAGTGACGAAAATCAATCAAACGCATCCGGTAGGATACACTGCATTCGGTTCTCACGGGATGTGGAAGGACGCAGGCACTCATGTGTATCAGGAGCTTGTCGTCACCCAACTGACGGATGTAACGAATCAGGGTACGGCTTGGGATACTTGGAACAACGTTCAAGCGTTCCAGTACTATCCGCATTTGTCGACAGGCAACGGACTAGGAAATCCTTGGCCGACTTGGCTGGATAAAGATTATACGAATCCGAACAGCGATGCGGTCTACCGGTTCGGCAACCCGGCACAAGGCTCATTCTTCGGCCAGCCGCTGCTTGCAGGCGGACCAACGGGACCTCAGGAAAAAGGCGCTTTGACGAATGATGTCGTTCTAGACTAAAGGTTGGCGTTGGATAGGAAAGATCGGAAAATCTGAACGATACGAAGCCATATTTTACGGAGGCAGGACAACGAATGAATAGCAATAGAACGGTTCACGTCGTCTTCAAAACGCATTTGGATATCGGATTTACACATTTGGCTGCCCATGTGCTGAAGCAATATAAAGAGGAATATATTCCGAAAGCTATTGCGCTCGCCGAGCAGCTGGAAGCGGAGGGCGGAGCTGCGCGCTTCGTGTGGACGACAGGCTCGTGGCTGATTCGCCATTATTTGGATCATGCCTCGCCAGACGAGAAACAAGCGATGGAAAAGGCGATAAGAAGCGGGCATATTGCTTGGCACGGTTTGCCCTTTACGATGCATACGGAGCTGCTGGACCCCCAGCTGCTCCTGTATGGCTTGTCGATCAGCAAGGAGCTCGACCAGCAGTTCGGCAAGACGACCATCGCCGCCAAAATGACCGACGTGCCAGGTCATACGCTGTCTATGGTTCCTTATATGAGCGCAGCAGGCATTCAATATATGCATCTTGGCGTCAATCCCGCATCCAAACGTCCTGACGTTCCAAGGCTGTTCCGCTGGCAAGCGGAGGACGGCAGTGAGATCATCGTGAATTATGCAGGCAGCTATGGAGAGGCAGTAGAGGTGGAAGGAATGGACGATATTCTTTTGTTTGCCCATACCGGTGACAATTGCGGTCCGCCAAGCGCCGAGGAGATTCAGGAGCAATTCCGCGACATTCAGAGCAAATATCCCGACGCGAACATTGTTGCCTCTACGCTTGATGCATTCGCAAGGCGTCTTACTCAAGTGCGTGAGAAGCTGCCTGTATTACGGGAAGAAATCGGCGATACCTGGATTCATGGAGCCGGCACGGACCCCTATAAGGTTGCCGGTCTGCGGGAGCTTCTGCGCTTGCGCAAGGGATGGATTGAAAGCGGGAGAATGACGGCAGAGAGCTCCGAATACAAAGGGATGAGCGATGCGCTGCTGCTCGTCACCGAACATACATGGGGATTAGACGTAAAGAAATGGCTGCCTGATTTCCGGAATTATGCCAAAGCCGATTTCAATCAAGCGCGTGCTTCCGACGAGATTGATCTCCATGATATGCCGGCCAAATTCGGATATATTGGAGCTTTCGCGATGAATGAGTTCGATCTTCATTCCAGCGGATTGTTCACGGCTGAGCAAAGCCGGCGCACCTATTCGAGAATCGAGAGCTCTTGGGCGGAGCAGCGGGCTTACTTGGAGCAAGCCGTGTCCTGTCTGAAGGATAACAAGCAGAGGGAAGCGATTCAGGCATTAGCGCAGTTGAAGCCGTCGCCATTACCTCAAGCGGCTGATGAAGAATCTATAAGCGCAGGTGAAATCTATCAGACGTGCAGAGGCTATCAATTGGCCTTCTCCGAGCAAGGGGCTATCGTCCACTTAAGCGATGAGCAGGGCAAAGTATGGGTGGATGCCGACCATCCATTTGGCGAGTATAGCTATGAGACGTTCGGTACGGAGGACTATGCGCGATATTTCCGCACCTATATGCAAAACCTGCCGGTGACACATCCATGGGCGGATGCCGATTTCAGCAAGCCGGGATTTGAATTTGTTCGTCCTTTGCCAAGCTATCAATCGGTCAAACCGATCGTCTCTTCCATGCACAGAACGCGCGGAGACATGGAGGACCGCTACATGATCAGAATGAGAATGCCAGCCCATGCTTATGAGAGCTATGGAGCACCACGTGAGCTGGAGATCGAGTATACGTTCCGGCATCGGAGCGGGATTATTGACATCTGTCTGCAATGGTTTGATAAGGATGCCAATCGTTTACCGGAAGCGAGCTGGTTCAGCTGCGGTTTGAACGTGGACAATCCGAACAACTGGCATATGGATAAGCTTGGTTACGGGATCTCGCCGCTTCATGTGGCAAAAGGCGGTAATCGAAATCTTCACGCCTTGGGACAGGGCGTGTTCTATGAAGGTACTGACGGCTGGGCTAAGCTTGAGACGCTGGACGCTGCATTAGCCGCCCCCGCCAGCAGGAGACTGCTGCAGTTCGATCAATCCTTCGCATCCATGGAGGGCGGCTGGCATTTCAATCTGCACAATAATATCTGGGGAACCAACTTTCCGATGTGGTACGGGGAGGATGCAAAGTTCCGTTTCCGGCTGCATTTGAAGTCCAACACTATGTAGCTTTAGTGTGAAATATACCAATATCCAAAATGTCAATAGAAAAATAAATATTTACAAAATCTTAACATTAGGTATTGATTACCTGATATATCCAATGTATTATACAAATAAAGCGTTTTCATTAAGCGCTTACATTTTTACAAGAGGATTAAACCGGTTTAATCATCATGAGATTGTCAACCTACATAATCAAGGATTTAGCAACATCCGCTTTTAAACCGGTTTAACCACAGAGACAGAGGTTTTACAGGTTCCAAGATGTCAATTCAACTTTGGAGGGGTTAATTTGAAACGTAGCAAAATGATGTTGATGCTGCTCGTTGTGATCGCAGTGATTGCCGCAGGATGTACGAACGGCAACTCCACGCCGAAAGCAACGGACAAACCGGCAGAAACGGTCGTACCTGTCGACAACAACCAACCAGGAGCCAAGGAAGCTCCAGCACTCGCCGCACTTGTGAAAGACGGCAAGCTGCCGAAGCTGGAAGATCGGATGCCGGTAGCGGCAGATATCAAAGTCGAAGATGTTGTTGAAGAAATCGGCCAATACGGCGGTGACTGGAAAATGCCTTGGAACGGTCCTTCCGACAAATGGGGCGTAGGCCAGCCAACGGAGGAAGCACTTTTCCGTTTCAACAAAGAAGGCAACAAAGTTGAACCGAACGTAGCCAAAGGCTATGAGGTTAACGAAGATTCGACGGTCTTTACGATTCACCTTCGTGAAGGCATGAAGTGGTCGGACGGCGTGCCGTTCACGACTGACGACGTTATCTTCTACTGGGAGCACATGCTGAAGAAAGAAACGTTCGGCAAAAAAATCTATGACGCTTACTACTCGGTAGATCCGGTAACGGGCGAAAAAGCATTAGCCGAAGTGAAAAAGGTTGATAACTACACCTTCACCGTTACGCACAAATATCCAAGCGTACAGTTCTTGGAGCGTGTAGCCATCGACAATAAATGGTTCTTCGCACCGAAGCATTTCCACGAGACAATTCTTCCTGAATTCGTAGGCGATGCGAAAACGCTGGAAATTACGAAATCATGGGGCTACGAGGATCCAAAGGTATTCTTGGTAGAAACCGGCTACTATGATTGGCTGCACAAAGAAATCCCGACGCTGAGAGCGTGGATGCCGACAACGGATCCGAACAGCGACCAATTCGTTATGGAACGCAACCCTTACTTCTGGAAGACAGATGCTGAAGGTCACCAGCTTCCATACATCGATCGCATCGTAGCGACGAAGATTCAAGATCCAAGTCAAAAAGTGCTGGGCACATTGGCTGGCGACTACAACTTGGTTACTTTCGACGCTAGAGACTTTACGGTTCTGAAGGAAAACGAGAAAAAAGGCAACTACCGCATCATTCCTTGGACGCAGCCGGCTTGGAGCAGCGCAGGCATCCAATTGAACCAAACGACGCCAGATCCGAACCTGCGCAAGCTGTTCCAGGATATCCGCTTCAGAGAAGCATTGTCCATCGGCGTAAATCGCGTAGAAATTTCCGAGATCGTAACGAACGGATTGGGCGAGACGGTTCAAGCTTCCGTACCGGAAGGTGTAATGGGTTATCAAGAGGGCTGGAAAGATCAATGGACAGAATTTAATCCGGAGCGCGCCAATCAAATTCTCGACGAGCTTGGATTGACGAAGCGAGACAAAGACAATTTCCGTATGAATGCGGACGGCTCAGAGCTGACGCTCACTGTCATTGAGTCCAGCACGGATTCTGCACCATTCCTGGAACTGTTGAAAAAGTATTTTGAAGATATGGGCTTGAAAACGAACTTGAAGGTAGTGGACGGCGGTACGCACTTCGATATGAAATATGCGAACCAAATTCCAATCACGACTGAAAATATCTCGGTAGCGAACGTAGCGTTCCGTCCGGATACACTCGTACCGCTTCGCGTTATTACGCCTTGGTTCGGACACTACGGTCTGTACTCGCAATCGGGCGGTAAAGAAGGCGTGAAGCCGGAAGGCGACGTTGCCAAAATTCTCGAGTATTGGGATAAAATCAAAGCGAGCAAAACGCAAGAGGAAATCGATCAATACGCAGACGAGATCGTTAAGCTTCATATGAAAAACCAATGGGTTATCGGCTACGCAGGTCCTACGCCTGTACTGATTGCTGCATCGAACAATCTTCATAACATTCCTGGAAAAATGATTTGGGCAGATGAATATCGTTCTTTGGGTCATGGTCATCCATCGCAATTCTTCATTAAATAAGCAGATGCTTTAAATGACGGCGGCAATGGCGGGGAAGCAGCTTCCCTGCCATTGCCGCAATAAGATTGAGCTAGTAGCGGAGAGGAACGGATATGAGATGCTTCAATATATAATAAGACGAATTCTGTTGGTCATACCCGTTGTTATATTTATTTCCTTTATTGTCTTCTACATCATTCAGCTTCCGCCAGGCGATTACGTATCCAGCTATTCCGCAAAAATGTCGGCAGCAGGGGACGTCATGACGCAGGCAGAAATGGATGAAATGAGATCGAATTTAGGTTTGGACCGTCCAGTGTATGAACAGTACTTCGTATGGATGAAAAAAAGTCGTACTGCATGGAGACTTCGGCTTCTCGTTCAACTACAATAAGCCGGTCCTGGCAGTCGTGAAGCAATACATGGGATTAACCTTAGTTGTGTCATTAGTTACGATGGTCTTCCAATATCTCGTAGCGATTCCGGTCGGAATCTATACGGCTGTAAAGCAATATTCACCAGGCGATTATTTCTTCTCCGGATTAAGCTTTATTGGAATGGCCACGCCTAACTTTCTGCTTGCCATCATCTTAATGTTCTTATCCTATACCTGGTTTGGCGATCCATTACTCGGCTTGTTCTCCAACGAGTACGTTAATGCGCCATGGTCAATGGACAAAGTTATTGATTTGGCGAAGCATTTGGTCATTCCGGTCATCGTTATTGGTCTGGCGAGCACTGCCGACCTGATCCGGGTCATGAGGGGGCAAATGCTCGATGAATTGAACAAGCCCAACGTCGTGACAGCGAGAGCGAAAGGCGTATCTGAAACCAAGATTTTGCTCAAATACCCGACGCGCGCCGCTTTGAATCCAATTGTGAGTACGTTCGGCTGGTCGTTGTCCTCTGTTTTCACAGGGTCGACCATTACCGCTATCGTATTGAACTTGCCGATTCAAGGGCCGGTTATGTACAATGCCTTGCTCGGACAGGATATGTACCTTGCAGGTTCATGGCTCTTGTTCATGGCGCTGTTAACTGTCCTCGGAACGCTGATTTCAGATATTTTACTAGCATGGCTGGATCCAAAAATTCGTACAGAATTCAGGGGAAATTAATACGATGAGAACATTACCTGCATTCAAGAGAAACACGTCGGAAACCACTCGTCCTAAAGCAGAAAAAGATGCAAATTACAGCTCGCAATGGCAGCTGATGTATCTTCGATTCAAAAAACATAAGCTAGCGCGTATCAGCTTATTCATATTGTCTGCCCTGTATATCATCGCGTTGCTCGCACAGTTCATTGCACCCTACGGGCTGCAAAGCTATGACAGCAAATACGTCAATGTACCGCCAATGGGCTTGAGATTCGTGGATGCGGACGGTAAGTTTCATATTCGGCCGTTCGTCTATGAGCTGAAGTCGGAACGTGATCCGGAGACGATGCGGAAAGTATTCGTTCCCGATACGGAAAAACGGCATAACCTGAAGTTCTTCGTCAAGGGCGAAGAGTACAAGTTCCTAGGCACGTTCAAAACTTCGATTCATTTAATCGGTGTGAATGAACCGGGACGTGTGTTCCTGTTAGGAACGGACGGCATGGGAAGAGACCTGTTTTCCCGGATTGTACTGGGAAGTCAAATCTCTCTTAGTATTCCGCTCGTTGGCGTAGGCATCAGCTTCGTTCTCGGCTTGATTATCGGGGGCATCTCCGGTTATTTCGGAGGCTGGCTCGATTCATTTATTCAACGCATTATTGAAATTATTCGCTCTTTCCCGACGCTTCCGCTTTGGATGGCGCTGTCTGCTGCCATACCGCCGCGAATACCCGTCGTCACGATGTATTTGTATATCGTAATTATCTTCGCCTTTATCGGCTGGACCGACCTCGCGAGGGTTGTGCGGGGCAAGTTCATTTCACTTAAAAATGAAGATTATGTCGTAGCAGCGAAAATTGCCGGCGTCAGCGATACTAAGATCATTGTTAAGCACTTGCTGCCTGGCTTTATCAGCTATTTGGTTGTGGCAACGACGCTTGCCATTCCTGGCATGATTCTTGCTGAGACGGCAATGAGCTTCCTCGGACTTGGTATTCGTTCGCCTGCAACAAGCTGGGGCGTACTGCTGCAAGAGGCTCAGAAGATTGAGAACGTCGCTTTGTATCCTTGGAAGCTGTTCCCGCTCGGCATCGTCGTTTTGACGGTATTAACTTATAACTTCCTTGGCGACGGCTTGCGTGATGCTGCCGATCCTTACAAGAAATAAATTCGTATAAATAAATGGCAAGCGAGGGGATAGCATGACGACTCAAGCTGCTCAGAAAGAGCAACCTTTATTGTCCGTTCAGAACTTGAGCATCAAGATCAAAATGGACAATGGGACCATGAACGCGGTAGACGGGGTCGATTTCGAGATTCATAAAGGCAAAACGTTAGGCTTGGTTGGAGAATCCGGCTGTGGTAAAAGTCTTACAAGCCGTTCGATTATTAGCATTAATCCGAAAGAATGCGAAACAACTGGAGAAATCGTATATAACTCGGACTCGGAAGCCTGGCTTAATCAGCTCAACCTATTGTCGCTCAAACCGGCGGGCAAGCAAATCCGTTCCATTCGCGGCCGGAAAATCGCAATGATCTTCCAGGAGCCGATGACCGCTTTCTCGCCGATGTATACGATCGGCAATCAAATGATGGAAGCGATTCGCATTCATCGTACGAAAAACAAAAAAGAAGCGAAAAAAATCGCGCTTGAAATGCTTGCCAAGGTGGGCATCTCCGATCAGGAGAAACGCTTCGACCAGTATCCGCATGAATTTTCCGGCGGGATGCGGCAGCGGGCGATGATCTCGATGGCTCTGTCCTGTAATCCGGAAATCCTCATTGCCGATGAGCCGACGACAGCGCTTGATGTAACCATTCAGGCACAAGTGCTGGAATTGATGAAAAAACTGCAGTCCGAGTTCGGAATGGCGATTCTGCTCGTTACGCATGACTTGGGTATCATTGCACAAATGTGCGACGAGGTTGCCGTCATGTACTTGGGTAAGATCGTCGAGCAGGCACCTGTAAAAGAAATCTTCGCGAATCCGAAGCATCCTTATACTAAAGGGCTGATGAAATCGATGCCGCGACTGGGCGGCGGCAAGACGAAACGACTGGACTCTATCGAAGGATCGGTTCCGATTCCAATCGATATGCCGCCAATGTGCGGGTTCTATGACCGCTGCAAGGATCGAATTGAAGGCGTTTGCAATATGAGTGCCGTGCCGAAGACCCGGATTTCCGATCAGCATTCCGTCCGATGCTTCCTGTACTCGGACCAGCGTGAAGGAGAATCGCAATGACCAAACCAAAGCCTATACTAGATATCGTGAATATGAACAAGGATTTCCAAGGGAAATCCAAAACTACGATCTTTAAAAAACCAGCTCCAGTACGAGTGCTGAATGATATCTCCTTCGAGCTTATCGAAGGAGAGACGCTCAGTATCGTCGGCGAGTCCGGCTGCGGGAAGACGACGCTGGGCCGTTGTATCGTAAGGGGGATGAGTCCTTCTTCCGGACAGGTTCTCTATCATACCGAGGACGGGCAGCAAATCGATTTCCTGAAGCTGAAGGGAAAAGGCTCCAAAACGTACCGCAGAGAAATTCAAATGATTTTCCAAGATCCATATTCCTCCCTTAGCCCTCGGATGAGCGTATTCGATATCATCTCTGAGCCGCTAATCGCCAACTTTAAGCTTAGCAAAGCGGAGGTTGAGGAGAAGGTTACGGAAATTGCAGCGAAGACGGGGTTGAACGTAAGCTATTTACGGCGTTACCCGCATGCATTCTCCGGCGGACAACGTCAGCGGATCGCTATTGCAAGAGCGCTTATTACACAGCCGCGGCTGATTGTATGCGATGAGGCCGTATCGGCGCTTGACGTATCGATTCAAGCGCAAATTATAAATTTGCTGAAGGATTTGCAGGACCAATACAAGATCACATATATTTTCATCTCGCATGATTTGTCAATCGTACAGAACATCTCGGACCGGGTAGCGGTCATGCATTTGGGTCGCATCGTGGAACTGGCCACAAGTGAATCGTTATTCGGCGAGCCAAAGCACCCGTATACCGAAGCTTTGATGTCCGCCGTACCGCAGCCCGATCCCGATTACAAAAAAAGCCGGATTATACTAGAGGGAGAGGTGCCGAACCCGGCAAATCCGCCTAGCGGCTGCCATTTTCATCCAAGATGCGCATATCGCACTGAAAAATGTGTGAAAGAAGTTCCCGAGTTGCGCGAAGTAGGCTATAATCATTTCACAGCCTGTCATTACGCGGAGGAATTAAAGCTGAAGGGCGTTCATAGCGAACTCGCAAATTAGGGGACCAGGTTTAGCATGCCGTGAGAGGATGTTAATACAGAGATGGCAAAAATCGATGATGTCGCTCGTCTGGCGGGCGTCTCAAAAGGTACGGTTTCGAATGTATTCAGCCAGAAAAGACCAACCAGCAAAATCGTAAGGGAAAAAGTGCTGCAAGTTTCCCGGGAATTGAATTATGTTCCAAACCATATTGCAAGAAGCTTGGTTACTAAGAAAACAATGGCGATCGGGCTGACGATCCCGCATGGCAATTTCTTTTTCAGCGTATTCCATAATCAATTTATTAACGGCGTTGTGCTGGAGGCTTCTATTTACGGCTATCGCGTCCTGCTGGACATGATTCCTGTTGAGGAGGTCAAGACTCCGTCGCTAGCCAGCTATCCAATCGATGGCGCTATTGTGCTCGGTCCTACGGAAGAGGATGAACGTATCGATCTGCTGCATCAGAATCAAGTGCCATTCGTTACAGTTGGCAAGATTATTAATGAAGGCTTGTACGACGCGACAACGGTCAACAATGATAATGACCAGATTATGCGGGATATATGCGACTATTTGATCGGGTTTGGGCATCGCAATATGATGTTTCTTAACGCCGGGAGGCACAGCACCGTTTCCATCGAAAGAACGGAAGGGTTCGTCCGGGCACTTCAGAAGCATGAAATTGAACTGCAGCCGCATATGGTACATTATAAGCCCGGCATTCATTCCGACCAGTATATGACGTATGGCTACGATGAAACGATCCGGATTCTGGGTGAGCGCAAGGAACGGGTAACGGCCATCATCGCTGATGATGACCGTACGGCCTTCAGCGTAATGAATGCCATTAATGAGCTGGGCTACAGCGTCCCCGATGATATTTCGCTATTCGTTATTTGCGGCGATTTGTCGATGATGCATCAAGTAACGCCATCTCTGACTGGTATGGACTTGCAGCCTTCGGAACTGGGGGCGCAATCGGTCAAGCAGCTCATGCATAAGCTAGGAGTGCTGGAGGGCGAATACCCGGACAACTGTATCGTTAGCAGTACTATTATTGAAAGAAGCTCTTGTTCACCGGTATATAGCCGGAATGAGAGTGTTTCAACGTAAAAGAGGCGAAAGGGCATGACAGCATTTATTGAATTTATCTGTAATTTCTTTACTCAGTTTGAAATTTATTTTCGTATTCTAATCAGCGCCATACTTGGACTGCTGATCGGGTTTGACCGGACTCATAAGCATAAACCTGCTGGTGTAAAAACGTATACGTTCGTAACGGTCGCTTCTGCGCTTATTACAATCATTTCGATTGAGAGCGTGGCGGTATACGGACATATGCATGACCGGACGATGATGGACCCCATGCGTTTGACGGCTCAAATTGTTTCCGGTCTCGGCTTTCTTGGAGCCGGTCTCATTATGAAGACCGGGTTCGAAGTAAAAGGCCTGACTTCAGCGGCGATGATTTTATTCGCGGGCGGGGTTGGCATCGGTATCGGAGCGGGTTTCTACGGCATCGTTATTTTCACAATCGTTACGGCCTTCTTCTTTATTCGGGTAGGCGGTTGGATTGAGAAGAAAGAGCATGACCGGCTCCATGCGAAAGATGATATTGATCTATCGGCTTAGCCGGAGGAATCCTGGTTACTGAAAAATGTGCTTGCTGCGCTTTTTCGGTAACCGGGATTTTTTTTATATATTGACATAATAGCAGGCTATGGTTATTATTTCCATAAAGTATGTATGTTGAAATGAGGCAGCAAAATGAATGATGTGATATGGAAACAACCTCATCATCATGAAAGGCGTTAACACGTTCCTACAAGACTAGGGATGGGTTAACGCTATTCGCGTTTCCCATCCTGCGATATAGAACGCGCAGGACCAATGGGTCTTGCGCGTTTTTTATTTAGGCACAAAAAGAGAATGGAGGATTAGTCGAATGGCAATCATGACCGATACGAAAGGAAATGTTTTTTTGGAATTTGTACAAGTCGAAGAGGATCAGCTTGAGGTTGCTGTACTGGATGGTGAGGCCCCGTTAACACATGCTTTAATTGTAGTGGAATATCAGGATAAGCACCTGCTCTTGCTCAATAAGTGGAGGAATAGCTGGGAATTGCCTGGAGGTATTATTGAAGCAGGGGAGACAGCCAGGCAATGTGTAATTAGAGAATTGTATGAAGAAACCAATCAAATGATTACGGAAGTCAGCTTTAAAGGGTTAATGAAATTTAGGCTGCAGCCTAGCTTTCATGGCCCGGAGAGGACAGAGTATGGTGCCTTATTTGCAGGCCGGTTAAATCAGCTGGATGATTTTGTTGAGAATGAGGAAGCGAAGGCGATTATTTTGTGGGACGGTATATTAGACATTGGAGAGATTGCAGAGATAGATAGGAAATTGATTGAGTTTGCTTAAAAATAACATTGTGACGTAGTGGGATAAGCGGTTTTACTTTCTCTTTCAAAAGGTATAGTTCTGACATTACAGTTGGGATTTTACCTCGTAACGATGCAGTAGGGTTATCCTATAATATGGTACTATTAGTATGTATAGGTAGGGATTCAATTGTAAAAGGGGATTGACATGACAGATCCAGTATTCGGAAAACAGATAGAGTCACAATTAAAGCTACTAAGTGAAATTAGTACACTTTGCGCAACTGTTGATTGCAGGTTTTGGTTGCGTGGCGGATGGGCAATTGATTTTTTACTCGGGAATGTCACCCGTCCACATGACGATATTGACTTGATAACATGGATACAAAACAGGGAGGAGCTAGAATGCGCTCTTGCAGAAGCCGGTTATGAACAGACTCCTGTAAAAGAGCAGTTTCATGGGAGACAGTCTGATTTTCGTAAAGATGACGTAGACATTACGTTTGGTTACATTACCAATACCAATGATGGAAGCATTATTATGAATGACTTGCCAGAGTGGGTATGGCGAGACGATTCGTTGTTACAACAAAGCTTTATGTTAAATGGATCATCGGCTCAAGTCTTACATCCGAGACAACTTTTGGAGGAAAAGGAGGTTTACAAAAAAATTGGCAGGAAACCTCGACTCAAGGATGAAGTTAGTAGAAATATATTGCATCGAATAATAGCAGAGTTAAATTGACCGTTAGTGAAAAATACACAGTATAATTTGTGGTCAAACTGTACTTTGTTTTAGATACTTTACAGATTTATATCAGTAGGGGCAAA
>NZ_CBVJ010000039.1 GCF_000513275.1 Paenibacillus gorillae | reverse complement strand
TCTTCTTATGAAGATCGATTATATAGAGAACCTTGACAATAATTTTGCGGTACGGTTTGCCAATTACTGCGATATCGACGAACTTGCGGCATTTCACGTACGAAATCAAGAAGATGGGGACTGCGATCAATGGGTCCGTTCAATGATGGTGAATAAGTATTGCTCCCCGGAACCAGACCGGTTTCTTATCTTGGAAGATACTAAAAACAACAAAATCGCATCCTCATTGGCAATTATTCCGAGCATATCCTGTTACAGCGGTCAACATTTCAGAACAGCGAGAATCGACCTCGTTAGTACAGATTTATCCTATCGTAATCAAGGGTTCGCTCGATATCTATTTAATGTTACTCACAAGTTTTTTGAAGAAAATAAGATTACGGTTAACTGCGTAATTGGTCGGCCATGGTACTACACTCAGTTTGGTGAATATGCCGTTGCTCGACCAAATGGAGAAGGTAAAATCTATTCTGGTTTCTTAAAAGAGACTGTTATCGATGCAAATGCAAGTAAGTACAAAATATGTGATGCCTTCGAAAGCGATCTTGATCTTAAGTTCTGTGGAGATTTGTACAGATGCTCATTGGATAGACACCTGTTATCACGTTATATGCATAACGATCAGTTCGCGTCATCCACTAACTTTCCAGACGGTGTGAAAATGATAGAAAACGAACATGGCGAAAGGATTGGTTTTATAGCGTTAGGTGTTCATGGTCTGGACCAATCCAATGTGTCTGTCTATTTAATGGAATTAATTGATGGAGTATCTTGGTTCGATATAAAAAGTGCAGTTCTAAACTATTGTATCCAACTCGGTGAAAGATTGGCTTCCAAGAGTAATGAGGAGTTCCAAGGAATATCCTTTATATTAGGAAAAGACCATCCATTTTACAATGTATTGCCAGAGGCGTCGTTGCAAACGATGAGAGGGTTCCCGGGTTACATTCAGATCAACGACCTTGTTGGATTTTTCAATACAATATCTACAGTATTAGAACGAAGAATAAGCAATTCTGTTATGGAAAACTATACTGGCAGTTTCTCAATAAACCTTTGGAAGAAGATGTGTGGTATCGCGTTTTCCTTTGAAAATGGCAAGATGATTGATGTTAAAAAATGCAATCTGGATGGCGGGGACTTTGACATTCCTCAGGAATCGTTGACCCAACTTATATTTGGCTGGAAGGGAATGAACCATCTGCTGCTCGATTACCCGGAAGTTAGATTCCGCAATGCTGACATCGAAAATTTGATTGGGATACTTTTTCCAAGGAAAACATCGTTCATTCCCTTTTAAATACATTTGGTCTAAAGGTTTTTTTTCAAAGAGCGGATGACCTTGCACGGATTGCCAACAGCCAAACTATCTGGCGGGATGTCTTTCGTAACGACACTGCCGGCACCAATCACACTGTTCGCTCCAATCGTCACACCTGGAAGCACTATAGCACCTGCACAGATCCAGACATTATCACCAATAGTGACCGGATGTGTATATTCCAATCCAGCTAACCGTTGCTCTACATCCATAGCATGTTCTTCTGTTATAAGGCAGACATTAGGCGCAATAAATACGTTGTTGCCAATTGTAATTTTCCCGCTGTCCATGAGCTTGCAGTCAACATTGAGAAAAAAATTGTCTCCAACCGTAGTGTTATATCCATAAGTACAGAAAAGCGGCTGTTCCACAACGCAATTATCTCCGGTCTTTCCCAGCAGCCCGCGAATGGCGACCTGTCGTGCTTCGTGATCTAGCGGGTGTATATTGTTATATTCGTATAGCTTTTTCACGGTAACGGCACGGTCTGCAACAAGCTCAGGATCGCCAGGTTGGTATAACATACCAGCATGCGATTTTTCTTTTTCGTTCACAACATCAACTCCTTTTTTTAATGACAGCGGAAGTATTTTAATATAAGGTGCCGATAACAATCAACTCTAAAATTGCGACATAGGCATTACCGGTATCCTGAGACCCTTACTGGAACTGATTCATTCCGGAACTGGATTCGTGAGAAAGCTTAACAAATGTTAAAACACTACTGACATAACGTTGTCAGTAGCGTTCTTTTATAATCGGATATGTAAAAGTTATAGGAAGGATGATATCATATGAATTTCGCTTCTGTACGCATCATTACCGACGATGTGGATCGTCTCGTCGAGTTTTATGAGAAAGTTATGAATGTTCAAGCCGAGCGTCCAGCGCCCGTTTTTGCTGAACTTGTTGTACCATCATGCACCCTGGCCATTGGTCACTCCCAGACGGCGCAGCTATTCGGCGCTGGTTCCGTAGTGGCTGCCAGCAATCACTCTGTCATTCTCGAGTTCCGAGTCGACGATGTCGAAGCCGAATACGCTCGATTGAACCCTTTTGTCGATGATTGGGTACAGGAACCGACCACGATGCCGTGGGGAAACCGTTCTGTGCTTTTCCGTGATCCCGATGGCAACCTCATTAACCTCTTCCAGCCGGTGACCGAGGAAGCGATCAAACGGTTCAGCAATAGGAATTGAATTGGGGAAATATTGAAAGGAGGCGTTGTCTTATGAAAAGAAACATTATAAAAAGCAGGGCGCATTTTAATAAGGGGAAAGCGTATATTTAGCCCAGTAAACTGCGTAATTCCCCAGAATCCGAGAGGGAATTGAATGGATCATTTATTTACGAAAACAGGCGGTTCTACAATTGTTTTTTCTTTTGACGAAGTTACTTTTCAGCTTCAAGAACACCACGATTTTGATTGGCTGCGGTCTCTTGGCAAAGTGTTCTGTGTATTTGATCAACAAGATTCAGGAAATATCTGTTTCGGAATGGAGAAGAATGGGAAGAAACAATTTGTTAAATATGCTGGAGCAAGGCCGTTGGAGTTTTCAGGAAATCCTCAGGATGCGGTGTCACGGCTGACTGATGCAATTCCGTTGTACTTGGCTTTAAATCATCCGCATCTTATTCAGATAGTGGATCACTTCCGTACCGATAGCGGATATGCGGCAATTTTCGAATGGTTCGAAGGTGAATGTCTGCATTCGCATTGGTCCTTTGCTGAAGTACCCAAACACACCCACCCTGACTCACCGTTCTACAAGTACAAACAGATGCCCATTAAAAAACGATTGAAATCTCTGGATGCTATTTTTTCTTTTCATGCTTACGTTGAATCAAAAGGGTATGTTGCCGTAGATTTCTATGACGGAAGTATTCTTTATGATTTTTCAAACCATGTGACGAAAATATGTGACATCGATTTTTACCGAAAAGCACCTGCAGTAAATGATATAGGAGAAAATTTCTGGGGTTCAAATCGGTTCAAGGCGCCTGAGGAATTCGAATTAGGTGCCCTGATTGACGCAAAAACCAACGTTTTCACAATGGGTGCAATTGCATTTGGTCTGCTGGGCGGAGAAATGGATCACGCATACTCCAAATGGGAGGCAAGGGAACTGCTCTACGAAGTAGCTTTACGAGCCGTTAGTGAAGAACGTGAATCGAGATTCGAAAACGTTAAAACATTCAAATCTTTTTGGGATAAAGTAAAAGGCTTTTAGAATTCAATAAGAGATCTTGTACACAGTAATGGGCCATCCTGCAGAGGATGGCCCTTACCGTTACAAGTAATTACAAGGATACTTTGGAGAGGATGAGGATTATTGCAACAGAAATTATATGAGCCGACATGGTCACGACTTGGCTTTTCTAACCCTCCTGAAGAGGATGCCGGTAAAGATATTGGTATTGTAATCATTGATACGATAAGACCTCATCATACAATTCGTCATTTGGGTTCACGCATTAAATATATCTCCGTACATAATGATTTATCAGTAGAGTGTCGAGAAATTGCCTTTGAAGAGCCTAATGAGTCGGATGGTGACAAAGGTGAGCATGGACTAATGGCAGTACTTGCGTTATCCCATGAGCCTTTTGAATTTGAAGGAGTGAAATATACAGGTTTATCACCTGCATCAAATTTCATAGTTCTCAATCATCTGGCTTTTAGAGAGGGTGAAGGAGAACGCTTAAAACGTGGCATAGATTATATTCTGGAACGAAGTCAAGAATGGAACATCAAAATAATTCTAAGTATGGGTTGGCATGCATTGGATAATTCAGTTTTGTTGAAAAATACAGACGAGAACTCTACAGTTCAGGCACTAACTTCAGCTATTAATAGTGGAATTCTTGTCATTTGTGCTAATGGTAATACAAGGCTAGATAACATAATGCCCCCTATAGAATACTTAGCGGTTGGCGGTTATAACGATCATGGCTCTGCAGAAGTAGATACTCATTCTCCTTATGCAGATGAGCCTTGGGGAAGGAATGGCGATGGACATAGTAGACCAGATGTTTTAGCGCCAAGAGTTTACTTGCCAATTCCTTATTGTGAAGTACTGGAGGAACCGAATGAATTATCATATTTTTGGGGGACTTCTGGGGCATCTACGCTTGTAACAGGGGTATGCGCCTATTTGCTTTCTAAATACCCGAACCTCCAGATAGACACATTACGAAATGCATTAGTTGATTGTGGAATTCCTTTTGATGGCTATGCTAACCTAGCACCAAGGGTTAATGTTGCGAATGTAATTAAAGCACTTAACGATGGCTACCAAAAAAGAGGCGCTCCTCAACATCCTTTTCCAATAGTTGTTCAAAATCCATACCTATCAATTATTTCTAGTGATCCCATAGAGAGAGGACTAGCCTTCTCAATATTGGTTGAACGATGCAGCCGGGAAGAGTTATGGAGATTTGCACAAGATGATTCACCTCTAATAAGAAAAATAGCGATTTGGGCTTTGCAAAAACCTAAAGATGCTGATGAACGTGAAATATTTTGGAATAATTTAAGGAAAGAAAACGAAGGCGGGGTGCGTGGCTGGTATGCATATGGATTATTACAAGATGCGACGCAAGATGAGATAGACCTCTGGATTCCCTGGACTACAGATTTGAATTGGACTGTTCGTTGGTGTGTTAATGGATATTTAGATAAGTTCCCAGAATTTCCTAAACTAGAAAAAACTCATGACCCAGATTCAATACTCGACAAGGCGTTGCCGATTTATGAATGGTATGCGGAATATAAAAAGGATACTAAATATAGGTAGAGGCGCTTAAGTGTGAAAATTTTGGCTGGTTTAAAAACCCACGAAAAACCTCGATTTCACAAGGTATTTCATGGGTTTTAGCTTTCTATTCTTGAACTGGTTTCATACTTGATACTACTGCCTTAGGCAGAATGCCCAGTGCTGCGACTGCTCCAAGCAGAGAAAGGACGACGGCAATCCACCATCCGATATGAAAATTCTCAAGGGAGGGCGCTGATGAAGTACTGAGGGCGATGACCAGCAGGGTCGTTCCGAGGACAGAACCAATCTGCCGGGACATGTTCACCACTGCACTGCCAGTTGATGCCTGCTGTCGGGGCAGCTCAGAGGTAGCCGAAGACATCATAATTGGCAAAGCAAATCCGTAGCCAATGCCGATTACCAGCCAACCTGGCAAAACTTGAAGCCAGTAGTTCGGTGTGATCTGTACAGACAAGATAAACAGCAGCGGTCCTACACCGATCAACAGGTTGCCCAGTGCCGCGAGCTTATTAATTTGAATATATTTGGAAAGTCGTTGAGCAAGTATAGCTGAAGGCCAAACTAAACAAGGACCTATCGTAAGAGCGAGACCAGTAGTCAAAGTGGACCAATTCCATACGCTTTGAAGATACATGATGACAGAAAGCAGCTCTAGCGCAAAAGCTGCATTAATCAGTAAGGCAGCCACGTTCGACCTAGTGAACGGCCTGCTGCGAAACAAGGAAAACTCGATAATCGGGAAGGGATGCCTGCGGGATTGTAGAATGAACCATAGCAGAGTCACCGCAAATACGATAAAGCTGGCCCAGGTATAAACATTGCCCCATCCCCAATCAGGCGCTTTGTCTAGTCCAAGTGACAGTGAGCCAATAGCAATAATCAGCAAGATACCGCCCCAAAGGTCCGGAAACCGCGAAGCCTGATTCGGCGTATCCTTTGGTATATAACGGAGCGCAGCCAATATAGCAAGAATGCCAATGGGTATGTTGACCACAAAAATCCATTCCCATGAGAGCTCTAATAGAAAGCCTCCAACCGCCGGACCTGCTGCAGCTGCAAGTGAGCCACTGCTGGCCCATATCCGGACTGCACGTTTTTTGTGTTCGTCAGGTATATTCGTTAGCAGCAGACCTAGGCCGCTCGGTGTTAGCATTGCACCGCCGGCTGCCTGAAGGCACCGGAACATGACGAGGAGCCACAGATTGCCGCTTAGTGCAGCTCCCAGACTGGAAGCTGTAAACAGCGCTATCCCCCAGATGAATCCGCGCTTTTGTCCGTAGCGGTCGGCTAGTTTCCCGGCAGGAACTAACAGTGAAGCATAGAAAATGGCATAACCGTTGAGCACCCAGCTGAGATTGGACAGTGAGCTTTCGCCGATGGATTGACCGATATTGTTCAGAGCCACATTGACTATAAAAACATCCAGACTAGCCATGAACACCGTAATACAAGTGATGAACAGTATAATTTTATGTGAACGATTCTGCATTGTGCGTAACATCCTTTTCTATAAAATAAGAAAGACTACATTTTACTTGCCTAATTATTGAATGCTTGGTCAATAAATTGGGACAAAAAAACCTCTGCTTGAGAGGCGGATTAAATTAAAAGCATTTCAATAGCTGTATCTAATTGACTTTGCAGCTGCTCTTTGGGAGCACCAGAACGTACCATCACTCTTAACCCAATGATGGTGTTTACCAGATGGGTAGAGATTTGTTCACTAGAAAGCTTCACAATAACGGATCCTTCTTGCTGGCCTTTTGAAATAACGACCTCAAGCATCTCTTTCATCCGCTGGAACATATGGTCAAACTCTAGTTTGACACTGCTGGCTTCGGTGTTTTGTAACTCTAGCGTTGAGTTTACAATCAAACAACCGTACCTGTGTTCGTAATTGGAAGGAAGAAAATGCTCTTGCCAATAGCGGAGCGTCTCCAATGCGGTCGTACCATGATTCAATAATTCCTGAAACCTTTCCAGAAAATCTGCATTGTACAATGACAGCGACTTGTTGAACAAAGCTTTTTTATCGCCGAAGGCGCCATAGAGGCTCTGTTTGTTCAATTTGGTTCCTTTCGTTAGAATGTCATACGATGAAGCGTTATAACCGTATTCCCTAAAAATGTCGATTGCGGCGTGCAACACTGTATCATAATCAAATTCTCTTGGTCTGCTCATTGTTTTATCATAATCATTATGGAATGCGTAGTCAATAATTTATTTTTTGACACATAAGAACATTTGTTCTATTGTTGAGGTAGCATCTTGTGAAGCGGAGAGAAATAACATTGTAATAAAAAAGGAGGTTTTTATATGATTAAAGTTGGAATACTAGGAACGGGGTTTGGAAGAAAGCATGCAGAGTTATATAAAAGCATGACGGGTTTTGAGGTGATTTTAATATATGGGAGGGATGAAAATAAATTAAGAGAAATAAATAAGACACTGAATATTGCTACTACAACTGATATATATGAAATTATAGAAAATAAGGAAATTGACTTGGTTGATATATGTTTGCCAACTTCTCTTCATGCAAAATGGTCAATCGAAGCACTAAAGCATCATAAGCATGTCTTTTGTGAGACACCATTAACTTATGGAATAGATGAGGCTGAAGAAATTCTAAAAATATCAGAAGAGTATCAAAGAAATGTATTTGTGGATTTGTTTTTTAAATTTTCGACCTCGCATCATAATACAATAAACAAAATCAAAAACGCTGAGTTAGGCGAGGTGAAATCATTCCGTTCCTATAATAAAACGGCTCCGAATTGGGGCAACTTGGGATTGCAAAAAAACGTTTCCGATTTCCACATTCATAATTTTGATTTTATAATGGAGATTTTGGGAATGCCCAACAGTGTCCTTTCAAATGGTATAGACTATGGGGACCAATCAATCGTGATCACCACGTTAAACTATGATAATAAATTTGCGGTTGTTGAGAGCTGCACAAATTTGCCTGAAAATTCTCCGTTTTATATAGGATTTGAGGTCGTTTGTGAGGAAGGTTCTATCAAGTTTGATGCTGAATATGGGATGAACACTCGAGAAGAGTTTGTGATTTATTACAGTGATGGAAGCAAAGAAGTGTTAAATCCCCTAATGAAGGATGATTACGAGCAAGTCATACATCATATTAAGGATTGTTTGGAAAACAACACAAAAAGTGAGTTTCTCGATATTGCATCTGCAATTCAGGTAATGAAAATAAAGGACGCCGTACTAAAGTCCATAAAAGAAATGAAAGCGATTCACTTCGGAACCTAGATATCAACCCAGCTAGAGCACTAGAGACTTCCCCTCCGTGTAAGAGAGGGAAGTCCCCGATCGTTTCTTCTGCCCAAACAAATATCAAATTTCAAGTTTATGCAGACTTTTCGGCACTTTTCTTTCATTCCTGTTTGTGCCGGCCTAGTCTGAATGTAGATTATTATGAAAAGAGTTGGAATTGTTACTGTTTATTGCAAAAATTATAATTACGGTGGCCAGCTTGGAGCTTATGCACTGCAAAAAACTATAGCTAAGTTAGGATTTCATTGTGAGCAAATTACATTCAAGTGGCAAAGTGAATACTACTTACAAGCGTGTGAAAGTGCTAAAAGTGCGGAACATTTTAGAATTTTTTCCGAAAGCATTCCCCACAGCGAACATTTATATACAGTATCTGATATTGCAGAATGTGTTGATGATTACGATATTTTTGTTTGCGGCAGCGACCCAATATGGGGTTTACCATGGGTTATTTCCGATGACATTTTACCCTGTATGGCACTTTCTTTTGTTCCAGCATCAAAAACGAAAATTGCATACGCACCAAGCATGGGAGGAGCAGAAATAGGGCCTGATCGAAAAAATATCCTTGCTCCACACGTTAATTCTTTAGACTTTGTTTCTGTTCGTGAAAAAAGTGCAATCCCTTTTGTGAAAACGATGAAAAATGGAGAGGTTACTCATGTATTGGATCCTGTAATGCTTCTTGATGAATCCGAATGGGATGATATATCTGCTATTCCGCCAGAAAAAGCCTATATACTCACTTATGATTTACGAGATACAGGGGTTCAGAAATATGCTGAAGCACTTTCAAAAAAGTACGGATACGAGATTATATCTCTTGCAACTGCTGGAGCAGCTACGTTTGGCCCGAAGGAATTTGTAGGATACATCAAACACGCTAAGTATTTTATTACTAGTGCTTTTCATGGGGCTGTTTTTGCCATTTTATATAAGGTTCCATTTTTGGTTTTCCCGGTATCTGATCATTCACAGGACCCCAAATCAATGGATTTAAGACTGATAGCTCTGCTGGATACGTTTGGCTTATCTTCTTGCTATGTTTATGATACAGCAAATATTCCAAATATTGATGATGTTACTTTTCATCATATAGACGAATCAGAAACAAGTGCATTTCGTCATCATTCACTTCAGTTTCTTAAAGTTGCTCTAGAAGCTTAAAATAAACCAAAGAATGTGTGCGCTAGGCGAGGGCATTTTACAAAACAGCGCGGTGAAACGTACCACAAATGACGGTGGAATAAGTCATTCGAACCCTAAGGCAACAAGTTTTTTGGTTCTTTCTTTTGAGAAAAATCGCTATTGAGACGGCCTTTTAAAAACCAACCCAGTACCAAGACAAGTAATGCGAGAATAAATTCAATTCTAAAAACCGTTTGTAAACCGGCAACGATACTTTGTGCTTTATCTTGAAACGCAGCGGGATCAAGTGAATGGTGAAGAGGACGATTGGCCCCGGACGACATGATGCCGACGAATAAAGCGATGCCAATTCCACCTGCAATCTGTTGGAGCGTATTGTAAATGGCTGTGCCATGGGGGACCAGGTGAGGCAGAAGTTGATTCATTCCTGCTGTCTGAGCCGGCATGACGACAAATGATATGCCTAAGAATAGGAGGATATGATTGAACAGAACGGAGCCTCGGGTTGTATCGCTATCGATACCGGCAAACAGCCACAGCGATAGGGCGATCATGACCAGTCCGGGCATTATGACGAATCTTGGGCCGAATTTATCGAATAATTTTCCCGTCACAGGCATCATCATTGCGTTTAAAATGCAGCCTGGCATCAGAAGTAAACCTGTCGCGAATGCTGTCAACTGCATTACATCCTGCATATAGATCGGCAGCAATGTCGTGGTAGCGAATAAAACCATCATCAGCACTACTATCAATACCGCTACTAAAGAAAAAGCAGGATTCCGAAATACAGAAAGATCAATCAAAGGCTCTTTAATCTTGAGCTGCCGCCAAATAAGCAAGAGCAAGAAGAGGCCGCCTACGGCAATCAGACTGTAACTCCCAGGACCAGTCGAGACACCAGTCTGACTGAAACCGTAAGTAATACAACCAAACCCGACGGTTGACATAATAATAGACAAAAGATCGACCCTTGGCTTGGTTATTTCTGTAACATTCTTTAAGTAAATGAATGCATAAATAATTGAAAACACAGTGACAGGAATCACCATGTAGAACAGCCATCGCCAGTGTAAGGTATCGATAACCAATCCCGACAAAGCTGGCCCGATTACAGGGGCGACCATGATGACAAATCCCATGAGACCCATGGCAGCCCCCCTGCGTTCTGGAGGATAGAGGGTAAGAATCGTATTCATCATCAACGGAATCAATAATCCTGTTCCGCAAGCCTGAACAACCCTGCCTATCAGCAAAAATTCGAATTCAGGGGATACTGCACACAAGCAGGTACCTGCTAAAAATAACGCCATCGCAGATATAAACATCCGGCGAGTCGTGAACCATTGCTGGAGCAATGCGGTCACCGGTACCAGTATGCCGATCATTAACATATAACCGGTCGATAACCATTGTATGGTCGAAGCAGCAACGTTAAACTCACGCATTAATCCTGGAAATGTATTGGTGAGTAGATTTTCGTTAAGAAACGCAATAAATGCACCGATGAGCAGGGCGGCTAACATCGCTCCTCTTTTCATCCCGCTTGCCTCTTGAACCCGTTTGTTCATCTTCTACCTCCAGAAAATATTCATTGCGTTCCACGTAGTGTCTTGACACCAAATCTTCAGAAGTCTGTCGTGCAGGTTACCCTACACCATCACTTTCTAACAAGGAATAAAAATTATCGCGGTCTTCATTATCGAATTTGCCAAGCGAGCGCACCTTGACAAATTCATGTCCGCCAAACATGTCGATTTCCTCGCCGTAACTATTGTAGAGAGCGATCATATTGCCATCCCGATTCAGCTCCATATAGCCGTAACAAGTAGCCGCAGGTGCTTCGCCGTAAAAGATTGAAAATCTGATTTTGTCCAGGCTGTTCATGCAGATCTCCTTTCTTTATTCCTTATCAATCTGAACAATATTTTACGTGACACCGAATGAATTGGAAAAAGCGATATAGCCCTGCATACTCGGAAATTCATTCCTATTTGGAAAACATAAGGGGGCTCCCCCGTTATATCGCTTATTTGCACATTTTCTCTTGACGAGATGCGATTTGGGGATTATGATAACGTGCCGGTTAACTCAACGGGGTAAATCAATAAGAAGTGCCTCCGCATCCGCGTCCCCTAGTTGGCCAGTGGAACGGAGAGCATGTCATGTTAGGATAGGCGTAGGGCATGGTGCATCCAGACTACAGACGCCAAGGTGTTTTTAGGACATTAAGCAGGCTAGTGATGGAAGAGTGGAAGCGCAGGTCACCAAAAAATATACTTCTTTTATGTGATCGGAAGTCAGAAGCGGGTAAAGCGTTCATCCAAGAAATTGGAGCAAGATTTCATCATTAGGAGCATGAGATGTATCTTGAGGCAAATCGACCTGAGATACACAATGATCTGGAGAGCATTAGATTACGGAAGGCAACGAATGCTGACGCTTGGGAGATTCACAAGCAAAACGCGATTTACTTTGGAGATAAGTTGGCGGAAGTGGAGACAAGCGATCTAGTGGAGGGGATGATTCAGCCCGAGGAAGAAGAAAAGAGGGGGTTGACCATTTATCTTGCAGAAGAAGATGAACAGGTTATCGGAAAAGTCCATCTCCAGTTGTCCCCCGGCATTGGAGGTATCTATGGTCTAGGCGTTCTTCCTGAGTATCGTGGCAAGGGATACGGGAGAGCCATTCTCTTGAGAGCAATAGATAAGTTGAAGGAAGCAAATGCTGGGGACATTATGTTGCAAGTGGCCGTTGAGAATGGCAATGCACTCCGGCTCTATCAATCCTGCGGTTTCGTTGAGACTTCGACGATGGATTATTATGAGCTGCAATGAATTATCATGACTTACCGTGAAAGAAGGTTATGCAATATGGTGACAATTCAAGAAGTAGAATATGATCAAAAATCGAATTATCTCGAATTGTCAAGAGATCCTATTTTCCGCTTGGCAAAATGATCCACAAAAGGGAGTCGGCGTACTGTCCTCGAATAAGTAATAGGTCTAATAATTTTTATACCAATGACTGAATTACAACTTTCTTCAATCTAAATTTGGAAAGGGTTGAAAATGAATGTCGAGTATAACACAGGAGGATTTTATTCGATCCAACAAGAAGAGCTGGGATGAAGTGGCACCCCGATTTTTTGGCAGAACTGCGCTTCCAACCTTTGGACCCTTTGCACCATTGGAAAATGACTTAAACTTATTTGGTGAAGTTTCAAATTTACGTGTTCTGGAGATAGGATGCGGTAGCGGCCATTCTCTTGAGTATATGGCATCTCGCGGAGTATCTGAGCTTTGGGGAATTGACTTATCAGATACACAGCTCGAAGCTGCCCGAAATCTACTGAAGGCGAATGAATCCATCTTACAACTATTTCAAGGACCAATGGAAAATGATCCTGGCCTCCCGCATCATTACTTTGACGTTGTCTATTCGATCTATGCAATTGGCTGGACAGTTGATTTGCAAAAGACATTACAAAACGTGTTCAATTACTTGAAGCCAGGCGGGGTCTTTATTTTTAGCTGGGAACATCCTCTACATAACCGCATTAAATACGAAAATGATTCTTTTATAGTTAAAAAGTCGTATCACGAAGAGGGGATTCATCAGAGCGAGGCTTGGAATATTCCGGCTATGATGAATCAAATTAAACTCAGCACTTATATCAATGAATTAATACAGACCGGATTTCAAATTGATAGAGTGGTTGAAGATGTAGTTATACCCGAACAGACAGAACCAGATAATCCAATGAGATGGTACTCACTTGAAAAAGCAGCGTTGATTCCTCCGACATTTATTATGAAGTGTTCCAAACCTCAAAAATAAAGCAACATCAGAAAATATAAGTGAGGATGGGTAATAATGTTGAGCAAAATTGATAAGCTTCCAACTGATAAACGAATCGCTGGCGTGCATTGCGTACCACTTTTAGAAGGTGGTTCATTAGTTATGGTATGGGATAAGGACGAACAAGTATTAACGACGGTTGGCGGGCGAATTGAAGGTAATGAAAGCATCGAAGAAGCATTGAATCGAGAGGCGATGGAAGAAGCGGGAATTATGTTAGAAACAAATCGAAAACCTTTTGCATCATGGTATTGGGACGAAACGGATACCTACACGATTTATTTTATTGCTAAGGTAGAGCAAATGTTTGAGATTCCAGAAGGATTTGAAAAGACTGGACGTGTTACTTTCAATTTTGAAACGGCACGTCAAATCGTAAGGAAGGTTGAAGGGCGAGGAGAGCGTATTCAGATTTTAACTTATGCCGAAGAAGCAGCAACAACGATTGAATAAAAGAAATGTTCTATGCAAAAAAAACACTCCTTTTTTTCTTTTTCAGGAGTGGTTTTGTCTCGATATATTGATGTAAAGTTTGTTATTTGAGTATTGACGCTTATTGTTTCTCGAATCTCAAACAATAAAGTGGTTCACCTTCATTTGTGACGCCACCTGTATGTTCAAAACCAAGACTGGTATACAATTTTTTTGCCCTTTCATTTGAAGGGACGAAACTTGTATAGACCTCTTTGCAAGGAAACTTTTCCACGTGTTCTATAAATTTCAACATTGCATATTTTCCAAATCCTTTACCTTGATGGTGAAAATCAATCATAAGTCTAGTAATAAAATAGAATTTCTGTTTTTGATCAAATCCATACATGGTGAAGCCAACCATTGTTCCTTCATAATAAATAGCTTTTGATAGCCATTCGGGCTCTACTTTAGCTTGAGCCAACGAAAATGCATTTGAAGCGACATGTTCTTCAAACAAAAGCCGTTCTTGTGCAGCAGTTGATTTTAATAAGACATACTCCATGAAATTATCAGAAGTAATGTCTCTTAACTGGATATTCATATATTTCACCTCACTTTTTGGTTGTTCTATTCCCATCTTCCGAGTCATCTTCACTCCATTAGTAGGTGCCCAACAGTATCCTGATCAACATTCATACTGGTTAGGAAGATATAACTGCAATGTCACCATGCAGCCATGCCGGTGCCGATTGGTAGCTCTTTGCAAGGAGCAGCTTGTACATCAGTTGTTTTTTTGGAGCAAATAATTGTACAATGAGATCTATGATGTAGCTTGCAATAATCTCATATCAATTATTATGAAGGAGATAGTGCCCATGAACTTAAGAATGCAACAACTCGAAGGTAGGCTGGTCGAACAACATCATAAAGATTTGTTCCTGCAAGCGAAACATACTTTGGCTGCGATTGACGTCCTTGCTGATGAACACCGTCGTTTTCAGTCCATGCAAGCGATCAGCGGAGTGAGAATTATAGGTTCAGAAGAGGCATTATTTTATGAGACACTGACACAAGTCAAGGAAACAATCGTTGAAACACTTGAAAAAACGCTTGATGATCTTGAGCATAAGGGTGACAAGCACTACAGTAATAACTTTAAGGACGGCGTGGAATAATATCAATGCTATGAAGATTACAGGTTCAAAAGTACAGCGGAGATTTGGCCAGCTATTATAGCTGGCTTTTTAGCTGTAATGAGTTTATTAGTAGTACAGGAAAAAGAGGGAGCGCTCTAAATCGTCTACACTAAGTTAGACAGAAAGAATAAGGTTTGAAGCTTAGTGAGTGTTTGGTGTGATTTCTGAAATTATCGACTAAACCAATATTTCCAGATCTGCGTCCTTTTAGAAATTCTAACAGGCAGATTACTAGGAGCTAAGAGTTTGAAGAAAAAAATAAGGAAAATCAATGTTGGAGAACAAGAATACGTATTTGTGATTAACAATAAGTACGATAAAGGTTTTAGCGCAGTGTCTCTTTCAGTATCATTAAAAAAATGAAAAACAAAACCTGTTCATTCCACTTTATTACTTGGGATGATCCAGTAACAGGAAGCCCACTTTTAGTTGGTTTCCCCTTAAACAAGATAGCGACAGGCAACATTGAAATTGTTAACTTGTATTACCCAAGAATAGTTAAGCATTTTATTTTGTATGGTTTGGAGAATGGTTGGAATGGATCAACCAGGATAGTTTTCAATGATGGGCTGGAGGTACTCAGTGAGCTAGGATACGACGTTTTACTCCTAAAACCATCGAGCTGAACGGGACATTAGAAGGGGAGACTTCATGTTGTTTAGGCGATGTCAGAAGAACATGATAACCGAAAGAAGGTTAAGAGATGGGGATTACCGTTGTTTCCATTAGCGGGCCATCAGGCTCAGGTAAAAGCAGCTTAGTCAACACGATCGTTACTTTACTTCCGAATTCCACATCAATTCATTTTGATGACTATAAAGAAACCACAAAATTTCCCGAAGATTTATCTCAGTGGCTAAATGCTGGGTGTAATCCAAATGATTTTGAAACTCCAAAAATGATTGAAGATCTGAAAGCTTTGCAAGAACAAAGTCATTACAATTGGGTCATTGTCGAGGAGCCTTTTGGCCGTGGGCGAACAGAGATAGCTGGGCTTATTGACTATGTAGTTTGCATTGACATTCCATCGGACATCGCTTTAGCCCGTTCAATCAAAAGAGCCGCTCTTAATGTTCCCGAGGGTATTGAAACATCAATTTTGTTAGGAAGTATTATTGAATTTATTGATCAATACCTTCAAGTCAGCAGGGATTCCTATGTAATTGTGAATGAGAATGTAAAGAAAGATTGTAATCTTATTGTAGATGGAACCAAAGAAGTTGGACTTTTAGCAAATGAAATTATCACCGCGATACAAATTCCAACGGATACAAAGTGATAACAAAGAAAGGGTTATTGAGCTAAGTGTTGATGCTGCAATTACCCCTTTTTTACCCAATGAACTATCGTTTCCCGTTAGGTTCAATAATAAGAGAACTGGTCAATACTCGGATACCATTTTTGCCATGTAAGGACCGTTATCAGTAAAGCCGACACTACCATAAAATTTGTGTGTCTTGTTAAAAGCAACAAAACTCTCGTTTGGCAGGCAGACTTCCAACCGTTTAAGAGAATGCTTTCGACAAAACTCTTCGACAGAGCATACAAGTGTTGCACCCACCGAAAGACTTCGATACTCAGGATGAACCCATAGTTCTTGAATAAGCGCGTAGGGTCCACCTCTGAATATAACTTCTTGGACAGAAACAGTTATACATCCTATGAGATTTCCCTCAGTTGTTTCAGCAATAAAAACAGCTCCAATAGAGGTGTTATATACTATTCTTTGAAATACATCTGATGCTGTTAAGGGCAACTTTAGATCCGGTTTAGCCCTTAATTCTGCACACAAGAAGCGTATAGCCTCAATTACATTATGTTCATCTGTTTTACAGGCTGGTCGAACCATCCAATCCATAGAGCACATCCTCGCAACAAATATTCTTATTTATCAATTCTTTAAATGGTTAAATTATCCTGCCCAATAGCTTAATGAATCTTGGAAGCCGTAACATCACAAGCAAATTCATCGGGCAATTGATATATTCTAACAGCTACTGGGCAGGAAAAAGCAATACCTCTATGGAATATATTTGAAAAAAATGCTTTGAGGAGTGAAAAAATTGCAGTATAGGGCTTGTTCTCTTTGCATTATTAAAAGAAGAGAATCAATATTACTTGAACAATTCCCAGAAGAAGATGGTATCATTACATTTCGCCCAGTTGGTGGCACGATTGAATATGGGGAAGATAGCAGATCAGCTGTAATACGAGAAGTAAGAGAGGAAATTAATATAGATATTATTGAACCGAAATTGATAGGAATTATCGAGCACATCTTCTCTTGGTACGGAGAAATTGGGCATGAATATGATTTTATTTATGAAGCGAACTTTAGTCGAATGGATGACTATGATAAGAATGAGTTTGAAGGGATTGAGGGGGACAAAAAGTTTAAAGCGGTTTGGAAGAACTTAAATGATTTCGAGGATAATCTTAAGTATAAACTTGTTCCTGATGGTCTCTATGAGATGCTTACAAGTGAGCAAATTTCTGATATTAAACATATTAGTACAACAGATTTATTGGCTTTTAAAGGGGCTTCATTAAACTAGCGTAGGAAAGATTTAAATTCTTCAAGAAAGAGCCATCCCGCATAGGATGGTTCTAAAAATTTCTATTTAATTGCTAATTTCCATAATACCCATCACTTAAAAATATATGAAATTTACAAAGTTGCGACGACCTCTTGGATACGCAAGAGTAGATATAGATCACGGTATTATGGGAGTACATTTGAAATTCGATGAATTACTTTTTGAAAATCAGAGTAGTGCGGGTAGCGATGTAACTAACGAGGAACGATAGTTCAAAAATATCCAAACTAGTTCATTGATTCTCAATATTTTGAAGGCACTGTGCCTTTTTTCTTGTATATACTTTAAGTAACACGTCGAATGGGTGAAGACAGGTAGCAAATGTTGAAGGTCCGGGGTTATTCACTAGATAACAACTAAGGAGCGTACAGTATGGATTCGATATTATTTATTGCAACATGGGCAATTGTTGGGATTTTTATTGGTGGAGTAATTGTACTTGTAAAAGCAAAATTCAAGAAATAAATGTACAACGAAAGACTCCTCATTGTCATAGATGACAAATGAGGCTTTCAAGATCTTCTAAGATGTTTTATTAATTAACCAGTCAGATCGGGAATCCTGATCTGACTGGTTCTTTTTAGTTTTGATGGGTGTGTAAGTACGTGAACCTGACGACTCATGAAAGAGTAACAGTGAAAAACTACCAAATGAACTGTAGAATCAAATGAATTGAAATTGGCAATATGCGGTAAATATAGTCTGATGGGACA
>NZ_CBVJ010000038.1 GCF_000513275.1 Paenibacillus gorillae | reverse complement strand
AATCAAATGAATTGAAATTGGCAATATGCGGTAAATATAGTCTGATGGGACACAAAGCCTCCAATAGAAAAACCAGGACAAGCTATTACAAAAAATACTTTACAAAGGCGCTAGGATATCATATATTCTATTCAAGATAAAAGTTGCCCTATATCAACAATTTGTCCCTTGGTAAAATAAAATTTTTTTATTAAATATTTTGCGTTGATGCAAAATATTTTCCTTATATTAACATGGAGGTGGAGGTAAATGGCACTTGATCCAAACCGGCAATTTTCAAGGAGAAGTATTCTTAAAGTAGGGGCAGCTGGCATACTGGGTGTTCTGGGAAGCAGACTTATAAATACAAGTACATTATTCGGTAAGACTGCCAATGCAATGGGGAAGGAAGAAATGCATCATAGCCTCAAAGATCAGATGAATGAAGGGATGGTGCATGGCTACGATCCTGGTACAGATTCAACACCAGGACTGGAAGCCGCTGTGAAGGCGTTAACAGCTTTCGATTATGGGGTTGTAAGTAAATCTATGGATGGAAAGACCATCAGAGAATACGAGATTCAGGCGTGGGATGCCGAGGTGGAAATAGCGAAAGGCATTAAATTCCCAGGATGGACATTCAACGGCACAATTCCTGGACCAACATTACGTTGCACGGAAGGCGATATCGTACGAATTAAGTTTGGCAACGGTTCGGCGCACCCTCATTCCATTCATTTACACGGTATTCATCCAACGAATATGGATGGTTTGGAGCAGATACCAACAGGAGGGGAATTCGTTTATGAATTCGAAGCCAAACCAGCAGGTCTGCAGCCTTATCACTGCCATGTACCCCCGTTAGCTAGACATATTCATAAAGGTCTCTATGGTCATTTCATCATCGATCCCAAGAAACCAAGGAAACCGGCAAAAGAACTAAGTATGGTAATGAATGGCTTCGATTTGGACTTAGACGGTGAAAATGAGATCTATACCGTTAATGGCTACGCTTTTGCTTATCAATCAAGGCCTATTAAAGTGAAAACGGGAGAACTGGTTCGTATCTATTTAAGTAATTTAACAGAATTCGATCCCATCAACTCCTTTCATTTGCACTCCAATTTCTTTCATTATTATGCGACTGGAGCCGATCCGGATGCGAGACCTCAATATACGGATACGATTATGCAATGTCAAGGGGAGAGAGGCATTATCGAAATAACGTTCCCGGCTCCGGGAAGGTATATGTTTCATGCTCATCAGAGCGAATTCACGGAGCTCGGCTGGATGGGATTCTTTGAAGTCGGATAACAGAGGAGAGGTGCGATGTGCAAAACGAAAGGGTAAATAAAAAGTTTAACAAATCAATCGTTTGGCTGCTAGGCATATTGCCGCTGCTGCTACTGGCAGTCATGATTGCTCTTATTGGTACATGGGGTACTGGTGTAAAAGAACAGCAGGCGGCTCCAATTGAAGTACTGAATATTGAACGCATCATTTTAACAGATGATGGATTTGAAGTTCGCATTCTCAATTCCGGGCCGAAGGAGCTGACCGTTGCACAAGTTGTGGTAGATGACTCTTTTTGGAATGCTACCTATTCGCCAAGTCCGACCATTGAGCGATTTGAAAGCTCAACTGTCAGTATTCCTTATCCATGGGTAGAAGGAGACCCGCATGAAATTAAGTTCATTACAACAAATGGATTACTTTTTGCTGGTGATGTAGCTGCTGCAATGAAAACGCCAGTTGCAGATGCCAACCGATTTTTACAATATTCGCTCATAGGTTTTTATGTAGGGGTAGTTCCGGTTGGTCTTGGGTTGCTATGGTTTCCTTTCATGCGTCGTTTTTCTTCCAGAGGTATTCAAGCAGTTATGGCATTTACAGTCGGTCTGCTGTTCTTCCTCGCTGTTGATACGATTCAAGAAGGGCTAGAGCTTGGTATAGAAGCGCCAGGGGTATTCCAAGGAACAGGTCTCGTTTGGTTCGGCGCTGTACTCAGCTTTCTATTTCTGCTTGCACTTGATCAGACAAACTCGAAGAAAACTTTGAACACTAACGATAATGGTAAACGAGTATCTTTCAAAATAGCAGGAGGAATCGGCCTGCACAACCTCGGAGAAGGTCTTGCAATAGGTGCAGCTTTTGCAACGGGTGAGGCCGCACTGGGTACTTTCCTTATTATAGGGTTCACACTTCATAATATTACAGAGGGTATTGGCATTGCAGCACCGCTGCTGAAAGCTAAGCCTAAATTAAAGACATTCTTCGCCTTAGCTGTTCTCGGTGGCGCACCAGCCATTATCGGAACTTGGATCGGCGGATTTGTATTTAATCAGACTTTGGCAGCATTGTTTTTCGGTATTGGAGCAGGTGCCATTGTTCAAGTCATCTATGTCATTCTCAAAATGATTATTAGAGATGCGAGGGCTGATGGTACGCCTTCAGTTTCATGGCTTAATTTTGGGAGTCTAACGCTGGGAGTCTTGTTAATGTATGTGACAGCCCTTTTGGTTAACTTCTAAATCGGTGCGAATGCAGGAGGAGAGTTATTTGCCTATGAACATAGGTATTGCAGGGATTGTATTGCTTGTAATTTTGGGATTATTACTCTTTGGGCCATCCAAATTGCCACAGTTAGGGAGAGCAATCGGCACAACATTGTCAGAGTTCAAAAGAGGAGCCAAAGGGCTAATTGATACAGATGAAAAAAAAGATCAGTCAAAGGAACAGAAAGAATAAAGAGAGCAAAATAAAATGGCGGCCTTATGGTCGCTTTTTGTTTTTGCTGTTGAACCTTAGTATTTTTCAAAGGGAAATGCTTACGATTAGGCGAATTTGTATTTATGAAAAATACAACAAAATTAGGTGTTAATTCGAGGGTTAGAACTGCAGCAAGAGCCATTATCATAAAAGATGATCAGTTGCTCGTATTAAGGAGAAAGGGAGTTCAAGGGGAGTTTTTTGTTCTGCCGGGAGGCGGTCAACACCACGGTGAAAGCTTGCAAGAAACATTGATTAGAGAAGTATTCGAGGAAGTGAGTCTAAGGGTTGAAATCGAAAAAATGCTCTTTATTAACGAATTCATCGCCAAGAGAGATTCGATGTTTCCAGAATTAGAACCGGATATGCATCAAATTGATTTCACATTTTTGTGTAATATCACTTCCCAAAACGAAGCAAAGGTCGGGGAAATGCCTGACGTACATCAGGTGGGAATTGCTTGGATACCATTAAATGAGATAACCGATTACAATCTGCATCCAAGAACGGATGTTAATTTTATAATGGGGGCGCCATCAAGGGAGCCATTGGCTCAATGGATTTTGAATCGCAAAGGTCTTCAAACACCAGCATTTATTGAAGGCTGAATTAAATATAAATAGCAATACACGATAAAAGATATCATTTAATTCATATAAGAAATTCCTTCCAATTTTCTTATTATCAGTTATAATGAGAATTTATGTTCGGGAGGCGGTCATGTTGAAATTAGAAAATGAGCAAGACATCATACAACTTGTAAAAGATGATGAATGGATGATGGAAATTTTACGAAACGCCAAAACTCTGAATTTGCCCGACTGGTGGGTATGTGCGGGTTTTATTCGTTCAAAAATATGGGATACACTTCATGATTATATTGAAAGGACACCAATGCCCGATGTTGATGTCATTTATTTCGATAATAGCAATCTCGATGAAAAAGCAGAAAAGCAATTGGAACAAAAGCTTAAAAGTATAAACCCTCAAATCCCTTGGTCTGTCAAGAATGAAGCGAGAATGCATGTAGTAAATAACATACCGCCCTATTCTTCATCAATTGACGCGATCTCAAAGTTTCCTGAAACAGCAACAGCATTAGGACTTACATTAGATGGGCAAAACAAAATTGTCTTAACAGCCCCGTGTGGAATTGAAGATGTATTAAAGATCTTGTTAAAGCCAACCCCTTATTTTGAAGAAACAAAAGAAAGAGCAAAAATCTATGAAGAACGAATTGTTAAGAAGAATTGGAAGAGCATATGGGGCAAGGTAAAGGTTCATCATATTCAACAAACCTACTAACGTTAGCAATCTAGAAGAAATAAAGGGCCATCCGCGAAAGGATGACCTAGGAAATGAAAGAACTTGAACCATAAATGCTGTCGAACCTATATGAAGTCCGTCTTCTGGTTTCTTAATGGTTCTTAAATCGGGATAGCCGGCAAGGTTCTAATTCTTTTCTTGTATCCCGATTGATAATTTCACTTGCAGCCAAACGCGCAATTAGTGGCGCTAGAGTAATCGCAGAATGCATCACTGCCAGATAAAGTCCCTTCATATGATCATGGAAACCAACGATTGGATAGCCGTCTTCAGGCATAGGCCTGATCCCAACTTTAATACTTTCCAGTTCTAGCTGGTCCCCGCCCTTAAGACTGTCACGCAACGTCTCGAACGCGCGCTGGCCGACTGCCTCTGGTCCATTTTCCTCGGACTCGTCCATATAATCTTCCGCTGCCAGTAAAATATGATCCGTCAGTTGACGGGCTTCAAATTGCGCATTTGAGATTAATGTATGTATCAGCTTATTTGCAGTTTTCATCCGAATCAATATGGAAGGGGATGGTGCTACCGGCACGGGATAACCTAATGGGTTGCCAAGTTCGGGTACGCCCATGCCTGCTGCTAATACCACGATATCCGACTCCAGAAAACCATTAGATGTATGAACGCCGACCAAGCGGGAATCTTCTTGCTGCAATTGGGTAACGTTGGTATCGAACTGAACCGTTGCTCCGTATTCTTGTGCTTTGCTCAATAACAGCTCCGTTAACCCTATCGGGTCCACCGCACCTTCTTCACTCGCAAATATCGCTTCATTCGGATAGTCCTTCAGATTCGGTTCCAATGCCTGTAGCTGCTCCCGGTTTAAATTTTGTAAGGGGAGATTCTCTCTTAGAGCCGGATTGCCCCAAGTCAGCGCTCCGTGCCAATGAATTGACAATTCCGGCAACTCTTGCTCAAGCGCATGATATTCTTCCACAGCAGCATCGTACAAATGCCAGTATTCGGGAGCCACACTATGCGTCGTATGGATCCAGGCAAACGACTTTTCCGTGACTTCAAGCGCCGCGGCGGGGTGTCGTTCAATAACGGTTACTTCTTGATTTTGTTTGGCCAGCTGATAAGCCATGGAAGCCCCGACAATCCCTGCGCCAATAATTACGATCTTTTGTTTTCTCAATTGTTACTCCCCCCTGCCATTTTATTGTAACATGAGAATCCGGTGGCGGTGGGAGAGAGAGGCTTACGGAACGTCAAAAAAGTTTATTCTCTTATTGAACCTTTTTCGCCTTGAGAGCGAATTAAGAGTTGTAACACGTCAGGGGGGCCCCTATGAATGATAAAGAGTTAGTTCCTTGGCTTGAAAAAGCAACGTTGGGTGACGAGTCGGCCTTTCAGCTTGTCTATCAGGTGACTCACCAAGACGTCTATCGGACGGTTGCTTTTCTCGTCTACAACAAACAAGACATTGAGGATATTGTGAATGAAATTTACATGCGCATGTGGAGATCTTTCCATTCTTACGACCCGAACCGGCCGTTCCGGTTTTGGCTGCACGGGATCACTGTACGCCAGGTCCAGGATTGGAAAAGAAAGGCCTGGCGGCGAATTCGTCTCTTTGAACGAAACCGACAGATGACTTGCGAACAGCTCGAGTGGACGGACAAAGCTGTTCTGCAGTCGGAAATGCAGTATGAACTGTTCAGCCTTATCCATCAGTTGTCGTACAAACAACGTGTGGTCGTCATCCTGCGCTATTTTCATGACTATGCACTGGAAGAAATCGCAGACATGCTGCAGATCCCTGTTGGCACAGTGAAATCCCGACAGCATTTGGCACTGAAAGAACTCCGGAAACGTTACGAAATGACGGGAGGAGACGTGTATGTCCATTGACAAGGAATTGCGTGAGGAACTACGCCAGGCGGCATCTTCGATGCACTGCCCACCAGATTTGTATGGGCGTGTCCGCCAGTCCTATCAACACTATGTAAATGAAAAGAGAGGTATATCTACTATGAAGAAACGCATATTGGCAGGCATTGCTGCAGTGGCAATTCTGATTCCTTCTGCCGCATTTGCTGCTTCCTATCTGGCAGATGATATTTTCGGTTCTGCTGCGACAATTGAACAGCGCGGTGGTACACAGGAAGATTATCAAGAGATTGAAGGAATGCTTCAGGAAGCACAAGGCAAGCTTACGGAAGACGAATTCAAGGAGTATATGGAGCTGACCAAGCAGTTAATGCAATTAAAGCTGAAGATTACCAATGAAAATGGGGTCAAGCATGAGGAGAAGTTGAGCAAAGAAGAGCAGCAGCAGTTTGAGCAGCTGGCCTCCAAGCTAGCCCCGTACTTCGAGAAGATAAACGGAAGCTCCAAACCATAGGAAAACGAGGCAGGGACTCATCCAATCTGGATGGGTTCCTTTTTTCGACCAGGGTAGTGTATGTGAAATATCGTATAATATCGTAATATTCTTCTGGACATCAAATTATTAGGATGTTGTATGCTGATTCTTAAGTGATACAATAAATAGAAAGGTCAAAAGTTGGCAATCAGGAACGGAGGGAAATGTTGCTTAAGTGGGATAGCGATGTATGGAGAAAGCTGACTGGACCGTACGGTTCTGCAGACAACGTACCTGTGTTATTACAGCAGCTAATGCAGGAATATAGCCAGGAGGTTTTTGACGAACTCTTTCAGGAATACTTGTTTCATCAAAATACGATATATACGGCTACCTACGCGGCGATGCCGTTTTTGGCACAGCTAGCAAGCTCAACATCGGATGCCGAGGTGCGCAAAGAAATGTTTATCAATTGCGGAATCATCGAAGCAAGCCGCGATAGGCGAGATGAGGCGCCATTTCCAGCATCTTGGGCTGAACTAGCTGCGGATGCAGACAACTCCGTTTGTACGGAATTGTATCGTGAATATATAGATGCAATTGGCAAGCTCAAGGGGCTTACAAAGGAAGTATTCGCTTCCACAGCCCAACAACATACCATAGATGAGATAGAGAAACGTTACATTCTTGTTGCGGATGCTGCTTATCGCGGCTCATATAGCGCTGCCAACATGTTGATGACGTTTAGTAACGGTGATGAGTATGTGGCTGTGTGTCCGACCTGCGAGGAAGATGTGTTCATATGGCCTAATGAAGATCATGCAGGAATTCTTCAAGCCTATGAACAGGATCCCGTATTTAACACTGACCAGGAATCACATCTAATCATTCCGGCTGCGTCATTTGCAGATGAAGATGTACGCGAATTGGCGGAGAGGGCGGAAGTGATAGGAGAGCAAACATTGGCTGCGCATCTGCGTTATTTAGCGGGGGAAACCGAATGTCCGTACTGTCATGAGAAAATTTCCGTATGGCCGTCTTTACTTCGCACATTTACAATGTAGAGTACATGTTATGGGGACGGTGAAAAAATTAACCAACTATGATCTTTATCAAATTCAATCGAATGCCCGAGGTTTCCAGTAAAATCGAGATTAATGTATCCAAGGTTTTGAATGACCTCATTCATATGTAAATAAACTTCCTCAAACGTCATGTCAGGCTTGATGTAATGAATAAATTCGTCATGAAGCTTCTGTTCGGTTTTGATTCCATGCACAAACTCCAAAGCGGATTCATTGCCGGTGTCATCGACCACATTTCCATCAATGATGGTTAATGTTCTGTCGTAGTCGCCCCAAGGCTCCGATGCCGTAATACCAGAAGCTCTTAATGCCCTTGTTCCGCATGATTTCTTCCGCTGTAAAAACAATATCTCTTTCGGTCATACCTGATTTGATCAGCTTCTTCAGCTCATCAATAGTCGCCTTTGCTATTGCCTGTACATGACGGTACTGTGTGAGATGCTCAACCAAAGTTATCCCTCTCCTTGTTCAGATACTCTACAGCATAGAACATTTGCGTCATGCGCTTGTTAATGCTTCCTAGCAACAATGAAATATTCCTGAGAGCTTTTCTTCAAATAATCCGCTTCGACAATCGAGAAATTCCCTTTTTCAATTGTTTCGACTAGATGGGGGACTTTGAAAGATTTTATATGAGGCATTACACCGATTTTACCAGCAAAGGACAGAAATCGGCCTAGAAGTAACTTCTCTCCGACGCAGGGAGTTGCAGAAATCAATAATCCGCCCGGTTTCAACAGATCATTTATTCTTTGCAGAACGATATGCTCATCCTCCAATAGGTGCAGAACATGGAACGCCAAGATCACGTCAAACGAGCCTTTCGTATATCTTTTATCGAAAATAACTGCATGAGCGTAGTTTATATTTGTGAGGTTACGATCATTGGCTTTTGCCGTGGCAATTGCAATCATATTAGAAGAGATATCAATGGCATGAATCGTTTTCACATCTGTGGCAATTTCATTAGCAATTAACCCCGTTCCACAGCCGTAATCCAGCAGTACGTCGCTTGTGTTGAGATGCGATTTCGTCCGCTCTATGAGTTGGAGATAGGTTTGTTGGTCCTTTTGCTCGATTTGATCATACTGGCTTGCGGTTTTATCCCAAAACTGTTCGGATTTATTCATTTCCGATACACCTTCTTTCTAGAGCAATCATCTTAGGGGGAGACAGAGGCCTGTTCCAGTTGATTGAATCCTTTAATAATCAACCAAATCGCCAAAACCAATTGATAAAGCGCGATTGGAAGGTTCAATATCATGTAAGCAGCATCCAGACCGATGAGGTGAACCATAAATAATAAGCTTGCCAATATGGACAGTACAGCTCCGAGAAGACCGGGAACGGACAACCAACGCGGAATGCTTCTAGTTTTATAAAATATGCAGTTGAAAAAGAAGAGGGCCAGCACAAACGACAGTGTGGTTGCCACATGGTTTACCAAATCACGTCCTTCCCGCAACAACTCTCCGAGAGTTTGAACATACGAACCATCGCCAATCCCGATTTTTGTAAATTCTTGACTTAAGGTCAACAGCAACAAAAGAAGAATTACGCCAAGCATAATGAAAACTCCGGCAATGATTCCAAAAGCAACAGATCCGATCGCTAAACTTTTATTATGTCTGCTTAACATGGGATATAACTGAATTGGAAGGCCAACATAGGCAATAATCATCAGCAGCTGAAAAAAGGCTCCAAGCAGCACCTGATTTGCATGGTTAGAAGCTTCGATAAGGTAGTCTGATCCATCGATCACAGGGACAACGCTAAATACGCCTGTAACCAGTCCGAGCATTAGTAACAATCCGGTGATTAATGCTGTTCTTTTGCTTACTGTCCTATTTTTCATCAACATCATGAACCTCCTTATCCTGCCTATAATGGGCGGGTACTCGCTGGACATGTTTTATTGCTTATCCTCATATTGAAAGACCTCTTCAAGTGGTTTTCCGAAAACACGCGCAATCCGAAAAGCCAATTCCAATGAAGGTGAATAATTTCCCTTTTCGATAGAAACAATGGTCTGCCGGGTGACTCCGGCTTGTTCTGCTAATTGTTGCTGAGTCATTTCATTATGATGAAACCGAAGATTCCGTATTTGATTAATAATCGCATCCTTTCCCATATCAAACTCCTTTTTTATAAAAGTATAATTGTGCGATTCGTCCCATTAGATCAGATAAAAAACCGAAGAGGATCAGAAGAAGGAATGTTAGGTAGGTTGGGATATCCGTAACGAGCGGTACCATGGCTAATATAAATCCGAGGAAAAACACATAAAGCGAGATCCGGTCTGCTTTTAACTCGATGATTTTATCCAGCTCGTCTTCAAAAGAAGGCGGATCTTCATTCGAAGCGATTTTATTGAAGATGACAAACACGATATGAATGATGATCTTAGCTGCAATCGATACCGGGAGCAGCACGAGAATGAAGGTACCCCAAAAACTGAAATCACTGGCTGAAGTGATGCTGCCGTCCTCGGCATTTGATATCGCGTATAAAGTATAAAGAGTGAAGATAAGCACGCTGCTAATGATGGACACAAAAACTTTTTTTCTTGATAGGACATATAGGCCTCCCCATTGAAAATGTAATCATTTACAGAATGTAAATCAAACTATACATAATGTAATTAAAACTATATCCAATGTCAAGTTTATTTTACACATGCTTGTACACCGAATCGGGAAGTCATAGGATAGATGTAAAACGGGCAGCAAGCTTCATTGACAGAACCCGCTGCCAGTGCTATTGTCCAATTAAGCGCTTTCGAAAGTTTCGGCATCGTTGTAACCAGGGAATTGATGATCCTTAACAAAAAAATGCAAGTGAGAAGCTCTTCGCGAGAAGAGTTTTTTCCATTTCAATGAAAAGAATGTGATGGCAGTGAGTCAGGCTCGATTACGAACGAGAACACAATTTTATTTGAACAAATATTTATCCGGGGAGTCGATGGATTACCGTCAAATATTGGCTTTGTTTTTCCCGATTCTGATTGATCAGGCCTTCATTGTCGGACTCAATCTGGTCAACACGGCGATGATCAGTTCCTCCGGGGTATCGGCGGTCAGTGCGGTCAATATGGTGGACTCGCTGAATATTTTTCTGATCAACGTCTTTGTCGCCGTCGCTACCGGGGGGACGGTCGTGGTTGCACAATATAAAGGCAACGGAAACAGCCAGATGGTATCCCGCGCCACCGCGGGCAGCATTACGTCTGTATCGATGATCGCACTTGGAATCGGCTTGCTTATCATCGGCTTCCACAATCCGCTGCTTCAGCTGCTGTTCGGATCAGCCTCGCCGGAAGTGTTGGACAGTGCCAGAATTTATCTGATCGGCAGCAGCATTTCCTTTCTGGGCATTGCGATCGTTCAAGCCGTTTGCGGCGCACTGAGAGGGATTGGGAAGAGCAGGGCATCGTTGTTTCTATCGCTCATTATGAACATTTTGTACGTGCTGCTGAATATCCTTTTCATTAACTATTTGAACATGGGCGTGATGGGGATGACAATTGCTATCAATATTGCCCGGTTCGCAGGCGCCGCATGTGCATTGTATTATTTGTTTAAAATCGATGAGACGCTGCATATTCGCATCCGTCATTTATTTCATGTCCCCATTGCTATGCTGCGGAAAATATTGTTCATCGGCGTACCGTTTGCGGCAGAACAGATGTTTTTCAACGGCGGTAAGCTGTTGACGCAAGTGTTTATCGTCAGCTTGGGCACTTATGCCATCGCAACGAATGCGATCGCATCATCGCTGGCCGGCGTTTTCCAAATTCCAGCGGCTGCGTTGTCTTTAACTGTCGTTACCGTCGTTGGTCAATGTATCGGACGCGGCAATGTAGAGGATGCCCGCAAGTTTGTACGCTCGTTTCTCTGGCTGGGCTCCTTGTTTTTGACGGTTGTCGGACTGGTATTGATGCCGTTTTTCCATCTGCTAGTTGGTTTGTTCTCGCCGCCAGCAGAAATTGTGGACGATATTTTTTGGGTGCTGCTCATGACAGCTATTATCCAAATTCCGCTTTGGTCCGTAAGCTTTATCCTGCCATCTGCGCTTAGAGCGGCGGGGGATGCCCGGTTTACATCAATAACGTCGATGCTGACGATGTGGCTGTTCCGCGTCATACTTGGCTATATTCTAGGCATTACGCTAGGCATGGGGATTTTCGGCGTCTGGCTGGCTATGAACAGCGAGTGGGGCGTGAGGGGCGCCATCTTTATGTGGCGCTTTAGAGGGAAGAAATGGTACAAGCATAAGCTCATTTAATAAGAAAAGTACCCATACACCGCCACAAATTGTTGTGAGGTGCATGGGTACTTTTTTTAATTAAACGTAATGACTACGTTTCCTTTTTTATGTCCTTGTTCGACGTAGGCATGGGCACTGGCAATTTGTTCAAACGGGAAGCTGCGATCAATGACTGGCTGGAATGCTCTATCCTCGACAAGCTGCTTCAGAAACAGTAAATCTTCCAGATTCTCACGGGCAATCCCGCCCTTAACCGAGATAAATTTGCCGTTAGCTGTTAAGGCAGCTTTGCCGGCGGGGTTCGAGCTTTTGCCAACAGCATCAAAAATGAGGTCGTAGCGTTTGCCGGACTTCATAAAGTCTTCCTTCGTATAGTCAATGACATGATCGGCGCCCAGCTTTTTAACCCAATCGACATTGCTGCTTCCGCATACAGCGGTAACCTCAGCGCCAAAGTGCTTCGCAAGCTGTACAGCAGAAGAGCCGACGGAGCCGGATGCTCCATTGATAAGGATATGCATCCCTGCTTGAACATTTCCTTTCCGGAGAAAATGCAAAGCGGTAGTGCCTCCGAATGCAATCGCAGCCGCTTCCTGATGGGTAAGGCGGGCGGGCTTTATCGTCAGAACCCCATGCTCGGGCAGCGTTATATATGCAGCATGAGCCCCCAATTTCATTCCTCTATAGGCGAATACCTCATCACCTTTTTGGAATTTCGTTACGTTGCTGCCCACTTCCTCAATGATGCCTGACAGCTCGCTGCCCAGTATCTGCTTCCTCGGTTTAAGGATGCCAAAGAACAGCCGCATCAAGAGCATTTTGCTGGATCGGATTACACAATCCCCAGGCGTAACGGTTGTCGCATGCAGCTTTATCAATACTTCATTGTCCTGTACAGAGGGCATGCCGATTTCTTGAATTTGAACGACATCCGGCGGTCCATATCTGGTGCAAATCGCAGCTTTCATCTATATTCCTTCTTTCGTGTGATAGTTGCTTACTGTCCATTGCCCGGATGGAAAATAAAAATTTGTTCGAGCGGGACGCCGAATACTTGTGCTATAAGAAACGCTACCTCTAATGAAGGCGAGTATTTTTCTTTTTCAATCGCGACAATGGTCTGTCTGGTGACGCCAACGAGGTCCGCCAACTGCTGCTGGGTCATCTCGTTATGCATGAATCGCAATTGCCGGATGTTATTCGTAATCGAGCTTTTCTTCATTTCAAAACCCTCTCTGATAGTAGAAAATAAAGGACAGGTTCAAGACCACGCCTGCAATAAAGAAATCAAAGGCCAGAATGTGAAACATGGCGGACAAAGGCTGATGGAACATTAACGCGGCCATAGCGGCAAAAAAACCGGCACAAAAGACGAAGCAGAAGTTACGTATCGCCTTCAACTCAATCCCTCTATCCCGTTCATCGGCAAAGGAAGGCGAACTTTCGTTGGTGGCCAGCTTGTTCACGAGATTGAAGATCATCATAATGAGGATGTTTGCAACCACTTCGGCTACAAGCAGCTTGATGAAGAACGCTCCCCATAAACTTGGCAGAGTGTCCGATTCAGCATTGGCAGCCCCTTGCATTCCCATATAGAGGAAGAAGAAGACAAGGATGGACGTTCCGATAGATACTGAAGCTTTCTTAGCATGATAGGTCATTCTGCAGCTCCTTAATGTTAAAGTTAATGTACTTAGAGTAAAATATTATATACACAATGTATAAAATTTTTGACATAAAGTCAAATGTTTTTACGATGAGTATGTCTCGCTTTTAAAGCAGAGGCATATATAGAGTGCCAGATGTACGGGGTTTATTACTGCGTAAAAGGGAAGTGAGTATGTAAAAATCTGCTGAAGTATGTCATAATCGCCACCATTACTTCATATCTACTTGCCAGACGCAGAACAAGATGGAATAATTTCATCTATACCGTTTGTTGATAAAGCGGGAGTCATAGACGACTGAAACTACTTTCATGTTGTTGTCGCTTCATTTTTCCACTTGTGAAACCGATTACAGCTAATATGGTTTAGTTTATCGGCACTCAAGTGTAGAATGACTGCCAGTTCAAAGGAGTGGCGGCTGGCAGCCTGACCGGGATGCTGCTGGTTAGGGCCATATTATATTTTTTTCAATGTTTTATTAAATGTATGTCTGAGGTGTGATTAAGGCTGAGCGCATCGTCAGGCACAAACGGAGGCAGAGACAGCAATGGAGCGACAAAACAGGACAAGATGGACGATTGGGAAAGACGAAATAGTATGGGAAGTCGCGGAGAGCGGCCGGCTGCCGCATGAAGATCATCTGGAGATGAGCGGCAAACAGGTCTCGATGATTGTACGTTACGGTGTGGACGGGGAAGGAAAGCTAGTATTGTCCCGTACCGTTGTATGGCCTGGGCTGCGAACGATCCCCAATAATACGCATGGAAGTCTAATGCAGGATTTTGGGCAGGAAGTGATGCCATTCCTTCAAATAAACGGGAAGCAAAGCGTTAACGAACGTCCGCTTCGGTTTCAATTTGACGGTCTGCTTCGCATGGAAAGCGAAGCAGAGGACGGGCTCCTCATTGTACGGACGCTGTTCCCGTCCACTGACGTGAAAGCGGCGCTGGAGAAAGTGACGCTGACGAATACGTCCAGTCAGCCAGTGAAAGTCCAAGTTATTGACCGCGAGGAAAGAGCATCAGTGAAGGGTGCTTACGGCATTTATTTAATCGCTGCTGCTCATGATGCAGATGGCGGTGAGCAAATAATTGAGCCGGGACAGACGCTGCAATTCGGCATTCGGATCACGGCAAAAACAGTGAAAGAAACGGACAATGGGATCGATATCTCTGAGGAAGAGGGCAAACGGCAGCAACTGGTTGCACGGAGCCGAAACCATCTGCGTCTGGAGACGCCGGATGCGGTGCTGGACCGGATGTTTGCGTTCGCCAAGCTGAGAACGGCGGAAAGCATCTTCGAGACGAGAAATGGACTGATGCACAGCCCGGGCGGCGGTCATTATTATGCTGCTGTGTGGACGAACGACCAAGTGGAATATGCAGGCCCGTTGTTCCCTTATCTCGGTTATGCACCTGGCAATGAAGCGACGCTGAATGCGCTGCGGCTGTACACCAACTTTATGGGGCCGAACTTCGAGCCGATCCCAAGCTCAATCATTGCCGAAGGCATCGATATTTGGGAAGGTGCCGGAGACCGCGGCGATGCGGCGATGTACGCATACGGAGCTTCGCTATTTGCGTTATCGTCAGGGGACTTGGCAATTGCCGAGGAATTATGGCCTGCAATTGAATGGTGCCTGGAGTTCTGCGAACGGCAGAAAACTGCGGACGGCGTAATCGCCTCCGATTCAGATGAGCTGGAGAACAGGTTCCCGAGCGGCTCGGCTAACTTGTCCACTTCCTGTCTGGCATATGCGGCATATGAGCATGCTGCAGATTTGGCTGTCACGCTAGGTAAGACAGAGGCACAGGCAGCGTATAAAGCGGCGGCGGAAGAACTCTATGCTGCGATTGAGAACTATTTTGGCGCTACGGTTGAAGGGTTTGAGACTTATCGTTATTACGATGGTAACGATGTATTGCGGTCATGGATTTGCATTCCTCTGACTATGGGGATCGAGACGCGCAAGACGGGAACGATTCAAGCTCTGCTGTCGCCAAGACTTTGGACAGAGGACGGGCTTGCGACGGAAGCGGGAGATACGACCTTCTGGGATCGTTCTACGTTGTACGGCTTGCGCGGTATGTACGCAGCCGGCGAAACGGAGACGGCAACAGCTTATCTGGCATCCTACTCCGGCCGGCGGCTGCTCGGCGATCACGTTCCATATCCGGTTGAAGCCTATCCGGAAGGCAATCAGCGTCATCTGTCGGCGGAAAGCGCGCTTTACTGCCGTATCGTTACTGAAGGATTATTCGGCATTCGGCCAACCGGATTATCGGCGTTCAGCTGCATTCCGAGATTGCCGGAGGGCTGGAGTACGATGGCCCTCCGCTCCGTTCAGGCCTTTGGCCGCCAGTTCGATCTCGTGGTTAACGCGCTGCCATCAGGCATCGAGCTGATTGTCTCGGACGAAAACGGCAGCCAACGTTACTCGGGTGCGAATGGCGAAGCTTTTGAAGTGAAATGGTAAATTCGAGGCAAGTAAGTTAACGTCTAGGTGAAAGAAAGAAGCGGGGGAGGTGCAGCCAGCGGCTGCCACCCGCAAAAAATAAAGCAACTCCGTTCCAAAGCTCAGCTGATTCATCAGCGCCGCTTATGGAACGGAGTTGCTTTTTTTGTATGCGTGGAAAGTAAGTGCAAGTGCTAATATGCGAGTAGATTAGTTTTTTTCGGCTTCACTTGTTCGTCGAAGGAATTTGTCTTCCCTAAACAAGAACCTACTTCGTTGCTCCGGCTTCACATTTGCGTCGAACGATCTGGTATTGGCTAAATAGCGAACCTGCTTCGTTACTCGGCTTCACATGTGCGCCGAACGAACCTATCTTCGCTAACCAGCGAACATACTTCGTTACTCGGTTTCCCATATACGTCGAACGAGCCTGTCTTCGCTAATAGCGAACTAGCTTCGCTGTGAGACAGCTAGCTCAAGCAGAACGAAGCAGGTTCGCAATATTGCGAAGCTAATTTCGCTAATCGGCATTAGTAAGCCTGCCAATCTATGATTAGCGAACTCATTTTCGCAAACCGAGAATCCTGGTTCTCCATTTGCGAAAATAAGTTCGCTGTAGGCGAGAGGCGTGATGGCCATCAGTCGCGGAACGAACTTGCCTTCGTTAAATAGCGAATCAGCTTCGCTGTTTGGCATCGTCTCTGCGCCGAGCGAACTGTCTTCGCAAAATAGCGAATTAGTTTCGTTGTTTGGCCTCACAGATGCGCCGAGCGAACCTATCTTCGCTGTGTGGCAGCCATCTCGAGTAGAACGAAGTAGGTTCGCAATATTGCGAAGCTGCTTTCGCTAATCGGCCTCAACCATCACACCAATGTGTGATTAGCGAACCTAATTTCGCAAACCGAGAACCCTGGTTCTCCGATTGCGAAAATAAGTTCGCTGCAGGCGAGGAGCATGCTGGCCATCAGTCGCGGAGCGAACTTGTATTCGCAAAATAGCGAATCAGCTTCGCTGCAAGACAGCTAATCACGTAGAACGAATCAGGTTCGCAATATTGCGAAGCTGCTTTCGCT
>NZ_CBVJ010000037.1 GCF_000513275.1 Paenibacillus gorillae | reverse complement strand
CTAGCTTCGCTGCAAGACAGCTAATCATGTAGAACGAAGCAGCTTCGCAATATTGCGAAGCTGCTTTCGCTAATCGGCATTAGCAAGCCTGCCAATTTGTGATTAGCGAACACAATTTCGCTACTGGAGAACCAAGGTTCTCCAATTGCGAAAATAAGTTCGCTGTAGGCGAGAGGCATACTGGTCATCGGTCGCGGAGCGAACTTGTATTCGCAAAATAGCGAATCAGCTTCGCTGTTTGGCATCGTCCCAGCGCCGAGCGAACCTGCTTTCGCAAAATAGCGAATCAGCATCGCTGTTTGGCATCGCCCCTGCGCGGAACGAACCTGTATGCGTAAAATAGCGAACCTGGTTCGCTGTTTGGCCTCGTCGCAGCGCCGAGTGAACCTGCCTTCGCAAAATAGCGAACCAGCATCGCTATACCACTCCATTACGCAGCTCCCTGCATGCCCCGCACCAAGCCAACTCCCTAGCCCACCCAGCCCCCATTAATGTTGCAATTTATTGAACATGGCTGGTGGGACGTTGACGTTCAGCGGCTGGTGACACGCCCGTGGTTCTCTTATAAAGTGAGAAAGATTCAAGAACCATGGAAGCGGATAGGAGCTGAAAAACAATGAAAGTTACGAAAGCCATCAAACGGATGGCTATTGTTCTTGCACCGGTCATGCTCTTCCTTGCTGCCGGATGCACGGACAATATGGCGGTATTGGACCCTAAGGGACCGATTGCTGCCCAGCAGCGGGATCTAATGCTGATTTCGACGATTTTGTGCTGCATCGTCGTTGTGCCGGTATTGCTGCTCACCGCATTTATTGTGTGGCGGTATCGCGATAAGGAAGGCCGAAAAGCGGCATATACGCCGCGATGGGAGCACAGCTTTAAATTGGAAGCCATCTGGTGGGGCATTCCGATTATTATCATTACTATTTTAGCCGTCATTACTGTAAGAAGCACGTATGCGCTGGAGCCGTCCAAGCCGCTGGAGTCTGCGCAAAAGCCGTTAACCGTTCAAGTAACCTCCTTGAATTGGAAGTGGCTGTTTCAATACCCGGAACAGGGAATTGCGACGGTCAATGAGCTGAAGATTCCGAAAGACGTGCCAATCCGGTTCGAAATCACGGCAGACTCGCCGATGAATTCCTTCTGGATTCCGCAGCTTGGCGGGCAGATGTATGCAATGTCAGGGATGGCTATGACGCTTTATTTGCAAGCTGATGAGGCAGGAGAATATTGGGGCTCGGGAGCCAATTTCACGGGCACTCATTTCTCCAGCATGTATTTCGACGTGGAATCTACAACACAGGCGGACTTTGAGCAATGGGTCAAAGAAGTTCAAGATAAGTCGCCTGCACTTACAAGCGAGGGGTACAAGCAGTTGGTGCTGCCTTCAACCGAGCAGAAGATGACCTTCTCTTCTTTTCCTAAGGGACTTTTCGAAAAAACAGTGACCCAATATGCTTCCGCTTCCGGACATCACCATAACATGCCGCTTATGGAGCAGGAGCAAGAGCAAGAGAACTCGACGGAGCAGAAGCAAGCCTCTCACAGCGGGCATTCTGCAGAAGGGCATCAATAGAGAAGGGGGAAGTTTGCGATGTGGGAAAAAGTAAAAAGCTTTGCGTCCGAGTTTTTCGTAACGGGCGATCCATTGATCTATGGAGCCGACGTCAGTATTGGACTGACACTTATTGCAGTAGTCGTCGGCATGACGTACTTCAAGAAATGGAACTGGCTGTGGCGGGAATGGCTCACAACCGTTGATCATAAAAAAATCGGAATCATGTACATCCTATCGGCGTTTCTAATGCTGTTCCGCGGCGGGGTCGATGCGCTGCTGATGCGGACGCAGCTCGTCATGCCGGAGATGAGCTTCCTGGCGCCGGATCATTATAACCAAATTTTCACGACACATGGCGTCATCATGATTTTGTTTATGGCGATGCCGTTTATGTTCGGTTTGTTCAACGTCATGGTCCCGCTGCAAATCGGGGCAAGAGATGTGGCTTTTCCGTTTCTGAACTCGCTTAGCTTTTGGCTGTTTTTCGCCGGAGCGATGCTGTTTAATTTATCATTTGTCATCGGCGGTTCACCGGATGCAGGCTGGCTGGCCTATCCGCCGTACTCGGAGCTGATGTACAATCCGGGCGTTGGGCAGGATTTTTATATTTGGGGTATTCAAATTTCAGGGATTGGCAGCTTGATGACCGGCATCAATTTCATCGTAACGATTCTGAAAATGCGTGCGCCGGGCATGAAGCTGATGCGTATGCCGATGTTTCCATGGTCGGTTTTGTCCAGCTGTATTGCGATTATTTTTTCGTTTCCGATTCTGACGGCTACGCTGGCGCTTCTGTTTCTTGACCGTTATGCCGGAGCACATTTCTTTACGCTGGACGGTGGCGGCAACCCAATGATGTACATCAACTTAATCTGGATGTGGGGACATCCCGAGGTATATATTATCGTACTTCCGGCCTTCGGCATCTTCTCGGAAATCGTATCGACTTTTTCGAAAAAGAAGCTGTTCGGCTATAAGTCGATGGTGTACGCCATGATGATCATTAGTGTTTTATCGTTCTTGGTCTGGGCGCATCATTTCTTCACAATGGGTTCGGGAGCCGATGTCAACGCCTTCTTCGCCTTAACGACGATGCTGATCGCCATACCAACAGGTGTAAAAGTGTTCAACTGGCTGTTCACCATGTTCAGGGGCAAAATTACGTTCGAGACGCCAATGTTATGGACGATCGGTTTTATCCCGTGCTTCGTCACAGGCGGGCTAACCGGTGTGCTGCTGTCTGTAGCTCCAGCTGATTTTCAATTCCATAACAGCTACTTTCTAATTGCACACTTCCATCATGTCATTATCGGCGGCGTCGTATTTGGTTATTTCGCAGGTTTATATTACTGGTGGCCGAAGTTATTTGGCTTTAAATTGAACGAGCGTATCGGCAAGTGGGCGTTCTGGTTCTGGAACATCGGCTTTTATCTGTGCTTCATGCCGCAATATGTGCTTGGACTCATGGGCATGACGCGGCGCGTCGTCTCGTATAGCTGGGATAAAGGCTGGTGGGAGATGAACTTAGTCTCCACGATCGGCGCTGCTTTAATGGGGATTGCGTTTCTGTTCCAGGTCTGGCAAATCGCACATGGCGTAAAACATAGCGCTGCCAATCGCGATACAACTGGCGATCCATGGAACGGCAGAACACTGGAGTGGTCGATTCCTTCTCCGGCGCCTTATTACAACTTCGCTGTTTTGCCTCAGGTCAGCAGTCAGGACGAATGGTGGGAAGAGAAGCAGCGAATGGAGCAAGGCGGAGCCAAGGCTCAATCACAGCTGTATACTGGAGAGCTCGAGCCCATTCATATGCCTAAAAATTCAGCTATTCCAATTCTGATGTCTGCTTGCTGCTTTGTCGCGGGCTTCGGCTTTGTTTTCCACTGGCTATGGTTTGTCATTGCGGGCATCTCGGGCCTTGCGATCTGCATGCTCAAACATTCATTCAATCATGATACTGATTATTATATTCCCGTTGAAGAGATCAGAAGCTCTGAGGCGAGTACGGGCAGGTGGAAAAACTAATGGCTTCCAATCATTCCGCGGAACCGGCGCTGCACGCCGGCATTTCGCAAGAGGAGCATCATGATCATCCGAATCTGGAAGAGATGCGTACCTTTGGCTTCTGGATCTATTTGATGACCGATGTTCTCATATTCGGTACTTTTTTCGCCGCATATATCGTACTTCGGGGCAATACGAACGGCGGGCCAGGGCCAGCTGAGCTGTTCGAGCTGAACGGCATTATCGTCAGTACGTTTCTGCTGCTTGCAAGCAGCTATACTTGCGGACTGGCTGTATTAGCAATGAATAAGGGCAAGAAGCAGGCGCTTATGGTCTGGCTAGCTCTTACGGCTATTCTCGGCGCAGCTTTTATTGGTCTGGAGATCACTGAATTTACACATCTGGTGCAAGAAGGAGCGACGATGGGAACGAGTGCGTTTCTATCTGCTTTCTATACGCTGGTAGGAACCCACGGCTTGCATGTATGCATCGGACTGATTTGGATGGTTGCGGTCATTCTTCAATTGGCGAGCAAGGGGATTACGCCGGTTATGAAGCGCAAAGTTCAGACGATTAGCTTGTTCTGGCATTTTCTTGATGTCGTCTGGATCTTCGTATTTACAGTCGTCTACCTAATGGGGGTGAGTTAAATGGCAGGCTTCGAATCGGATCACCGGTCAGAAGAGGCTCATGGTTCCGTGCGATCCTATACGTTAGGGTTTGTGTTTTCTATCGTACTGACGGTTATTCCGATTGCAATTGTAAGGAATGACTGGCTGGAGGGGACAGCGAATGCGGTCATGTTGATGGGAGCAGCTGTATTACAGCTAATTGTGCAGCTCTTGTTCTTCATGCATCTGCGTGAGGAAAAAAGTCCGCGCTATAACTTACTGTCCTTAATATTTGGACTTGTCATTCTACTAGTTGTAGTCGCCGGGTCCATGTGGATTATGATGTTCAACCAAGTTGCAGGCTAGGCATTCGTTTGAAAATAAAACAACCGCGAAGGCTTCGTTCATTCGATGAAGCTTTCGCGGTTGTTTATTTTTATTGGACGGCATCCAGCAGGCTGCGCAAAGCTTCGGCAAACTTGGCGACACCAGGAGCGATCTCTTCGGCCTTTGCTCTCGCAAATGTAAAGCGGACGTAGCCGGATTCCGAGCCATAGACGCTCCCCGGCACGAATACGACACCTCGCCGGATCGCTTCGTCCAGCAGCTTGCCGTCATGAACCTCTGGCACCAGCTTGCACCACAGATGTAAACCTCCTTGAGGTACACTGAACGTGATTAAGCCGGGAAGCTCTTTCCTAAGTGCTTCAATTAACAGGTCCCGCTTGAATTGTAGCTGCATCCGCAATCGGTTCAAGTGCGGCTCGAAGTATGCCGAATTTAAAAACTGAGCGGCGACCTGCTGCGGAATAACGCTTAATCCGAAGTCCATCTGCTGCCTCGCATCGGCGAGCCTCTCGACAATGGCATTCGGCGCAACCATCCATCCGATTCTCAGCCCGGAAGCGGCGATTTTGGAGAAGGAGCCGATATATAAAATAGAGCCAAGCGGGTCCATCGATTTGAGCGGCGGGGGAGGCGAGCTTTCATAAGCCGTCAGACTGAAGGGATCGTCCTCGACAATGGGAAGCCCCAGCTCACTTGCCGCAGCGAGCAGCTGATTGCGCCGTTCCGTATTCGGAACACTTCCTGTCGGGTTTTGAAAATTCGGGTTCAAGAACACCATTTTGATCCGATGTTTTTTATACAACGAACGAATGTCCTCGGAGCGCGCCCCGTATTGATCGACTGGCAGACGGAACAGCCGAAGTCCAGCTGACTGGAATAGAGGCAGCGAATAGCAATAGGATGGATCTTCAATCGCTACAGCATCCCCTGGCGACAACAAACACTGCGTAATTAAATAGAGGGATTGCTGCGAGCCGGACGTAATCAGAATGGAGGACTCTGTCGTTCGAATCCCTCTTTGCTGCTCCAGATGGGAGACGAGCGCTTCCCGGAGCGGCGTGTAGCCTTGGGGATTGTCGTAGCCTAAGTATGAGGTATAGCGATGCTCGCCCATTAGTGCTGTAATTTCTTCAATCGGCGCCAAATCAGCGGCTAATTCGCCGCTGGCCATGTCGATGAGCGATGGCTGCTGCGCCAGTGATTCGCGGATTTTCCGCATAAACGGCACATTGGGGAGGAAGCTGCCGCCCTCGGCATAACGGCTCCAATTCGGCGTATGCTTGGGTGTAGCCTCCCATTTGCTGGTGCTCACGCGCGTGCCGCTGCCTGTCCGGCTTTCAATAATGCCCATCGCCCGAAGCTCTGAGAAGGCAAGAATGACTGTGCTTCGGTTGACGCCTAATTGCTCAGCCAGCTTCCGTTCGGAGGGAAGCAGACTGCCTGGTGGAAATTCGCCGTATGAGATTCGCCGTTCCAGATGGTCGGCGATTTGTTCGTAGATCGGTTTTTTAACTTGACGGTCGGGCTTCCACATCATTTCACCTCATTATTTACTGCAAAATTGACCTATTGCGATTGTTATCATACCACCGATATCCCGTTAAGAAGAAGCGGAAATGCATCCTTGCCTTGACAAATTAATTTCGAAACGATGAACATGGAGGGTCATCTCTGCTGAAAATTGGATGGCTGCTTATATCTCTTTCATCCGCAAATTGGCTGGCTTTTATTCATCCGATTTTGGATGGTTGTTTTTGAAGTTTTTTCTTTTATGATCAAGCTTAAGATAATTCGGATAGAGAAAGGGATGATGGAGTGAAAAATAAACAAATTCATGTAGCTGTAATTCAGTCTGCGCCAATATTATTCGACAAGCAATCCGCGATGGATAAAATCGCCAGCATGACAAGAGAGGCAGCCGGACAGGGCGCGCAGCTGGTCGTTTTTCCGGAGGTTTTTCTGCCTGGTTATCCGCGTGGCTTGAGCTTTGGCGCCCGTGTCGGCAGCCGGACAAACGCTGGAAGAAAGGACTTCCAGCGTTATTGGGAAAGCGCCATTGCGGTGCCGGGGGCTGAAACCGACATTTTCGGGGAGCTGGCAAAAGAATTAGGCGTGTATCTCGTGATCGGCGTTGTTGAACGTGATCAGGAATACAGCACAGGAACTTTATATAACACAATGGTGTATGTCGGACCGGATGGCGGACTGCTTGGCAAGCATCGCAAGCTCGTTCCTACGGGTTCAGAGCGTTTATTATGGGGACAAGGAGACGGCAGCACGCTGACCGTAATCGACACGCCGTTCGGAAGAATCGGAGGACTGATCTGCTGGGAAAACTATATGCCGCTCGCCCGTACAGCCATGTATGCACAAGGTATTGACCTGTATATCGCTCCGACGGCAGATGCTAGAGACACCTGGCAGTCGACGATTCGCCACATTGCCTGCGAAGGCCGATGCTTCGTCATCTCCTCCAATCAGTATGCAACAAAGGCTTCGTATCCGGATGATTTGGCATGTTATGCGGATATGGAGGACGACGAAGAGATTTTGAGCCGAGGGGGAAGCGCAATCGTAGGTCCGCTGGGTGAATATGTCGTCAAGCCGCTGTACGATCAGGAGGGCATTATGATGGCGACGCTGGATCTATCTCAGGTTGCGCAAAGCCGGTTCGACTTTGATGCCGTTGGTCATTATAGCCGGCCTGATGTTTTCCAACTGGTTGTGAATGATAAGAAGCAGGAGATTGTTCGGAGGGTTGTGGAGAGGTAGCGGTAGCTGCAGGAGTGCATCAGGGGCGAGGTCGCTGCGCGTTTTGGTTCATGCTGTCGTTCTTGATTCCATAGCTCCATCGTTTACACGATGATATGGATAGAATCTTCAAAATGCCATCCTGAACTCAAAACGCTCCGCTCACCCTACCTGTGCCAATGATGCAGCAAAACCAGTACCATACTCTCCAGAACAATATATATAGGGAGGCTCCTGAGATAATTTTGCGATAGGAGAAGGGGATGAGCGATCACGATAGTTTGTTGGAAACTAGAGTAAAGCCACTTCAGCCATCATTTAGCTCTCAGAGGAACTAACATACAGCTCAGAGAAACTAATATACAGTTACTTTATTACGAGAGAATTAGCAAAGGCCAGTTGGTGAGGTGTCAAAATGTAAAAGTGCAGGTTGTGAGGCGGAATATGGGCGATTTATCGCATCAAAATGCAAAAGTACAGGTTGATTGGCTCAAAAAGGGCCAAAACGGCGGAAATGGTTGATTTCAAATGTACTTTTACATTTTGAGGGTGATTTGGGGCGGTTTGATGCAAAACAAAATGCACTTTTGCATTTTATTTTTTTCGGTGTTTAGCATGATTAGGCTAGCATAGTGGGGGAGCGGTGAGAGGTGGATGCAAACTACGGCGGAATAGGGCAACAACGGATATTTGGTCACCGTCAACACTACACTGCACAGGTATTAGCCTCTGTATGTTCGTGTGCATACATGTTAACTGAGGCTGTAGCAACTCAACCATCGTAAATTCAATATAGGTACAAACCAATTCATTCATTTCCTACAGAACGCCAACTGGCGTTTTTTTTATTGCAGTGAGTGCGGAAGCAACGATGTAAATTATAAAAATTACCGGACTAATCATCAAATAATTGGAGCACCGGATAAATACGACTTTGAACGTTAGTGTTAAACTATTGTTGTCATTAACAAGATTACCGCTTCTGAAAATAGCGGACTATTTAGCAATATTAAAGAATGGATGATGGCAGCGGCTGAAAGAGCGAAACATGTAATTATGCAACGTCGGCTGAATACCGCTTGCGCGAATCACGCGACTGCGTGCCGCCAGAGCTTAGTTAATCATTCGATTAAGGAATGGAGGTTTTAGAATGAGGCTTCAAGGAAAGGTTGCGCTCGTAACCGGAGCGGGCTCCGGTATCGGACGAACGACGGCCAAGCTGTTCGCTCGCGAGGGAGCATCGGTCATCGTTAACGATATCGATGAAACAGCGGGTGAAGAGACCGTCCAGCGGATTAACGCCGCAGGCGGACAGGGTATATTCCTTCAAGCCGATGTGACGGATTCGGATTCGGTGAAAGGGATGGCTGAAAAGGCGATCGAGGCGTACGGCGTTATCGATGTGCTATTCAACAACGCAGGCGTCAGCGGCGTAGGGGCTATTCACGAGCTGGAGCCGGAGGCATGGGACCGGGTTATTCGCGTGAACCTGCGTGGTGTGTTCCTGCCCTGCAAACACATCCTGCCTTATATGATGGAGAGAAAATCGGGCGCTATCATCAATATGTCCTCTTGCGTCGCGGAGATCGGACTTGCCCGCCGGGCATCGTATTCGGCCTCCAAGGGTGCTGTGCTTGCCTTGACCAAATCGATGCAGGTCGATTACGCCAAATATAATATTCGCGTCAATGCCCTGCTGCCTGGCACCATTATGACGCCGTTTGTTGAGCAATATTTGCAAAGTGCATATGAAGATCCGGTTGCCGCGATCGAAGCCATCAAGACGAGACAGCTCAGCGGAGAGCTGGGCAGACCCGAGGATGTGGCGAATGCGGCGCTGTTTCTGGCATCGGACGAAGCTTCGTTTATGATGGGTTCACCGCTGTACATTGACGGTGGAGTCGTATTCGGCAAGGATGCTTAATGGCATTAATTGATTGAATATTCTAACGACAGGGTGTGGACAAACATGAAGCTCGTAACGATTGAACGTAACGGAACGAACACGCTGGGGGTTAAGCTTGATAACGGGATCGTCGATATCCAATCGGCGCTGCAAGATTTGCCGGCAGATGGAGTATCTGCTGATGTAATGGAAGTCATCAGCGGCGGTAACACAGCAATATCAACATTGAACGACTATTTACAGCGTCTTCAGCAGACGAATGAAGGCAAAGCGGACTGGCTGTTGAATGAAGCGGATGTTTCCTTTGGTCCAAGCGTTACGAAACCGGGGAAAATCATCTGCGTCGGCCTTAACTACCGGAAGCATGCAGCTGAGACCAATGCAGCCATCCCAGAGTATCCGATTTTGTTCAATAAATTTAATAACTCGCTAACCGGTCACGGGAAGGACATCGCTTTGCCTGAGCGTGTAACGAGCGAGGTCGACTACGAAGTAGAGCTTGTTATCGTTATGGGCAAATCTTGCAAGTATGCAAGCAAAGACGAAGCGCTGAGCTATGTTTTCGGTTATTGCAACGCTAACGATCTGTCGGCAAGAGATTTGCAAATGCGGACTCCGCAATGGCTGTTGGGCAAAACTTGCGACGGCTTTGGTCCAATTGGCCCTTACCTCGTTACGGCAGACGAAGTTCCGAACCCTAATGATCTGGAAATGAAGTGTACGGTGAACGGGGAAGTGAGACAGCATTCGAATACATCGGATATGATCTTCCATTGTGATGAGATCGTCAGCTACATTTCCCAGCATATGACGCTGGAGCCTGGCGATTTGATTTTGACCGGTACGCCTGAAGGCGTCGTGCTTGGTTATCCGGCAGACAAGCGGGTTTACTTGAAGCCTGGCGACATCGTAACCGTAGAGATTGAACGTCTGGGAACGTTAACGAACTGCATAGTTAGCGAGCAGGAACTGGCATAGGGAGGACATGAGCGTATGCACATCCTCATTACCGGAGCAACAGGCTTCATTGGACAAAGACTGATTGAGCGTCTAGGGGAAACACATGACATCACGGTCATGAGCCGCAGCACAGTTAACGATATTGAACGCAGCCACATTCGGCAAATACAAGGCTCCTTCGATCAGCCAGAGACTTTGCAAAAGCTGGACGGCAAAACGATAGATGCGGTTATTCACCTCGCAGCAGTCACTGGCGGGAGCAATGAAGAGGATGCGTTCGCGGTGAATGTAGCGGGTATGAGGAGACTTTATCGCTGCTTGCTGGACCGGGGCTGCCGAAAATTTATAACAGCCAGCTCTATTGCGGCTGCAGGCGTACTCGATCCATCTTTCGTCCCAGTGGAGCTTCCTATTCCCGATGATCATCCGTGTCTCGCAACCGATGCGTACGGTTTAAGCAAGGCGATGGCAGAGGAAGTGACGCGTTACTTTCATCGAGCGAAGCCCGATACGGACTTCATCAACATTAGATTGGGAGCTGTTGTGCCGGATGAGGACTTTGAACCACCCATCATTAATACGGCAACAGAGCTTTCCGTTCCTTATGTAGAGCTCGGCAGAGTCTAAGCGAGCGATATTGTAGATGCGTTCGTCGATTTGCTGGAGGCGCCATTTCAGTCCCGGTGCATGACCTGCAATCTTGTTGCTCCAGACAGCGGCGCATCGGTGCCGACCATCGAGCTGCTTCGCTCCTGGTACGGGAATAAAATGGACAACGCTCATCTGGAGCCCTACAGGGGTCAAGAAAATGCCTTTAAACCACTTTACTCCATTAATCGCATGGCGACTGAATTTGGCATCGTTCCGAAAAAAAGGCTTCGGCCGCAGCCCGACAGCGGCCATTAATTATCCGTCTCCGATAGCGGATACGAATTCAAATCGGAAGGAGGAATTATATGACGGACCAAATTTTACGAGTGGCCTTAATTGAAGGTCCCGCGTACAATCCGCTCTACCATATTTTCGACAAATTCGAGAGGCATATGGGCATTCATGTAAGCGTTTCATTTCTGGGGGCGCACCCTGATCTTAACCGCCATGTGGGCGAATTATTCGATTCCGGCGAATGCGATTACGATCTGATATCGACGCATACGAAATATGCACCGTCTCAAGCATCCCATCTGCTGGATCTGGATGATTACTTTTCCGCCGAGCAATTGAGCGATTTCTCGCCTGCACTCGTTGAGCTGGCACGCGTTCAAGGAAAGCTGAAGAGCATCCCTCGCAATTTCGATGCCCGTCTGCTGTTCTACCGGAAGGATCAGCTTCAGCAATTAGGGCTAGATGTTCCGCAAACCTGGCAGGAGCTGTATGAAGCAGCTGTGGCGGCCAAAGGGCAGGGCTGGACTGGATTTGCATATCCGGGAATGGAATCGGGGCTGTTCGGCACGTTCTTCGAGCTGCTGGTGAGTGCAGGAGGGGAACTGTTCGACGAAAGGCTGCAGCCGGGATTTGATAGCGAGGCAGGAAGAGAGGCGCTGCGTTATTTGAAAAGAATGTACGAGCAGCAGCTTACACCGCAAAATCTGCCAAGCATGCATTACGACGAGGTATCGCAGTGCTTCCGCGATGGCGAATGCATGATGGTAACGGATTGGCCCGGTTATTATCAACTGCTGCTTGATCCATCGTCGGCGGCAGCGGGACGTTTCGGACTCGCGTTAACGCCTGCGGATGCCAGCGGGCAAAGATCCGTCTACTGCGGCAGCCATTCCTTCGCCGTAACGGCTTCGACGCAGAAGCCGGAGCAAGCAATCTCCTTATTGAAGTTTCTGACTTCCTATGAGGCTCAAAGTATCGATGCCCTAAATGGGCATGTACCGGTTCGGGGATCGGTGATGGACGCGCAGAAAAAAAGCGCACCTGCCGGCTCGCTGGAAGCGCTGCGCTGGTCGCTGCTTGATGAGACGATGGCGACGAGCGTCATCATTCCGCCGAAATTTCCGGAATATCCGGAAACCGAAAATCTATTATGGAAAGCGCTGCAGGACGGCATAACCGGCAAGCTGTCCGTTGAGGATGCGCTTAAAGGCGCTGCCGCCGATATCGGCTGCATCGTCAGCCGATATGTGTAGCTACTTGATGAACACTGCAATTTGGAAGGACGGATCGGAATGCTAGTAGAAGGAAAAGTATGTCTCATTACCGGAGGCGGCTCCGGAATCGGAGAAGTGACGGCGCTGCGGTTTGCTGAAGAGGGTGCCATCGTCGTCATCGCCGATATCGACGCAGCGGAGGGCCAGAGAGTGGCGGAGGCCATAAAGATGGCTTACGGTGAGGCGGCAGCCGTGGCATTCCCCGCAGACGTTTCATCGGAAAGCGACGTGCGCCGCTTGATAGAAGCGATCGCTAAGCAATATGGAAGACTGGATGTGCTCGTCAACAATGCCGCCACCATACTGCCGAAGCTGATTGAAGATGTCGAGGAGCGGGAATGGACCAAAGTCATTGACGTCAATCTGAAAAGTGTCTTCCTATTGACCAAGCATTCTATCCCGCTGCTCAAGCAATCGAAGGGAAGCATCGTCAACATGGCCAGCCTGAACGGATTGGTCGGGCAAAAGCAAAATGCGGTATACGCTTCGACCAAGGGAGCGATCGTGGCGATGACAAAGTCGCTGGCGCTGGATTATGCGCCTGATGGCGTAAGGGTCAATTGCATTTGTCCTGCAGGGGTATCCACACCGCTTTTGGAAAAATGGACGGAGGAGCAGGATGACCCTGCCCGCACCCGTGTCATGCTGGACGATATGCATCCGCTTGGCAGACCGGCCAAGCCGTATGAAATTGCGGACGCTGCGCTGTTCTTCGCGAGCCGCTTGTCGCAATTCGTAACCGGCGTTGCACTTCCCGTGGACGGCGGTGCTTCCTTGGGCTACTAGTGCTACTAGCCCTGCTAAGCCTGCAAATCTATAAGCAATCATCGCTGAACCTAAACGATCATATGGAGGAATTGGAATGAAAATTACGAAAGCTGAAAGCTTCATTTTACATGTGCCTATTACCCCGCCTATTACGGATGCTATCAATGTCGCTACACATTGGGGCGTGACCGGCGTTCGGATCGAGACAGATGAAGGCATTACCGGTTATGGCTATACAGGAACCTGCGCTAAAGGCGATGAGATGATTGCGGATACGATTGACCGCTACTACGCACCAGCTTTAATTGGCAAAAATCCGTTTATGGTCAAACAGTTGTGGGAAGAAATGCGATTCGGACCGATGCACTGGATCGGCCGGGCCGGCGTAACCCATATGGCGCTCGCAGCCGTCGATATTGCGCTGTGGGACATCATGTCCAAAGCGGCCGAGAAGCCGCTGTGGCAGTATTTAGGCGGACATAAGCCCGATGGAATCAAGGCGTACAACACGAACGGCGGCTGGCTGAATTGGAGTAAGGAACGACTGATTGAGGATATGAGTGCCATACTGGACCAAGGCTTTACCGCTGTGAAAATGAAGGTCGGCAAGGAAAATCCGAGAGAGGACTTCGAGCGGGTCGAGGCGGTTCGCCGGGCAATCGGTGATCATACCGGTCTGATGATCGACGTCAATCAGCAATGGAATATTACGACCGCTATGACCTGGGGCAAAAAGCTGGAGCAATTCGATCTCATCTGGCTGGAAGAGCCGCTTAATCCCGATGATATTGCCAATCATAAAAAGCTGGCCGATGAGCTGAACGTGCCGATCGCCTTGGGCGAGCATGTGTACAACAAATACGCGTTCCGCGATTACATTGCGCAGGGTGCGGTTGAATATGTGCAAGTGGACGTAACTCGCGTAGCGGGCGTAACGGAATGGCTTCAAGTAGCAGGGCTTGCTGCGGCCTATGACTTGCCGGTATGCCCGCATGTCGGCGACATGGGTCAAATCCATCAGCATCTGGTTGCGGCGACTCCGGGAGCAGTTATGCTGGAGTACATTCCTTGGATCCGCCATATTTTCGAGGAACCGGCTACGGTAAAAGACGGCTTCTACGTTCTTCCGCAGCAACCGGGTGCGTCGACGACCATTATCCCGCAATATTTTGAACAATACCGCGTTCGATAACAGATAACGACAACAGACAAGAGGAGAGCGATACTATGAAAGCCTTACATCCAGAAGCACAGTGGTTTGATGAAGCAAGATTTGGCGTTTTTATCCATTGGGGACCTTATGCGCTGCGGGAAATTGAAGCGTCTTGGCCGCTTATGCCTCACTTCCATCAGCACACGGACATGGAATCTTACGAAAGCATGGCTGATGAGTTCAATCCCGAGCTGTATGATCCGCGCGAATGGGCTAGAGCGGCGAAGGAAGCCGGTGCCAAATATATCGTATTGACGGTGAAGCATCATGACGGTTTCTGTCTCTTTGATACGAAGACAACCGGTTACAATGCGGTGCAGCGTGGTCCCAAGCGGGATTTGGTCGCACCGTTTGTAGAAGCAGCAAGGGCTGAGGGACTGAAGGTTGGGCTCTATTTTACGACAATCGACTGGTATGATCCGGATTTTGCTACTATTCCGATTAATTCGCATATCCAATCGCCTAAGCCTAATGTCTATGACCCTCAGCGCTGGTGGGAGTTTCACAAGCGTTTTGTCGAGCAGCTTCGCGAGCTGCTGACCAACTACGGACGGATCGATCTGATCTGGTTCGACGTTCCAGGCTTTGGTGCTGATCGCTGGAGAAGCAGCGAAGTGAAGTCCATGATGCTTAACCTGCAGCCGCACCTGATCATTAACGACAGGCTGCCGGAAGCGGGCGATTATGAAACGCCGGAGCAATTCGTGCCGCTTCATCCGCCGGATGAGTGGTGGGAAACCTGCATGACGATGAATAACCAATGGGCCTATCATTCGGACACATCTGCCTATAAGAGCACAGTTACGCTGCTGAATACGCTGCTGGAGGTTACAACAAAGGGCGGCAATCTTCTGTTGAATGTAGGACCACGCGCAGACGGGACTTGGCCGGAGGAAGCGAAGGAGCGCTATGCGGCAATCGGCAGCTGGCTTGCTCACTCCGGAGAGAGCATCTATGGAACGAGCCGTGTACCTGCGCATTATCCGCCATGCTTCTATGGGCCGATGACGACGAAAGACAACACGATCTACCTGCACTTACGCGATGTGCCTCGTACCCCGGTGGAGCTGCGTGAGGTGGGCGGCAAGATTAAAGGTGTCCGTTTGCTGAAAACGGGCAAGGAGCTGGCTTACCGCGTCGAAGAGACGCACGGTTTCTTCGGCGGTGTAGACGGGGATTACTGTGTCAGCCGTGTATGGATCGAGCTAGCAGCAGAGGATTGCGACGACTGGAACACTGTAGTCGCTGTCGACTTCGAGACGGCACCGGTATGGCCGGGACGCCGGTAATAATAGATGTAGAAAAAGCCTAACGGCCTGAAATCGGGACTAGCCTCTGTATGTAAAAACAGGGGCTTGTCCCTTTCGAGCTGTTAGGCTTTTTTAAGTTGATCTTTCTATCTAGCAGGCTTCGAATCCCTTAATAGGAAGGATGGCACCACCTGAATATAGAACAGCTCCGCAATGAGCTCTACTATCGTTTGAGTAACGATAACGGCGGCCGCAATTGTCGCCCATTCTCCCGGCAGGGCAAGAGCAAGCGGGAGAACGACGAGCGAATTTCGCGTCCCCGAGCTGAATATAACGGCTCGTCCTGCGCCCGTATCGAGACGAAACCATCTGACGACGAGGCGGGAAAGCAGCGGCATAAGGAGATGAAATCCGGCGTAGATGGGCAGTACTTGCAGTAGGAGGCGGAAGTCATCGATAATTTTACCGATCTGTGAAGCGACAACTACGACGAGCACTAAAGCCATAAATGGTACAGGCAGCCATGCGGTTGCTTCCAGGAAGGCCGTTCCTGTTGAGCGTTTGTTTGCCCATAGCTGTGTAGCGATCGCAAGCAGAAGCGGAATGACGATCAGGTAGAAGAAGGCTTCGGCGAACGGACCGGCTTTGACAATGACGGCCGTATCTTTTCCAAGAAATAGCCACAGATAAAGAGGCAGGAGGGCCATCTGAACGACGAATAAAATCGGCGTTGCGGCGAGCATAAGCCTCTCATTGCCGCGTCCGAGCTGCGTAAAGACGATGACATAGTCGATGCAAGGTGTCAGCAGCACGAGAAACAATCCTGCGAGCACAGCTTGCGGTTGCGGGAAAATTTGCGTCAATGTCCATACAACGGCAGGGACAACGACAAAATTGGATACGAGCAAAGCGCTAATGAATTTCACATTGGATAAGGATTCCCGCAGCTGCAGGAATGGGATTTGGGCGAACATGCTGTATAACAGAATGGCGAGCAGAGGGGAAATCGCGATATGCAGTGCATTACCAGCCCCCGGGCTGTACGCTCCATAAATGCCTCCGATGACTAATGCGACAACATAGACCCAGATCTGATGCTGTTCCAGCTTCTCTCTTGTAATCAATGCAGTGAAACTCCTTTTTTAAACTAAATTATACCATGAAAAGAAAGATGGCATTCCCGTGTTGCTGCAACTTTAGAGCGGCCGCTAGCGTTTCTATTATATGTAAATTCATGAAGCGGAATGTAATCATGTGAGAGTATCCGAAAACAAGGAGGGATCGTGTGCGATATTTTGTTAGTCTGATTGTCGTAATGTTCGTATTGACTGGATGTACGAGTACGGAACAGCCTCCCGTTAACAAGATTTCTGACATTAGCTTTGAAGCCGTAAAGGTAGCTTCAACTCCAACTCAAACTCCATCTCCGGAAGAAGCAATGAATCAACCCCTTACATTAGAAGAGCCGTCTTTATACATCGAGCAGTTTGAAACGGTTCCGGATCGGCAAAGGGTTATTATGGTAAAGTCTAATTTCGATATGCAGGAGGACTCGTTCAAAAAAGCGCTGGAGAGCAGCTTGAAGAAAAGCGATGAGCAGGCCGAGCTTCAGTACTCGCTCGAGTGGGAGACGCCGCGATTTTTGCGGATTCGCTTTGTCTTTGATAAAGAGACCCTCACGTTTATGTTCAATCTGGATGCAGCCAAAACCGTTGACGGAAGAACGTATTCCCGCGAGGATCAACCGAACAGCAATATAGTTGTCGTAAGCTATAATGGCAGGCAGCCTAGCCTTACGTTGAAAAACCCGCTCACCAACGAGCAAAGCATCATTCCGGGTTGGGACAGCAATTGGATAAAGACGATCAAAGGGAACGGGGGAGCCGGTCCATCTTTTTTATTTTATGGGAAAGACCAGCATCATCTGTATAACATCTTGAATCATAAAATGTTGGAGCTTCCTGTTGTGCTGGATAAGCACAAGGATGGTTACGGAAATGATTATGGATACAATGATATGTACTCCGATCAATTCTATTCGGGGTACACCTACTTGGTACAAGGCAATAAAAGACTTTACAAGGTGGGGTTGAAAGACGGGAAACGCGAGCTACTGTATAAGTTCGACAAGCCGGTTTACGGCTTATCCTCATCGCCTGACGGGAAGAAAATTGCTGTGTTGTACGCGCATGACGATTTGATTGGTCCAGTTGCCGATTTGAAAGTGTTTGATGCAAAAGGGAAGCCGATCTATACATTGGAAAATGCAGCTCATATGTCCCACAGTGACGGATTTTTATTCGTCTACCCGCTAAGCTGGGCGGATAATTCGCATCTGATTCTTCCAGCAGACGTTTGGGAAGAAAATCCTCTAGGCAGAATTGTGCTGGATTTCGGAAGCAAAAAACAATCGGTTCTCACGGATAAGCGTCTGACGGAACAAGTAATTGCCGATCTAATCGCCTATGAAAAGAGCGAGGATTACTACGCAGTCTACTCCGTTCGATGGTCACCAGATGGGAAGCTGGCGGCTTTTCAATTCAGAGACAGTCAAATCTGGGTCTACAACACGGAGGACCGATCCTTCCTCTTTGCCGGAGCAGGTACACTGCTGGACTGGATGCCTAACGGACAGCTGGCATGGGCAAATACGCTGAATGTAGCCTACCGGTTCTGAAAATGCACAAAAAACAAGCCACCTGTTTCGATAACTTCGAATAGGTGGCTTGTTTAATTAAAGGCTATTCTTACAGACCTTCACCGTTCAGGTAGTTGAAGAAAGGACCGTCAACCCAGAACGTGTAAGTAGTAACTTTTACAGATGGATCAACAGTAGCAAAGCCTTTAGCAATTGCATCTGTTTTGTCTGGCAGGGAGAAGGTTTGTGCATAGTAATGACCGTCAACGATTTTGTTGTTGGCAATTTCTTTGTAGCCTTCTGTTTTTGTCAGCGAGTAGTAGAGCGGTTGGAACCACGAGCCCGCAATCAGACCATTTTTGGCCAGCCGCGTCATTTTTTCGCATAGGACCAGATGATTTTGTCAAACTGCGCTTTGTCAGCCGTGTTTACAAATTCGAATTTAATATCATATTCTTTCGCATAGTTGATATAGTTGCCGTTCTCTGTCAATACCGCTTGGTTGGTATCGTCAATCGTTGGCGTGCCCCATTCTTTCATATGAATGAAAGCGGATGATTTTTGGCTCGAATTGTACTTTGGCATCGATGCCTTCGCTGCGAAGCAGGCCGATCAGTTGAAGCGCATGCTTCACATTGGAGTGACCGTAAGTTACGGACAAGGATTCAACGAAGTTAGCGTCAAAGCGGGAATCCTTCAAGTTGTAGCCAGTCACGATATCTTGCTTCAGGGCGCGGTCTACAACCTCTTGCAGTTTAGGAATTTGAATGATGTTGGAAGTTGTATAAGCTGTGTAGAACTTGGAGTAAATATCAGCATCGCTGACATAACCGATGTACTGTTTGTATTTGCCGTTGATCGTCAACACTTTGCCAAGCAGTGCTTGTGTCAAAGCAGTGGAAGCAGCGGCATTGTTTTTGAACTCGCCGTAAAACTCAGTAGGGATCAGGCCCGTATCGACAGCAGCTGCAAGCTCTTGAGCCGTTGTGCCAGTTACCGATTTCACCGGTACGCCGAGCTTAACGAGCGCTTTGTCAACTTTCTCCTTCGGATAAGTCAGAGCCAGCTCTTGCAGATTGGCTGCGCGAAGTGAGATCAGCGCTGCAACCAGCGGTTTCAGCGGCTGCTTAGGCTCAACCGTAGTTCCGCCCAGAATACCTTTGCCGTGCAGAGCAGCTGCGCTTGCATAAAGCGGGTCAGCAGCAGCAATATCTGTGAAAGCAACTTCTTTATCCGCTTTCGGGTTGCCCAGAATTGCAGCTGTGTATTGAATGAAATCGCCTTTTGTAGCTTTAGGCGCAACAGTCAAGTTGTACTTGTCCTTAAGGAAAATACCGTACTCCGCAGCGGATTCGGTTTTTGCGGCAGCACCAGCAGGTAAAATTGCGGCATTGAGTAAAAATGCTGCTGCTAGTAGAAAGGCAACCATATACTTGGCTGCAGGTGACACTGATCTTTGCATAGTAATCTCTCCCTTTTTGAATTCCGACAATTGTAGTCGACATTAAGAGTGATACTAGCATTGCTATGCCCGATGTGTCAATAGTTTTGCAGGAAAAAAAGAGTAGAATGCGAGATCATTTCCTCCCCGATTGAATTTATGGATTTTATCGTTTTTTCTGGTGGGACAAAGGAATCTATTACTTTTATGTATAGATCGCAGAAATCTTATATTATTCATTCTATTAATGTATAGGTATACTTAGGTGGCAAAGGAGGCTATGACATGAAAAAAACGATAATTGGAATTGCCATGCTGCTCATGACGTCCGCATGTTCCATAGCAAATGATGAACAAAGCGGCGGCCAAAAGGTTGAGGTGGAAGTAAAGCCGGTTCAGGAAGTGCTTTTGCCAGGGCGAGCTATTTTGGTAGACGCTCATGTTACACAGGGGAACGACAACGTTGCAGATGCGGAAGAGGTACAGATCGAAATCTGGAATGAAGACCGCACGACGCATGAAGTGGTGAAGGCTTCTCATTGGCGGGATGGCGTGTACCGGGCCAAAACGATTTTTCCGGAAAGCGGAACTTATTATATAAATGCTCATGTGAAAAATACAGACGGAAGCGCAACCGCTCCGCAACAGGAATTGATTATTCAAGATGTGGCGGGCGAACCGCTGCAATCATCCTGAAGCTTACGCGTGTGTTAAAATTGCCGTCCCGATGCTGTCCTATTAGGGCCGCTGGATCGGGACGGCTTAATGTGTTTGTATGGTCTTGTCTGTTCGAACAATCGATATAAAAGCTTTAACAAACGCTTCTAGTTTATCCTCTTTGTGTGCGCATAGCAGAATGCTGTTCGTAAAACGCACCCTTGGCACATCAACCTCGGCCAGTTCTCCCCGTTCAATAAAGGCGCTTGATACAAGCGAGGATACAAAGCTCACTCCATAGCCTGCTGCAACCGCCTGAATCGTTTCATTCAGCCCGTTGAACTGCAGTTCGATTTTTGGCGGCTCCACGTTGTTGTTATGACAAATTTCCAGAAGCCTCATCTTCGTAGCGCTTCCTTCTTCCCGCATAATAAACGGTTCATTCATCATCGCTTTCATCGAAACGCTTTGATTGGCGTATTTATGCGTTGGAGCGACGACAAACCTGAATTCATCCCGATACAGCTCCAGGCAGTAGAGTGTCTGATAATCTTCATCGGTTATTTCAGTATTGCCGAAAATCGCGATATCAGATTCGTAGTTTTTCAAGCTAAGGAGCGCCTTTTGTGAATTAACCGTCGAGATCTCGACATCAACATCGGGATACTTCTGCTTGAACAATGCCGCCCATTTCGGAACGAGCACGCTTGTTGCCAAATAATTGCCGATTATTCTCAGCTTACCCCCTGGATGATTTCGATAATCTGTAATCATGGCCTGAATTTGGCCTTCTAATTCAAACAGCTTTGCGGTGGGCTGCAGCAGTCTTTGTCCAAAAGGAGTCAGAACGAGATGCCTGCCCTTTTTCTCAAACAGAACGATATGATGCTGCTTCTCAAATTGCCGGATTTGCGAGGAAATCGCCGGTTGGCTGATGGAAAGTCTTTTGGAGGCTTCGGTCACGCTGCCGGCCTGAGCGACTTGATAAAAAAGCATTAAGGCATGCAAATTAATGGACATCAGAGTCAGGGCACCTTCCATGGCTTTCATTCATTACTGTTTAAGGTGAATGACGTGCCCTTTTTTTATACATTGTTCTGGGGACAAATAAGGAATTAGGGCGTTGTAATCTGGTTTATTATCACGGTTTTCTCTGCTGGAACATATTCTGTATGAGAATTTAGGGAGGGGCGATCGTTTGGTGTTAACTTTGGAGGCAGCTAAGCATATGGCTGAGGTGGGGTTGAATAAAGCCCGGCAAATGGGAATACGGATTGCGATTTCAATTGTGGACGATGGAGGGCATTTGCTCGTCTTAAACCGGATGGAGCGAACCCGGATTGCCAGCGTAGAAATTTCAAAGAACAAAGCTTGGACGAGTATCAGCATGCAGCAGCCAACTGCGAATTTGACTCAGTCGGCGCAGCCGGGAGGCCCTGCATTCGGCATTAATACGACCCATGAAGGCAGACTCGTCATTCTTGCAGGCGGCATTCCGTTAAAAATCGGCGATCATTTCGTAGGCGGGGTTGGTGTAAGCGGAGGGAGTGCTGCTCAGGATATCGAAATAGCGACTGCTGCCGTTCAAGCCTTTGAATCGATGGTTGCCGGGATGTCGAATGGAGCCAACGTCAATGCCCGTATCGGTTCTTACCGGTATTAAGAATTACAAGCCAGATCTGCATTGCAAGGCCTTCGGGTGACCGGGGGTCTGCTTCTGTTTGTGGGTGGACGAGCCATGATTTTCAACTTGGCGGTTATGTGCTAGACTAAAGCTGGGTAGCAGGAAATCCTTTTGCCGGACTTTTCACATCCTAAAAAGCATGATACGCGATCGCGATCTCATATTTGTTGACCGTTCGAACGGAAACATCCCGAATGCTAGCTATGCTAGTTGGGATGTTTTTTTATTTTAGTGATCAAATTGAACCCTTGATTCAGGGTGATAACGCAATGTTGGGAAGGAATGAATGGGATGGATGCCGCTTTAATTTACGTTGATACATTGAAGGAAGAGCTGATCGCACTTCGCAGAGAGTTTCATCAATATCCGGAAGTTTTATTTGATGTGGACCGGACAGCGGGGAAAGTCGCCCGTTATTTGAAAGATCTTGGGCTGGAGGTTCATGAGGGGGTGGGCAAGCATTTCGGCAAAGGAGTAGTTGCTGTACTGGACAGCGGCCGTCCGGGTGCGACGATCGTACTTCGTGCCGATATGGACGCTCTACCAATTACGGAAGAGAATACGACTGATTATCGCTCTAAGCAGGAAGGCATCATGCACGCATGCGGGCATGATGCCCATATGACGATGCTGCTTGGCGCTGCCAAGGCGCTCAGCCGGCATCGTTCTGAAGTTAACGGGATAATAAAATTCGTCTTTCAAGCTGCCGAAGAGAGTGCATTGTTGAGTCCGATTGACGGACGTATGATCAGCGGCGGGCGCGACATGATTGAAGCGGGGGTGCTGGAAGGCGTCGATCTGTGCTTTGCGATGCATGTGTGGCCGGAGCTGCCAAAGGGTGTTGTCGGTATTCACAGGCGCGAGGCGATGGCGGCATCTTCACATTTCCGAATCGCTTTTCAAGGCGTTAACGGACATCACAGCACGCCGCATCTTGCCGTGGATGCGCTATCTATGTCTGTCCAATTCATTACCGACGTGAAATATGCGCTGGCGATGGAGGTCGATCCTTTCCAGACGTCAGTCCTGTGCTTCGGAACTCTGCATGCCGGAACAGCGACCAACGCCATTGCCGGGGACAGCGAACTCAGCGGAACCTATCGTGTCTTTGATACGGAGCTGACGGATAAGATCCACCGGATTCTGGAGAGCAGGGCAGAAGCAATAGCGGGTACTTACGGCGGAAGTTATTCTTCGTACTACCGGCTGGGCACACCGCTCATCAACGATGCAAGGGCTGTAGAAATTACTCTGCATGCCGGAAGGCAGCTGCTTGGCGAGAACCAGATCATTCAGTTGGAAAAGCCAAGCTTAGCCGGTGAGGACTTCGCACTCTACTTGCAGGAGGTGCCAGGCGCTTTTGCTTTTCTTGGCATCGCTAACCCTGAGAAGAAGCAGACCTATCCGCTTCATCACCCGAATTTTGATCTGGACGAGGATATATTGACAACTGGTGCGAAGCTGTTTGTCTCTTGGGTGAGACAAGCGCAGGCACAATAATTCAGCTTTGCTGCCGGTGTGCTGGTGCTGGTGGCAGAAGCAGGGTGGCTGTCGAGAGGGTCTCGGCAGCTTTTTTTTGCTTTTTACATGGCAAAACCTGGCCGCTAACTGCGACAAAAATGAATCAAAATGTAAAAGTGCAGGTTGTCAGCCGTTAAATTGGCGATTTATGGCATCAAAATGCAAATGTGCATTTTGATTGGCCTAAAAAGGCCATTTCGCGTAAAATATAGCGATTCCAATTGCACTTTTACATTTTGAGCGCTGTTTTGGAGCTTTTTACGCTAATCAGCATGCACTTTTGCATTTTGATTTGAGATGGAAATGACTGGAGCTGATTTTACTGCCGGAATGAGCTTGCGAAAATGAAGTTACTTAGCTGCTCGCCTACTGTGTCTCGTGTAGTTTAATTGGTGCTGCTCCCCCGTTTTTTTTCGCGGTTAGAAAGCAAGGAGTTTGGGGACGAACTATCGAATAAGGATCATAAGTTCATTTTGGTGCTTAGAATAGAAGTTTCTCAATTCATATGGACCAATCCAGCATGAGGAGGATTCAAGTTGCAACCATTCATCCCGAAAGAGCCCCAGGTACCTCAGTTAAACGATTATCAAATTGAAAGATTGACCGAGATTGCTTTTTTGCCCATAACAGAATCTCAACCATGTGATGCCTTATTTATTTTCGCTGGAACGCATCCTGGTCATTGGCTGAAAGCAATTGAAGCATACAAGCTCGGTTTGGCCAAGCAGATTATTGTTACCGGCGGGGTAAGTCCTACGGGAGTGAAACATCCGGATTGGAAAGATCCGCTTACACCGGAAGCTCATGTCATCGTCGAGGAGCTGGTTAAGTCCGGAATAAGCAGAGCGGTCATGTCGGTTGAAGACAGGTCAAGGAATACATTGGAAAACGTGTTGTTTGCTAAAGAGGTATTTGATTTTGAAGCCATACAATCTGTCCTGTTTATTTGCAAGAACCATACAGCTGGAAGGCAGTATAGAACGCTTGCACAGCATATCACGAACCCTATAACCTACATTCCCTATGGTTTCGATGCTGTTTATAAGGGAGTGACCGTAGCAAGAGATAATTGGATGGAGACGGAGAGCGGAAGATCGCGGGTGTACGGCGAGTTTTTGAGAATTCAACACTTGGGGAAGATCGGGCATATTTTGCCGTTAGAAGAGCAGGTGATTGGATTGATTGGGGGAGCAGAAGGATAAAAGGTATCATCCCGAAAAACGTCCTTTGTTAAATCTGAATGTTGATATTCAACCAGCTGCAAATTAAGCCGCCTCTTGGCGGCCTAATAAGTTATTAAGGTATTCAGTAACTTGTAAATTAAATTCGATTTCTGGCTTCGTCAAGATGCGAGTTGGAGATTGTAGCGCCTTCCAAGGTGCCGGCATCAAAATTCAATCCGAAAATATCGCACTGATTCATGGACATGCCCCACCATGCATTACCTTCGACATTCTTTTCAGATCTTTCGACGCGCCATGATTATTCTAATCTAGTCTTTATTTCATAAGACGAATATAGCTTTCTTTGTTTTCAACAACGAAATCCAGGAAGCATCGCACAGCGATCGAGGCTTGTTTTCTGCTCTTTATCGCTATGCCAATGCTTCTGGAGAAACTAGGCGATGTTTCTTTGCTGATTATGTTATACGAAGTTCTTCTAAGAATAAGTTCAGCCAAGATGCTTATGCCGAGCCCGCTTTCTACCATGGCAATGATTGTGTAATCATCATCGAGGCGGTATTCAATCTTCGCTTTAATATGATGCTGGCGAAACATTTCCAGCACTTCTTTTTTTGTCCCTTCCTCCAAAAGGATCATAGACTCCTGTTCGAAAATGCTGAGAGGCACAGACTCTTCACGAGCATAAGGATGATTTGCTGGCAAAATAGCGAGCATCCGGTCCTCCATGATCGGGATCACTTCAAATTCTTTTAAAGTAGGCAAATCCACAAAACCGAAATCGACCGTTCCTTCCAAAATCCAGATTTCGATCTGGCGGTAGTCCCCTTGAATCAGCTCGAACTTTATATTCGGGTGCTTGGCTTTAAAGTCTTTCAGAAGGGGAGAGAGCAGATGGCAAGATATGCTGGAGAACGTGCCGATTCGGATCAGGCCGCTTTCAATTCCATGCAGCTCCGATACCTTGTCAGAAAGCTCATTATAGGCTTGGCTTAGCTTTTGAATATAAGGCAGCAGCTCTGCGCCGTCTGAAGTAACAGAAACGCCAGCATGACTTCGATTCAACAGCTTGATGCCAAATTCATTTTCCAAAGCGATAACAATTTGGCTGACGGCCGATTGAGAATAGTTGCAATAATCGGCTGCACGAGACAAGCTTCCGAATTCAATGATTTTCATAAACACTTCATACTTCGTCTTTTTCATAATTAGCTCCGCCTAGATATTAGATATTCTTATTTTCAATATATCATATATTCGCTTCTCTTATGTGTTCGGCATATGTAAGATTTTGTTCAGGACAAGAAGATAGGAGTTAAGGTGAATCAAATGACACAAAAACAAGCGAATTTAGTTTTAGCTACAGTATCTCTAGCCTGGGGACTGTCTTATATTTTTATGAAGCTTGGCATTGACGGAATGCCCCCGGCAACGATAGTAGCATTGCGCTGCGGCATAGCTTTTCTAGTGACTGTAGTGATTTTTGGCAAAAAACTGTTGAACATTAATAGGAAGCTTTTGAAATTTGCATCAGTTTCCGGTGCTTTACTGGCAGTCATTTTTGGCATGCTGTTGTATGGGATACAGAATACATCTGCTACCACTGCAGGTTTTTTGACGAGTACGACGGTAATAATGGTTCCCGTCATTCAAGCGGTACTGCATCGCAAGCTCCCATCCCGAAATATCATGGCTGGCGTTGTGATCGTATCTATTGGATTGGTGCTCATGACGGTACGCGATCAGTTGACATTGGATGCGGGTCCGATCTATTGCTTGGCTGCTGCACTGCTTTATGCTGTTCACATTATGGTCTCGAACCGTTTCGTCCGAGAGGCAGATCCCTTACAGCTGGGGATTTTTCAGCTTGGCTTTGCTGCTCTGTATGCCGCTGCGTTTACTTTTATCTTTGAAAAACCGCATTTGCCAGAGAACGCTAATCATTGGCTAGCGATTCTTGGATTAGCTCTAATATGCAGCGCATATGGTTTTGTCATGGCAATCTGTCGCTCAAAAGTATACAACTGCTGTAAGCGTCGCTTTTCTGTTCTCGCTCGAACCTATTTTTTCTGCGATCTTTGCCTTTTTCTTCTTAAAGGAGATTGTTGGATTAAACAGTTACACAGGTGCTGCACTCATCATTGCGGGGGTTCTAATAGCGAATCGAAGCATGAGTTCCAGTGAGCCAAAGAAGCGGGAAGAGATGGTATCTTCATCGTTAAGCAATAGAGGAGGGTAGACACTTTTTTGTGAAAATAATGCAGTAAAACTTCTGCCTGGCGGGCAGAAGTTTTTTGTAATTGGTGGAGGGTTACTATTTTATACGCGAGAAGGGAAAACCTCATTTTTTTCATACAGTTTACGAACTTGATTAGCCATAAACTCAGGAGAATGCGGCATCTTGCTGCGAATCCACCACTCGAGAATGCCGGTGAACGCTGACGCCATAAACTGTGCATTTAATTCATTGTCGATCTCCGGCTGCGAATTTTGCTTATCGAGCTTTTCCTTAACGTTAACCGCTACAAACTGCAGCAGACGCTCCCGGAACAGTGATGCTCTTTGATTGGAAAAAATAGCAGTGAAGAATAGTGCGTTCTCTGCAAAATAATCGAAAACCGGCTTTAGATCACTAACCATTGAGCTTAGTTGGGCGTTCGATTCATGCTCGCCGCAAAACGCGATCAATTGGTGAATGTGCTCCTCGATGCATTTATCAAGCAGATCATATTTATCTGTATAGTGCAGATAGATCGTTCCGCGATTAACGTTGGCCAGGTCGGCGATATCATTAATCGTAATTTGCTCAAGCTCTTTTTCGGAAAATAACGTCAGAAAAGCCTTGTTAATCGCTTCTTTCGTCCGAATAATTCGTCTATCGAGTTTGGCTGTTGTCTCCATCTTCGCTTCCAGCCTCCAGTTATTGAACAATTTGATGGCATCTGTTGCATATGTAACAAATGCGCTTGGATTAACGATTGAACGATGCGGTGTTCACTATATAATATTAATCAACGGCCGTTATTTAATCAACACGAATTCAATAAAATACACAGGTTCATTAAAAGGAGAGGTAATGAAATGGAAAATATTAAAGATAAAGTCGTCATTATAACAGGAGCATCAAGCGGAATTGGAGAGGCGACAGCCAAATTGCTTGCTCAACGCGGCGCAAAAGTCGTATTGGCGGCAAGGAGAGAAGAACGGCTGCAGGCTGTTGTGAAAGAAATCGAGCAGGAAGGCGGAACGGCTGTATATATGAAGGCAGACGTTGTCTCCTCCGATGATATGCAAAAGCTGGCACAGTTCACCTTGAGCCAATATGGTCGCATTGATGTTCTGGTCAATAACGCAGGCATTATGCCGGTATCCAGGCTTAATGAACTGCGGGTAACGGAATGGGATCAGATGATCGACGTCAACATTAAGGGCGTATTGTATGGCATCGCTGCCGTTCTTCCAACGATGCGCGAACAGAAGGGAGGACATATCCTTAACGTGTCTTCCGTTGCAGGCTATGAAGTGAGCCCAACTTCGGCCGTATACAGCGGCACCAAATTTGCCGTTCGTGCGATTTCGGAAGGTCTTCGCAAGGAAGAATCGCCTTCTTCCAATATTCGCTCTACTATTATCGCTCCGGGCATAACGGAGACGGAATTGCTCGGTACGGTGAATAGCCCTGAGGTTAAGGCAATGGCTGCTCATATTGGTGGGCTGGCGATTTCTCCTTACAGCATTGCACGTGCAATTGCGTATGCGATTAATGAACCGGAAGATACAGGTGTCAATGAGATTATTATTCGTCCGACTGCGCAACCGTAATCGGAGAGTTACATCAAATTGTCGCGCGGAAAAATGCTGTCGAGAGCTTCTCGGCAGCTTTTTCGCGCAGCCCCGGGGTCGCTGCGCGTTTTGGTTCATGCTGCTATTCTTGATTCCAGTTTTCCTGGGCTTCGCATCAGAAATGGATAGAATCTTCAAAAAATCATCCTGAACTCAAAACCCTCCGCTCACCCTCAATACTCTAAAGCCCAAAGCCCAAAGCCCAAAGCCCAAAGCCCAAAGCCCAAAGCCCAAAGCCCAAAGCATCAACCCCGAAACCCCGCTTATCCCTCTAAGAACAATCAGTTCAGAAGAATATGAATTAGCCACTTTATTTACTGTTATATAACTCACAATTAGCGAAGAGAAGATCGCTGTTTTGCGAAGCAGGTTCTCTATAGGCATCGGCCTGTCCAATCAAAATGTAAAAGTGCAGGTGGGTATCCGATTTTTTGGTGATTTATTGCATCAAAATGTAAAAGTGCAGGTTGAATGGACTAAAAAGCGTCGAAAAGGCCGAAATGGGCGATTTCAAATGTATTTTTGCATTTTGAGGGCGATATTAGGCATTTATGGACGCATCAAAATGTACTTTTACATTTTGTTCCTCATTTATATGTCAGTATCAGTTCGCCCACTTGATTTGCCGCTGGGAATTCAGACGAGAGTTGGATGTTACGGCTTTCAAATGCGTGACGCATTCGGAATGGGCGTTTGTGACATACCTTTCAGCAATAAGGTTAAACTATTCAGAACTAACTCCCTTACGATTCGTGATTCGCGTTAAGCCTCTGATACGAACAAACACTTACCCTTGATTTTTAAGTCTTTCGACCCTTGCGGCAACAAATTTACAATGTTGATACAAGTTCGAAATATGTATCTGTTTAAATACATACAGGACCAACAAGCTATGCCGTTCAATGCTGAAGAATACATATTAGATGAAAATAGGATGTGCTCACGTGAAACATAAAGCGGTCATTTTGGGCTGTAATTATTATATTGGCCTTAGCACGATTCGCTGTCTAGGCCAGTACGGCATTCATACGGTTGCCGTGGATTATTCCAGCAAGCAGGCGTATGGAGCCAAGTCGAAGTTTTGCTCAGAGCAGCTGATCGCTCCGCATTATAAGGAGGACAAAGAAGGCTTTGTCCGGTTTCTGATCGATTACGGCAGCAAGCAAAGCCACCCGCCAGTTCTTATCCCTTGCCATGATTCTTATGTGGAGATCGTGGATGAGCATTTGGCGGAGCTGAAACGCTATTACTTGATTCCGCAGACGGAGCAAGGGCTGTATACGCAGGTCATGGACAAAGGAACGCTTCATCAGCTAGCTACGCAAAACAAAGTTCGTGTGCCAGAGACAGTGAAGCGGAATGAGGAGCATTTTTTCGAGAAAATTGAAAATATTATTCATTATCCCTGTATCGTCAAGCCGGTTGATTCTCCCGCCTTTGTTGCCCACTTTCGGCGCAAGCTCTTCAAAGTAAATAACAAAGAAGAGCTTGTCCGGGCATTGGGTGAGGCAGAGAAGGCGGGGCTGGAAGTGATCGTACAGCGCATCATCCCGGGCTTCGACGATCATATGTACACGTTTGACGCTTACCTTAACCAACAATCGCGGGTGACGAACTGGGTAAGCTGCCATAAGCTTCGCCAGTATCCGGTCAACTTTGGAGCTTCCGTCTTTACTGAGTATAAGAAGGTGCCGGAACTGTATGAGATCGGCGCGAAATTTCTGGAGCAGATTGGATGGAAGGGCTTTGCGGAAATTGAGTTTGAAAAAAGATGGAAACCGGCCAATTTTATTTAATCGAGATTAATGTCCGCATTACAAACTTGAATGTCCTGCTTCAGCACGCAGGAATGAATATTCCGTATCTCACTTATTGTGAGTTGACTGGAACCGGCGAACGACAACCCGCCGAAACAAGAGCAACGAAGCGTGTATTCTGGTATGCCTACGAGGATTTGCTGGCAATACGCGACTATTGGAGAACGGGACAGCTGACACGCGCCCAGGTTGTTCATTCGTTGCTGTTTCGGCCAAAGGCTTATGCGATATGGGACTGGAGGGATCCGCAGCCAGCCTTCGCGTACATGGGGATACTGCTCGGCAAAATTTTTGAGGAAAGCACGCAAAGGCTAACCCATATGACACAGATGCTTACAAAGGTTACAAAGGAGGTTCGCTTTATGTTGTTGTCATCCATCACTGCCGGTCTTGAACACATTCTGCTGCAAGGTGATCCGCAAATTGAGATTGCTGCGATTGCCTTCGACTCGAGGGAAGTGAAGCAGGGAAGTCTCTTCGTGGCAATCAGCGGCTTCGAAACAGACGGGCACAAATATATTGAGCAGGCGATTGAGCGTGGAGCTGTGGCCGTCGTGGTCGAAAAGAAAGTCGATGTTAGAGCCGGAATTCCGGTTCTAATGGTACAGGATGCAAGAGATGCTCTCGCCAAGCTGTCTGCTGTCTTTTACGACAATCCCACTGCGGCTATGAATCTTATTGGTGTTACAGGGACGAATGGCAAAACCTCCATAACGTACCTCATTCAAGCCATTCTGGAGCAGGCGGGCCGTTCGGTGGGAGTGATCGGCACGATGGGCAGCCAGATCAAAGGCATCGCAGTTGAGACCCGGAACACTACACCTGAATCGCTTCATTTGCAGCAATTGTTTGCAACGATGAGGGAGTCAGGTGTAGAGGATTGCGTCATGGAAGTATCTTCACATGCTCTGCACTTGAAGCGCACGGCGTATAGCCAGTTCAAGACGGGCATCTTTACGAATTTAACTCCAGATCATCTGGAGCTGCATCAGTCTATGGAAAACTATTTTGAAACAAAAGCTCAATTATTTGATCAAACGACAGATATGAACATTATTAACGCAGATGACCCTTACGGTCAGCTGCTCATCAAGAGGCTGAATGATCGCAATGCTCCAGTCCTTTCTTATGGCATTCATTCCTTATGCGATGTCTATGCGACCCAAATTCAGAGTTTGGAAAATGGTTCTGCCTTCATAGCCCATACTCCGGCAGGGGAAATAGCCATTCAGATTCATTTTCCAGGGAAGATCTATGTGTATAACGCATTGGCGGCGATTGCTTACGGGGTCAGCCACGGCATCAGTCTTTCTACGATTCAGCTTGGACTTCAGAACCTGACCGGTATACGAGGCAGGATGGAGACCGTGTATGAGGATGCAGCCAATAAAGTGATCGTTGACTTCGCCCATACGGAAGATGGTTTGGAGCAGGTGCTCACGACGATTCGTTCTTATGCAAGCGGCAGAATTATTCTTGTATTCGGCGTGTATGGGGCGGATGGCATTCATGGGGAGCGGAAGCGCAGAGCGATGGGCAAGGTCGCTGGAACGTATGCGGATTTATCTGTCGTAACCTCGGATAATCCGAAACATCAAAATCCTGTACGTCTCATTCACGAAATCACAAGAGGCGTTAAACAGGCGGGGGGCAGCTATCATTCCTTCGTTGACCGCAAGGATGCGATTCATTTTGCCCTATCCAAATGTCAGCCCGGGGATATCGTTCTTATTACAGGCAAAGGCCATGAGACGACCCAGCTATTAGGAAATACGCAAGCACCTTTCAATGAGAAAGAAATTGTCAATGCATTTATGGCTGCGAAAAGCCTTGCTGGAGCTGAAATTATTCATTCCGTTCATGCAGCAGAATTGGACACGCTAGAAGTTGTTAGGGGGAAATAGGATGGCGCTACGGGGAAAGACAGCTGCCCCGGCACGACGGAAGTTAGGTGTGCTCGGCGGAATGGGACCACAAGCTACGGCTGTATTTATGGAGCGGGTCATTGCGCGGACCGCTGCGAAGCAGGATCAGGAGCATATTGATATGGTTGTGCTGAATCATGCTTCGCTTCCTGATCGAACGGATGCGATAACGAGCGGTGATCATGATGAATTTATAGAAGCGGTACGCCGTGATCTGGAATTGCTCGAGCTAGCGGGAACGGCGAATATCGCGATTCCTTGTAATACTTCACATTTCTTTTATCAGCAGATGCAGCAGTTGACGTCCGTCCCGATCATCCATATGGTGAATGAAACCGTCCAAGCGGTAAGCAAATCGGGCGATGCGGTTAGACGTGTCGGACTGCTCGCAACGGACGGAACAATCAAGAGCGGTGTATATGCAGAAAGCTGCAAGCGCTATGGCTTGGAATACGTCGTTCCGGAACCATCACTCCAGCGCAAGGTGTCTCAAATTATTTATGAGCAGGTCAAACGAGACGGTAATTTAAACGCTGCAGAATTGATAAAGGTTGTGCAGCAAATGAGGGAAACGTATTATTGTGACCGAATCATTCTGGCTTGTACAGAGCTGTCCTGCATTCCGCTGCCGCTTCAATTTAGAAGTTACGTAGTGGACGCAATGGACGTTCTTGTAGAGCGTGCCATTGAACGGTCCGGAGGCGCTTATCTGGACAGGAGCAGCATTCACCGGAAAGATCCGGCCTACGAAGCTAGTATCATTTGACTATTGAGAACAGTCGGTAAAAAATAATTATTTACTGATCGTTCTCAATATGCTATTATCGTTTTGAGAAGAACGAAGGCGGCTTTCAAAGGCACCCATTTTTCTTGAAGCTAAATAGTCGATTTATTTTTTTTAATTTATTTAGAATGATCGTTCCCAATGGGGCGATGGATACAACAGTTGTTCATAAAAAAGCAAGGGAGAGAGTGGAAATGGGAAGATTATACGGAAAAGTAGCATTAATTACTGGAGGCAATAGCGGAATTGGGCTGGCGACTGCAAAATTATTCGTTGCCGAAGGAGCGAAGGTAGTTATCACCGGACGGAATCAGTCCACGTTGGATGCGGCCGTTGAGCAGCTTGGTCCGGACGCTCTGGCTGTTCAAGGGGATGCTTCCGATCCGGCAAGTGCTGAAAAGGCGGTAGCTGCAGCAGTTGATAAGTTCGGCGGACTGGACATCGTATTCGCAAATGCTGGCATTTCGGCTCAAACGCCTGTAGGAGGAACGGAATTATCCGTTTTTGAAGAAGTGCTTCGAGTCAACGTAACCGGCGTATTCTTTCTGGTTCAGGCGGCATCTGCACATTTGAAGGCAGGAGGCTCCGTCATACTGAACACTTCGGTTTTGGCAACAGCGGGCAGCCCTGGCCTAGCGGCCTATTCTGCTAGTAAAGGCGCTGTAAGCAGCATGGCACGGGTGCTGGCATCAGAATTGTCACCGCGGGGCATTCGGGTTAACTCCGTTTCCCCTGGTGCGACTCGTACTCCAATATGGGGACAGTCGACAGATGAAGGTTTTGCGAAGCTGGAGTCTGTACTTTCGCAAAGCATTCCGCTGAAGCGATTGGGTGCACCTGAAGAAATTGCGAATGTGGCGTTGTTCCTGGCATCGGATGAATCCTCATTCGTCCAAGGCGCTGAAATTAGCGCAGACGGAGGCACGGGGGGATCACCATTGGGAGCTCCGATCTATCGCCAAGGATAAAGAGAGGCTTCCCTTGCAATAATTAATGACATTAATAACTAAACTTCAATATAGAAAAGGATGATTCGCAATGAGTAAAGTATGGTTTATTACAGGTACATCTTCAGGATTTGGCCGTAAGTTCGTCGAGCAATTACTGGATTCCGGGGATAAAATCGTAGCAACCGCAAGAAAGCTGGAGGACATCGCCGATTTGAAGGAAAAATCGCCTGACAATGTTCATCTTGCAGTATTGGATGTAACGAATAAGGAACAGATTAAAGCTGCGGTTCAAGAAGCAGTAGACAGGTTCGGCACCATTGATATTGTCGTCAACAATGCCGGCTATGGCCTGTTCGGAATGCTGGAGGAATATACGGACGAGCAAATCCGCCATCAATTTGACGTCAACGTATTTGGCATGCTGGACGTCATCCGTGAGACGCTGCCGGTCTTCAAGAAACAAGGCTCAGGCCACTATGTCAATCTCTCATCGGTCTTCGGCGTCTGGGCTGTACCGGCATACAGCATTTATGCGGCTTCCAAGTTTGCCGTTGAGGGCTTCTCGAAAGCGATGTCTCAGGAGCTTGCTCCGTTCGGCATTAAAACAACCCTCGTGGAGCCAGGTGTGTTCGAGACGGAATTTATGGGACAATCCCAAAAACAGTCTAACCAGCTTCCTGAATATGCTCCAGTCTATGATGCGTTCTACCAAAGCTATAACTCGCTCCAGCTAGGCAAACAGGAAAAAGCGGTGGAAGCCATGATCGCAATGATCAACAGCGATAATCCTCCATTGCATTTCCCAGTGGGCTCGATGGCTGTCTACAGCATCAGCGATGCGCTGAGCAAACGGATCGATGAAGTGAAGGAATGGGAAAAAGTGTCCCTTATCGCCGAATAAGCTGAATGTACTGAGATTGAGAACGGCCGCTCCGCTAAGACGGGGCGGCCGTTATTGCTTTTTGTCCTGATTGCTATGGAATCGAATAGCTGTTACCGCCAGAATGAGAAGAACAGGTACCGTATAGGCTAGCGTATTAAGCAGCGGCCATGTCACATTAACGAACTCCTCTAGCTGAGATTCTTTTATATAGGTGGTTAACGACAGCAAGAGGCAAATGAAGGTGGCGGGGAATACGATTAACCGTTCATTTTTCAAGCCTAGTAGCTCTTTCAACAGTTTAATCAGGATGAGCAGCAGAATAGAAGCTTTGAAATAAAAGCCGACAATGAGCGAGAAACCAATGACGGATTCGATTCGCTCGATTACTTCCTGGAACGAGATTAGCCGAGCTAACTGGTACAAAGAGTATTTCAAATTTCCCGACAGCGGTCCAAGCACCATAATGCTGCTTATAACGGAAGCAATCAGCGTCAAGGAATTGATAATCAGTGCAATATACATATGCTTGCGCAGCTGGGCGTTCTCGTCCTTGCGTACAAATGCTAAGATGACCGAGAAGACGACGAGCTCGGAGTAGGGGAAGCCATACACCACATATGAGGCGTTAAGAATCGGCCCCATTCCATCAGGCATGATGGGAAGCAGATATTGCGGGTGATACAGGTTGGCAACCAGAATCCAGATCATAACAATACAGCCGAACATGAGAAACATAAATACGGCGGCCATCCGGGCGATAACCTCGATCCCTGCCATAGCCGTGAACCCGATCATAATAAAAAATAAGGTGCTTACCGCGTAGGTGGGCGTTTCCTTCAGCATCGTATTTTTGAAGAAGATGCCGATCTCGATGACAACGCCGGATATATTCCAAGTCAATACGAAGGTAAAGGGGATAAGCACCAGCAAGGTAAGTCCCTTGCCGAGTGCGGCCTGGCTTTGCCCAACCAGTGAAAGCTCAGGGGCCAGCCGGTTTAAATAAAGAATAGCAGCCAGCAGAAGCATTCCTATCGCCGTGGCAATGAGAAGCGAGATCCATGCTCCATTGCCTGCAATGCTCGTTAAGGGTGCAGGGACGATAACGATGGAGGAGCCCGTCATGAAGAAGAGAAACAGCATGGACATTTGAATCGAACTAACGCGTTCTGGTTGCTTCATAGGGTCCTCCTCCAGCTTGTATAGCAGTCAAGTTTGCATAGGATTGAGCCAGCGAATAAAGAGTTTTGCAGGCCCGGTAAACAAATTGAAAATCATATCCAGGTTAGGCCATGGCTGAGCCGTCACAAAGATAACAGCAAGATAGAGCATTGGCGCCATCATGGCGATATACACAAGCCGGTCCCGATTGCTTGCTTTCTTCACTTTCGGAATGTCATGAATCAGCATCGCAGAGGCGAGCAGCAAGACGCAGATGAGTTTTCCTAACATCCTCAATGCTCCTTTGTCCCAAATATCGTGCCAGCGTTCATACCCGTACTTAACACATGAACTTGGACATGGGTCTGGAATTGCATCTGGGCAATCTTATCGGCCCAATCGGGTTCCAGCTGCTTCCAAAGCTTCGGGTTTTTTCGGTAAATTTGATTGCCGATTCCGAGCACATCCACTTTTTTGGCCTTAATGGTACGAGTGGTATGCTCAATCTGATGCTCCACCTGATCTTTAATCGTCTGTTCGAAGCGCTCCATATCTTGCTTGCTCTTCAAGTCAGAGCAGCGCAGTTCTCCGGTCGTTCCTTCTATAGACATATGGACATCGACGGTTACTTTATTATTGTTCACACTGGCGACTAATCGGCTGTTGAAATTGACGATTTCAAGCGATTCCTTGTTATAGATCTGCTTTTTCTCATCATTCATACAAGGAAATTCAAATACGCCATACTTGTATCTGTCGGTCAGCATCATCAGCGTTTCGGTATCTTTCTCCCTAAGAAGCCCTACCATTTTCCCGTCTTGAATTAATGCGACGCCGGATATTGCCGCCTTCTTATCCAAGGTGTTCTTATGCAGATATGGCATAATAGAGGTTTTGGAAGGGCTGCTTAATTGTATCGCGAGATCATAGAGCGGAAGATCAGAAGTTTTTGCAGAATAGAGAGAGGCGGTCGTCTCCATCTTTCTATACTGTTGACCAATGGTCTGTTCGATAAACGGTTTAATATCCAGAAAATCTGCCGCCGACTTCTCAGCAATGATGGGGAGAATCGTGCCCCGCGGTTCATGGTCTCTTGAGAAGAAATCGAGCACTTCCCGGATGTTTAACGCCCTGGCCAGCTTCTCTCCGATAATAATGACGCGCATATGATCCCATTTGGCCTTGCGCCCAAATTTAGTAGGAATCTCCCGCATCGCTTCAAAGAAGGTTTCACCTGTGGTACGAATATTAATTCCTTTAGCTGCCGCACTTGATGTCACATCCGTTTGCATCTTACTGGAAGGATTGTAAAAGTGGGTTGTAATATCGATGAAGTCGCCTTCGCCTTGATCGATCGATATCGCTTGCACATAGCCATACTCGTCCAGTTCATTATTATCCCAGCATCCGTTCAACAGGCATAGAACGAGAAAGGAGGTAAGAAAGGAGAGGAGCGGCTTCACTGTGATCTCTTCCTTCCTGCAGATTTTTTATGCAGCTGCTTGCTCCGAGGCGAATGAACCAGCACCTTTCTTGGCAGTACGAAGATCATCTCTCTCAGCCTTTTTACATGTAACGGAGCTAATGAATCCAAATAGGGCTCTCCAAGGGAGCGGAGGGTCGCTAAGTGGAGGTAGATGAGAATAAAGCCAACCATGATGCCAAGTCCACCAAACGTTGCTGCCAGAAACATTAACGGAAAGCGCAGGATTCGCAAGGCGATGGCCATATTGTATTGAGGAAGCGCGAAGGAAGCGATACCCGTCAAGGCTACAACGATGACCATCACGGGAGAGGCAATCTGTGATTGTATAGCGGCTTGCCCGATAACCAATGCCCCAACGATGCTGACGGCGGAGCCAACCGGCCGGGGCAGACGAATGCCCGCCTCGCGCAGCAGCTCGAAGAAAAACTCCATAATCAACGCTTCAATCATAGCCGGGAAAGGGATACCTTCCCGTGTATCTAATATGGCTAACAGAAGAACCGTCGGGATGAGTTCGGAGTGAAACGTTGACAACGCAATGTAGGTGCTGGGCAGCATGAGCGCGATGAGAAATGCGGCCAGCCGGATTAGACGAATTAATGAAGAAAAAAGTCGTCCGATAGTAATAATCCTCACTATTGGTAAAGAACTCGATGAATTTCCCCGGACAGATAAGCACCGCTGGGCTGCCATCCACTAAGGCAATGATTTTGCCATCCAGCAGAGAGGTAACTGCCGTATCCGGGCGTTCGGTATACCGGACCTGCGGAAAAGGCGAGTAGTTCGAATCATTCACCCATTCTTCCAGGTAGGACACTTCAATAATTTCTTCTTGTTCAATACCCTCAATTTTTTGTTTGAACGCTTCTAAAGTTTCCGGTTTGACGACACCATTCAAATAACCGTAGGACACGGTTCTGTGCGCTTTTTCCCCGGTAATCATATACTCGAATTTCAGCTCATGCGATTTCAGCAGGCTTCGAATGACCCCGATATTGCGGTCCAAGCTTTCAATGAAGCTCACATGCGGGCCTTGAACGGTAGGCTCTGTAATGGGCTCGGACGTTTGCCGCTGTTCGACATCAAGGGCGAAATAGGCGATCGCTTTAGGCCAGCCGTTGAAAAAAATGATGACTTTTCCGTCCAGAATACCACGGACAGCTTGCTGCATATTGCTCATAAGCTCCACGTTAGGGGAGGCTATGCCATGGTTTTCAAAGTAATCAATAACATCACTAATCGTAATGGTCTCAGCAGGTCCAAGCTCATGCGGGACCAGGTTTTGCAGCGTATTCTTTGCAAAATTCGTCACGGTCGTTTTCGTCAACGTATCGAAATAGACCGTAAAGGCCGAATGCTCCAAGTGCTGTCCGTAATTCCAAGAGTGAATTGTCAAATCTCTGCAGTTGGCAAAGAAGCCTTCGATCAACTTCAAATTTTCTTCCAGACGAGCAGCAATGTCCGGGTAGGTAGGCTGAGCGGATGAAGTAGGGGCAGATGATGGCGTAGTCATTTTCCGCATGCGAGTCTCCTGTCCGAAATGTGATGTCGAATCATTTACATCTTTTCCCTGACGAGGGAAAGATATTCGGCAGCATGGGGGAGGGGCAGCGGATGGAGCGGAAGTTTTGACAACTCTATCGATTTAGAGTAATATCCACATGTAATAATTTCGTAAGCTATAGAATGTGAAGCTCTCTTTAGCAGGAGAGCTTTTTTTCATTCTGCTTGATAGATGGGAGGTTGGCAATCATACAGAACGTGAATCGGAATCAAGTGCTTATTGTGGAAGACGATGCGAATATTAGACGTTTTATATCGATTAACTTAATAAACAACGGCTTTGTAGTGAGCGAGGCGGCATGCGGGGAAGACGCGCTGCAGCGCTTCATCGAGCACCAGCCCAATGTTGTCGTTCTGGATATTATGCTGCCGGATGCGGACGGGTTTGAGATTTGCCGGCAGTTAAGAGAACGGGAGCCGGCAGTCATCATCGTCTTCTTAACGGCTCGAGGACAAGATTTGGATAAAATCAAAGGATTAGAAATCGGTGCGGATGATTATATCGTCAAGCCCTTCAACCCGCTGGAGCTTGTAGCTCGAATAAAAGCGATATTGCGCCGGACGGAGACCGCTCTAAAGCCTGTAATCTCCGTCATTGAGTCCGGTTCGATCCGAATGGATCTGAATGCGAATAAAGTGTTTAAGGATGACAGCATCGTTGAATTAACGCCGAAGGAATTTCAGCTGGTCCGTGCTTTTCTAGAACGCCCGGATACTGCGCTATCCCGTAACGAGCTGCTTAATCTCGTATGGGGAGAGGATTATGTCGGTGATCCCAAAACGGTTGATGTTCATGTGCGCAAACTAAGAGAGAAGATCGAGGAGGACAGCTCGAACCCGGAGCGGATTGAGACGGTATGGGGATTAGGATACCGGTGGAGGAATTAAACAGTGAGTATTCAGAAACGATTAGTCGGGAGCTATGTGACGGTTATCTGTGTTACGGTCCTCATTCTTGAAATTTTTCTTATCGTGTACGTCCGATACTACTATCTTCATAATGTAGAGCGGAGCCTGATGAACCAAGCGGAGCTGTCTGCTTCCTTCTATGAGCAGTACTTTGCGGACGCAGATCTGGAGGAGCAATCGGAGCGATTGTTGAAAGGCTTTGCCCATAATTCAGATGCGCAGGTTCAGATCATTAACAGTGCGGGCAGGCTCCTGCAGGATTCCATAGGTATTCATCAAGGTGATCCCAGCATGACGAAATACATGGATGTAAGAGCAGCTCTTCAAGGACATGCCGGCACTTGGAGAGGGAAGGACCCGGCGACACAGGAATCGATATTAGCCGTATCTTTTCCGCTGAGGTCGCATGATGTCATCGTGGGAGAAGTCCGATTCGTTACTTCGTTGACGGATACGATTAATACGGTTAAACATATTGCCATTGTATTAATTAGTGTCGGGCTGCTGGTTATCGCTATCGTTACCGTTCTTGGCTTGCTGCTATCCTGGACGATTACAAGATCGATTAAGGATCTTAAGCTGGCTGCAGACCGGATGACTGAAGGAGACTTTAGCACAAGGGTGCACAAACGCTATGAGGATGAGCTTGGTTCTCTTGCAGACACCATGAATATGATGGCGAGCCGCATTACGAAAAGCGAGCAGTTGAAAAATGATTTTATTTCATCGGTATCCCATGAGCTGCGTACGCCACTCACTTCAATTAAAGGCTGGATTATTACTCTCAAGACAAGCGGGCATGACAATAAAGAGCTCCTTCATGAAGGACTTGATATTCTTGAGTCGGAGGGTGACCGGTTGAATCATATGCTGGAGGAGCTATTAGACTTCTCTAAGCTGGACAACGGACGAATCGTTATACATCCAGGACCCGTTCAACTGGCACCACTATTGCATCATGTCGGTAAACAGCTTTCTCCAAGAGCTGCCCGTCAAGGGATCGCATTGGAAATTCAGGCTGCGGACAATCTGCCCATTCTTCAAGCAGACGAGAATCGGTTGAAGCAAGTATTTATTAATTTGATTGATAATTCACTCAAGTTCTCGGATTCCTCCGGCCGGATTCTTATTCAAGCACATTCAGCTCCAGAACAAGAACAAGTCATTATTACAGTTGAGGATACAGGAATCGGCATTGCAGAAGAGGATCTTCAGTACGTGCTGCAAAAGTTTTACAAAGCCGACCAGCATGCCACGGGCAGCGGTCTGGGGTTGTCCATCGCGAATCAGATCATTGGGCTGCATCAAGGGGAATTGCGAATTACGAGTGAGGCAGGCAAAGGGACGACCGTTCAGATTTATTTGCCGATATAAAATTTAACTATTTCATAACCACTTCGTTCTCATTCGAAGCTATTATAGTAATAATGTTGTCAGGAGAGTAGGGAGTTACAATGCTCAATAAACACATTACAGGCGGTATACTGCTGGTTGCGTTATTGCTGCTCGGAGGCTGCGGAATTCCGACTACTCCTGCTGATACGATCAAGCCTCCCGTGTCAGAAGCGAGTATGCAGCGTGAACAAGTAAACCGTGAATTTCGGAAGCTGCTGCCCCATAAGGCTCAATTAGTCGTTCCGCTGCAAGGAAAAGAAGGCGATGATATTACCTTTGGAGATATGGATGGGGACGGGATCAATGAAGCTGTCGTCGTATATGAAGAGAAGAAAGGGACAGGCAGGACGTTGAAAGCGGCGCTCTTCAAGCAAAGCAATACGCAGTGGAAGAAGATTTTCGAGGTGAAAGGCTTTGGCTATGGTCTGGATTTTGTCGGATTTCCGGATCTTAATCATGACGGCTCGTCCGAGCTTGCACTTGGCTGGTCATTAGGCGCTGCAGGCAATGGCCTTGATATCTATGAGCTGAGTAAAGACAAACTCGAATTATTATCCAAGAAGGAGTATCAAGACAATCTCCAGCTGGAATAAGGCTTCCAGTGCAGCAGTCAAAGTCAAAGTCACAAAGGGGAAAATATCCTATAGTCCGTAGCACTGCGTCCTTTCATGACGTATTTGCGCTTATCGGATTATTTGTGATGCCCATTTTATACCATATCAATAGATATAGAGGTCCGTTATGATGTTCACCCGCTTTGCTGCAAAACTCGATAAATTTACACTTTTCATCATGGTGTGCCTTGTTACGATGGGTACCATTGCTATCTACGGTGCCACCTCGGATACCAAGTTAGATGGCCTGCATATTAGCTACTTATATTTATTCGGTGCATTTTGCATTCCGCTGCTGCTGCTTGCCTGGATTGACTATCGCATTCTGGTAGGGAAGCTGAGCTATGTTTTCTATACATTTGGCATTATGATGCTCATTCTGATTAAGTTTACCGGAGAGAATATTAACGGTGCAGTACGTTGGCTCAGTATAGGGAGCTTTCAGCTTCAGCCCTCGGAATTAGTCAAAATCTTTACGGTGATGCTAATTGCACATGTACTTGGGAAGCGGGAGGGACAAAGGCTCCGCCTGATTCAAGATATTGTTCCGGTAAGCATTATCTTTATGATACCGATTCTATTAATTATGCAGCAGCCTGACCTCGGCACAGCTCTTGTTTTTATAGGCGCACTGGTCAGCCTGCTATGGATGGGCAACATTCGCGCCCTCTATTTGATTTCATTGCTGGGGCTTATTGCCGTTATTATTGGCTCCATATTGTGGCTCTACACGGCCAACTTCGAGCTGCTGTCCCAAATTGTCAAACCCCATCAAATGTCGAGAATACAAGCTTTTCTAGATCCGGCCAGCGATCCGGATAAGTCATGGCATGTGAAGAACGCGATGTATGCGATCAGCTCAGGAGGAATGCTGGGCAGCGACGCGCATTTTGTCCGTAAAGGCTTCATTCCCTATGCCTATTCGGATTCGATTTATGTCGTGATAGGCGAGCAATTTGGCTTCATCGGCTCAGCCTTGCTAATGCTGCTCTATTTCATGCTCATATACCGGATGATTCATATTGCCAAATCGAGCCGAGACCGCGAAGGCGCTTATCTCGTCATCGGGCTAATGGGCATGCTAGTTTTTCAAATATTCGTTAACCTCGGCATGCATGTCGGACTAGTTCCTTTGACGGGAATTTCACTGCCGTTCATCAGTTACGGAGGAAGTTCACTGCTTAGCAGTATGATCGCGATTGGCCTTGTATTAAGTGTAAATGCTCATAAGAATGATTTGTACTGACGGATAGAAGACGAAACGAGTGGAGTGAAGGAAATCATGTCTACCGAACCGAAAAGAAAGAGAAAGCAAAAAAACAAGCCGCAAGCCTATTATAATCATTGGGCTGACGCTTGCGGCTCTCCTGCTTGGAGCTGGAGGTTATGCAGGCTATCTGTATTTGAAAGCGAATGAGGCGATTCAAAGCATTGCGGCGCCTAAGCCTGTTGACGCTCCAGACAATTATGTGAAGAAGGATTCCTTCGAACCGATCACATTCCTTCTTGCAGGCGTAGACAGCCGCGACGGGGGCGATGGCATGATGAATGCGGATGTGCTGATGCTGGTTAGTATGAATCCGCAAACCCATTCTGCCAGCATGTTGTCGCTGCCGCGTGATTTGCTGTTAAAGCCGTCAGGCTTGCCCTCCCGTAAAGCCAATTACTATTATGCGCATTTCTACTTAAAGGACAAGGAACAGGTCATTCCGAATACGAAGCAATTTTTCTCGGATTTGACGGGTTTTCCGCTGGATTATATGGTTGTCGTCAACTTTGACGCGCTGAGGCAGACGGTTGATGCGCTTGGCGGACTTCAAATTGATGTCGATATGGATATGAAATACCGGGATACCGTAGATGGTACGAATATCGATCTTAAAAAAGGTCTGCAAACGCTCGATGGTCAACAAGTGCTCGACTTTGTCAGATACCGCAAATCAAATCGGGGCACACAAGAGTCTTCTGATTTCGCCCGCAATGACCGGCAGCAGCAAGTTATTAAGCAAATCATTGAGAAGCTCGGCAACTTTCAAGGCATTTCCCAATGGGGCAAAGTATTGGAAATTATCGGTGACAATGTGAAGTCTGATATTCCGGGACCTGAGCTTCAGCAGTGGATCTATAGCTTCAATAAAATCAAGCCTAATCAGATTCATACGCTGCAAATGGATTCCGTCTGGAGAAGCCCATTTGTCTATGTGAAGAAAGAAGATTTACAGCAAGCGCTGCTAGATTTGGGTAAAGAAGCGGAGCTTCAATCTGAAATTAAGTTCAAAGAAAACAATTTCGGTCTGATGAATTAATGGGAAGAGAGCAAGCTGGGGCGAGAATTGAATTTCGCTCGGGCTTGCTCTTTGTTTTTTTTCATGAAGGATAGGATTAGTTGTTATATTCCATTATATGGTATGATAGATTTATCTCTATTTTTTTGGAGGAGGTGAAGCATGAAGTATTGTCTTGATCGTGGCGACACGAATTTTATTGCTTTAGTCAATGCAGATCGATATGATTCATTCGTAGATGAGGATTGGCAATTTGAAGAGCTGTTGCAGCATTTCTCAGACGAGATGCAAGCTGGCCGCATATTGGTCTTTCAAATGACCGAAGAAGGAATTGAGCATTCCTGGAAGATAGAAGTTAAGTTTGGGGCCAGCTTAGACGATATTGCGTGCTTCAGGAAAGTGCAAGGATATATCGAGGTCACGGCTAATAAATTGTATATTGCCGATTATGATTGCCTGACGATGGCTGCACAATTTAGAGACGAGACGATCCCCGGTTCGAATAGCGCCAATCACGTCATTGCATTGAACAACGGCTTTTATCAGGTAGAGGTTGTACAATTCTATAATGCCGATCTGAATGCGTATACAGGTGAAAGTGAAAATGATATCGTCATAAATTTCAAGGAAGTACATGAGCTTGGAGCGAACGGGGATCAAGTGATCTGGTGCAGTTATTAGGTAAAAGAGATAAGGAGATGAGAGCATGACGACGAATACCGCTGCGGAGCAAATCCGCATTGTTGAATATGATCCTTCCTATGCTGGAGCGCTCGCGGATATGTGGAATTTGAGCAAGGAAAGCTGGGGAGGCGGCAATGATCAGAGAACGGAGGACACGGTGCGCCGGGAGATGGAGACGTCGTCGAATCTTCATGTGTTTCTCGCTGTCGATGGCAAAGAGGTTGTCGGCTTCTGCAGCTTCGCCCACTATCGTCAGGACGAAGGGGCGCTCTATGTGCCTCTGTTGAATGTAAGACCTGATTATCACGGTCACAAGATTGGCCGCAACCTGATTCTGAACGCAGTTCGCAAAACAGTGGAAGCAGGCTGGCCGCGCCTCGATTTGTTTACCTGGGCAGGCAATACAAAAGCAGTGCCTATGTATAAGAAATGCGGATTTTTCTGGGAGAAAAATGAAGATTACGTTCATCTGATGAACTTCATTCCGACTATTCTGCAGACCGAAGCACTTGCTCCTTATTTCGAAGAGCTGGACTGGTATGCAGACAGCACCCGCGAGCTTGTTATCGAGCCGGACGGCCGCCGGGAGCGCGGCTTCGACTTCATGGAATATACGTGGAGCAAGGGAGACACCTCCGTACGGGCGGAATTTGAAAAGTCCGGCCGCGGGTTGACTGCGCTAGATACGCCTGACTATACGATCTTCACTGAAATTGACAATCATGGTCTCGTATTCGGCTCTGCCTATCCCGTACGTTACCGGATTACGAATAAGAAAGCCTCGGAGCTTGCCGTTACAATTAAAGGCGAGAACGATAAAAATATCCGTTTTGCTCTGGATACTGCAAGAACAATCGCTCCTGGCGAAACCATCATCATAGAGGGAGAATTCGCCCTTGATCCGATCCATGAAGAGCAGAATGATAAGAAGACCCATCCTGTCGTCAGAAGCCATTGGACAATTGACGACAAAGGGGCGGAATTCCGTACCGGCATCGCTCCGAAATTCCCGGCCAAAATCAGAGTAGAACTGCCGGGCCAGGCGCTTCATCCGGGTGTTCCTGCAGAGCTTTATTTGAACGTGGAGAACAACTTTGCTGTGGAAGCGGAGTTCGCTTTTGAGCTGCCGGAAGCTGAATGTGTGGAATGGACCAATCGGAGCATACGCTTCACCGTTCCTGCGAAGGGCAAGACTACGATTACGGCAGCCTTTATTTTACGATCCTATGGGCTATACTCAGAAGAGCTTGAGGTGTCAGCTATTCCGGCAGGTGGGCAAACCGTTACTTATACAAGCAAACAGGCCGTCATGTTAAAGGGAACGCATGGGCGCTTTGGAGGGGAAAACGGAGGTCAATGGGTTGCTGTGAACGGTGCAATGTCCGTCCATCTCAGCAAGCACGATAACATCATGTGGATCGAATACCCGGGATCGCAGCATAGCTTCTGGTACAGCCATCCGAAGCTGGGCAAGCCATTCGCTGAAGAATTTTCCAAGAAGCAAGCGAAAGAAGTGAAGGTCTACTCTGAAGGGGATAGTCAGATTCTTGAAGCACTCTACGAATCGGAAGATTTCCCCGGACTCGAGATTAAATCGTTCATCAAGCTGCTTGCAAGCGGCGTTGCCGAGTTTTATCATGAAATCAGCAACACGGGGGGCGAGGCGCTTCAGGAGAACGCGTACCTGCTAACGAGCTTCGGATTTTTCGGCAATCGGCTTATTCTTCCTTATCAGGGTCATTATGTAGATATGGATTCATCCTACACTAGTGATCCGAGTCTTTGGGACAGCGCTCAAATTACGGAGAACTGGCTGTTCAACAAGGATGCTAACGGCGCTTGCGGCATCTGCTGGGATCCATCCTTGAAGCTGCTCCGGCCGGAATATACACTAGGACTGGAGCATGAGCTTGGCAGTCTGTCTGACGGAGATGTCGTGCGGACGAAACCGATTGTTTTCGCACTGAATACATTCGCCAAGTGGTGGGATTTCCGTTCCTTCGCTCAGAAGCACTATGAACGGATTGTTCCGGTGTTGGATGACCATCTTGAATTTAAGCTAGGCGGCGGCAATCCGTTCGAAGCCGGTCCGCTGCAAGCAGAATTAACCGAAAGAAAGATGATTCCGCTCGCCGGCAGCTTGGAGCTGTATGTTCAGAACGGTGAGGAAGCTGAGCTGAAGGTTGCGGATATGGAAATAAAGCGGGAACAGGATCTGCGATCAGCGGGTTTTGAATTCGATCCGGAGGAAAGCTCGATTTCTGATGAAAGCCAATCCGGCAGGAAGGTGCGGGCTGTCTATCGCGGCGAGGATTGGGTTCAGGAACGGTCGGCGCTGTGGTTCCCGCGTTCGGAAGATAAAGTTGTTTGTGAGACTGAAGAAGGAGCAGCCGGATCAGTCTATACGGTAAGCAATGGCGTCCTCTCTATAGCAGCAGCTCCCGGATTCGGCAGCGTGGTGCACTCTTTGAAGCATCAAGGTGAAGAGTGGCTGGACAGCTCGTATCCGGAAGCGGCTCCGAATTCATGGTGGAATCCATGGTACGGCGGACTTGGTGTCAGCATTTCCGGCTTGAATGGCTTTAGCCGTCAGCAGGAGCCGAGAAGTGCGGCATGGGTGGAGCGTACCGATGCATACGGAAACGTCTGGAAGGGTATCCGATTGACGACCGCCATCGAGAAGCAGGAAGCAAACAGGGGGATTAAGATCCATCAGCATTATCTGATGCTGCCCGGCGTACCTGTCCTTTGCATCCTGCATGCGGTAACCAACGACAGCGGCGTCACTTTACCCCACTATTCGCTCTCAGACGAACATTTCCTTCAGCCTGCGCCTGTGTTCTCTGAAGGATGGCTGGAATTGCCGGGAGAAGAAAGATATTTGGCCGGAAAGTTGTCTGCTCATCTTGTTACGAAGGGAGTTCTGCGAATTGGCGGAACTTCAAGCCGGAATAAGCTGCATGCCGTTAGCAGCCCCTATAATCATAGACAAACCGCGTATGTGAACAATAAAGTATGCAGCCATGAAGTGAATCATCATGTTACGCTTAAGAATGGGGAAACCGCCTGGACGCAGCCGACATTTCTCATCTTAGGCAATATGGATGTATCGGTAGACGAGGTCCGGGACCTGCTGAAGCTGACCTTCCCATCCCAAGCACAGTTGACATAAAGGAGACTTAATATGCCTATCATCGACGTTCATATCCATTTGTCGGATATCGACAAGTTTCATTACACAGCGAGAGAATTAGCCAAAGTCGATTATAGCGCCGCTGGACTCAAGGCGGAGTTCGACAAGAACGACGTGATCCTCGGTATCGGGATGGGCGTGACGGAGCAGTCGAACGGAGCGTTTCCCGACGCCAGTTCGCCCAATCCGATGGGGCTTGATTTAGAGCAGAGCGTTCCGTCGTTTCTAATGGAGTGTGTCGGCATTAATCCGAATAGGCTCACCGGAGCAAATGCGCAAGAGGAGCTGGACCGGATCGAAGCGCGGCTTAGAGCGCCAGAGGTAGCTGGAATTAAGATCTATGCAGGATATTACCACGTTTACGTCTACGACAAAGTGTATACACCGGTCTACGAGCTGGCTGCCAAGTACAATCTGCCCGTAGTCATTCATACAGGCGATACTTACTCTATGAACGGCTTGCTGAAATACTCGCATCCGCTCACTGTTGATGAACTAGCTTACCAGCAGCGTGGTGTGAACTTCATGATCTGCCATCTGGGCGATCCGTGGGTGATGGATGCGGCCGAAGTGGTGGCTAAGAACCCGAACGTCTATGCCGATTTATCCGGCCTGGTCGTTGGCGACCGGCCTCATTTCGAACGGTTCATGAGCGAGCAGCTCTACATGGATCACTTCCGCCGGGCGCTGATCTATTCGGATCACTACGAGAAAATGCTGTTCGGCACCGACTGGCCGCTTGCACCGATCGGCCTGTATGCGGAGTTCATCCGCCGGCTCGTGCCCGAGCAGCATCACGAGAAAGTGTTTTATGAGAATGCGTTTGGCGTGTTCCCTAAGATTAAGGAGCGGATTGCGGGGCTGAAGTAGAGCTTGGCAATAGTGTGATTGTATGAGCAATAAGCCATCCCTTGATGAATCGGGGGATGGCCTATTTTTTATGAGAAGTGGCTATTTATGATCAATGATAGGGACAGTAAAGGCCGCGGTTATATATTTCTTTTGGGCGGGTGAGCTTTCTTGATCAGTTGCCGCCATCATTATGTTTATTGTTCCCTATGGGATGGAGTTGTCAAAAAGCAGTTTGAAAACACTCACAAAGAAATTCCGTTGCTAAGCTGCTTGTGACAGCATTCTTTCGCGATAAATAACTGGGGGCCACCCCCCGGATTAGAGGTGTAGATTCGCCGCCTGTTGTAGTAAAGCATAATGTATCTAAAGATGATCGATTTTATATCGGCCGTCGGATAGCGCTCCGTGTTGATCTTGTACAGCTTTTCTTTCTTTAGCGTAGCAAAAAGCTTTCCATCTTTGCGTTATCATAACAACGCCCCCCGTGTCGCTCATGCTTTGAATCGCGTCACGTTTAGCCAGACTCTCCCGGAAAGCATGACTCGTGATTTGGCTGCCTCGATAACTGTTATATATCATTCCGCGAGCATCTCTTGCTTTACATGCGTTTTCAAAGGCTCGGATGCAGAGTTCCTTGCGTATGTTGTCGTCCATGGCGAGTCCCACGATCTCTCCGTTGAAACAATCCAGTACGACGGACAGATAGAGCTTGCCGTCTGAACAAGGGACTTCGGTGATATCCGATAACCAATTTTGGTTGAGTTCTGAGGATCTGAAGTCTCTCTTGATCAGGTTCTCTTTTTTTTGAGCTGCGGCACTTCACGTGTAATGTCGTTTGGGTGACTCTTGGCTTTTTTCAGCAGGCCGTACTTCTTCATCGTTCGGTAGTCGGTGCTGTAGCTCTGGTCATGATCTCGATTTTGGACAGCGCCAGCAGAATACGCTGGACACCGTAATTATGGGTGTCTTCATGTTTTCCGATAATTTCTTTGATTTTGACCAGAAGGCGTTGCTGCTTCAAGCTACGGTAATAGTCCGATTCGCTAACAGTAAGTACTTCGTACATCTCCTTGACGGTCCATTGCTTCTGTCATTCATAGAGTACGCATAGAGCTGACATGCTCTTAGCACTTCGGGTCTTTTACGAAAAAAATCGAGTGCGTCCTTAGGGTGTTCTTTTTCGTATTAATATTTCTTAGTAATATCATCATTTGAATCTAAAAATCACTTGTCGTTTTATGTAAAAAAAATCGGATGTGTATCCCAAAGATATGGTACCATGGACTTATAAAATACAGACAAATAAGGAGTGTTATGATGAGTGCTCAAGATAGTGATGAAGTAATGAGAGAGGATTCAAATATTAAAGTTTTCATTGGTGCACGTGATTTAAAAAAAGAAGTTTACAATATCTTACCTACTTTTGATTTGCTTCTAAAGCAGATTGAACAAATTCGTGAACAAGGACAACAAGAAAGAGGCATTTCAAATAAAGACTATAGAAAAGATGTAAACAATACAATTGGTATATTCGGACCAAGAGGAACAGGAAAAACATCTATTTTATATACATTAATTAATAAATTGAAGCCTGTAACAAATAATATTTTAAAAGAAAAATATGAACACAACATGATTTTGGGGATTATTGAACCGGATCATTTGGGAGATAATACCAAGATAATGGGTTCAATTGTTGGTATGCTTAAAAAAATGGTTGATCAACAGATAATACAGATATCTAAGCCCAACAGACATATTACAAAAGAGCTTAATGAATATTTTAATAAGGGCTTGTTTCGTTCAAATAACCCTTTGCAAAGTAAAATGAATGATTTAGTAGAGTATCACATGTATACAGAGAATGAGTATAGGCAACTATTGATACATACATATGACGATTTAGCAACTCATATTAAAAAATCAGCCCGGCTGTTAACACCTGATGTTGAATTTAGAGAGAAACTTCATGAACTTATTACATGCCTTATTGACAACCAAAGATTGTTGCTGAAAATTAGTTTACAAGAAGGAGAAAAATCAATAGAAGAGCCTCTAATTTATTTGTTTATTGATGATATTGATCTAAAGATGATACGTAGCCGCGAGTTGATTGAAGCCATATTACAGTATGCAAATCACCCCAATGTGGTGACTATTTTATCAGGTGATTACGAGATACTGCGAGATGCTTTAACTTTAGCATTAATTCAGGATGAAAAATTAATGTATAGCAATATTAATGCTCATTTTAAGCCTAATGATGAGGAATCTATCAAAGAACGTAAGCAGATACTATCTCATGAGTATGTTAAGAAGATTATTCCGCCTGCTAGAAGGCATCAATTACTGCAATGGAATGAGAACACTATTCCAAGGTTTTCTTTTGGACAAGTTAGGTTTCTTGATCAATTATATGAACTTTTTGGGGATAAAGAATTATTTGGTTACAAAGATAACAAAGAAAATATAATTCAACCGATAACCAAAAGCTATAGCATCTTTGATAGAACGCCGCGGGGAATTGTCAATGTGTATTATCATGTTTATGAAGTTAACAAGCATTTTAAGGAATGGTGGATTAAAGGGAAGAATCTGAACAATGAAGAGAGAAAAGAACGTTTTGTTACAGTTAAATCAATAGTTGATACAATAATTCTCTCTTCAACTAGACTAGCATCTGTTCAACGACATATACTAGAAAAATTCATTCAGTGGGGACATGATGAAAGTAGTACTTACTTAGATTATTCTGAAGTTGAAGCGATTACGTCTCTTGAGAGTGAACGAAATCGTGTAAAACAAGAGGGGAGTCTTTTGTTGCTACTAATTATTCTTGGTGAAGTTATTCACAGTTTATTAGAAAATATAAGGTTCGATAGAAATGAATGCTCGTCATTACAAGTGGAAGTACTTAAAAATATCCTTCAACTAGGTGGTAAGGATGTTAAATTGAATCAGCATGGGCAAATTATTAATAGGCTTCTTCCTGCCATAAGTTTTCAACATGGATTATTTTTAACACAACTTTTATTAGAGAACAAAAGCTGGCTAGTCCAAGGAAACTCAGGAGAAAAAGAGCATACAACTTTATCAGAAGATAGAAAAGTTAGATGGATTCTTTCACAAATAAATGAATTGATTGAGGATAGGGACGTTGAACTGCTAACACGCTTATACTATGATCAGTATATTTATTCTAAGAATAAAGCTTCTAATAAACCGAGTTATTATCAGATTTTGGAATATTTAACCCAGCATAGTGCTAGTAGAGGGGCTTATATCTATTATAAGTCACTATACGAATACCCATTTGGCTATGCGTTGTGGAGTAGAGCTTCAACACTGTTTAAAGGTTTCCCTGATTTCGATAACCTTATGGTTAATTTAATAATTTTGCTTCATGAACAAAGCAGCATAATACCTGAAAAATTCCTAAGTTCTAAAGAAGATAATGTGAAATCAATTGTTGGTGAAAATGCCAAATCAAAAAATCAAGCAGCAACAAGATTAAAAAATGCTTTGACTAGTTTAAAAACCAAGCAACAGGGAGATAAGGAATTTAAACTTACAGCTACACAGATAAATAGAATTAACAAATTTATTGAACAGTTTTATAATGCATTATTTGAGAAAATTATTAATTATCATCAAGATGAACGTGTTATTGTTTTATGGAAGGATTTTAATGAGGTTTTTATTGCTATTAATGAATTTCTTAATGGATACTCTGGAGTTTCAGATACAAAGTATAAAAATTTACAAAATAGAGTAAGAGGAATGAATATAAATACTGATAAAACCCTGTTATTTTCAATATTTAGTGATCTTGTACCTTTAGTTAAAGGATTGGCGTCAAATTATGCCGTTTGGTATGGAAGAAGTGAAGCAGTTGCTTTGCTTAGAGTACTTGACGAACAGGCTTATCTTGCGCCCGATATTTTTGATACAGATGAAATATGGGTTTTGCAACACTTAGATTTCTACTTAACTCAAGTTAACGACGTGGTTAATATAGATCCCTCTTATGAAAAAATAAAAGAAGACATGAGAAATAAACTAGATAAAGGATTTAAAGCTGCTATGGGGTTAGTTGTCACTGATTTAAGTTCCATAGGAATAGAATTAGAAGAAGACGAGGACATTGATAATAATGTTTAGAAAAATACAACTCATGCTTAACGTAGCCTTTTTTTACCAATTAAAGATTTATTGTATTTTCAAAGTGAAGAACTAGTGAATATTGCTCTTTGTATACATCAGCCTACAAAAAAAAATGGAAAGCAAGTCAAGGAGTTTTTAGATAAATTATGCTCATGTCTAGTTTCTGAAAATATGGCTTCTAGTATAGATGAAATTAATCTTATGTTAGAAAAAGTTTCACCCATATTTTGTTTTCATAGGCATTTTCCACCAGAAATATCTTCTGATGAGGAAATGGAGATTTGTTTATATAATCATTATTTTCACTTAATTCAACAATTTACTCGTGCACTTCTTTCACATCGAGATGGTGAGATGGTTTTTAAGTATTGGAAACATGAACTAGGAGTTAATGATGAGCAACTAGCAGATGTATGGGGTGCGTACACGGAGTTAGATAAAGTTCATATGTTTAGTATATTAAGCCGATTGCTTCCGATAGATTTATTCGTAGCTAGTTACTATTCAAATAACGGATTGCATGAACCTCTTCAACTAGATGGATTCTATCAACATATTAATCTAGCTGATGCACCGCTACATGATGCGCTTAGAAATGGTGTTTCTGAAAATCACATGCATGCTAGTGCAGCTTTTACCTTCACAATGTTGTGGCAAAATTGTATGAATTTTAGTGGGGATTTTTCCAATACGGCCATCGGTAAATATTTGGTTAATTTTAAGGTCTCCTATAGTAATAAATCGAAACAGGTTAAGGAGTATATCTTGACTGCTCAATTACTACGTTTGGTTTTAGCACACTATATGACATCCGATAGTGAAATGTCTGTAACTAGATGGATTCGAATCCATGTAGGTAGTCAGGTACAAAGTATTGCACATCTTATTTTTAATAATACTGCTCTAGCTTCGATAGAAGAACTAAAAGAGGCAATTGAATATATTAGAAAAGAATATGACTTTAGTGGACATGAGGAAGGTACTGATTGGATCATTGCAGTGTTTAAAGAATATACTCCTATTAACACTTACGGGGAGAATGTATTTTTACATCAAATTATGAAGTATAGAACAAAACTAGAGAAGAGGGGAGAAAAGGAAGAACTTAATGAATTTCTTTATCTATTCTTTCGTTATCTAAGAATCAAGAATGAGTTTTATCAGCAGGTTAATCAACCCAATGCTGTAAATGGACTTGATTATTTTCGTAGCTACTTTGATAGAGCTACTTCTGGATTTGATAAAAGAGAGACACATTATTTCTTGGATATGCTAAGAAATTTATTTCAAAATCAATATTTACGCAAGATAGAGCTGAGACTGTCAATAGCCAATCGCGAGTCAACTAATCGGCAAAATATTAAAAAGTTACTCCAAGCCTACAAGCAAATACTTATCGAGGATTATCATATAGATCAAAACATAGAAACGATTTTTCCGCGTATTGGGATTGTATATCATTTAATAAAGCAAAAAGATGATATTTACAAAGATTGGAAGGAATATATAGGTGATAGAAGTCAAATAAGTTCACTTCATTATGGGCGTCTTCAGCAGGAATATTTGAACAAAATAGATATGATTCTATGTTTAAGAGAACGTATTCCTTACTTATCTAATTTTATTGTTGGCCTTGATGCAGCCAGTTTAGAGAATAGTACTCCAGTTCAGGTATTTGCTCCAGTATTTGAGAGAGCGCGCAATAGTGACAACGATCAAATGCTTTTATTAGATCGCGATGGTTATAAGATAAAGCAACAAAGTTTATTTTTCACCTTCCATGCAGGTGAGGATTACCGTCATTTAAATTCGGGAATTCGTCGTATTGATGAGGTTATTGATTATTGTAAGTTTCATTCTGGTGATCGCATTGGACATGGAATTTCACTTGGAATATCAGTAGACAGATGGATTCAAGATAATGAACAGGTAATTCTTCCACGAGGCGAATATTTGGATAATCTTCTTTGGATTTGGGGGGTATATACTAGATCATCTGATATTAATTTTCGAACTTATTCGTACTTACAGCACAAAATTAATGAAGTAGCTAAAATTATTATAGATGATGCTTTTAACTTTAATATAACTATTGAAATGCTTTATGAAGTTTACCAACTTAGATTCAAACCGATTGAGGAAATAATAGATGTAAATTCAATATATACCACATTCAAGCCAATTAATAAGGCAATTCAAGATGTAATTCGTATTTATCATGACAAGGTATATCTGGAGCGTTTGATGGCCCCAATTTTTGTGCGAACTACTGAGATGGAAAAGGAAATGACCATAGATATGCAGCGTTATGTGAAAAATAAAGTTGCACAACATGGTATTGTTATCGAGGTTAATCCTTC
>NZ_CBVJ010000036.1 GCF_000513275.1 Paenibacillus gorillae | reverse complement strand
TCAATTTTTTCAAATTCATAAGAATGGTGACAATAATGTTCCTAGTACTATGATGAGTATAAATACTGATGATCCTATTGTTTTTAACACGAATATAAGTAATGAAATTGCTTACATGTATTACGGAATGTTGCAGAAGGGAGTTAATAAAAGTGAAGCTTTAAATTGGATCGAATATGCTAGGAAATCCGGTATGGATACATCTTTTTTACGCGACAATGTAAGTAATTATGATTATTTAAAGCAACTTGACTGTTTACTTGATGCTCTGGATGATCCTTATTATTGTGAGGAAGGGTAAGGGGTGGCGTGCAATAGGATTATAGATGTACGGTAGGATTTATAGGAATATAAATATTAAATTATCAAGAGAGCATCCTTCACCAGATGCTTTCTTTTCATATAGATATCTTTCAAAAGTCGATTGCCCTGAAATTCAGCGCAGTCGGCTTTTTTTCGTTGAAGGGAGGAAACAAATGAAAAAAGGTAGTCGCCCTTGCTCCATTGTAAAATAATGCATAATTCATCAAGTTGAAAAGGTGCGAAATTCCATAATATTTCGAAAACCACCAATAAATTAACTAAGGAGAAGTCAACGTATATGTGCAAAATGCACATATACCGGTGAACTGATCCCTTGGTCAGAAGCAGATCTTGAAACAATCCCACAACTTGGTCATATCTATTAGATATAGCTAGTTATTGACCCACACGTACCTCTCATTGATGAGAAGTTTGTGCACATTTATTTAAACCCTTCTGCCAAGTCCAACTGCAGAAGAGTTTTTTTCGAATAGCCAAACGAACCCCACTTTGCTATACTTAACTGATAATCATTATCAACTCCCCTGATAAGTAAACCATATCAAAGTGTGGGGTAAAAGATGACAGACTTTCATCAAAACTTTAATCTTTTTCTCGATGGGATTGAGATATCACGGCAACAAGTGAATCGTTCGGAGCAGATGCAGATTCATTCGCATGCAGGTGAGGGAGGCATTCGCCGTCTTGTGCCTCGGCCTGATATCGAGGTGATCATTTCCGACTTCACCCTTCACAGAAATCGGAAAATGCCTGTAGCAACAGAAATAGCCATGGTAGAGCTTAACTTCTGCTTGCAAGGCACCAGAGAGATAAGTGTTGAGGGGAGGCAGTATGAGTTTGTTCCGGGACGCTGCTCCTTGCAGCTCATAAATGAAGTGAATGTTGAGTTTGAATTTAACGAGAACGAGCCTTATCTTATGCTTGGCATAGGAATTCCCATCGCAACATTTCATCATTATATGGAGGCGATCGACGGGGAAAGGGCAGTCGACTTCTTTCGGCTCCTCAATCAGAGATCATTTAAAATGTTTCAGGGAACGACCGATCCTGCAGCTTCTGTTACTCTCCAGAGAGTGATACAGTTAGCTCAATCCAGCGGCACGAGAAACTTTGAGATTGAATGCAGGGTCCTGGAATTATTATCTATGGCGTTCCAGTCCTTTCTGATGGAAGACCCTTCGAAGCAACGCAAGCTGCCCCATCATGACAGGCAAAAAATTCAGGAAGCAAGAGACATCATGCTGGAACGGATGACAGATCCGCCGACCTTGATCGAACTGTCACGTATGATCGGTTTGAATGATTGTAAATTAAAGACGGGGTTTAAAACGTTGTATGGAACTACGGTTTTTGGTTATTTACGGGAGAAGCGATTAGAGAAGGCTTTTCAGTTGCTGCAGCAGGGAACGTTGAACATAACTGAAACAGCCCACGCTGTAGGGTACTCTAATTCCAGTTACTTCTCTGAGGCATTTCGAGATAATTATGGGATTAATCCCGGGAAAATCATTCATCATTCTTCCATTTTACTGGGGGGGAACGGATGATGAATGGAAACGATTTTTACTTAAGCTGCTCTCCTTCGGAGCAGCTTTTGTTGTTTGCTCCCGTTAACCAGTAAAGTACTCCCGCTGCTGGTAGTAGGCATCTTTCACGCATAGTACCATGAGATCGAAGATTATTAATCTAATCTTATCGCGGTCTTGCTGTATGAGGGGAGAAGAGAAATGTTGAAGTATAGATTTAGTATGATGTTCCTTATTTTGTTAGGCGGGATGATTTCAATAGCCGCATTCAATCCTATTATTGGCCCGTTATCACGTAATTTGGGGCTGAGTGATTTTCAATCGGGATGTTTGGTGTCCATTGCGGGGTTATGTTGGCTTCTAGGCGGGTACTTCTGGGAGAAGCAGACGTTCTTAAACCGGAAGATGCTGCTGGCTTCGATTATGCTCGTCTATTTAGTAGCACTTATCATCTTTGCATTGCTGGCAGATTACGCCGTTCATGTAGGGGGAGGTCACACCTCTTCTGGAGTTTCTTCCTGCTTTGCGCGATCGCGGGGTTTTTCTTCGGAGGTATTCCGGCTTTGGCACAAGCCTATGTTATGGGATGGACCACTCAGGAAATACGCACGCGGGGTATGGCCTTATTTGGTGCAGCTAATGGCCTTGGGTTCGTATTGAGCCCTGCAATGAGTGGCAGCATGGCATCGATTGGGCTCACTGCTCCAATGTACGTGGCAGCTATCTTGCTTTTCCTATTGGCGATTATCTTTCTAGTTTATATTCCGCAAGAGCGGAACAGAGAGATCAGCCGGCAGTCGATTTCACTTTCACCAAATGATTCACGTATCCGCCACTACTTATGGATTGGACTGGTGCTTTCTTTCGCGTTGAATATTGTGCAGGTTACGATCGGAATTTTTCGTACAGGACAACTTAGGTTATGATGCAAGGCAAGCGACCCAGTTGATTGGGATTGGGCTGGCGATTTCAGGAGTGATGGTTGCTTTGTCCTAAGTGGTCATTAGCAAATATCTGAAATGGCATCCTAAGCAGGTGCTGCGCGTCGGATTATTGTTCGTTGCTTTAGGGTTGCTTGGATTTTTACTATTCATCCGCTTTGCGTACGTCGATTTTGCGATACTGGGTATCGGCATCGGCTTTACACTGCTCGGTTATAGTGCTGGGGCATCTATGGCCGTTCAAAATCATGAGCAAAGAAGCGTTGCTTCCTTTATTGCCGCTTTGCAAGGCTGCGGATCGTTCTTGGGGCCAGTTGCGGGTACAGCCTTATATACCGCTAATACAGCGTTTCCTTATTCATTCTGCGTATTGCTGGTCTGTGTTTCAAGTATCATGGTGAAGAAAAGGTTAGCTGCTGTAAATCTAACTCGTTGAGAAAATAGAAAAAAGAAAAAACAGTTCATTCCCGATTTTTTATCAGCTTTATTTCAGTTATTTCTCGGGAGAGGTCTCAACCTCCGGACAGAAGCCAGGGGTCGCCATACACATCTCAGCGGAAAATATCGGCTGCAGTTTGGAGAGTTCTGCGAAATAGCTGGCGATCATATGATTAGCCTTTATTGATCCATTCTGAATCGACAGCGATACCAAGGTCGGAACATGAGAGTAATCGTATTTTTTCTCTTGGAGGGGCAGCTTGTAGACAGCAGGAGGGGCATAGGTAACGATATCGAAAAGGTTGGCTATGCGGAAGCTGCTCGGAACATATGATGTAAAAAGTTTTACGAATTCGGGATTGCCTGCCCGGGGAGAGCCATATGTAAACAGATTAGGGGCAGTGTGGTTGGTGTTGGCAGCAACATCGACAGCGCATAAAGTTGCGAGTGCTCCGCCTAGACTATGGCCGGTAATATATAAGGTCTTGTCTGGAGACAGCTCTTCTAGGCAAGCTGCAATCTGCTCACGTGCCGAAGAATAAATCTCTGTAAAACCATAGTGAGTAAGGCAATCTTCTTCAAGAAGGTAAGGGAACTTTATTTGGGAGGCAAGAACATCTGAGATCCAATCGTTTGTTGAGCTAGTTCCTCGAAAAGCAATAATGATGTCTCGCTCGGATTCGAGAATAAACCCAAAGCGTTCCCAGACATGGCTGACCGATTGCGCATGAATCGTATCGACGAGCGCATAGTTGGAAGGGACGACGAAGAAGCCGTCACTATTGGTATATTGGGCATAAGTCTGTTCGCAGATTGCAGCCAGAAAGATTGCCCATTGCTCTTGAATCACATTGTTGGTCATAGGTGTCCCGCCCTTCTTTCCTACACTATATTAGCTGGATGAGGGCGGGGTGCATTTATACGTGGATGATGGGACAGCTTTAATGCTGTCCTTTTTTGGTTTGAGGACTTTGAAATCATACATAATGACAAAATACAGACGGATTGGAAAGGAAGGTGAGGCCCAACCAATTGATTGGAGCTCGGATGAAAATAAATCGGAAAAATAAACCATAAAACAACTAAGCTATGGGATGATAGACTCATTCAATAGGAACTATCACCCCATAGAACTATTTCTTTTGAAATTTTTATATGAAAATTGTCCCTATTATGGTGTAGTATATATACATGCAGAAAATATAATATTTTACATCTTAGGGGGCTGTTTAAGGAAATGAATGCTAGAAAGTTATTGCGGGGAATAATAATTGCTGTTTTACTGCTCGCACCAACACAGGTTTTCGCCCGCACATGGACAAGTATGCCTGAAGCGGAGTGGAGCTATACCGATCCTAAAACAGAGGACTACTATAGATATATTAGTCTATCTTCTTCGGAAATTCGCAAAAATAATCTATATTATTTCTCCAATGATAAATTGCATATCATCAATACAAATACAGGAAAACATAAAGCAACTATTGACTACTTGAAAAATTCAAACGTTAAGTATTCATTTTTTGGCTCGTTAGCTCAAGTCGATAATAAAGGCAACGTATATGCGATGACAGCTGTTAAAACTAGCTCAGGCAACTATGCATACAAGCTTACTGCCTACAATGATGCTGGCACGAAACTGTGGGAGAAACCTTATAAAGAAAAAATCCGATCGATTGCAGGTGTACTGGCATTAAACAACGGCAATATCGTGACTTACTTGGAGACAGCATCTGAAAAATTTGTTACCTATACGTATGATACTAAAGGGCAGCTGAAAGAGAAAAAAGAATGGAAAAGCTTTATAAACGGATATCAGAATGGTTATCTCGTAACCGTTAATATTATTGGAAAACAAGCTTCCCGGTTTTCTTTCTATGATGATTCCATGAAATTGAAATTCTCGCTTAATGTTAATTTCAAAGATGGCTACTACTCTGGCATTACCGCTGAAGGGCTAATTATTTTCTATAAATACAATAGTGCTACGAATAAAACGACATACTTTGCAAAAGATCAAAAAGGGAAAACGCTCTGGAGTAAGGAGCTGACAGGGCAAGCTGGCCGAGACACCTTGTATGATCATCACCATCATGGAGAGGGTACATTTACCAGTTGGTATGGCGGAAACGTGGGGGACAAATTCTTTTTAATTGATCGCAAGGGCAACACACAGCAGCTGACCGTTGGCGATTTCGAATTCCAGACCGCGAGTGATGAGACGGTTATGCTGAAAACCAATAAGAAAGTAGTTATCTATAAAGCGTCCAATCTATCCGTTTTACATTCTATTACTTTGACCGAGGCTAATAAAGAGGATCAATTCTTATACGCTGGCGGCGGCATCGTCTATCGGATTGATGAGAAGAATGTGATTTCTAAGATGGCTTTGGGGAAGGGATGAGGTAGGGGGGATTTCTATAGATATAGAGGATTTAATGGACGTTATTGACCCATAAGTAGGATGAATTATTTTATAACTCTTGCTAATAAGTAATAGTGGGAGTTGAGAGTTTTCTGTTTTGTATGATTTATGATATATGAAATAAGCAATAATAAATAAACTACTAGGAGGTCAAAGATGACAGGAGTAAGACACTTATATATTGCAAAGGAAAACAAAGTTTTTAGAATACCTCAAAGCAGAAAAACACCGAAAAAATATAGTGAAGAATTAGCCCTCCAGGAAGTTCTTGAGGTACTTATGTATTATGAAATCAAAGCTAGGAAACCCTCAAAGCTTTTAATGATTGAATTTGATCGATTCACTTTAGATTCTACTGGGCAGTATCAAAGTACCGAAAAGAAAAGTAGAGAAATGTATAATTTTTTGCATTTTGGATGTTTGACACCTGAAAAAATAGCACAAAAGGAGGGCCTCACGATATTTCCGATTCCTCCAAATTTGCCTACCAAAGATGAAAAGGAAGCCTTGTATAAGTACTTAGAGGAGAATTCTGCTGTTTTGTTTAGGGACGCACCTATTGTAATGGAAAGCAGGATAAGGGCACTAAAAGAAAAGCATAGAGAATATGTAGACTTAATAAAAAAGTCTAAATCTATAAATGTTAAAAAGTGTAATTTTTTTATAAATCAAAATAGTTCTAACAAGTGATTAGAGGCTACTGGATTATTAGACTACATCAACAGATAAATTTAGGAACAATTAAACATTAATTGAAAACACATAGCAATATGGGGGTAGGATATGATAATGCAAAGCATACTATCATTTTTTTTGAGTTTACTTGCTGTATTCCTTCCATTGATTATTTTAATTTTTTTGAGGGGGCCACTTAAAGTAGTAGCATATTCTTTTTCACCATTGCTTCAACTTATTTTTGCTGTACTTTCGTACAAATCTTATCCTGTATTTTATAATAAGTATAGCATTTGGGAATGGACTTTATTCTATTCAACAATTATTAGTGCAAGTTTAGTCTTGTTTTCTATTTTAATAACTAGTGTAATTAGTGGCATTCGGAACATACTTTATCAGAGTACTAGTAATACAAAAGCAGAAAGACTTAGACTGCTATTATATTTGTTTTATTTTATTACAATGCCTCATCTAGTATTTTCTTTGATTTATGCTTTTTGGGGATTGGTTTCTAAGGCAGATAATATTACAATTTTTCGAATCAATTTATTTTAGTTTTGCTCTTGTTTACTCTCTACCATTAAGTAAGACAATAGAGGAGTATAGAGAAATCATAACAAATGAGCATTTAATTAAATTTCTATATATGGTCCATGTAGTTATTTCAAAAGCTTTTGAAATTGTGGTACTGGCGTTTGTTGCTTCAAAATTCATTGATAATATTAAAACTACTCGCCAAAACTAGAATAAAATAAAACATTGTATTAGAGGATTTTTTTTTGACGCTTCAGAAACACGTAGATATTTTTTGTAGCATGGTTATTTCTGTTTCTCCACTCAACGGTGAGAGGAGTAAAATTGATTTCGCAGGAACGTGTATATATACCCAGTTAATTAACCAATGGAAAAAGCAGAATCATTATATCCTCTAATGTGTAACTATTATGGTAGTGGGAAGCAAAACTAATTAGATATAGGGAGATCTCGGTGATGGTCGAAATCGAATAAGACTAGCCAAGATACCTAACCGAAATGGTCTTATCGAGAAGCAAGTGAAGTGTTTTTTTGTTATCCTATGCTAACAAAACTGGTAGATGTAGCATGTGGTGATTCTATAGATGTATTTGAGAAAACAATAATTGCTATTCTATACAATATGAATGGAATAATGCCACCTTAATTAGGCGGTTTTTTCATTTCCCTTTTCAAGAGAATTCAACAGCACCTTACATGAAAATATAGGAATATAGATCTCCTAATAATGAGTTGAAATTCCCTAGAAATATTTTTAAAATAAATATTTATATGAAAATTGTCCCTATTTTAGGGTAATATATATACATGTGTGTTTTATATAATTATTTACATCTTAGGAGGCTGTTGAAGGAAATGAAAGCTAGGCAATTAATACTGAGTACAATAATTATTGTTTTGCTGCTACTACCGACACAAGTTTTGGCTCGTACATGGACGAGTATGCCAGAAGCGGAGTGGAGCTATACCGATCCTATTGTGGAGGAAGGATTTTATGACTATATTACCTCATCCAGTACATTAGTTCGTAACAGTAATTTATATTATTTCTCAAATAATAGATTACATATTGTCAATACCAATACGGGAAAACACAAGGCAAGTATTGATTACTTGGGGAAGTCAAACATGGGATATTCATTCTTTGGCCTGTTTGCTCAAGTTGATAATAAAGGAAATGCATATATGATGACCGCTACTAGAAATAGTTCCGGTAACGATGTGTATAAGATTACTGCCTACAATGATACGGGCAAGAAGCTTTGGGAAAAAGCATATAACGAAAAAATTCGTGCCAACGCAGGCTTATTCGTATTAAACAATGGCAATATCGTAACTTACTTGGAGACGGCATCAGAAAAAATTGTTACCTATACGTATGATTCTAAAGGTCAATTAAAAGATAAAAGAGAATGGAAGAGTTTTATACAAGACTATAAGAACGGTTATATTGTCACCAGAAATATCATCGGCAAGCATGCCTCCCGATTTGCCTTCTATGATGATTCGATGAAATTAAAGTTCGCAATTAATTTCAATCATGATGAGGGGTACTACGCAGGGATTACCCCCGAGGGGCTCGTTGTTTTCTATAAATACAATAGCGCAACAGGGAAAGCGACTTTTTTCGCAAAAGATCAAACGGGGAAAAAAGTGTGGAGCAAGGAATTCGCAGGACAAGCGGGCCAGTCTACTTTTTTTAATGAGAATCATGTTGGGGAAGGTGCATTTACAAAGTTTGGTGTAAAGATAGGGAAACAATTGTTCTTAATTGATCGAAAAGGTACGATGCAGAAGCTAACCTTCGGCGATTTTGAGTTCCAGACAGCAAGTGATCAGACCTTAATGCTGTATAACAAAAAGAAAATAGAGATTTATAAAGCTTCTGACCTATCACTATTACATTCCATTACATTGTCAAACGCCAACAAAATGGATAAATTTTTATATGCTGGCGCAGGCATTGTCTATCGAATCGATGAAAAAAATGTGATTTCTAAAATAAATGTTGCCAAAGCATGAAATAGAGATACGGCTAATTAGAGGAGAGTTTAAATTGGGAGGAATTTATATGCAAAGATTTGGAATGATAGCTCTAATATTTTCAGTAACATTATTTTTAACGTTAGGTGTGGGCGGAAAAGTAAATGCGGCTGAGGGTGTTTATAAAGTTTATGTGGATGGAAAACTAGCAGCACCTAAGACTATCGCTAAAGACAATGTTACGTTTGTCCCATACAAAGACATTATGAAAGCGATGGGATTTCAAATCTCTTACAATAGTGCTACTAAAACGATTGTTGCTAGTAAAGGAGATCAAAGCATTGTATATAAGGGTGGTGATAATAAAGCCATCGTAAACGGGAAAATAAAGACAATGTCTAAAAATCCGATATCCGCAGATGGAACAAATTATGTTCCGCTGCGTTTTTTGACAGAGTCAACAGGCTATAAGATTACAAAAATTGATGGTAATACTCATATTATTTATGTAAATGATCCATTCTCGGATTCATCAGGCGGGGGTACAGCCCCGGTAACGACAAAGCCGCCCGTATCTTCGAATATAACCCTTCCATACCCGACTAACAATTTAACGACAGAAATTAGCACCAAGAAAATTACGGAAATAAATGATAGTAAAGTAGCAATGGTCATTATGGATACTGCGCAAGGCAGCGCTGTTAGCTTAGGCGACGGCGTGTTTATTACCAACTACCATGTTATCGAAGGACAGAAAAATGGCTATCTACTGGATATAAAGGGTAACAAGTACCCGATAGGCGGGGTTATATCCGTAAATAAAGCAGCCGACCTTGCGCTTATTAAACTCAGTAGTAAAACGACAGCATGGTCTTCAGTGGAAATAGGGAATCCAAAAGAGCTGGTAAAAGGAGATAAAGTTGTCGCAATAGGAAGTCCGAAAGGCATACAGAATACGGTTTCTGAAGGTGTAATTAGCAATATCATTACAACAGCAGGTGTGGGTTATATTCAAATTAGCGTTCCAATTGATCACGGCAGCTCCGGAGGCGGGCTGTTTAATGATAAAGGACAATTAGTAGGTATCACAAGCATGGGCAGAGATGATAGTAATGCTAATTTGAATTACGCAGTATCTATAATTGAAGCGCTCCCGATGCTTCAAGAGATTTCGGGAAAAGAGTTTAATAACATTGCGACTTCACCGTTATCTTCATATCCTGCGAGTTCTGATAATAATGGAACCACAGACAACGAAGAGTTAGGCGAAATACTAGCGGGTATACTTGATAAGTCCATGACGAGTATTCCTGGTAACATCCCGTTAGAAGACAATTGGGATTATTTCGTAGATGAGGATGGAATCGTTGTATTGTTTAACCGGGTGGATGTCGATGGTTATAAATCTTATTCGGATAGTTACAATTATACGAAAAGCACATATCAATCCTGGGCGGATGGATTAGGCAAAATCTTTTATGATAAATTCCCTGATAAAGAAATAAATATTATGATATACGTTGAGGGCTTTAGCAGAACGTATCCATCCGGATTTGCGCCTTCAGAGATCAAGGCTGTAGATGGAGGATACGAGGTAACACATATCTTCATCTATATTATCTCAGGCGGAAAAGCAATTATTAGACAATAATTAGAAGTTGTACTTATTCTCTAATTAACAATTCCGAATGAAATGTTAAGCAATATTGGTTTGGAGTTTTTGCAACAGCCAAGGGCCGCAGTTGGACGACGGTATGATACCGTTGAACCAACTGCGGCCCTTTTGAATGAGTGTGAAAAAATTTAAACCCGGAACTGTCGAAACGCCTCTGCCATCTCGCGAGCGAAAATAGCCGGCTGCTCGAATGCAGCGAAGTGGCCGCCGGCTTCGACGTGGTTCCAGTAGAAGAGGTTCTCCCAAGCCTGTTCAGCCCACTCGCGCGGCGGGATGTAAGTCTCAGCCGGGAACAAGCTAGCGCCCATCGGTATGGTGATACGGCCACCGCCGGAGCGGGCTGACGAGAAGAACTCCGGACCTTGGATGGTGGCGCCAACGCCCTCCCAGTATAGACGTGAAGCGGAAGTGCCGGTACTGGTGAACCAGTAAAGCGAGATATCGTTCAGCATTTGGTCCTGAGTTAGCGCATCCTCAGGGCGGCCGTCATTGTCCGTCCACTCTTGAAACTTTTCATACATCCAGGTTGCCAGAGCGACCGGTGAGTCATTGAGTGCATAACCGATCGTCTGCGGACGAGTGTTCATCTCATCTGCATAACCGGTCTTATTGGTAACGAACAAGTTGATGCTTGCAAGCGCATGCGCTTCCTCTTCATTCGGGTTCGCTGGAATTTCAGCGGGCACGACCATCGGCAGATTCACATGTGCGGCGAGCAGCCCTTTGGGTGCCTGCGACGCGAGGGCCGTGGTAACGGCCGATCCCCAGTCGCCGCCTTGTGCGACGAAGCGATCATAGCCAAGGCGTTCCATCAGCTGCGTCCACGCGGCAGCGATACGTCCGGGGTTCCAGCCGAGATCACGCGGCTTGTCAGAAAAGCCGTAGCCAGGCATAGAGGGGATGACGACGTGGAACGAATCTTCTGCTTTACCGCCGAAACGCTCGGGATCTGTCAGACGCTCCGCCGCATCGAGAAACTCGATAATCGAGCCGGGCCAGCCATGGCTGAGCAGCAGCGGCAAGGCATTCTCGTTCTTCGAACGCAAGTGAATGAAATAGATGCCAACGCCGTCGATCTTTGTGCGAAATTGCGGGAACGAGTTCAGGCGATCCTCGAACACACGCCAGTCGTATTTGTCCTTCCAGTAAGCAATGAGCTCTTGTGCCGCTGCCAAAGGGACGCCCTGTGTCCAGTCATCAACGAGTTCACGATCTGGCCAGCGCACCAAGCTCAGGCGCAGCTTCAGGTCGTCAATCGCCTCTTGTGAAATATGAACCTCAAACGGAGTTATCTCCTCCGTCGTGTCACTGTAAGGTTTGGGACCCTTAAAGTCTCCTTGCATGAGCAGTCATTCCCTTCGTTAAAATTAATGGAGGATCATTTTTACCGAATGCTAGCTGCATGTATTGTGTCCCTTTTTAATGGGAATTACATGTTTCTACTCCTTTGGCCTAATGTTTTAGGACGCAAAAAAACTCTAAGCCTTCGAGTATGGTCTAAGTCAAGCATCCTTTTAAAATAACTTCTGCTATCTATAAAAAAGACTTTAATATACACCTCAAATACACCTGGTGGACACATCTAAATTATATACTCTGAGTATAAATTGACTTGGAGGTTACAACATGACAAACATCAGTATGAAAAAAGCCGCAATTATTTTGAGTGCATCAATCGTTCTCGCTACATTTTCCGGGCAAGCTTGGGCTAACCAAAGTACAACGGCTTCGGCACCTGCTGCCATAGCGAAAGCAGACACCAAGAATCCTTATTACGTAGCTGGCATTGACAACCCTGCAGAGTTCACGACTTATTATGCCAAACTACAGAAAGCAGTTAAGGATAATAAACCGGAAGAAGTAGCCAAGCTGATCTCTTATCCAATGAATCTCAACAAAGACAACAAAACGTATGTGATTTCCAATAAAACTGAATTTATTAAGAAATACGATCGTATCTTCACTTCCCGTGTCCGTGAACAGCTGCTGGCTCAAAAAGCAGATAAGGTTTTTGTAAACTGGAAAGGAATTATGGTGGGAGAAGGGGACTTGTGGATCGGCAAGCAGGACAATAAGCTCGGTGTTATTGCGGTTAATATCATTAAAAATCCGTATGAGGCCGCAGGCATCAAAAATGCAATCGAATTCGAACATTTTTTCAACAAGCTTCAGAAGGACGTCAGCAAAGGCAATAAATCGGAAGTGGCCAATAGCATAGCTTTCCCACTGAAAGTGAATCATAATGGCAAAAGCATCGAGATCAAAAACAAAAAAGAGTTTATTTCCAAATATGATAAAATCATGACGGCTAAAATCAAGAAAAAGCTATTAGCCCAAAAAGCAGACAAAGTAGTCATCAATTGGAAAGGTGTTATGGTTGGTAACGGCGAACTGTGGATTGGACAAATTGGAGAACAAATCAAAGTATTCGCTTTAAACCAGTAATCAAATGTAATATTTGATAGAGCCGCCTAATTGGGCGGCTTTTTTACGTCTTGTTAGCTAGGGCATGAACTAAGGCAGGAATAGTCTGGAAAAATGTCGAAATTAAATCTTGGTAGGTTAGGCAAACCAATTATTCATTTTGGAGGGGAACTAGATGAGTTCAAAAGAAATTCTCGATTTACTTGAACAATCAGGACTGGAACAATATAAAACATCATTTGCTCAATGGATATATCCAACGGCGCAAATCATACTGGAGCCGAAGTCAGATACACTACTTCAGATTGGCGAGAGCAAAATAGGCGGGGATCCTGATCTTCTCAAAGAGACGGATTGGCCGAAATGGAAAAGCTATGACATGACCTTTATCGGACAATTTAACTTAGCGGAATGTCCAGCTAATCTGTCGCTTCCATCGGCTGGCTTACTCTCATTCTTCTATGCTGTTGAGGGCATGTACGAGGACGAGGATTTTTATGGTGATCCGCATACTTGCCGTGTAATCTATACTAGCTCCGATCAGCTCGATCACATAGTCCGCAGAAGCGCTCCTGCTTCATTGAATGAAGAAATGAAAATGCAGCCTAACAGCATTTCGTTTGTACCGAATTTATCTGTTCCAGCGAGTGAATCAGCCTATTTGGAGAGTATTGGATTGGGATGGAATGAAGAACAGGATGATATCAATAAATACTGGGAGATTTTTTTGCCGGAAACAGAAAAGCTTTGGCAAAGAGAGGGATATATCAACCGTCTCATGGGGCACCCGGATCAAATTCAGGGAGATATGCAAAGAAGTTGTGAAATTGCATATGGTTCCTATACTGATGATGAAATAGACAAGGCTGATTTCATACAATCCGCAACGAAGTGGCGGCTGCTCCTGCAAATTGACTCCGAGGAAGAGAAGACAGGCATCATGTGGGGAGATGTAGGCCGGATCTATTATTGGATTCATGAAGATGATCTGGCGCAGCTCCGCTTCGACCGGGTGTTTTGCGAGATGCAGTGCTGTTAGGTCTTGTACGTAAAAGTACAATCAAAAAGTCGACTTAAATTAGCAGTCGACTTTTTCCTATATAACTGGCAGTGAAATCATTATAGTCACTTACATTTTTTGCTGCAGGCGATATGAATAAAATAGTCTATTGCAGAGGCTGCTGTCGCGCCAGCTAATTATCCATGCAGAGCATCATCTGCTGAGGTTGTCCCAAGACACAACTCCACAAACGTATCTGCGATCCGTATACAATCCTCATAACCGAGATTCCCGGAAGAAGCCACAAGAATCGGATATTCACGATCATCCCGTTCGCTTCTCATATCCCAACAATAGTGATTGCCGCTTCCGTCCATGGCGAATGGCACCGCTCCCGGCATATATTGGGGGAATTCATACGCGAGCATCATGGCCCTTAACTCCTCGGCGCTGAAAAATTGAAGGTAACGGTCGCCGTTGCCAAACTCTCCGCCATTAGAATAGCGAAGAAACGCAAGATAACTTTCAGGCAGCGTCTTTTGCGGAATCGACCATAAGGATGGATCAAATGGTTTATACAGTCCATGCAGCGGATCGTTAATCGGAAAAGGATTGCGCTGCCGGCTGACGATCTCCTGTATCTCTAAGTCATTCATAGGCTTATTCCAGCTATTCTGGAATTGCTCCAGCTCAGCTTCAGACACTCCGGTAAACATATGATAGTTCTTTTCAAATAAGGTGCCCCAATTCATAGGTAATTGCTCCTCTCCGTATCTACGCTAAGCGATTCCAATACGTTAAGATTAATAGAAGCGTACGTCTATTGCAAAACAAAAAGGATCACCAGAAGGGAAGAGGATGCCTACCAGTTCCAAGGGCTCCACACCTTTCATCATTATAGATGACGCCTGTTTTTTATAATTATCCTTGATACTGCAAAATTGTAACCTTACATCCTTCGTTAATTAAGTCGTTTTTGGACGAAAAAAATGATTTTTTTTGCTTTTTTTCATCTGAAAACCGAACTATCTCTTGATTTATTAGAAATTGTTATGTACGATATGAATACTGGTTTTATTAATGTTTTATATTATTTCAGAAGGTGATCTCATGCCCCTGATCGACTCTAACGAGAACAGGAAGAAGCTCAGTCACATTTACAATGAGGTTGCCAAAGAGCTGTTCGGGTTTGGCACGACGATGCTGAAGGTGTCCATGAATCATCAGATGATAACGATCCAAGCCAAGCACCGCAGGTCACCGCGTTCATCTGCTTTAGAGGGAGAGGTTCCATCCTTGAAGCATGAGGTGGATTACCATATGTCCTCCATCTATAAGAAGAAGGTTCGCGAGAGGCTGGAGCAGGAATTGGGACTGGACATTGAGGCGGTTTTAAGGGATTATGATCCTACGACTCAATGGGCCATAACGAATGTCATACTGGTTGAAACCGAATAGGTCATCGGAGTTTCTCTTTTGATTTATCTTAAGAGGAAACCGAATAGGTTAGACGGATGTCTCTTTATGTTGTTTACAACGAAAAGTGCTCTTGTTTAGAAGATTTCTTTCTATTACAAGTGTGCTTTTTTTTGATGGAATTTTTTTCGCGAAAGTGTATAGTTTAGTGGCCCGCACCAATAATAAGCAGGCTAGCGATTTGGGGTTTAACGATTGACCATCATAGAGCATGACAATAAGGGGAGGAAGAAACGGATGAAACACAAATGGGTAAAGGGCTTGGCCGTATTAACAATTGCAGGACTGGTGGCAGCCGGCTGCAGCAGCAAAACGAATGAGCCAAACGGCAGTGCAACGAATACGCCTGCAAAAGGTGAACCGACAAAGCTGGTCATCTCGACTTGGGGGTTTTCGGCTGACTTCTTTAATAAGGAAGTGTATGCGCCATTCGAAAAAGAGCATAACGTTAAAATCGTTGTCGAGGATGGCAACAACGCCGACCGTCTGAATAAAGTGAAAATTGGCGGGTCTTCTGTCGATTTGATCTATCTCTCCGATTATTATGCACAACAAGGGATTGAAGCGGACCTGTTCGAGAAAATCGACCGCAGCCGTATTCCGAACTTGAATGAAATATATGATGTAGCCAAAGCTCCGCTTGGCGAAGATTACGGCCCTGCTTACACGATTGGGCAATTGGGAATCGCTTATAACGCTAAAGAAGTGGGCAAAGAATTGACGTCGTGGAATGATCTGTGGAGCCCTGAGCTCGCAGGCAAAATTACGATGCCTAACATCACATCGACTTCGGGTCCAATGATTCTTGATGCAGCCTCGCTGGCAGCAGGGAATACAACATTCAACGAAGATCAGGCAATGGCTAAGCTGAAAGAGCTGAACCCATCGGTTGTGAAATATTACAGCAAAACATCGGAATTCGTAAACATGTACTCCCAAGGTGAAATTGTTGCCGGACCGATTATGGAAATGTATGTGAAGGATTTGAAAGATGCTGTACCTGATACGAAATTTTTGGCGCCTAAAGAAGGCGGCTATGCGATCATGAATACAGTCAACATCGTTAAAGGCAGCAAAAACAAAGAGCTGGCGGAAGACTTCATCAACTGGCACCTGAGCAAAGAGGTTCAAGAGAAATCCGCGAAGGCTAAGATCGATTCCCCGGTCAATACGACATTGAACCTGTCTACTGAAGAAGCGGAAGGCATTACGTATGGCGCAGAAACGATCAATAAGCTGCACAAGCTGGATATGAAATACGTGAACGAGAACTTGAAAAACTGGATTGACCGCTTTAGCCGTGAAGTAACGCAATAAGAGGAAGCGAACTGAGAGACAAGAGTATTCATACTCTTGTCTCGTTTCCTGAATGGGAGGGGGATGATGATGAACAAGAAGGTTATTCTCGATGTCGATACGGGAGTGGATGATGCGTTAGGCATTCTGCTCGCTATTCAGAGCGGCAAGCTGGACATTCTCGGCATCACAACGGTAAACGGCAATGTTTCGTTGGAACAAGCGACGCTTAATACGTGCAAAGTATTGCAGCTCGCCGGTGCGGAGCATATTCCAGTCGTTCAAGGTGCGGACAAGCCGCTGCTGCGCAGCAGTTACTTCGAGCATCGAGTTCATGGGAAAGACGGGCTCGGCGGTGCATTAAAGGATATGCCTGTTCATAAGCAAGCGGAGAATGGCCATGCGGTTGATTTCCTCATCGAACAAATTCAGAAGCATCCGGGGGAAGTTACGCTCGTCATGACAGCTCCACTAACCAATCTGGCTCTTGCTGTGATGAAAGCTCCTGAATTGGTTCATCAGGTGAAAGAGGTCATCGTAATGGGCGGGGTTGTACAAGGCTTCGGCAATGTAACGCCAACGGCCGAGTACAACATTTATGTAGACCCGGAAGCGGCCAAGCTCGTATTCAAAGCCGGATTCAATTCATTGACGCTTGTTGGACTGGATATCACCCGTAAAGCCCTGCTTACGGAGGCGCATATCGATTCTATGGGCGATTCACCGCTGGCGAGTTACGTGCGCGAGAGCACAGCCGATTATATGCAGCGTTATTATGAGCGGAACGGAGTCCGGGCTTGCGCAATGCACGACCCGCTTGCAGTAGCCGTGGCGCTGAATCCGGAACTGGTCGGCACCAAGCATTATTATGTCGATGTCGAGACACGCAGCGAGCTGTGCGACGGACAGACGGTATGTGATTTTCAAAACCGATTATTGCAACAGCCGAACGTTCATGTTGGACTGGACGTAGCAGCTGAGGAATTCCTCAGCCTTTTTATCCGCACTTTGCGCGGCTAGCGAACTTATGACAGGAGAACCGTGACATGAAGAAATCGTATTTAGCATTATTGCTCCTGCCAGGACTGGTGTTCTTGGCTGCTTTCATGGTGATACCGATACTCCTGACGGTAGGCTCGACCTTTTATCATGAGAGCCGGTTCACCATAGAAGGCTATCTTTACTTCTTCAAGGACCCTTACTTTCTGAAAATCCTATGGACAACCTTGCGTGTCAGCTTGGTGACCACGGCATTATGCATGCTGCTTGGATTCCCTACAGCGTATTTTATTTCTCAGCAGAATCCGCGGAAAAAATGCGCTGCTGCTTGCATTAGCGATCTTCCCTCTGCTAACCAGCTCGGTAGTCCGTTCGTTCAGCTGGACGATTATTTTAGGGAAAAAAGGGCTGCTCAACAACATGCTCCTATCCGTTGGTCTCATTCAGGAGCCGCTTAACATTTTATATACACCAACGGCGATGATGATCGGCCTGATTCATTTGTTCTTGCCGCTCATTATTATAACGTTGGTAGGTGTTATGGAAAATATCGATACCGATCTGGTTAAAGCAGCAGAAAGCTTGGGCGCTAACCGGTTCTCAGCGTTCTGCAGAGTGGTGATTCCTCTCAGCGTGCCGGGCCTCATTATCGGCGGCATTCTCGTATTCGTGGGAAGCCTGACAGCCTATACGACTCCAGCATTGCTAGGCGGTAAACAGCAGGTCATCTCTACTTTTCTATATCAGAATGCCATTACACTGAATGACTGGTATTTGGCGTCTGTCGTTGCCACAATCATGATGGTGATCACGTTCGTAATCATTATGATCATGAATGTACTGGCCAATAAATTAAATCCGAAGGGGTAGAAGACATGCGGCAGAAAAACCGTGGGCTCGGCCTGTTCACATTTTTTATTTACTTGTTTCTGCTTGGGCCGCTGGTAATTATTGCTTTCGCGTCTTTTGAGCCGGGAAGTGCAATGAAGTTTCCGCCCCAAGGCTTTTCTTTAAAGTGGTATCAAAATATTTTCGAAGTGTCGATGTTCAAGACGTCTTTCATCACTTCCATTCTCGTGTCGCTTATAGGCAATCTGCTGGCGCTGCTGCTGGGACTGCCGGCTGCCTATGCGCTAAGCCGGTTCCAATTCCGAGGTAAGGAAGCGCTGAATGCGATCTTTATCTCGCCGGTGCTCATCCCGGGTATCGTGCTTGGTTTTACGATGCTGAAATATGTGATCATTACCTACAATATCCCGGTTTATAGCGCGCTGCTGATTGGACATGCCGTCATCATGCTGCCCTTTATCATTCGGGTTATCGCCTCCAGCTTGTCTAACTTTGACTTTGCAGTCGAGGAGGCTTCACTAAGCCTTGGAGCAGGGAGATTGAAGACGTTCTTTACCGTCGTCCTGCCCAATATTAAATCCGGCATTATTGCCGCCGTGCTTATCGCTTTCCTGGAGTCGTTCAACAACGTAGACATTTCCGTGTTTATGACCGGTCCGGGCATCAGCACGTTCCCGATTCAGATGCTGCTCTATGTCGAGAACAACTTTGACCCGACAATTGCGGCCATCTCCGTGCTGCTTATGCTGTTTACAGCAGTGCTGATGTTTATTATTGAACGCCTGATGGGGTTATCTTACTTTACCAAACGATAATGGAGGCTCGCGTCCCATGGCCATGCTAACTTTAGAAAATATAGCGGTATCCTACGATCAACAATTTATATTGAAAGATTTCAATCTGTCTGTCGAGAAGGGGAGTCTCATCTCGCTTCTTGGTCCCAGCGGCTGCGGCAAAACGACAACGCTTCGTCTGATCGCCGGTTTTCTCGAAGCCAAGGAGGGCAAGTTTGCTCTTAACGGTAAAGATTACACGCGTGTTCCCGTCAATAAACGCAACTTTGGCTTTGTGTTTCAGAGCTATGCTCTGTTTCCTCACTTGTCGGTCTATGACAACGTAGCTTTTGGTCTTCGCTTGCGGAAGGTCAATAAGTCAGATGTTGACCGCCGAGTTCGCAGAATGTTAGACATCGTCAATTTGAATGGCTTCGAGCAGCGTTATCCGAAGGAGCTCTCCGGCGGTCAACGCCAACGTGTCGCTATAGCCCGGGCACTTGTTATCGAGCCTGATCTGCTGTTGTTCGATGAACCGCTTAGCAATCTGGACGCTAATCTTCGTGTCAATATGAGGGTGGAAATCCGCCGGATTCAGCAGGAGCTTGGTATTACGACGGTCTACGTATCTCATGACCAAGAGGAATGCTTCTCGATATCCGATCAGGTCGCTATCATGAACAAAGGCATTATTGAGCAGCTCGACAAGCCATCGACGATCTTTAAGTTTCCAAAAATCCGAATTCGTGGCGCGTTTCATCGGCTTCAACAATTTTATCTCCTTCGATAGCAGGAAAGAGAACGGCAATGTGATTGAGCTTCAGACCACAGGGCACACTTTCCGTGCTCTCCAAGGTGAGGGACGCGGAGAGCAAAAAGGGCTGAAAGGCGCGATTCGTCCAGATGACCTGAAGCTGGGCACATTAGAAGAACTGGCGGTAGATTACAATTTGCTGCCTGGCAAAGTGAAGGTAAGCACGTATCTCGGACGAAGCTACCAGTATGTCATCGAGACGGAGCTTGGGGAATTTACAGTCAATAAAGAAATGGAACAACCTTATAGGAGCGGTCAAGAGGTGCTGGTGCACTTTCCGATAGAGAAATTGATCGTAGTGGAATAGCTTAGCTTATTTGGAGGTGCAGACAACATGCGTGCAGATCAATTCATCGAAAACGTCCAGATATTCAACAGTTATTTCAAGCGGTTTGAGAACGGCAATGCGGCTGTACTGGATGGGAAATTTATATATATCGGCAAGCTGGGAGCAGAGAGCTTCGAGGCTGCTGAAATCGTAGACGGGCAAGGGCGTTACATGATCCCGGGCCTCATCGATATTCATCTTCATATTGAAAGCTCGATGATTACGCCTAAGGCGTTCTCGCATGCTTTGATTCAAAACGGGGTAACGACGATTGTACCGGAGCCCCATGAAATGGCCAATGTGTTTGGCTTGGACGGAGTTAAGGAAATGATCAAGGCGAGCCAGGATTGTGTAGCCGATATGTTCTACGCCATTCCGAGCTCGGTTCCTGCAACATCGATGGAGACGACAGGCGGCTCCATCGAGATTGAAGACATTGATGAGCTGCTGCGTACAGAGCGCATCATCTGTCTTGGGGGAGATCATGAACTATGTGGATGTGATCACAGACCCGGATTGCAAGACGAATCAGATTCTGAAGCATATCACGGCCAACTATCCGCATCTGATTATTGAGGGTCATGTACCGAAGCTGCTGGATCTGGATCTGCATCGGATGATTGTAAGTGGTGTAGATTCGGACCATACCCACCAAACGATTGAGGGGATGGAAGCTAGAATTAGCGCGGGCATGTTCATTGAGCTGCAGGAAAAATCGATGACGCCCGAAGTGATCAATTATTTGATTCAGCATGACGTATCCGAGCATTTCTGCTTCGTGACAGACGACGTCATGCCGGATTCGTTCCAGAAGCGCGGCCATCTGAATCATATCGTACGCAAAGCGATCAAGATGGGCTTGGAGCCGGAAAAAGCGATCTATGCGAGCACGTTTACACCGGCGAGAAGAATGCGTATGCATGACCGGGGCGTTATTGCACCGGGGAAAATAGCTGACTTTGTCCTTCTTGCCGACTTGCAGGAGCTGACTGTAAGCGAAGTCTTCAAGAGCGGCCGCAAAGTCTATGATACAACCGAGGCTTATGAGCCAGCGGCAAGCGAGCGGGCTTTTCCGCAGCACTTCTACGAGAGTGTGAAGCTTAACGCATTGACAGCAGAGGATTTCCACGTCTCATCAGCAGAAGCGGACGGGAAGTATATCGGCCGTGTGATGATGGTGAAGGATGGCTCGACCTTTGTTGAGGAGCACCAGACGGAAGTCGAAGTTCAAGACGGGCAATTGCTGTGGCAGGAGAGCGGTTATGGACTGATCGCGACGTTCGAGCGTTATGGGAAAAATGGCAACCGCGCCTATGGCTTGATTGGCGGAGATACCATCCGCCGCGGTGCTGTCGCGACGACCTATTCTCATGACAATCATAATCTGCTTGTCGTCGGCCATAATCCGGTCGATATGATGCTGGCAGCCAATGAGGTTATTGCCAATCAGGGCGGTTTCTGTGCAGTAGAGGATGGAGAAATTCTTGCCAGTCTCAAGCTGCCGATCGGCGGCATTCTGACGGAGGAGCCGCTTGAGCAAACTGCGCAGGAGGTTGAGCAGCTGCTGAATGCGATGAAGGATTTAGGCTATCGTCATTATAATCCGATTATGTCAATCAGCACGCATTCCTTAGCTGTAAGTCCAGCGCTTAAAATTACTGATTTCGGCCTCATTGACGTCAATAAAGGGAAGGTTATTCCTTTGCTGATCGGACAGGCGCCTAATTAACAAACAAAATCCCCGGTTTCCATCAAGTTGATGGGAACCGGGGATTTTTGCTGTTTATTTCGTTAGGACTGATTGCGAAGCATCATCGTCCAGAGGTCTGAGCTTTCATAGCCGAGACGCCAAGCGCCAATACCGGCCAGATCGTATTTTTTCGCGATATCGATTCGGGCTTGTACCGTTGCGGTCGTTTCCGCCCAGAACAGGTAAGTGAAGCCATCCTTCACATACGAATACTTCGTCATCCCGTATTCAGGATCGGCAGTGCCTGTAGCACCTGTATCGGCAATCAGCTTCGGAACATCCTTCATGTAGACGGCCCGGTTGCTGACCAGCTTGCCGCTGCTGTCCAGCTTCCATTCCCGTACGTAGAACGGAATGCCCAGCATCAGCTTGTCGCGCGGAATGCCGTAGGACAGAAACTGCTGGACGCCTTCTTCAACCCATTTCAGACCGGCAACCGGACCTGGGGCAGGGCTTGTGCTCCAGAATTGATCGTAAGCCATTATGATGATCGTATCGACGATCGTTGCTAACGCAGCATGATCATAGGCGGTCAGATGATTCCAGCTAGCGCTGCCGCGAGGCAGGTCGATGGACAGCTTCATCCCCTTATCATGCACGGTTTTAGCCAGCGCCTTGACGAATGCGGTATAGGCTGCGCGGTCCGTTCCTGCGACTTCCTCGAAGTCGAGGTTCAGGCCGTATACGCCAAGCGCAGAAAGCCGGTCAACGAGACGGGCAATGAAGTCCTGCTGTGCTTTCGCATCTGCTAGAAACGCTGTTGTCATCTTCTTGTCGAACTGGTTGTGCAAGAGCGGCATGACGAGAATGCCCTTCTCCTTCAGCGTTGCAACAACAAAAGGATCGGAATTATCCTTCAGCGTGCCGTCGGCAGCGCCAAGCTCGAACCAGGTTGGCGAGTCGATGTTAAGCCCTTGCGTATTGGCAACATGGCCCAATATGACAGAGGTGCTGGAGCTGCCGTTCCAGCCTAGATAGACGAGTGCTTTCGTATTGCTCCAAAGCTTGCGATCGTCCGGATTGCGAATCGAGCTGTTGGAGTAGCCTTTGGCATAAGCCAGCGCGGATTTCAGCGTGTGGAAGCTTTTCAGCTTCTTATCGCTCTGATAGACAGTTAGGTAAGCGCTATTCGTCCACCAGACTGCGCCTTGGAAGGAAATTTCCGAGTTGGCATAGTATGTCGCGAATTGAATCGCTTTGTCCAAGCTCACAAATGCCTTGATCGGCTTGCCGCTCTGCGAGACGGTGTAAGCCGGTACGTTGGAATGAACGATTTTTCCTGTTTTCGTATTCACGATGGTACTGCCTGTTATAGAAGAAGCCGCCTTGATTGCATCGTATAGAAAAGGATAGGACTTCGACTGCTGGGCAGTCTCGCCATCAACGGAGATTTCATAAATCGCGCTGCCTTGGCGAAGCTTCGTTTTCTGGGCAGTGGTCAAGTTATCCCACACCCATTGATTCGTCGAGAGCTCCATGACATGGGAGCCAGTCCATTTCGCAGCCTCTTTCTTCGCTGCTGCGAGCGTCGTGAATCCCCAGCTATCCTTCGTATTCTCGCCTTGGTAAAGCTGATATTTGGCATAGGATTGATAGATCCAGCCCGGTTTCTCCAAATCTCGAATATGTACGCCGGTCAGCTTGGAGGCGGCTGCCAAAGCTTGCTCATAAGTGCGGAATTCCCACTTGGTGCTGGATTTGCTTCCTTGATAGATTTTGTATCGCGGGAAGTTGTCCCAAACCCATGTACGGCCAGTAATCCCCTCGACATGGCTGTACTCGAATCCGCTTGCGTAGGCGATCGCCTGCTTCTCGGTGGCGAATTCTTTCAAAGCCTTGTCGTTCTGATAGACACGATACTTCGTCATTGCGGCAACGGATGGGCTGGCTGCGTTTGCCGCTGAAGCTGTTAAGGTATAGGCGGCGAACAGAAGCAGCACCATCGCTGTCATTCTCCTCATCAACACTTGCTTTCATCACACTCCTCTCAGTACTCCTATTAATAGACGCGCTAGATTCGCAGAGGTTGCGGCGAATACTGTCGAAAGGACCCGGTGTAAATAATTCCAGCAAAAGCCCGGCAAAGGCGGATAAAAAAAGTGGAAAACAATAACAATAAGCAAAACGAGAAGGAGGCTGCCTTGTGAATCGGCTTATGACAAAGGAGTGGCTGGACGATGATGAGGGCGATCAGCGCGTCGCGCCGGAGGAGCTGGAGTTCAGCTTGGGCGAGGTTTGGGATGTCAACCGGTATTTGGGCGGCAATCCCGCTTTATTCAATCATTTGGACCGGCTGCTGCTCCGTGTCGGACGAAAGGAAGATATAACGGTATTGGATGTCGCCACTGGCCTTGCGGATATTCCGCTTGCGCTGGCAGCGCGATGCCGCAGAAAAGGATTGGCCGTCTCTATTGTCGGTGTTGATATGCATCCCGATATCGTGAAGCTGGCGGAGCGAAGGACGGCGGAGGATACGGCGGTGCAGGTGAGACAAGCAGACGGCACTGCGCTGCCCTACGCAGACAACAGCTTTGATATCGCATTCAGCAATTTGGCACTGCATCATATGGACGATGAGGCTGCAGTCAAGCTGCTTCAGGAAATGAACCGGGTCTCAAGAATCGGCTGGGTTATTACCGATCTTGAACGTCATACGGTAGCCTATGCCGCTGCCAAGCTGCTGGCGCGTTATGTCTGGCAAAGCCCCGTCACAAAGCATGACGGTCCTCTGTCCGTTCAGCGCTCCTTCACAGTGGGAGAAGCTAGGGCATTAATTAGGCAGGCGGGTGTCGAGGCATCGGTTCGACGGCATTTTCCATTCCGGCTCGCCCTCGTAGGAGAAAGCTGATGTGTAGCGGGACGTTGGAATGCGCATATGATGTTGTCGTTGCCGGTGCAGGGCCGGCGGGAAGTGTGCTTTCAAGACTGCTTGCGCTGCAAGGTGCGAAAGTACTCATGGTTGACGCGGCACCTTTCCCTAGACGGAAGCCATGCGGCGAGTCGCTTAATCCGGGTGCTGTTCAGACGCTAAGCCGTTTGTACGACGGGCGACAGGCGGATGAATGGCTTCATGAAGCTTCAATTCCGCATTCGGTGCTGAACGGCTGGCAGCTTAACAGTGCTGCTGTGGGCTCAAGCCGAATGACGACACTTGCTGCTTCCTATGGCGATAACCGCTATGGCATCGGCTGTAAGCGAGAGCTGCTGGATGGCTGGCTGATTGAGCAGGCATACCGTGCTGGCGTCGTATTTGAGGAAAAGACGAGGCTGGAGCGCTTGATCTGGGAAAAGGGCCGTCTAATCGGCGTCGAGGTTCGACGATTGGGCGATGGGCAGCGGCCGCAAATGGTGCGAACGCAAATGGTTGCAGGTGCAGACGGCATTCGGTCTGCTGTCGCCCGGAGCGCAGATCTAAGCCGGTTCGGCAAGCTGCGAAAAGCGGCGTTGACGGCAAGATTAAACGGAATTGACGGCTTAAGCGGCAAAGTGGAGCTCTATGTGAGCGGAGACCGAGTCATTGGACTTGCGCCGATTGGCGGCGGACTAGCCAATATGACGGTTGCGCTAAGAGGGCTTAAAGCGATGGAAGGTGCCGCAACAGGAAAGGCGGCCTACCTGATGAGCGAAGCCAGACAGTGGGAGGCATTGAAGGAAAGGTTCCATCATGCCGAAATCGAAGGCGATGTACTGGCCTGCGGTCCCTTTGAACGTATCGTTCGCTCAACTGCACTGGAAGGGATGGTGCTCGTGGGCGATGCGGCTGGCTATTATGATCCTATGACGGGACAAGGCATTTACCGGGCATTAAGGAGCGCGGAGCTTGCTGCCCCTGCTTTAATGGAGGCGCTCCAGACGGGCAGCCATCGCGCCTTGCAGTGGTATAACCGGCAGCGGTTAACGGAATTTTCCGGCTCGCTGCGGCTGCAGAAGCTCATTGAGCAGGCAAGCCGATATGAGCGGCTGTGGAGAGCCGGCTTGCAGGTGATCGGTGCTTCGGAAGCATTGACGAACAGGCTGGCTGCAGCCATCAGCGACAGCCGTCCTGTGCACAGATAGAAGAGGAAGGAGGCGTAGGCCATGTATACCTATAACGAAGTGACGATGAATTGTTCGCCGGAAACGGCATTCCACTATGCGCGAGAGGTTGAGCGTTGGCCGGAGCTGCTGCCGCATTACCGCCGGACATCATTCCAGCAAGGCAGCAGTGATCGGGGCGGGACAGTAGAAATGGCGGCGTACCGGCCATTCAAACCGTTGAAATGGCCGGTGTGGTGGACTAGCGACATGGAAGTTGATGAGGTGAAGCAAGTCGTCCGGTATAAGCACATCAAGGGTGTGACGCGGAATATGGAGGTGGAATGGCGGCTGGAGCCGGTAGCAGAAGACGCGGTTAAAGTCTCGATTATTCACCGGTGGTACAGTCCGCCGTTCGGCCGCCGATTGCTTGCTGGTATCATTTGCAATAAGTTCGTCCACGCTATCGCAGACCGAACGCTCCAAGGCTTGAAGCAGCATGCGGAGCTGGAGCAGCTGGAAAAGCAAGAACAGCAAGAGAAGCAGGAACAAGTAAGGCAAGCAGGGAGAGAAGCGTTACAAGTGATAAGAGTGTAAGAAACCGAAAAAGAGCAAAACGAAATGGAGAAATAGAAGTAACGAAATAAAGAAATAAAGAAATAGTGAATAGTGCAGAAGAACAAGAAGAACAAGAAGAACAAGAAGATCAAGTTGCCAAGCGTAAAGGTTTTAAACGATACAAGGAGGAATTGCGCATGAGTCCTATCAAAGCAGTAATTACCGGCATCGGATGTGTGACGCCAATCGGCATTGGCGTTCAGGCTTTATGGGAAGGGGTACAGAAGGGGACAAGCGCGGTCAAAGCCATTGACCGTTTCGCGCCCGAAGGGCTCCGCAGTCGCATTGCCGCTCAAATTGACGGCTTTCAGGCTGAGGATTACATGGACAAGAAGAGAGCTCATCGCATGGACCGGTACTCCCAGCTTGCTGTTGCGGGAGGGAGGCTTGCCCTTCAGGATGCTGGTTTGAGCGCGGATAGCGTGGAAGCGGAGCGAGCAGGCATCTTCATGGGCAGTGCCCTGGGCGGCATTGCATACGCGGAGGAGCAGTGCGGTCAGTACTTCAACGGCGGGTTTCGTTCCGTATCGCCGACATTGGGTTTCTCCGTATTTGGGGGGGCGGCATCCTGCAATTTGGCGATGGAGTTCGGCTTTCAAGGTACTAATGAGACCAATGCGATGTCCTGTGCGTCCGGCGCGGTCGCAATTGGGCGAGCCATGCAGGCTATTCAGCGAGGCGAAGCTGATGTAATGCTGGCAGGCGGCTCGGAAGCGCCGCTTGCGCCGCTTTCCTTCGGCGCATTCGATATGCTGCGCGCGATGTCGACGCGCAATGAATTGCCGTCGGGGGCAAGCCGGCCATTCGACCGCAATCGCGACGGCTTTGTGATGGGAGAAGGCTCAGCGGTGCTTGTCATTGAAGCTGAGCATCATGCCAGGGCACGAGGGGCCGTTATTTATGGCGAAGCAGCAGGCTTTGGACTGACCAATGACGCTCACCATATGAGCGCGCCGCTGCCAAGTGGCATGCAGGCGGCGAGAGCGTTAAGGCAAGCGCTTGCGGCAGCCGGTCTGTCGCCGGATGATATTGATTACGTCAACGCTCATGGTTCATCCACTTTGCTCAATGACGTGACGGAATCGAAGGTCATCCGTGATGTGTTCGGCAGCCGTCCGGTAGCCGTCAGCGGAACAAAAGGGTTGTATGGCCATCCCCTTGGTGCTTCAGGTGCTATTGAGGCTGCAATTACGTTATTATCGCTGCGGAATGAATGGCTGCCCCCAACGACAAATTTGGATGAACCCGATCCGGCAGCCGATATCGATCTTGTCGCCCGGCATGCTCGCGAGACGCGGGCGAATGCCGCGGTGTCGAATTCATACGGCTTCGGAGGCGTCAATGCCGTGCTCGCATTTCGCAGAGCGTAACGGCGTCCTGCCATACCCGATCTAACAGAAAGAGGGCATTCGCTTGGCGGCCGTATGAAACGGCCGCTAGCAAATGCCCTCTTTTACACGTATGAACAATTTTATTCCGTAATGTCGGCGAAAAATTCTTCGTCCGCATCCAACTTAATGTTGGAGCGGAATACGCGCTGATTGTACTCTGTATACATATACTGCTCAATCGCTTCCAGCAGGTTGGACTCAATCAAGTATTGACTGCGCCCATTTACCCATACCTCTGCGGTAAAGCCGTATTGTTCTTCCCATGATAGCTGTACTTCCACGTCCTGCGGCTTTACGCCTTTACGCTCTGCCATATGAAGACATACGGCATTAATAATTTCATCTGTGTAAATCCGGGTCATTAATAAGGACCCCGCGGATTAGGCGTTTTTTTGTTGCGAATATACTTAAATGCGGCCACGATAACCATCACGATGGCAGCGATAGCAAGCAAGTTTACCAAGAAGCCGAGTGCTTGACCAAATGCGCCCATGCCGCCAAACATTCCGCCGAACAACATACCAGCCAAACCGCCGACAAGCATACCTTTCATGAAGCTTCCGCCAAATCCGGATTTCGTAGCAGCGCCAGCTGTTCCAGCAGCTCCGCCTGTTTTAGTACCCGGATTGGATTGGCTTACGCCACTGCCTTGATCCGTCTTCTTAGGGGTTTGCGTGAAGCTTTGCTTTGGAGATTTCATTCCGCCGCCGCCACCGCGTTTTGCCGCATCTGCAACTTGTCCAAAACCAAGCGTCAGAAACAACATCATAGCGAGCATTAAAACTAACCCTTTCTTCATTGCTATTCTCCTCCTAGATCTCTGTGTAATGGATTCATTGCTATCATATACATTTACGGCTATTATTAACGAAGGTTTCAAATTTTTTTTCTTTAATAGACTATTATGCTGCGAATTAAAAAATTTATTCATTTTGCAATGGGGGAGTGCGGTATGGAAGAGCGCTATCCGGACGCTTACTTGCATTATTTAATGGAATATCATGCGACTCGTGATTTTTTCGAATGTCATGAGCTGCTGGAGGAATATTGGAAGGAGCATCCCGGAGATTTGCGGGCAGAAGTGTGGGTGGGCTTGATTCAACTGGCTGTTGGTCATTATCATTTGCGCAGAGGCAACTACAATGGTGCCCGTAAAATCTACGCAAATGCGCTGCACCGGCTAAATCCGCCAGCGCTCAAAGGACTTGGAGTTGACGGAGATAAGCTGCTGCATGCTCTTTCTCAGAGACAAGAGAAGCTTATGGCAAGCGAGTTAGTCGGCTACGAGGAGATGGATTTTGAACTCATCGATCCGCAGCTTGCGTCAGAAATGCAGAAGCGCTGCCAGGCGGCGGGGTTGCAGTGGGGGAAAATAGCAGGCATCGAAGACGCTGTCATTCACCGTCACAAGCTTCGCGACCGCAGTGATGTCATTGCCGCAAGGGCGGCAGCAGCCGAATTGAAAAATGAAGAGCCGTCCCGGCGCTAAATAGCGTCAAGACGGCTCTTCTTTTTTATAGAAGCGGATTAGCCTTTAAGGGATTTGTAGCCATCGACAATCAGATCCAGCTCACCGGTCTCAGGGTTGATTGCCAAGCCGTGTACAGGAACATTTGCCGGCAATAGCGGGTGGTTCCGCACGATGCCAACGCTTTTCTCCACACTTTCCTTGACGTTGTCGAAGCCAGTCAGCCAGCGCATCAGATTCAGACCGGAGTTGCGGAGCGTCTCGATCGTATCTTCGGAAATGCCGCGTTCCAGCATATGGCCAACAACAACCTCCGGATCAAGACCTGTCATGCCGCAATCGTGGTGGCCAATAACGAATACCTCGTCCGCTTTCAGCTCATAGACAGCGACCAGCACGCTTCGCATCAGGTTGCCGAATGGCTGCGTAATGATTGCGCCAGCGTTTTTTATAATTTTGGAATCACCATTTTTCAAGTTCATTGCTTTGGGAAGAAGCTCAGTCAAACGAGTGTCCATGCATGTGACGATAACCATTTTGCGATCCGGAAATTTGGTCGTCAAATATTGCTCGTATTCTTTCTTCTCGACAAAGTTGTTATTGTACTCCAAAATTTGCTCCAATTTATTCATTTCCAGTTCCTCCTTAGGCTGTTGCACAATGGCGTTAGTTTTTTACAAAACGCAGATCAAGCGTGTAGATCTGACTATCGCTTTTCAAACTGAGACTATCCCGATCTGCATTGTAATCGATCCGCATTTGCGGCTCAAAAAAAACCTCGTGACGAGGTTCAAATAGAAACGGGAGGGGGTCGCCTTCGGCCAGCTTGTCATCAACCGTCGTCTCCTTCACAAGCTGAAGGGCAGGCACACCGCTCATTACGCAGCCGCAGCCTTCCGTATCATGCAGCAGCTTCAACTGCCGGCTGCCGTCGGCTATGTATGGAGTCAGAAAATCGACTGCTGCAGATGAGAATGAAATATGCATAGACAATACCTCGCTTTCCTTGCCGCTTCGCCGATTTCGTTGTAACGGCTAAGGTTGATTATACTTTTTGTTAACGGTAAGATCAAGATAGGAAACCCTGCAATTTCATCCACTCCAATATGGAAAGGCGGCTTGTAAAATGACCGTACATAACGAGAAAACGCTTCCTTTATTTATGGAAACGATTCGTAAAGTGAAAAGCTATGAGGAAGCGCTGGGCGTGCTGTATTGGGACTTGCGCACAGGTGCTCCGCGCAAAGGAATGGATACCCGTTCTGAATCGATCGGCGCGTTGTCCGGCGACATGTTCAAATTGTCCACATCGCCCGAGCTGGGCGAGTATCTGACGTCGCTTGAAGAGCCGCAAACCTTCGAGAGCTTGTCCGAAATCGAGCAGCGGCTAGTGACGGAAACGCGCAAGGATTACGACCGGAGCGTCAAAATCCCGCAAAAGCTGTATCAAGAGTATGTCGTGTTAGCCGCACAGACGGAAAATAAGTGGGAAGAGGCGAAAGCGAACAACGACTTTGCCGGCTTCCAGCCTTACTTGGAAAAGGTGATTGGCTACCAGCAGCAGTTTATCGATCTATGGGGCGCGAAGGACACTCGTTACGACACGCTGCTCGATCAATATGAGCCGGGCATGACGACGAAGGAGCTGGACCGCGTATTCGGCGGGCTTCGTGAGCAGCTTGTGCCGCTGGCGGCGGCCATTGCGGCTTCTCCGCATCAGCCGGATACGTCTTTCTTGCAGCAAAATTACGATAAAGAGGCTCAAAAGGCGTACAGCAAGTTTATTTTGAACGAAATGGGCTATGATTTTGACGCGGGACGCCTCGACGAGAGTGTTCATCCGTTTGCGACCGGACTGAGTCCCGGCGACGTGCGCATTACGACGCGTTACTTGGTGGACGATGTGACGAGCGCTTTGTTCGGCACCATCCATGAAGGCGGGCACGCCCTCTATGAGCAAAATATTATGCCGGAGCTTATCGGTACGACACTGTGCACAGGAACTTCTATGGGCATTCATGAATCACAGTCCCGTTTCTGGGAAAATGTAATCGGCCGCAGTAAACCGTTCTGGGAACGATACTACGGTGATTTACAGCAGAAATTCCCGGGACAGCTGAACGTTCCCGTAGAGCAATTTTATCGCGGCATCAACGTTGTGCAGCCTTCACTCATTCGGATTGAAGCGGATGAGCTGACATACAATCTGCATATTATTATTCGTTACGAGATTGAGAAGCTTATTTTCAATGAAGGAGCGAAAGCTGCTGATCTCCCGGCGATCTGGAATGACAAGTACCGGGAGTATCTGGGCATTACACCGCCGAACGATGCGGAGGGCGTACTTCAGGACGTTCACTGGTCTGGAGGTATGTTCGGCTACTTCCCGTCTTACTCGCTCGGCAACATGTACGCGGCGCAAATCGCTGATACGATGGAACGCGAGCTGCCAGACTTCTGGGGAAGCGTTGGGCGCGGCGAGCTGCTTCCGATCAAAAACTGGCTGTCGGAGCGGATTTACAAGTATGGCAAGCTGAGAACACCGTCTGAGCTTATCCAGAACATTACCGGCAAGCCGCTTGATCCTCAGCATCTGGTTCATTATCTGGAGCGGAAATACAAGGATATTTATAAGCTGTAGAAGAGCGGGCGTAACGTACGTGAGGCACTAGGTTAGGGGAACAGGAAGAGGCTATTGTGATGAAACTGATCAGAGATCAGTTTTGTTGCAGTAGCCTTTGTTGTGTTATTGCCGGAAAAGATGCTGCTTCGTTAAACGTGGTGTTCTGCGCTGGAGGAGGATAGGTAAAAAGTTAGTTTGGGTTAGTGGCTAGGCGCAACTGCAACTAAGTTTTGCAACCTGGGATGGTACAGCGAAGCAGGTTCGCTAAATTGCGAACTGAATTTCGCTCTGCGAGCGGTCTCAGCAAGCAATAAATCTATTGGCGAAGCTAGATTCGCTTTTGGAGAACCATGGTTCACGGATAGCGAATCTAGCTTCGCTATAGCCGGTAAGTCGCAACTGTTGAACGACTACAGCGAACTTTGCTTCGTTAAAAAGCGAAGCAGGTTCGCTGCGGTAATGACAGACGCGTTAGGGAGAGGTAAACATAGGGTTGGCGTGCGCGTAGGCATTTTCAAGGAAGCGATTAGTGTGTTGAAGGGCGGAGCATCGAGCAGCGTAGGAGCCTTTTCTGAATATAAGTGGTTAACGTTACTGTTTCATACCAAGTGAAGGGAATGCTCCGCGGTATAGCGAAGCAGGTTCGCTAAATTGCGAACTGAATTTCGCTATGTGAGCTGTCGCAGCAAGCTATTAATCTATTAGCGAAGCTAGATTCGCTTTTGGAGAACCAAAGTTCACGGATAGCGAACCTAGCTTCGCTGTAACAGATAAGTCGCAACTGTTGAACGTCAACAGCGAACTTTGCTTCGTTAAAAAGCGAAGTAGGTTCGCTGCAGCAACGACAGACGCGTTAGGGAGAGGTAAACATAGGGGGGCGTGCGAGCGAGCATTTTCAAGGAAGCGACTAGTGTGTTGAAGGGAAGAGCATCGTGTCACGTGGGAGCATTCCCTGAGTAAATGGGTGATGACCGCACAGAGTGCGAACACCCCGGCACGCAAGTCCTCGCGTCAGCCTTATGTCAATTCACCGCCGGGCGTTTCGCTGCATAGGCTGGAGTACTAACGACATGCGAAGAAAAACGGGAGGAATCAACATGGGGAAACGGGTGTGGATGGCGCTGCTGCTCTCTGTCGTGCTGCTGACCACCGCGGCGCTGTCCGGCTGCGGGAACGGCAGTTCGGAGAAGACGAAGGTGACCATCGGGGAAGTGACGCGGTCACTATTTTATGCGCCGCAATACGTAGCGCTGGCAAAGGGATTTTTCAAGGATGAAGGGCTCGACGTGGAACTGACGACGACGGCAGGCGGCGATAAGACGATGACGGCATTGCTGTCGGGTGTCATTGATGTCGCACTGGTCGGCTCGGAAACTTCGATTTATGTCTATCAGCAAGGTGCTGATGATCCGGTCATCAATTTTGCACAGCTGACGCAGACGGACGGTACGTTTCTGGTGGCGCGCAAAGCTGACGATGGGTTTGACTGGAATAAGCTGAAGGGGACGGTGTTCCTCGGCCAAAGAAAAGGCGGCATGCCGCAAATGGCAGGCGAGTTCGCGCTCAAAAAACACGGTATCGATCCTCATAATGATCTGGAGCTCATCCAGAATATCGATTTTGCCAACATATCTGCCGCTTACGCGTCAGGTACAGGCGAGTATGTACAGTTGTTTGAGCCAACAGCTTCAATTTTCGAAAAAGAGGGTAAAGGCCATGTTGTCGCATCATTTGGTGTGGAAAGCGGACATTTGCCGTACACCGTATTTATGACGAAGCAAAGCTTTATTAAGAAAAATAAAACGACCGTTCAGAAATTTACGAACGCCGTTCACAAAGCCCAGCTTTGGGTAGCGGAAAATAACGCTGAGACGATCGCGGACGCCGTGCTTCCTTATTTCGATAACGTTGACCGCGATATTTTGATAAGCTCCATCGATCGTTACAAGCAGCAAGGCTCTTATGCTTCAGATCCTATCATCGATGAAGCAGAATGGAATAATCTGCTGGACGTTATGACGACAGCCGGAGAGCTGAAGGCTCGCACGGAGCATAAAGCGATCGTTGACAATACGTTCGCGGAGAAGTCAATCGAATCCGTTAAATAACTTGATATCGGGGGGAGAACAATGGCTGACGATCATCGAATGCTGGAGCTGATAGGCGTGTCCCATGTGTATGTCAACGATAAAGGGGCATCGCTTGCCGTTGAACAACTCGATATCACCGTTAACCGCGGAGAATTCGTCAGCCTTGTCGGCCCAAGCGGCTGCGGCAAGACGACGATTCTAAGCATGCTCGCCGGTTTGATCTCGCCGACGAAGGGGCAGGTTTTGCTTGGAGGAGATGCCGTTTCGGGTCCGTCGACAAAGGTTGGTTATATGCTTCAGCAGGATTTCTTGTTTCCGTGGCGCACGATCCGTGACAACGCCGCAATCGGCCTGGAAATAACGGGCCGTAAAACGGCCGAAGCGCTGCAAAGAGTCGATGAGCTGCTTGCCGAGCTGGGGCTGCCCGGCTCCGGCAGCCGCTACCCGCATGAGCTTTCCGGCGGCATGCGCCAGCGGGTTGCTCTGGCACGGACGCTCGCGACGGAGCCGGATATCTTGCTGCTCGACGAGCCGTTCTCTGCGCTTGATCTTCATATTAAGCTGCAGCTTGAGGATCTCGTGCAGCAGACGCTGCGCCGGCTTGGCAAGACGGCTATGCTCGTCACGCATGATCTGGCGGAGGCTGCAGCGATGAGTGATCGCGTCATTGTACTTGCCGCCAATCCCGGCAGAATTATTGCGGAGCATATCATGCCGGATGAGCTGCGGTCGGCCTCGCCGATGGACGCCCGCCGTCTTGCCGGGTTTCAGAACGTATTCGACCAGCTTTGGGCGGAGCTGGAAGCAGCTGAGGGAGCGGAAGGGGGCGATACCGGTGAATAAAGAGCAGGAGGAACTGAAAGCCGAGGTTTCCGGCATTCAGGAAGACCGCGTCAGTTGGATGGAAGACTTGCACCTTCGCTTCAAAAAACGGGCACAGCGGCTGACTGCGGCAGTAGGCGCTACGCAAATCGCTATCCTCGTATTGTTTGTTGCGCTCTGGGAAGCGGCAGGCCGGCTCAGATGGATCGATCCGCTGCTGTTCAGTTATCCGTCCAAGCTGTTTAACCAAATATGGACGACGATTGCGGACGGTTCGCTTTGGCCGCATATCGGCATGACCGTATCGGAAACGGCGGTAGGCTTTGCGCTTGGGACGCTGCTTGGCACCGCACTTGCCGCTGCGCTGTGGTGGTTTCCTTTTTTATCACGCGTGTTCGATCCGTATCTGGTCGTGCTCAACAGCTTGCCCAAGGTCGCGCTTGGTCCGCTCTTTATCGTGCTGCTCGGCCCAGGCTTTGTGTCGATCGTTGCGGTGACGCTGTCCGTCACGGTTATCATTACGACGATTAACATTTATAATCAGTTTCGCGAGATCGAAGCGGGATTTATCAAGGTCGTCCGGCTGTTCGGAGCGAGCAGAGCGCAACTGTTCAGGCTCGTTATTTTACCCGCGTCCTTCCCGGTCATTATATCTGCGCTGAAGGTCAATGTCGGGCTTGCGTGGGTCGGGGTCATCGTTGGTGAATTTCTCGTGGCGAAGCTGGGTCTCGGCTACTTGATCATTTACGGCTTCCAAGTATTCAATTTCACCCTTGTTTTGTCCAGCTTGGTCGTGATTGCTGCTGTGGCGACGGTGATGTATCAGTTGGTCGCGATTCTGGAGCGGAAGTTGACGAATGGCTGGCGGGAACGGTAGGATTAAGACGTGATTGGCGCTCTGCGCCTGACGGCTTATGAAAATTCTATCACTACAAAGAGGTCATATATGGGTATTCGAATAATAAAAACTGCCTTAGCGACGATTGCGGCGATTTACACAGCTGTTTACTTCGGATTGGAGCCGCCGCTCGGCGCAGGCATTCTTGCTATTCTCGGCGTTGAAGTGAGCCGGTTGAAGGGACTGAAAAGCGCCCTCGTCCGGTTTGTCGCTTCGGTGCTGGGACTTTTTTTCGCCTCGTTCATCTTTACAGTATTCGGTTTTCATATCTGGGCAGTGGCTTTGTTCATTCTCCTTACGTTCCCGGTGCTTTCCCGTTTTCAATTAAAAGATGGAATTGTGACGAGTGCGGTTATCGTCTTTCATCTGTTCGGAAGAGGAGAGGTTAGCGTTGATGTCATCAGCAACGAGATTATGCTGTTGTTCGCCGGCCTCGGCTGGGCGACGATCATTAATTTGATCTATATGCCGAAGGACAAGCATCTTCTTCAAGGTTTAAAGGAGACGGTGGAACATAAATTTGACGTTATTTTTAATGAGATGGCTCTGACACTGCGGGAGCCTTCTCATATATGGAACGGAAGCGAGCTGCTGGAGGCGCATAATGCGATTGAAGAAGGGGCGCGCCGCTCGGTGCTCAATCGGGAAAACCGGCTTTGGGGGCAGGAGCTCTACTGGTTGAATTATTTCGAGATGCGAAGCCAGCAGCTTGAGCTCATTCAGCAAATGCTGGTGGATTTGGCGATGGTCTATGAGCGGTGGCCGCAGAATGACCATATTGCCGAGCTGATGGAGCAGCTTTCTGAGGATGTGAAGTCGGAAGTGTATACGGGTCTGACGGAGAAGCGGATGGTAGAGCTTGCGCAGCAGTTCAAAGCGATGGATCTTCCGCGTACGCGGGAGGAGTTCGAGGTGCGTGCGGCATTACTCAAGCTGATGCATGAGCTGAAACGCTATTTGGAAGTCGCAAAAAGACTTAAAAAAAGAAAAGTTATTTTAGAACGAGCAGAGTCATAGAATAAAGAGGGAAAAAATTCGTTGTGGAGCGGGAAAAGAAACAGTCACCCTAGACGAATGTCCTGCATACACTTTAAATGAATGATTGTATGGAGGAGGTTAAATCGATGACTATTGCAGATAAACAGCTTCAAGCTAGAGAAATAATAACGAAAGCTGTCTGCGGCAAAGGTCGTAAGTTTTCCACTGTAACCCATACCGTAACGCCGCCTCATCATCCGACCAGCATTCTGGGCGCATGGATAATCAACCATCAATATGAAGCGGTTCGATCGGGCGACGGCATTGAGGTGATCGGTACTTACGATATCAACATTTGGTATTCGTACAGCAAGAACTCACAAACAGACGTAGCAAAAGAATCCGTACATTACGTTGAGCACATTCCGTTGTCTTATGTAGACCCGCGGCATCGGACTGCAACGGAGGAAGTTTCGGCCGAGGCGCTTCAAGAGCCGAACTGCATCGAAGCTAACATTTCGAGCAGCGGCTCCGGTGTAGTTATTCGCGTTGAACGCGAATTCGCGGTGGAAATGATTGCAGAGACGAAAGTGTTTGTTGCCGTTTTTCCAGGCGGTGCGGACGGTCTGGATGGCAAGGATCTCGACTTCAACTTGGGCGATGGCGACGGGGATTACGAGGATTTGGACCCGGATTTGCTGGACGACGAGCTGTAACTCGTGCCCTCAAGCTTTACTGTATCTTATGCTGCGTGAGCGGCAGATTCGAGGGCGAAAGCCCTCTTTTTTTGAAAAAATTAGACGATTGGCAGCATTGGAAGTGATCGATTGGAAGCCCGGATAAAGAAGGTGGCGGCAATGACTGCGACATGGGTCTGGGACGGGGATGATGACCGTCTGGAGCGGATAGGCAAGGCTGCATCGCCATTGTCGTCTACAGCTATAAGGAGCTATGGCACATACCATGAAGTAGCGGAGGGCGATGCAGTCGTTGTATTGTCCACGGGGAAAAAAATAACGCCGAGCCATTATCCAGGCGCGGTGCTAGTCAATGAAGGCGCCGCGACAGCCGCTGTGATGTCCGCTGCGGATAAGGAGCGGCGCTGGCGCCGCGCGGGGCTGGCGCGCGCAGCGCAGGAGGACGAGCGCTTATACCGCGTCGTCTTGTTTCAGCTGGAGCCGATCGAGCTGATGCGATTGGATCGGCAGGGGACGGCCCTTGGGCGGAGGCGCAGGCAGTCCGCAGCGCCCGGAGGGCCGTGTTTGGGAGGGGCCGGCCGAGCAGCTTCAGCTGCGCAATGGCCGGCAGACCCGGTACTGCGGCGCGTCGTCCGGGCAGCGACGAGCGGGCTCTATGTGCTGGGCCTCGATATCGGAGAGGCCGATGTGGCGCTGGGGGCGGACGGGAGGGCAGCCGTCCGCGCGGCAAGGGCTTTGGGTAAGGCCGAGCTGGTGCGGCGCTGGCCGGATGCGCTGGCGGGTTATGCCGCTGGTTACGAAGCGGCTTATAATGAATGTGCGAATCGTACCATTCTAATTGGTGCTGATCCGGAATTTGTTCTGATCCGGCAGGATGGTCGGGTCGCGCCTGCCTCGCGGTTTTTGGGTGAGGGAACAGGGGGAGCTGCGGGAAGCGACGCCTTGCTGGTCGGGAGGCGCATCGTGTATCCTGTTGCGGAGCTGCGACCGGAACCAGCGGCAGATCCGGCTGCGCTGGCCGAGCATGTCAGGCAGCTGCTGCGCCGCGCTGCCGCTCGCATTAGCGACCCTGCGCTCCGCTGGGCCGCAGGCGCGATGCCTGTACCGGGGCTGGCGCTCGGCGGGCATATCCATCTCAGCGGCGTACCGGTATCGAGCCGGCTGCTGAGGCTGCTCGACAGTTTTGTAGCATTCCCGCTTGCGCTTGTGGAAGATCCCGCCGGCCGCGGACGAAGGCCCCGCTACGGCGCGCTGGGCGATTTCCGCCTGCAGCCGCATGGCGGATTCGAATACCGGACGCTGCCGAGCTGGCTTGTATCGCCGGCCGCGGCCAAAGCTTGCTTCGCGTTAGCGCTCCTGTGCGCCCGCGAAGCGAAGACGCTTTCGTACATACCGGCTCTTGATGAGCGGTATGTTGAAGCCTTCTATGCCGGCGACCGGGCGGA
>NZ_CBVJ010000035.1 GCF_000513275.1 Paenibacillus gorillae | reverse complement strand
TGGCTTGGTATAATAGCTTAGTTAGTGTTGTAGCTGGATGCAGTCAGAAGTGAAGCATTCGCCATGCAATCCTATTTTTAGGCGTTTCGTTCGCAGCGAGACGACCAGAATAGCGGCAGCGCATGTATTTATGATCTTTACGCACTCGTTCATCAGTTCATTTATATATAGGAGGGGCACGAAATGGCCGGCTATACCCCGATGATTCAGCAATACCTTGCCATTAAGGAAGAGGCGAAGGACGCCTTTTTATTTTTTCGGCTGGGCGATTTCTATGAAATGTTTTTTGAGGATGCGATTGCAGCCTCGCGTGAGCTAGAGATTACATTGACCGGAAGAGACGGCGGTACTTCGGAAAAGATCCCGATGTGCGGCGTTCCTTATCATTCCGCGGAAAATTACATAGCCAGATTGGTAGACAAAGGCTTCAAGGTAGCCGTTTGCGAGCAAGTGGAAGATCCTGCAGCTTCAAAAGGCGTCGTCAGACGCGAAATTGTGCGCTTTATTACGCCAGGTACGGTTATGGAGTCGAAATCATTGGCGGAAAAAACGAATAACTTTATCGTTGCCGTCTCCGCTATATCGAATTCGGCGGTGGGATTGTCTGCCTGTGATCTGTCCACGGGGGAGCTATATGTAACCTCTCTCTCCTATAGTATTGATGCTTTGCTTGATGAAATTAATGTGTATCAGCCGGCAGAGATTGTTGGCGACGAGAAGCTGCTGGACAAGCTGCGGGAGACGGCGGTATGGAACCGCCCCGTGCTGTTGACGCCGCGGGAGCCGATGACGGAAGAGAAGCTGCGGCAGCAATACGAGGATGCGCAGCTGTCTGGACTGAATGAAGCCCGTCACCGGGCCGTGAGCCTGCTTACTGGTTATTTGGATGACACGCAAAAACGTTCCCTCGGACATATTCGCACAATCCGTACTTATGAACCGAATCAATTTATGATTTTGGACCACTATACCCGCCGTAATCTGGAACTCACGGAGACGGTTCGCGACCGCAACAAAAAGGGCTCTCTGCTCTGGCTGCTTGACCGGACGCAAACCTCAATGGGCGCTCGGCTGCTTCGCCGCTGGATTGATAAGCCGCTGCTTAATCGTTCGGCTATCGAATCCCGCTATGAAGCGGTAGACACGCTGTACCGCAACCTGATTTTGAGAGAAGACATTCGCAGCGAGCTGAACCATATTTACGATTTGGAGCGGCTTGTCGGCCGTGTCGCTTTCGGCAGCGCCAACGGCCGGGATATGAACGCGCTCAAGGGCTCGATCCGCCGTGTGCCGCAATTAACCGCGCTTTGCGAAGCGTCCGGCTCAGACCGGCTTCGCAAGCTTGTTGCAGAGCTTGATGACTGCAGCGATCTCGCCGGCATGATTGAGACCGTTATCGTCGACGAGCCTCCGGTTTCGATTCGCGAGGGCGGTCTGATTCGCTCGGGCTACGACGAGTATCTCGATCAACTGAGAGAGGCGAGCACGAACGGTAAAAAATGGCTGGCTGAGCTAGAGCGGCAGGAGCGCGAGGCGACTGGCATCAAGTCGATCAAAATCGGCTTCAACAAAGTGTTCGGTTACTATTTAGAAGTATCCAAAGGCGCGCTGGCGCAGCTTCCAGAAGGCCGCTATGAGCGGAAGCAGACGCTTGCGAACGCAGAACGCTTTGTCACGCCAGAGCTTAAAGAGAAGGAGCGTCTCATTCTCGAAGCCGAGGATAAAATGGTCGATCTCGAATATTCGCGGTTCATCGAGCTGCGGGACCATCTGGCAGTGCAGCTTCACCGCTTGCAGAAGCTTGCCGAAGTCATCGCCGAGCTCGACGTCTATCAATCATTCGCCACAGTAAGCGCGGAGCGCAGATTTACGCGTCCAACTGTTACGGAAAACTATAATCTTGTTATCGACGAAGGCAGGCATCCTGTTGTGGAAGCTGTCGTTGAAGACTCGCAATTTATCTCTAACGGCACTTCGCTTAAGCAAGAGGAGCAATCGATGCTGCTCATTACGGGTCCGAATATGGCCGGCAAGAGTACCTACATGCGCCAAGTCGCGCTCATCTGCATCATGGCGCAGATCGGCTGCTTCGTCCCTGCGAAATCAGCGGAAATTCCGTTGATTGACCGGATTTTCACACGTATAGGCGCCGCAGATGACCTGATTGGCGGACAAAGCACGTTCATGGTCGAAATGAAAGATATCCAGCTCATGACAGAGAAAGCGACTGTTAATAGTCTGGTTATTATTGACGAACTGGGTAGAGGCACCTCTACCGGAGAAGGTATGGCCATCGCTCAGGCGGTAATTGAATATGTTCATCATCACATCGGCTGTAAAGCGCTTGTCTCGACTCATTTCCACGAGCTGTCTCATCTGGAAGCCTCGCTTCCTTCGCTTGCGAATGCTTGCATGGCGGTGCAGGAGAGCGGCGATCATGTGACGTTTTTACGCAAACTTATTCCAGGGGCCGCCGGCACGAGCTACGGCATTTATTGCGCCCGTTTGGCAGGCTTGCCGGAATCCGTAATCGGACGGGCTTACGAGCTGCTGGAGGGTGCGGAGATGGAAGCCGCTTTATTCGCGCAATTGCCGCGCCGTTCGTCTGGCGGTTATACCATATTTGCGCCTTTGAATGATACAACTGCTCCTTCGCCGGTAGCGGAAGCTGTTCGCGAGACCGCGTCCGCTGCAGCAGCCGTTCAGCTCTCTATCTTTGATGAGCCTGCCGCTGAGAAGCCGGCCGCAAGTCAGGATGCAGGGAAACGCAAGGCAAGTCCAAAAGCCGAGCAGCTGGCAGATCAGCTGCGCAAGCTGGATTTGTTCAATATGACGCCAATGGAAGCAATGCAATGGCTAAATGATATGAAACGCAAAATCAATGATTAACGGCTGACGCCAAGCTGAAGGGAGGATTATCGCATGGGTAAAATAAAGGTGCTGGACGAGCAATTAGCCAACCAAATTGCCGCAGGCGAGGTGGTCGAACGGCCAGCCTCCGTCATTAAGGAGCTGGTCGAAAACGCCGTCGATGCGGGAAGCTCCCAGATCGACATTACGGTAGAGGAAGGCGGATTGACTTTAATCCGCGTCACGGACAACGGCTCCGGTATCGAAGCCGGTGACATCCCGACCGCATTTCAACGGCATGCGACGAGCAAAATTGCAACGAGCAGCGATCTGTTCCGGATCGCGAGCCTAGGCTTTCGGGGCGAGGCGCTGCCAAGTATTGCGGCGGTGTCGCGCTTAACCGCCATTTCTTCCACGGAGACGACAGGGCTGGCGCACCGGCTCGTCATTGAAGGCGGAGAGATCAAGACGGATGAGCCGGCGAACGCGCCGCAAGGAACCGATATGACCGTTCGCGATTTATTCTTCAACACGCCTGCCAGGCTGAAATATATGAAGGCGATTCAGACCGAGCTTGGACACATTTCCGATTATATTTACCGGATCGCTCTTGCTCACCCGGGCATTGCCTTTACGCTAAAGCATAACGGCAATACGCTGCTGCGAACGCTCGGAACGGGAGACCGGCTGCAGGTTATTGCCGCCGTATACGGAACAAATACCGCCAAGTCGATGCTCTCTGTCGAAGGCGAGAATCCGGATTATGATCTGCGGGGCTACATCTCGAAGCCGGAGCTGACGAGAGCTAACCGCAACGGTATGACGGTCATCGTTAACGGGCGTTACATACGCAGCCATGCGGTGAATCAAGCGATTTTGCAAGCTTATCATACGCTGCTGCCGATTAACCGGTTTCCGCTTGTCGTGCTGGAACTGGGCATGCATCCAAGCTTGCTGGACGTTAACGTTCATCCGTCGAAAATGGAAGTGCGGTTCAGTAAGGAAGCGGAACTGCGTACGCTGATCGAGCAGTCAGTGAAGGCGGCGCTGGGCCAGTATCGTTATATACCGGGACCTGAAGCTTCGTTGAAGCAGGAACGCTCGAAGCCATTGTTCGTGCAGGATGCAATTTCTTTCCATCGGCCGCTGCCGGAAGATGCGGCCGCCGCGGCTCCTTCCGCATTGCCGACTGGGCAGCAAGCGCAACTGCAATCCCAGCCTCAATCTCAACCGCAACTAGAATCGAAGTCTCAATTAGAGTTGCCATCGCAGTCGGAGTCGCAGTTACAGCAATCAGGGTCGCAGTCTGTGCCTCATTCGCAGCCGCAATGGCAGCCAAGCCGTTCTGCACAGGAAAGCAGCAACGGTGGCGGGATGGGCAGAAACAGCTACACTGGCTATAAGGATCAGCCAACAGAGTATGTGCCGCCTGATGCGACGGAACGGCTTTATAAACCTGCGGAGCCGCAAAACTCGGCTTTGCGCGAGCGTCAAGCCTTTTGGGAACAAGCGGCTCCAACGGTTCAATCCGTACCGGAATCCAATCCGGCAGCCGATTCCTGGATGGAAGAAGCGCATATAGAATCACCTGCTGAGGCAGATCCAGCTTCCAATACAGCAACAATTGCTGGAATTGCCTCTCGCGAGGCAACCGGAGCGGCATCTCCAGCTTTCCCGGAGCTGTACTGGATTGGGCAGTTGCATGGCACCTACATCGTCGCCCAAGCGGAGGACGGTCTCTATTTGATCGACCAGCACGCGGCGCATGAACGGATCAATTACGAATATTATTATATGAAGTTCGGCAATCCTGCTGCGGCAAGCCAGCAGCTGCTGGTGCCGCTGACGCTTGAGTTTACGCCTAACGATGCGCAGCAATTGCGAACGATGACGGATCTATTCGCAGAGGCTGGCGTGGAGATTGAACCGTTCGGGCAGCAGACGTTTCTTGTCCGCTCGTATCCCGAGTGGCTGCCTGACGGAGAAGAGCAGAGCATTATTGAAGAGATGGCGGACCTTCTGCTTAGCGAACGCAAATCGATCGATGTCGCCAAGCTAAGGGAAAAAGCCGCTATCATGTGCTCCTGTAAGGCGTCGATCAAGGCGAATGACCGTAAGACGAGGGAAGAGGGCGAAGCGCTGCTGGCGCGGCTTGGAGCATGCAATCAGCCGTATACTTGTCCTCACGGCAGGCCGATCATCGTTCATATGTCGACCTATCAGCTTGAAAAAATGTTCAAGCGGGTGATGTCATGATCGTAACGACTAGCGACAAGCCATCGTTGACCGCAAGTACTCAGGCGAAGCGGCTTGCCGTGGAACTGGGCGCATCGTATCGGCCCCGCGGGCGTGACACGCTCCGCCAGATTGCCAGCTCTATGGAAGATTGCCGGCTGCTCGTTGTGACAGAGAGAGAGGTCCGCTTCTATGAAGGGCAGACGGAATCTCCGTTATATTTTCACCCCAGCATGGCTTTCGTTCGGGTGAAGCGGCTGCGCAAAGGAGAGACCGACCCGATGATTGAGCTGTCGGGCTGCCGCCCGGGCGACCGTGTCATTGACTGCACAGCCGGTCTTGGTTCGGATTCCCTTGTCTTCTCTTATGCAACCGGAGAATCGGGGGCGGTAACAGCGCTCGAAAGCGAACCGGTGCTTTGTGCGCTCGTACGTGAAGGGCTGTCGATGTACAAGAGCGGCCTTGCGGACGTGGATGCTGCACTGCGGCGGATCCAGCTGCTGAACAGCCATCACTTGTCCTATTTGAAAGGACTGCCGGACAACAGTGTCGATATCGTCTATTTCGATCCGATGTTCCGGCAGCCGATCCATGAATCCAGCGCAATACAGCCGCTTCGCAATCTGGCAAACGCCAATGCGTTAAGCGAGGAAGCGGTCGCTGAGGCGGTCCGTGCAGCCCGCAAAACCGTCTTGCTGAAGGAGCACCGGGACAGCGGGGAATTCGCCCGTCTCGGCTTTGAGAGACGGCATGTCAATACGTCGAAAATAGCTTATGGAGTGATTGAAGTTGCAAGTCATAACTAGCCAATCAGGCAAACAGCCGCTGCTCGTACTAATCGGACCTACAGCAGTCGGTAAAACGCAGCTAAGCCTCATGCTGGCTAAGCAATATGGAGCCGAGATCATTTCCGGCGATTCGATGCAAGTGTATCAGGGCATGGATATCGGCACTGCCAAGCTGCCGCTTGCGGAACGCGAAGGCATTCCCCATCATTTAATCGATATTATCGGACCGGAGACACCCTATTCGGTAGCGGATTTTCAAGGCGGCTGCGTGACTCATATCCAGGAGATTGCCGAACGGGGCAAGCTGCCCTTTATTGTTGGCGGTACTGGTCTATACGTGGAGTCCGTATGTTACGGCTTCCAGTTTTCGGAGAGCGGCTCTGATGAAGCGTTTCGCGCAGAGCAGGAGCAGTATGCCGAAGAGTTCGGCGCGGAGGCGCTGCATCGCAAGCTGGCGGAAGTAGATCCTAAGTCTGCGAAAAGACTGCATCCGAATGATCGGAGAAGAATTATCAGGGCGCTTGAGATCTATCACCTGACGGGCACAACACTTTCGTCTCAATTGGAGGGACAGAAAAAAGAATCGCCCTACGAATTATGTATTCTTGGTCTGACAATGGATCGTGCGTTGCTCTATGAACGGATAGAGCAGCGCATCGACCTCATGCTGGAGCAAGGGCTGGTGGAAGAGGTGCGGCGTCTACTGGAGCGAGGCACTCCGCCGGGTGCCGTTGCGATGCAGGGGCTTGGCTATAAGGAAATCGCGATGTATTTGCGCGGCGAATGCAGTCTCGAAGCAGCTGTAACGCTGCTCAAAAGAGATACGAGACATTTCGCCAAGCGGCAATTGTCATGGTTTCGCCACATGAAAGACATCGAATGGATCGATATGGGGGAAAATTTTCACAACAATTTGCATTGGATTCATGGTATAATAGCAGGAAAGTTTCAAGTCAATCTTGAATATACTTCTAATCAATCTTTTTTAGACGGAGGTAACGTCCAATGAACAAATCGATCAATATTCAAGATACTTTCTTGAACCAACTGCGTAAAGACAATATTCCGGTTACGGTTTTCTTAATGAATGGTTTTCAGATCAGGGGCGTTATTAAAGCTTTCGACAACTTCACGATCATTATCGATAGTGAAGGCCGTCAACAAATGGTGTACAAGCACGCGATTTCGACGTTCAACCCCGCAGCGGAACGTATCGCTGACGCAAGACAACAGCGGGTCAGATTCTTAGGGCGTTGCGTCCGTTATGAAACTTTCTCATAACGATTAACGTTTAACTAGATAGCGGAAAAGCAAGAACAACCCGCTCCATGCGGGTTGTTCTTGCTTTTCCGGGGTATAAATAGAGATATTAAAGCAGCGATTAGGAGGGGAAACATTCAACATGGTGGAACAACGACCTCGGGGAAAGCAGTCCTCGAACAAAACAAAGGGCAAGACCCGGAAACGGATGACGCCGCGTAAATGGTTTTTCGGCTTATTCTTTACGGCGGTCATTGCGATCGTGTGCGGCATTATCGGTTATCTCTTTATTGTATTGAACGGCGAGCGCATACTTACGGAAAAAGCGGATATGCTCGTGCTTGGCGAAGCATCCATCATATACGATGTTGACGGGAATGAAGTAAGCAAGCTGTACAACGCCAATGAAAATCGCGAAATTGTGGAATTCGATCAAATTCCGAAATTGATGATGGACGCCGTCGTAGCCACAGAAGACCAGCGTTTCTATGAGCATAAGGGTATTGACTTCTGGGCAATCGGACGTGCGCTGGTGAAGGACGTAATCGCGCGGAGCGCGGTAGAGGGCGGCAGTACGATTACGCAGCAGCTCGCTAAAAACATGTTTTTGACAGCGGACAAAACGTTGTTCCGGAAAGCGACGGAGGCTTCGATTGCCGTAGCACTGGAGAACAAGAAAACGAAGCAGGAAATTTTAACGATGTACCTGAACGGCATCTTTTTCGGGAAGCGGGTATACGGCATTAAAAATGCCGCGAATTACTACTTCGATAAAGATCCGAAGGATTTGGAGCTTTGGCAAATGGCGACGCTGGCGGGTATGCCGAAGGGGCCAAACCGCTATAACCCGATTGATAATCCGGAGCAGTCGGAAGCACGCCGGGCTGTAGTGCTCAAGCTGATGTTCGATCAGGGCTATATTACGAAGCCGCAGATGGACGAAGCGGTTGCAGTCAAGTATGTTGCTCCGAAGAAGCTGGACGACAAGCAGACCGATCCATACAAAGCTTATATCGATTATGCAATTGAAGAAGCGATCAAGGTTATGCCGGGTGGAGTGACGGAGCAGGAGCTGCGCACTGGCGGCTACCGTATCTATACAACGCTGAACACGAAAGCGCAGAAGGTCGTCGAAGATGAATTCGATAATGACTCGAACTTTGAAAAAAGCGTGGACGATCAGAAGGTGCAAGGCGCGATGATCATTATGGACCATCGTGACGGCTCGATTCAAGCGATGGCCGGAGGCCGGGATTATGTAAGAAAGGGCTTGAATCGCGTCGTTGTGCCGCGCCAACCGGGTTCTGCCTTCAAGCCGATAACCTCGTACGGGCCGGCGCTGGAGACCGGCAATTTTAAGCCGTTCACGATCTTGGACAATGATAAAAAGTGCTTTGGCAACTATTGTCCGAAGGATTCCAGAGGGGCAACCCCAATTTCGATGACGGAAGCAATCAAGCAATCCCGCAACCTGCCTGCAGTCTGGACGCTGAATCAGGTTGGAGTGAAGAGCGGACTGGATTTTGCGAAAAAACTGGGCTTTGATCTGGACAATACGCAGGACCGCAACTTGACGATTGCCCTTGGCGGTCTAACACACGGCGTGACACCATTGCAAATGGCAGAGGCGTACAGTGTATTCGCAAACGGCGGCAAATCTGTTGATACGCATGCGATTACGAGCATCACAAACTCGAAAGGCAAAAGTTTGTTTACCTATCATGCCCCAAATTCGAAGCAATTGATGAAGCCGGAGACCGCGTGGTATATGACGCAAATGCTGCAAACGGTGCTTGAGAAGGGCGGTACTGGTACAGGAGCCCGCATTGACCGTCCCGTAGCAGGTAAAACAGGTACGACACAGCACGGCATACCGGGCTTTAATTCCAGCGGCAACCGCGATGCTTGGTTCGTCGGTTACACGCCGGAGTGGACAGCGGCCGTATGGATGGGCTACGATAAGACAGATAAAGAACATGTGCTCAAGAAAAGCAGCTCGCAATCTGCAGCGATGTTCTCGAAAGTCATGTCCAAGGCGATGAAGGGTGTACCGAAGTCAAGCTTTAATAAGCCAAACGGTATTCCGGATGAGGTCAAATCGCTGGGAGCTGTTACGAATTTCAATGCCATTTATGATGCGGAGCATAATAAGGTACAGCTGTCATGGGAGCCTTCTGCTGGTGCGAAAAATATTACCTATGAGGTGTACCGCAAAGAGTCTGCGGAATCCGAATACAAACTGTATGTAGATTCGCTTTCTTCAACTGGTGTTGATGATATGAGCATATTCGCGGGCATGACGTATCAATATTATGTCGTAGCCTATGATGCCGAGAATGATCTGAAGAGCAAACCTTCAGATACGATTACGGTTCAAGTGCCAGAGACCCAGATTGACATTCCTGAAGTTCCGATGGAGCCGGATGATCCAAGCGGCGGAACGGATATCCCAGGCTTGCCTGGCGACGGGGGAGAAGTGACTCCTGACCCTGGCATTCCGGTTGATCCTACGCCGCCTCCAGTTGAAGGCGGCGGTAACGAGACTCCGGTTCCGCCGGATGACGCCAGCAATCCAACCGGCGGTACGCCAACGGATAACGGCAACCACGGAAATAACGGGAATGGCGGAAATAATGGCAACGCGGGCAATCACGGCAATGCCGGGCAAAACAATGGCGTTTAAGGATTAATCAGCCGAATCAGCAGGCGGCAAGATGCAAGTAAGGAGCTGGATGCAAAGGATGGGCAAAAAGAATGTAAGCGGCTGGAGCACCATCATTATGCTGCTAACCGCAGCCGCTTTATTTACCGGCTGCAGCGCAAGCGCGGGAGGCAAACCTCCCGCGGAGCAGCACGAGAAGACGATGCATTGGGACAAGATGCCTGAGATGACCATCGATCTGGACAAGTCGTATACGGCAAAGTTTACGACGAGCATGGGGGATTTCACGGTCAAGCTGTACGCTGAGGATTCACCGATTACGGTGAACAACTTCGTGTTTCTGGCTAAGCAGGGGTTTTATGACGGATTGACATTTCACCGCATCATGGAGACGTTCATGATCCAAGGCGGGGACCCGAAAGGGAACGGTACAGGCACACCGGGATATTCCATACCGGACGAGCTGGATACGGAACTGAAGTATGAGCCTGGAATCGTGGCGATGGCCAATACCGGCAAGCCAAATTCCGGAGGAAGCCAATTCTTCATCAGCACGGGCAAAGATTCGGAGAATCTGAATCAGATGCCCAATTATACGATTTTCGGCAAAGTGACGGAGGGCATGGATACGGTACTCGCCATTGCAAAAACTCCGGTTAAGGAAACGAAGCCGATCGAACCGGTCATTATCGAAAAAGTCGTCATCGTACAATCATAGTTATACACGCCGCCGCCCTTTCATAGGGCGGCGGTGTTGTATCTGGAACAGGCAGGCTTGGTTTATTTTGCAAGGCCGCTGGAGAAGAGCGTTAAGTTATGGTAAGCTTTTTACAACGCTATCCATCAACATTGAAAGCCATCCGTTTGTGGCTTATCTCAACGGAAAGGTACGTTCCGTATGAAACGAAAATTTTCGGACCGTGCGAATTGGCGCCGCATCTTGCGGAAGAGCTATTCGTGCTTGGCGCTCGACAATGAGGAGTTCAAAGGACTGGTGACCTTCTACCGGATCCATGAGCTTCGGGACCCGCTTTGGAAAGAGTATAATGGGCGCAGGCTATGCCTGGCGGACCGCGGCTATTTGTGGATGCAGCATTTCCCCCGGGGCGAGCATTTTGTCGTGACGACGATGTTCGATGATAAAGGTCGGGTCGTACAATGGTATATCGATATTTGTAAGACACAAGGGTTGACTGATCAACAGGTTCCTTGGTTTGACGATCTGTATTTGGATGTTGTGGTTTTACCGTCTGGAGAAGTGTTCCTGCTTGACGAAGACGAGCTGGAAGATGCTTTAAGACAGGGCGATGTAACGGGCAAGGAAGCCGCGTTAGCACGGAAGACAGCCGGAAGGCTGCTTTCTAGCATTCGCAACGGAAGGTTCCGCTATTTTACAATGAGCCTGAAACATCGCAAGAGCTTGTCGGAGCGAACCGGAGAACTAAGCGAATCATGATGGAACGTAATGAGAGGAGCAGCAAACGCACATAACGAATGCGATTTCCGGTTCGTTGGCGGCTGCTCCTGTTTCTTTTTTAATCCGAAGGCATACATAGACCGATCTCGAATTTCGCCTGACAAATCTGTTAATATGGCTCATTCCAATAGAATACACTTGTAATGCGGGATTTTGCCGGACATCTCATCAAGAGTGTTCACGGCGAAGACCGGCACAGCGAAGGTGTAAAGGATGGGGGATGCAACAGATGAGCGGACATGTCATTTCGGGATCGAATAGTAACGGATCAAGACCGTCCCGTCAAATTAACGTTGTGCTTAGAAGCCAGGAGCCTTACCAAATGGCGGCAGCCGCGCCAGCGCAAGCGCCGGAGAGCGAAGCGCTGCCAGCGGTAAAGCCGCTGCCGGCCACTGACCATTTTGCCGATATTCAGAAAGAGCTTGAACCGATGGTCGGCATGGATAATGTGAAATCGCTCGTATTTGAAATTTATGCGCTGCTCTATATTAGCCGCATGCGTTCCGAGGCAGGGCTGGTTGGGGGCTCGCAAGTCTATCATATGATTTTTAAAGGGAACCCCGGGACAGGGAAGACGACGATCGCCAGAATTGTCGCCAAGCTGTTTCAGAAGATGGGCGTCCTATCCAAGGGGCATTTAATCGAAGTGGAGCGAGCCGACCTCGTTGGCGAATACATCGGTCACACAGCGCAGAAAACGAGGGATCTTGTGCGCAAAGCGATCGGCGGTGTTCTATTCGTTGACGAGGCATACAGCCTGGCACGCGGCGGAGAAAAGGATTTCGGCAAAGAGGCGATTGATACACTAGTAAAAGCGATGGAAGATCATCGCAATCAGTTCGTTCTTATATTAGCCGGTTATCCGGCGGAAATTGATCTTTTTCTCCAGACGAATCCCGGCCTGCCTTCGCGATTTCCGATCCAAATCGATTTTCCCGACTATACGGTCGATCAATTAATTCAAATTTCCGAGCTGATGACGAAGGATCGGGATTATTATTTGATGCCGCAGTCCATATTTAAATTAAGGCAGCATTTAATTCAAGAAAAATTGAATGACCTGTTCTCGTTCAGCAACGCGAGATACGTGCGCAACATTATCGAGAAGTCGATCCGCCATCATGCGGTCAGGCTGTTGAATCAATACGCTAGCGGCGTTCCGCCGAAGCAGGAGCTGATGGCAATTAAGCCGGAGGATCTGCGGTGGGAGCCAGCTTCGAAATAATGCGCTGCAAAGGAGCCATCGATGCGAGAGAAATCGTATGATACCGGAACGGACCTGCAGGAAAAGGCCGTTCTGGTCAGCTTAGTTACACCTGAGATAAAGAGGGGAACGGGTGATCCCGAGCACTCTCTTCAAGAGCTGATTCAGCTGGCGGAGACGGCTGGCGTTGAAGTATTGACCACTATGGTGCAAAACAAAGAAGCGCGCGATACGAAATGGTTTATCGGCAAGGGTAAGGTAGAGGAGCTTCGGGCAATCGCAGAGGAGCTTGGAGCGACTACGGCTATATTCGACCAGGATTTGTCCGGTGCGCAGGTGAGAAACCTGGAGGAATCGCTCGATCTGAAGATCGTGGACCGCACGCAGTTAATACTGGATATTTTCGCTCAACGGGCGAAAACCCGCGAAGGCATTATTCAAGTCGAGCTGGCTCAACTCAGCTACCTGCTGCCGCGGCTTTCGGGCCATGGCAAGAATCTGTCCAGGCTGGGAGGCGGTATCGGTACCCGGGGACCGGGCGAATCCAAGCTGGAGACGGACCGCAGACATATTCGGGGGCGGATTTCCGATCTGAAGGCGCAGCTTGAAGAAGTGGTGCGTCATCGCAAGCTGTACCGGCAAAGACGGAAAAAATCCGGTGCGATTCAAGTTGCGCTTGTTGGTTATACGAATGCCGGCAAGTCTACATTGCTGCGCGAGCTGACGAATGCGGATGTCTATGTTGAGAATCAGCTTTTTGCCACACTGGACCCTACTTCACGCATACTGGAGCTGCCTAACGGCAGAGAAGTCATTTTAACCGATACGGTTGGCTTTATTCAAAATCTCCCCCATGACTTGATCGCCGCTTTCCGGGCGACGCTGGAGGAGGTCAACGAGGCCGATCTTGTTCTGCATGTCGTTGACAGCAGCTCGCCGATGCGCGAGGAGCAAATGGCGGTTGTAGACCGTATTCTTGAGGAGCTTGGCGCATCGGGCAAGCCGACGATAACGCTGTTCAACAAAAAGGATCTGTACGAAGGCGATATGCGGCAGATGCTGCGCGGCACGAGCGGTGATTCCATCTTGATTAACGCGTATGATCCTGGAGATCAGGAGACGCTGCGCCAGCATATTCAAGACAAGCTGACGGGAGATACGATTACGTTTGTGCTGCCTGCCAACCGGGGCGATCTGATCGCTTTGGCGTATCGCAGCGGAGAAGTCGTTGGACAAGAGGTTGATGACGATAACGGCAGCCTGCGGTTGAAGGTGCTCGTGAGCCGCCAGCAATATGAGATGAATGGATACCGACTGCGGCCATTTATTCAAGTTTAATTTGTATGTGATGATTAGAACTCTAAACGCCGATATATTGATTAGCAGACATAAGGGAGAGAGTAAGCGAGTATGAAAGAGCAGCATCAGTCCACTGAAGGAATAGAACTTAAGGGAGATGCCGTATGGCAGCAATTAGAGCAGCTTGCAGAAGGGGCAGAGGAGCTTGCTCATGAGCAGCTAAAGGCTGTTGATCGCATTGCGGAGCGCAATCAATGGAAAGTGATTCAAGCGTTTCAGCGCCATAAGGTGAGCGATTTTCATTTTACGGGCTCCACCGGTTACGGCTACAACGATCGCGGGCGGGAAGTGCTCGATCTCGTGTATGCCGATGTATTCGGTGCAGAGGCCGCTTTGGTGCGTCCGCATTTTGTGTCCGGTACGCACACGATTGGCGTTGCTTTGTTCGGTTTGTTGAGACCGGGAGACGAGCTGCTGTACATAACAGGTTCACCATACGATACTTTGCATAAGGTCATTGGCAAACCCGGCGATGGGACAGGCTCGCTGCAGGATTGGGGAATCGGCTACAATGAGGTGCCTTTGCTGGAGGGCGGAGCGCTGGATTGGGAGCGTATAGAAAAAGCAATTAACGGGAACACGAAGGTGATTGGCATCCAGCGTTCCCGCGGATATAGCTGGCGCTCTTCTTTCACTGTTGCGGAAATTGGCGAGATGGTTCGGCGGGTGAAGAAAATCAAATCCGACGTTCTCGTCTTCGTCGATAATTGCTATGGCGAATTTACTGAGCTGACGGAGCCGACGCAGGTTGGCGTTGATCTGATGGCTGGTTCACTGATTAAAAACCCCGGGAGGCGGCTTGGCAGCCACAGGGGGCTATATTACCGGGACAGCTGCCGCTGTAGAGGCTGCTTCGTACCGTTTAACCGCTCCTGGCATTGGCGGGGAAGTAGGCGCGATGCTGGATACGCTGCGCGCCATCTATCAAGGGCTGTTCCTTGCGCCGCATCTCGTCGGACAAGCTGTGAAAGGAAGCGTATTTGCCGCGGCCTTGTTCGAGCAGCTTGGTTTTGAGACACAGCCTCGCTGGAATGCGCCAAGGACTGACTTGATTCAAGCGGTTCGCTTCGGTGGCGCTGAGCATCTGATCGCCTTCGTGCAGGGCATTCAGCAAGCGGCAGCGGTCGATTCTCATGTGACGCCCGAACCATGGGACATGCCAGGCTATGAGCATCCCGTCATTATGGCAGCAGGAACCTTCATTCAAGGCGGCAGTCTAGAGCTTTCTGCGGACGCCCCGATTCGCGAGCCGTATATCGCCTATATGCAAGGCGGGCTCACTTATGCACATGCGAAATATGGCGTTTTGACTGCATTAAAACGGTTAATTTCGAGTGAATTAATTGTAATTAAACCTCACATATCTTGACACGTATTTGGAAGGGATGTTAGAATATACGTATAAAAGAGATACTGGAAGGTTGATGCGACATGGGTGATGATATACGTAGAAATATGGCCTTGTTCCCAATCGGCATCGTAATGAAGCTGACGGATCTTACGGCCCGCCAAATCCGTTATTATGAGCAGCATGAATTGATCGTGCCCGCCAGAACGGCAGGCAATCAACGTCTATTCTCATTTAACGACGTGGAAAGACTTCTTGAAATAAAGGCGTTAATTGAGAAAGGCGTTAATATTGCCGGAATTAAGCAAGTGATGAATCCGGTTTCGAAAGAATCCGATGATGCGACGCTCGTCAGCGAGCAGTCGGAGACGAAACGGAAAGAGCTGTCGGAAGCGCAGCTTCACCGCCTGCTGAAGCAGCAGCTGCTGGAGAAGCGTCCGGGGCAAGCCTCGCTGATTCAAGGCCAGCTGTCGCGTTTTCTGCATAAACGCTAGAAGAGAAGAAGCTCAGGGAATGATTAAAGCGATTTAAGGAGATGATTTTGTGAGCTACACGAAAGCTGATATCAAACGCATTACGGAAGAACAAAACGTTCGTTTTATCCGGTTGCAATTTACCGATTTGCTCGGAACGATCAAAAACGTAGAAATTCCTGTCAGCCAATTGGACAAGGCGCTGGACAACAAAATGATGTTCGATGGATCTTCCATTGAAGGTTACGTTCGGATCGAAGAATCTGACATGTACTTATACCCGGATCTCGATACTTGGGTTGTATTTCCATGGGTTTCGCAAGACCGCGTAGCCCGTCTTATCTGCGATATTTACATGCCGGACGGTACGCCGTTCGCAGGTGATCCGCGCGGTATTCTGAAGCGCTCCCTGAAGGAAGCTGAGGAAATGGGCTATACAGCGATGAATGTTGGTCCTGAGCCGGAATTTTTCCTGTTCAAAACCGACGAGCGCGGCGAGCCGACAACAGAGCTTAACGACCAAGGCGGCTACTTCGACCTTGCGCCGATGGATCTTGGTGAGAACTGCCGCCGTGAAATCGTACTGACGTTGGAGGAAATGGGTTTTGAAATCGAAGCTTCCCACCACGAAGTGGCGCCAGGCCAGCACGAGATCGACTTTAAATATGCGGATGCGATTAAAGCAGCCGATCAGATCCAAACGTTCAAACTTGTTGTCAAAACGATTGCAAGACAACATGGCCTGCATGCAACGTTCATGCCGAAGCCGCTGTTTGGCGTTAATGGTTCCGGTATGCACTGTCACCAATCGTTGTTCCAAGGCAACACGAACGTATTCTATGACGAGAGCGACAGACTTGGTCTTAGCGCTACAGCTCGTTATTATATGGCGGGAATTTTGCAGCATGCCCGTGCAATGGCGGCAATCACGAACCCGACGATCAACTCCTACAAGCGTCTGGTGCCTGGCTACGAAGCGCCTTGCTATGTAGCTTGGTCCGCAAGCAACCGTTCCCCGATGATTCGTATTCCGGCTTCCCGCGGCCTCAGCACGCGTGTTGAAGTTCGTAATCCGGACCCGGCGGCCAACCCTTACCTGGCACTGGCTGTTATGTTGAAAGCCGGTCTGGACGGCATTCAGAACAAAACGCAGCTGCCGGCTCCAATCGACCGCAACATCTACATCATGTCGGAAGAAGAGCGCATCGAATCCGGTGTTCCTAGCTTGCCGGCTGATCTTCGCGAAGCACTCGACGAGCTGCTTCGCAGCGAAGTAATCTGCGACGCGCTGGGCGACCACGCGCTGGCTCACTTCTACGAGCTGAAAGAAATCGAATGGGATATGTACAAGACCCAAGTTCACCAATGGGAGCGCGATCAGTACTTGACGCTCTACTAATACAGGAAATCCCCCGGAGCTGGAGCTCTGGGGGATTTTTTCTTTTAGCTGCATTCTCCTGCACGATTCTTGGAATTGTGCATGTTACAATGACGCAAAGAAGGGGATAGTATCTTACTCTTGTTATGACTTTGTATTTATAATGTCAATACAAAACGCGTATGATCGGGGAGGAGCCGAAGGGCGGGGCCATATAGTTTAATCATTGAAAAGCGGCAGACCTAGTTTTAGGTCTGCCGCTTTATCATTTTAATGATTTCATTTATTGTCTGCGATACTGGAAAGGTTCATTGAGGCTTTTTATTTCTATTCTTGTTCCAGAGTATCAGGGTACACGATGGTATCAAAAACTTCTCCGGATTTCTCGTCTTTTACTTTGATAGTGACTTTTGTTTTGTCGGAGTCTACGCCTTGGAAAATCTGATAGTACATGCCTTGTATTCCAAATCCGAGGGCGGCAAAACCGTCCATACTGCCTTCATAAGCAGCTTTATCGACAATCATCTCATACTCATCCATCGATTTGTTATAGGTTACATCTTTGATGGAGGCGAATGTACCTTCTTCTTTCAGTGTCTTAATGGAGTCCGCTATGCCGTCTTCCATCTCTTTGAGCATTTTTTTATGGTGAGATTTGGACATCGTATAGGTAATAGAGCCATCCTCATTTTTTGTCGCTTCCTTGACGCCATCTTTCTTCGCTTCGGCGATCACTTGGTCTAAGTCAGCATCTTTAAACATGGAGGCAGGCAGCGTAATTTTTACATTTGTGAGGTTTTTATCAACCTCGACTCCCTTCTCTTTGTCGGTCTTCTCTGCATTATTCGTTTGTTTTACAGGCTCGGATGTGTTTTTCCCGTCACTTGAGCTTGAGCATCCTGTAAGAATAATGGCGGCAGCGAATAATGCGATTGCAAGTTTCTTCATCATTTCCTCCTAAAATTTGTGTCCCTAGTATTCTACTATATAATCCACATGTTTCCTATTATTTTCTGAAAATTATCGAATAATGTCCGATAATGGAAAACTAAATTACGTATGCTGTTAACCGCTGATAATTCTCTGTATTCTATTAAACGATGCTTGCTGAAATTAGGTAGCAGATGTTGGCATACTCCAATATATACGCCTAGTATCAACTTTACAGCTATCCTTCCCATGGTTGTGGTTGAGGAAAAATCAAAATGCAAATGTGCATGTGAATGAGCCTGAAAAGGGCTAAAATCGCGATCAAAATGCAAAAGTACAGTTGAAATCTCTCTTTTTCACTCAGAAGCGGCTTTTTGAGCTGATCAAACTGCGCATTTGCATTTTGAAGCGAAAAATCGTCCGAATTGCGGTGTACAACCTGCAGATTTGCATTTTAATCCATACAGCCTAGTCTAAACTGAGCAGATCCAGCAGTAAATGCTGGAACTTTTTTTATCTTGCATCAAGAACGTATGTTTGGTGTATAATAGGAACAAACGTTCTGTGTGAGGCGATGAAATGGAGAGATATATCGGTAAAGTTGTACAGCTTATTTATTTGGATCGAAAGCGCAATGTAAGCATACGCAACGTTCAGGTCATATCCGTGAAGAACGGCCGAATGAAAGGCTACTGCTTGTCGGCGCAAGCCATTCGAATCTTTAATTTGGATGGCATTGTGGATGTTGAGCTGGCTGGAAGAGGCGGGGGAGGTGGCTTATTATGGGAGCGCAAAGCATAAATGAAGATGAATATCGTCTTATTCAGGATTATTGCATCTTGCCGTTTGTCAGGGATGCGGTTATGAATAACTCTAAAGCGATGATGGAGTCCGGATATTCCATGAAAATGCTTTATGTGAAGAGCAGCGAAATGGTACTTCGTATTATTGAAGAGGATATTCGCAGCGTACGTGCGCAAGTACGGAAACTGAAGGTTAGTATTGCCGAGGTAAAGCGAAATGACGATGGAATATTGTACGAAGTTATTTTGCGGGGATATAAATCGGAGTATGCGCTGCTTCGCCATGTTGTCAAAAAAGAAATGGCAAATAAGCTGCAGCGATATATCGGTAGTCTGTTCCGTTAGTTATCTGTATTGAAAAAGACTGTCCTCACAAGCTGATGCGGTATAGCATCTACAAGCGGGGACAGTCTTTTTGGCGAACTTAGTGAATATCGCGGAAAAGTCCGATTACTTTGCCGAGAATGGTGACACTGCGAAGGCGAATCGGCTCCATCGACGAGTTCTCCGGCTGCAAGCGGATATGATCCTTCTCGCGGTAGAAGCGTTTGACCGTCGCTTCGTCTTCTTCTGTCATGGCAACGACAATATCGCCGTTGTTAGCCGACGGCTGCTGGCGGACGATGACGTAGTCACCGTTATGTATACCAGCTTCGATCATGCTTTCGCCGATTACGTTGAGGATGAAGACGTCGTCATCACCGACGAACTGTGTCGAGATGGGGAAGTATTCTTCAATATTTTCCGTTGCGGTAATTGGCACGCCAGCCGTAACCTTCCCGACGACCGGGACTTGAGCTACGCTAGGGCGAATGATACCGTCTACATCTTCTTGATCTAAAATTTCAATCGCGCGCGGTTTCGTAGGGTCGCGGCGGATAAGACCCTTCTTCTCGAGGCGATCCAGGTGGCCATGAACTGTGGAGCTGGATGCTAGACCGACCGCTTCGCCGATTTCACGGACAGAAGGCGGATAGCCTTTCTCCCGGACCTCATTCTTTATAAATTCAAGGATCGACTGTTGACGGTTGGAAATCTTCGACATGAGATCACTCCAAAAAATAGATTTGTAGAAAATTATAGCACAGAACCGGAGTTCGTACAAACATAAGTTCCTAAAAACAGAAGTTCGCATTTTTCTGTTGACTGCAAACATTTGTTCGTGTAATCTGAGAACAGAACAAATGTTTGGGGTGCTGATAATCATGATGATGAATATTTCGAATCCTTCTTTCTACAAGACCATACATAAGGACACAACGACTAGCCGCAATATGTTAGAGGCTGTAAAGCAGTCGGTCCGTCGTCATTTACTCAAATGGGTCGTATGTGCAGCATTAATGGCGCTATTGCTTACAAGCTTCCTATTGCTGCAAACGAATGCTTCAACTGAACCTGCTATACCTGGAGCGAATGAACAATTAATTGTAGTTTCTTCAGGCGATACGATTTGGGGCATCGCTCAGCGGTTTACGCAAGAAGATGACGATATCCGATTTAATGTCTATAAGATCAAGCAACGCAACCAGCTTGCCACTGTAACGATTACTCCGGGACAGAAGCTAATTGTTCCCAAGCTTTAATATAGAAATTATTCGTTAGAACTGATAGGACAGGGCGGGGCCGATACGGCTTTCGACTGTCCTTTTTTGCTTCTTCCTGTCCTTGCCTTGACAATTGAAGGCGTGAAAAGTCAAAATAGGTAAGAGTGTTTAATTAGACAGCAAGTGAGGTGAGCATATAATGGGTCAATTAATCGATCGAATCAACGAACTTTCGCGTAAACATAAAACCGTTGGATTAACGAAGGAAGAGCTCGCCGAGCGCGACGATCTTCGTAAGAAGTATTTAGAGAACTTCCGTAACAATTTCCGGCAGCAGCTGGATAACATTGAAATTGTAGATGAACCGGATGCGAATAAGCAATAATCCAATACGAAGGTTATGCCGGATTTTGGAGGGGATCGGCCTGTGCTCCGCAGGAGCAATGGTCATTTCCGCCACCGGCTGCGCTGCATATACACACTACATATTTAATAGGAGGAACACGGAGTGTCACGATCGTGGGAGCGCAAAGTGCGCAAAAATATGAGTCAAATCAACAAAACCCGTAAAAAGCAGGGTTCATCGGGCATCGTGCTGGGTTCTGAGAAGAAGGACCGCTACACAGGAAGAAGCTTTATTGCGCCGATTCTGTTGATTTTGTTCATCGGCATGTATGTTGTTCTTGTAAGTTCCGACCCTGCCTTCAAACCAGGAACGATGTTTTATGTGACAGTAGGCTGTTATGTACTGCTGGCGCTGGTGTTCTTCTTCCGCAAGCCTTACCTCACTGTAGGCAAGGATTATGTGCAGACCCGTAAGCTGACAGGGGACAAGCGTATTAATCCAGCTGCAATCAAAGGCATCAGCGTACAACGCGGTTATGTAGTAATTGAGCAGCATAAAGGTGGGAATTGGGTATTCTCCCGCGTTATGAACCGTTATCCGACAGATGAAATGGGTGAGCGGCTTCAGGAGTTTGCCAAAGTACATAATTTGCCGTTTCAACAAAAATAGATGATGAGTGGGAGAGTATAGAGAACGATGGCTAAACAAGCAGTTTTATTCGATCTGGATGATACCCTGTTATGGGATGACCGCAGCGTAAAGGAAGCATTTGAGACGACCTGCCAAGCAGGAGCCGATGCAGCAGGTGTAGATGCTGGAGAGCTGGAGGAGGCTGTCCGTCGCGAGGCACGTGCATTGTACGAATCGTATGAGACATTCCCGTTTACGAAAATGATCGGGATTAATCCGTTCGAAGGACTTTGGGCGAATTTCCGCGAGGGTGAGCAGGAGGAGTTCCGCAAGCTGGAGCAGCTCGCTCCTAGTTACCGCAGAGAGGCTTGGACACGCGGTTTGAAATCGCTAGGCGTCGACGATGCTGAGCTAGGTGCAAAGCTGGCTGAGCAATTCCCGGCAGAGCGGCGCAAGCGTCCGATCGTCTATGAGGAAACATTCCGCGTATTAGATGCGTTGAAAGGCAAATATAAGCTGCTGCTTCTTACCAATGGTTCGCCGGACTTGCAAAGAGAAAAGCTTGCAGGTGTACCGGAGCTCGTTCCGTATTTCGACCATATTATTATTTCCGGCGAGTTTGGCGAGGGCAAACCAGCTACTTCGATTTTCCACCACGCACTTGAGCGTCTGGGCATTGAAACAGAGCATGGCATCATGGTGGGCGATAAATTGACTACCGATATTTTAGGTGCCAATACGGTGGGAATGACTTCCGTTTGGATTAACCGCCATGGTGCGGTTCGCAATGACGAAATTGTTCCGGCTCATGAAATCTCGCATCTGGAACAGCTGCTGACGCTGCTTGAGCAATAGCAGAACGTAAACAAAGCCCCCGTACCATTTAAAATGGAGCGGGGGCTTTGTCTTGAAAGAGTCTATTATTGAGATTTGCTGAATGCAGGATCTTCGAACGGGTGAGCGATCCAGCCTTCTGTCTCGATGAAGAGGCGTACAGCGACGATTTGACGGTTTTCCATCAGAGTGAAGAAGTGAGGGATCGTCTCAGGAACGGAGATCACATCGCCGGCTTCGAGTTCAACGTCGAAATAGCCTACGTCTTCGGAGCCTTTAATGACGAAGATTCCTTTGCCTGCAGTAATTGCACGAACTTCATCTTCGGTATGGGTATGAACAGACTCGAATTTTTTAAGCAGCTCATCCAGATTTGGAGTCGCATCAGACAATGCGATCAAATCCCAAGTTTTATATCCGCGGCGGGAAGCAAGATCACGAATCTCTTCATCGAAAGTGGACAGAATTCCGGCTTTTTCTTCGTCGGAGAGAATGAATTTATCTTTTAAGTTCGCTGGAAGCTTATCTGCATTCCAATGCTCGTAGAGTACCTCTTGATTTTCTAAAAATTGACGAACATTCTGTTCGCCTGTGATGCGTTCGTCCGTGTTGCGGATGCGAATTTCAGCCATGCTCATTCCCTCTTTTCCAATTGAAATTTACTGATATTATGGATTATAGCTTAAAAATCGCGTATTGTCGATGGATTACCTTTTCACAATGCAGTGATTCTGTTACACTAATTGTTAATGATTTTTCGGAAAGAAGGGTGCAGAAAATTGTCGAGTCCTACGATTCAGGAACTAATGCAGCAGCGTATCCTCATCCTCGATGGTGCGATGGGAACGATGATTCAACAAGCGGATTTGCAAGCTGAAGATTTTGGCGGCGAGGAGCTGGACGGCTGTAATGAAATGCTCGTTCTGACTCGTCCTGATGTTATACAGCGCATTCATGAAGAGTATTTGGAAGCAGGCGCGGATATTATTGAGACGAATACGTTCGGAGCGACCAGCGTCGTTCTGGCCGAATACGATATTCCAGAAAAAGCAGTTGAAATCAACATTGCCGCCGCAACGCTGGCCCGCAATGCTGTTGATAAATTTTCGACCCCAGAACGTCCTCGTTATGTAGCCGGGGCGCTTGGGCCAACTACCAAAACCTTGTCAGTAACGGGCGGCGTCACGTTCGACGAGCTTGTGGATAGCTACTACGAGCAGACGGTTGCGCTCATTGAAGCAGGCGTTGACCTGATTCTGTTAGAAACGTCGCAGGATACTCTGAATGTTAAAGCGGGAAGCATCGGCATACGCAACGCTTACGAGAAGACAGGTAAAGAGCTGCCGCTCATGATCTCGGGTACGATTGAGCCGATGGGAACAACGCTGGCAGGACAAAGCATTGAGTCTTTCTATATTTCACTAGAGCATTTGAAGCCGGTCTCCATGGGGTTAAACTGTGCGACTGGACCAGAGTTTATGCGTGACCACATTCGTTCCTTGAGCGAGATTGCGGATACAGCGATCAGCTGCTATCCGAACGCCGGCTTGCCGGATGAGAACGGTCATTATCATGAATCTCCTGAATCACTGGCAGTGAAAATGTCGGCCTTTGCCGAGCAGGGCTGGTTGAATATTGCGGGCGGCTGCTGTGGCACGACGCCTGAGCATATTCGCGTCATGGCCGAGACGATGGCGAAATACAAGCCGCGGACCCAGTATGGTGTTCATGCACCTGCCGTATCTGGTATCGACACCGTCTATATTGAACCGGAGAACCGTCCAATCATGATCGGCGAACGGACGAACATATCGGGCTCGCGTAAATTCAAACGTCTCATCAAGGAAGGCAAGTTCGATGAAGCGTCGGAAGTCGCCAGAGCGCAAGTGAAGGGCGGCGCGCATGTCGTCGACATTAACCTTCAAGATACCGATATTGATGAAGCCTATGCGGTTCATCATTTCATTCCTGAGGTAGTTAAGAAAATCAAAGTGCCGTTGATGCTGGACTCCACTTACGATCATATTATTGAGCTGGGTCTTAAGTATTCGCAAGGCAAAGCGATTATTAACTCCATTAACCTTGAGGATGGCGAGTCCAAATTTGAGAAAATATTGCCGTTGATCCATCAATACGGAGCGGCTGTCGTTATGATTCTGATTGATGAACGCGGTCAGGCCGTATCGCGTGAGGCGAAGATGGAAGTGGCAGAGCGTTCATATAACTTGCTAGTTGATAAATACGGGATGAATCCCGATGATATTATTTTTGACCCGAATATGTTCCCCGTTGGCTCTGGCGACCCGCAATACATCGGTTCGGCCGTAGAGACGATTGAAGGCATCCGGATGATTAAAGAAAAGTTTCCGCGTGCGAAGACGATTCTCGGCTTGAGTAACATTTCATTCGGTTTGCCGGATGCTGGCCGTGAAGTGCTCAACTCCGTCTATTTGTACCATTGTACGAAGGCTGGATTGGACTACGCAATCGTCAATACGGAGAAGCTGGAGCGGTATGCCTCCATTCCGGAGGAAGAACGCAAGCTGGCTGAAGAGCTGATCTACAATACGAATGACGAGACATTAGCCGCTTTTGTTGCTGCTTTCCGGGAGAAGAAGGTTGTCAAGAAAGAGAAAATCTCCAATTTGACACTTGAGGAACGGCTTGGCTCTTATGTCATTGAAGGAACGAAAGAGGGACTGCTTTCCGATCTGGAGCTGGCGCTTCAGAAATATTCGGCGATGGAAGTCATTAATGGTCCGCTCATGCGCGGAATGGAAGAGGTCGGCCGGTTGTTCAACAACAACGAGCTGATCGTAGCGGAAGTATTGCAAAGTGCCGAGGTGATGAAAGCTTCGGTAGCTTATCTCGAAAACTTCATGGAGAAGGACGAGACTGCGGTTAAAGGCAAAGTTATTCTCGCTACCGTTAAAGGTGACGTACATGATATCGGCAAAAATCTCGTCGAGATCATTTTGTCCAACAATGGCTACAAAATTATTAATCTCGGCATTAAAGTACCGCCGGAAAAGCTGATCGAAGCGTACCGCAACGAGAAAGCTGATGTGATCGGCTTGTCGGGCTTGCTGGTTAAATCCGCACAGCAAATGGTGATTACAGCGCAGGATATGCGCGATGCCGGCATCGACGCGCCTATTCTTGTAGGCGGAGCTGCATTGACCCGGAAGTTTACGAAGACGAGAATCGGCCCGGAATACGAAGGTCTCGTTCTCTATGCCAAAGACGCGATGGACGGGCTCGATATCGCCAACAAGCTGATGGACAAAGATCATCGTACGCGTATGGAAGAGGAAATGGCGGAATACAAAGCTTCCGGCGGGGAAGCGGTAGAAGAGAAGAAGAAGCTGCCGGAGTTGTCCAGAGCTGTACGGTCTAAAATTTCTACAGATGCGCCAGTCTACATTCCGCCTGACCTGGATCGCCATGTCTTGCGCAACGTTCCGATTCCGCATATCATTCCTTACGTCAACATGCAGATGCTGCTTGGCCATCATTTGGGACTCAAAGGAAACGTTGAGAACCTGCTGAAGGAAGGCAACGAGAAAGCGGTGCAGCTGAAGGAAACGGTGGACGCTATTCTGCATGAAGGAACGGTTGATGGCATTATTCAGGCCCATGGCATGTACCGGTTTTTCCCGGCACAGTCTTCCGGCAATGATATTATCATTTACGATCCGCAGGATCACACGAAGGAGATTAAGCGTTTTACATTCCCGCGCCAGCAAGTTGATCCGTTCCTCTGTCTTTCAGACTATTTGAAGTCGGTTGAGAGCGGCGTAATGGATTATGTCGGATTCCTTGTTGTTACTGCAGGCTATGGTATCCGCGAGCTAGCACAAGAGTGGAAGGAAAAGGGCGACTATCTCCGCTCGCATGCCTTGCAATCGGTGGCGCTTGAAGTGGCAGAAGGCATGGCAGAGCGTGTCCATCATATGATGCGCGATGTATGGGGTTACCCCGATCCGCCAACAATGACTATGAAGCAGCGCCATGGCGCCCGCTATCAAGGCATTCGCGTATCGTTCGGCTATCCGGCTTGCCCGAACTTGGAGGATCAAGAGCCTTTGTTCGACTTAATGAAGCCAGAGGATATCGGCGTTGAGCTTACGGAAGGATTCATGATGGAGCCGGAGGCATCGGTATCCGCCATGGTATTTGCCCATCCGGAGGCGCAATACTTCAATGTAGAAAAGGTTGAAAGATAAAAGCCAACGAAATAACCTGCGACTCGAGCCATAGTGAGGGGTAAACGAGATGGATATATGGTTTCTGGGTACTGGAGCCGGCAGGCCGATGAAGGAGCGGAACGTTACTTCGATCGCGCTGCGGCTTCCGGAGCCTGACTGCGCGCTATGGTTGTTCGATGCAGGGGAAGCAACGCAGCATCAATTCATGCGCACGCCTTTAAAGCTGAATAAACTGGAAGCATTGTTCGTCACGCATCTGCACGGCGACCATACCTTTGGTATTCCAGGGCTGCTCAGCACGCGTTCTTATGTCGGGGGGAACGGTCCGATGAAGGTTTTCGGGCCCCCGGGTATTAAGGAGCTTGTGGATACGTCGTTACGACTCAGCGGTACGCGGCTGGACTATGAGATTGCGTATACGGAAATCGAAGAGGGCATTATTTTCGAGGATGAGCGATTTGTCGTGGAGGCGAGAGCGCTGGAGCACCGATTGCCTTGCTTCGGCTACCGGATTACGGAACGCGATCGGCCAGGTAAGCTGCAGGTTGAGAAGCTCAAGAAGCTTGGGGTGCCGGAAGGGCCGTTGTACGGCTTTCTGAAAAAGGGACAGGATGTTAGCTTGCCTGACGGTACCGTTGTCCACGCTGCAGATGTTGCCGGCACGCCAATTAAAGGCCGGATCGTTACGATACTAGGGGATACAAAACCTTGCGAAAATACGGTAATCTTGGGCAGGGATGCGGATCTGCTCGTACACGAAGCGACCTTCGCAGACGGTCAACAGGAGAAGGCCCATCTGTACGGGCATTCCACGACGGTAGAAGCTGCCGAAGCGGCACGGGCCGCGGGGGCCAGACAGCTTGTGATGACTCATTTCAGCACGCGGTTTACATCGGATCAGATACCGGCTCTTGAACAGGAAGCGCAGGCGATTTTTCCGGAGTCTATAGCAGCTTTCGATCTGTATCATACGAGCATTGCTTGCCGGCAATAGGCCAGCAGCAGTAGCCGAATGCAGCAAAATGCAATTTGATATTGCAGCTCCTATTGTGTGCGTCGTATTACTGCACATCTGCTAAGGCCAGCTAGCCGGTAAAGTGAAAGGCGTATTCCTGCAAAGGGATGCGCTTTTTTGCTGCGTATGGAAAGTTATACAAGCCAGAATTATTAATTAGCAATTGCCGGGCGAACGTGTATTCTGTGCAATGACAAATAGAATAGATTCGTATGCAATTCAGATGAAATGGGAGTGTGACAGTCATGAATCGCTGGACGGGAAAAACCTCCGGATGGGAGGAATGGCTGCACTATATAAAGCTGGAACCGGATACTATGGAAAATATAACGCATTGGCGTACAGTGCCACCTAAGGAGGCTCGGGTTACGCCGTTTCCGGCCGATCTGCATCCAATGCTATAAAGAACGGCTACCGCTTAACCGAAATATAGTAGGTTGTAAGGGCTGGTGACAAAGGCCAGACGCGGCTGCTGGCTTCTCGAAATTGGAATAGCATTGTTGCCATTGAAGAAGAAGATTTTGTACGAATACATTAATGCGGAGGCCC
>NZ_CBVJ010000034.1 GCF_000513275.1 Paenibacillus gorillae | reverse complement strand
GTTTAACGCTTCTAAATGAATAACATCAATCGCAACGATATCCTGGAACCCGTAAGCCGTGTTTAACTGGCGATTGTTTCCGAATACTGCCGCAGCTGCCGGGAAACCGAACTATTTGACTACTTTCGGGTAATGTTGAAACCCCCAATAACCGGGGTAACAGAAGAATTCACAGTTACAATTTGCCAGGGCTGCGAACAAGAATTCGAAATAGCATAGAGCAAAGAAAAAGCTTGTTAAAAAAAGGGCTTTTTTTATTTTGTCCCGAACATATATAATGAGGGGAACAGCCGTTCTAGATTAGGAGTGATAATATGTTACGAAAGAAAAACCTTTCGCAACTCATAGAGGGATTAAGAACGAATGAAAATGTAATCAACTGGCACGAAGTTGAACCCATAGAAGCAAAAACAAGACCCATGCCCGAAAGCGTAGATGATCGGATAAAAGCTGCCCTGGCTAAAAGAGGAATTGAACAGTTGTACAGCCACCAGTACACAGCGTACGAAACCATTCGTAAGGGCGAGAATGTCGTAGCTGTAACCCCGACGGCTTCGGGGAAAACACTCTGTTATAACCTTCCTGTTTTACAGGCGATAGCGGAAGACGACGCCAGCCGGGCGTTGTATTTGTTCCCGACGAAGGCACTGGCGCAAGACCAAAAAAGCGAGTTAAACGAAATCATAGCCGAAATGGGTATAGACATTAAAAGCTTCACTTACGACGGCGACACTTCTCCGGCCATTCGGCAGATAGTAAAGAATGTCGGCCATATCGTAATAACGAACCCCGATATGCTGCATTCGGCCATTTTGCCGCATCATACGAAATGGGTAAGTTTATTCAGCAATCTTAAATATATTGTCATTGACGAACTCCATACATACAGGGGCGTATTCGGCAGCCATGTAGCAAATGTAATCCGCAGGCTGCAACGTATATGTAAATTTTACGGCAGCGATCCGCTATTTATTTGTACGTCGGCGACTATCGCGAATCCGAAGGAATTAGCGGAACAGCTGACAGGTAAACCTATGCGGCTGATTGACGACAATGGAGCGCCCAGGGGAAGAAAGCACTTTGTTTTCTATAACCCGCCGATAATTAATAAGCCGTTAAACCTTCGGAAAAGCGCAACGGTTGAAGTCAACCAACTGGCGAAAGAGTTTTTATCGAACAAAGTTCAGACCATTGTTTTTGCCCGCAGCCGGGTAAGAGTAGAGTTAATACTGAGCCACCTGCAGGAAATCGTAAAAAATGAATTAGGGGCCAAGTCCATAAGGGGCTATCGCGGCGGCTACTTACCGAATCAACGCCGGGAAATCGAACGCGGCTTACGGAATGGGGAGATATTAGGCGTTGTCAGTACAAACGCTTTGGAACTGGGTGTTGATATTGGGCAGTTGCAAGTCTGCATTATGTCGGGGTATCCGGGCAGCGTAGCCAGCACCTGGCAGCAAGCAGGCCGGGCGGGGCGGCGGCATGGGGAAGCCGTAGTAGTTATGGTAGCCAGCAATACACCTATAGACCAGTACGTAGTGCAGAATCCCGAATACTTTTTTGAGCGTTCCCCGGAATCAGCGCGCATCAACCCGGAAAATTTATTGATTTTGGTAGACCATATGCGCTGCGCGGCATATGAACTCCCTTTTAAGAAAGGGGAGGAATTCGGTCCTGCAGAGATAACCGACATACTGGAATACCTGGTTGAAGAAAGGGTACTTACCCAGGCTGGGGGTACGTTCTACTGGGCGAATCAATCCTTTCCTGCCCATGAAGTAAGCCTGCGTTCTGCAGCCCAGGAAAACGTCGTAATAATCGACCAGTCGGACGTAGCAAATGTAAGAATTATAGGTGAAATGGACAGGTTTAGTGCGATGACTCTTTTACACGATGAAGCTATATACTTGCATGAAGGCGTACAGTTTCAAGTCGAAAAGTTGGACTGGGAACACAAGAAGGCATACGTACGCGAAGTTGATGTAGAATACTACACCGACGCAAACCTGGCCGTTAAGTTAAAAGTGCTCTCTATTGACCGAACTAAAAGCAGGGAAACGACGTCCATAAATTATGGGGACGCGGCTGTAAATATTATGGCAACGATGTTTAAGAAAATCCGTCTAACGAGTTTCGAAAACATCGGATACGGCCCAATAAAACTTCCAGAAGAAGAACTGCATACTAGCGCGACCTGGGTAGAAATAAAAGAGGTAGATCCATCAATAGAAACAAAAACACTGGAACAGTTGCTTATGGGTATAGCCAATGTGATTCGGCATATCGTTCCAATTCATGTCATGTGTGATCGTAACGATATTCATGTAGTCTCACAAATAAGGGCCGAACATTCGCAACTGCCCACGATTTTTATTTACGATCATTACCCTGGTGGCATCGGTTTAGCAGAAGACGTCTATAAGCGATTCGACGAAATTAAAGCAGCAGCAATAAACTTAGTTCGCCGCTGCCCATGTGAAGATGGTTGTCCTTCATGTATTGGAACTGAAATAGAAGGAATGAATGCAAAGAAAAAATCCCTTCTGTTAATGGAGGGATTATAATTGCTAATTCTTAGGTCTGTACCTCTGTTCATTAAAATGCGCTTGCGGATGCATGAGAATATCGGCTCTGGGCCGATTCATTTGCCGAAGGAGGAGCTGCATACGAGCAGCTGCTTCTACGACCGTTATCCGGGCGGTATCGGGCTTAGCGAGCGGCTTTACGAGGTGCATGATGAGCTGATCCGGCAAGCCAAGTCGCTCATTATTTCTTGTACTTGCTTAAGCGGCTGTCCGGCTTGCGTTGGAACGATCGAGGAGGTTGGCTTGCCCGGCAAGGAGCAGGCGCTGCAACTGCTTGAAGAAGCGGAGGGGACGCGATGAGCGGACTTAGAGATAGGATGAACCGGCTGCGGGGCACTAGTGCAGCCACTGGCGCTGCTGACACGGCGATTTCTTCCCCGGAAGAGGCCGTTAAGAGGCTGGAGCCGGAAGCAGAAGCGGTATCGACAGCTGAGACAGAAGAGGAAGAAAAGCTCCATCCCGGCTGGCAGCCCATCGGCGTGAAGCTTCATCGTAATGAGGAAGGGACTTTTCTGCTGCGTCAAATCCGCTATCCGCTCGAATACAGACACGGTACTCATCGTCTGAACGAGCTGGCAGCTGCTGCCTCCGGGTTGTCGGCATTTCACGGTGAACCTGTGGAGCCGGAGCAGCTGTTGTTTCTCGATTTAGAGACGACTGGACTTGGCATAGGCGCGGGCAATGTACCGTTTATGGTGGGGATTGCCTACATGCAGCATGGTCAATTCATCGTCGAACAGGCGTTGATCCGTCATCCTGCGGAAGAACGGGCAATGCTGGCCTATATCGAGAGCAAGCTGCCTGCGTACCGCTATTTGGTAACATACAATGGCAGAACGTTTGACTGGCCGGTTATGCAAAACCGTTTCATTATGAACGGACGAGGGCGGAGGACATGGGAGCCGCTGCATCTCGATTTTCTCCATCCATCCCGCAGCATTTGGAAAAACACGTTAACCTCTTGCAAATTAAGTCATGTCGAAGAGGAACGGCTGGGCATTGAGCGGGTGGACGATGTGCCAGGCTCGCTTGCGCCGCAGCTTTACTTTCAATACTTGGCGGAAGGCGATCCAGAGCCGCTTGAAGGCGTATTCCGGCATAACGAGATCGATGTGCTCTCACTCGCTTGTCTGGCGATTCGGTTCGGGCATTTGCTTCATTCGGATGAGGAACAGGGCGCATTTGGTATACTGCCGCTTCCTTCGGAACCGGAAGAGCAAGTGCGTACCGGATTGTGGCTGGAGAAAATGGGACTGCCAGACCGGGCGGAAGCGTTATTCGCCTTGGTATTGGATACGGAATCAGCGGCAATATCTGCACTATTAATGCTTGCCGCAAGGGATAAGAAGGCTGGAAATTGGCAGCGAGCTGTGTTATTGTGGCAGAAGGCTGTAGAGCATCCTTATACATATGGATCTTCGGCAATTGCTGCGTACATTGAACTTGCCATGTTCTATGAACATAAGCTGAAGGATTACGTTTCGGCTTTACAATACACGACAGAGGCGCTGGAGCTGGCGCTGGGGAACCCGCTGCTGCAAAGAAGGGATGCGAAGAAAAGGGCAGAGCTCGACGGCCTTCGCAACCGGAAGGAACGGCTTCAGCGCAAAGCGGGAAGGATGCATGGGTAGATGAAGGAACAAGGACAATTACCGGCTATGGGCGGTCTGCTGCTTGATTTGGACGGTACGCTGTATCATGGAACGAGACGAATTGAAGGAGCCGATCGGCTGATTCGATTTTTGAAAGAACGGGAGCTGCCTTACCGTTTTGTGACCAACAACTCTTCGGCAACTCCTGAAGCGGTGGCCGACCGGCTGATTGCGATGGGAATTGAGGCAGCTGCAAGCGACGTATGCACTTCGGCACAAGGCGCTGCGGGACATATCGCTCAATTGAAGCCGAACGCTTCAGTATTTGTTGTAGGCGAAGCCGGGCTTCGTCAAGCGGTAGAAGAAGCAGGCTTGAGATTGACGGAGGAAGAGCCTGATTTTGTACTGCAGGGCATTGACCGCGGTTTGACGTATGAACGATTGGCTGCGGCTGTACGCCATATCCATAACGGTGCAAAGTATGTGTTGACCAACCCGGATTTGCTGCTGCCTACCGAAAACGGACTTATGCCGGGAGCGGGCTCGATCGGAGCGATGCTGAAGGCGGCTGGAGGACAGGAGCCGATTCTCATTGGCAAACCGTCGCCGATTCTGATGGACTATTCGCTGGATAAGCTCGGCTTATCGGCCGATCAGACTTGGGTCGTAGGCGATAATCTGGCTACAGATATTGCTGCAGGCCGCGCGTCGGGCTGTGGAACAGTACTTGTGCTGACGGGACTGACAACAGCGGACAATTTCGAAAGCTATGCAGACAAGGCCGGCTGCAAGCCGGATGCGATTTGTGCAAATTTAGATGAGCTGATTTCGTATATTTCCGGTTCAACCGGGAGATAAGAGAAGGAAGCGAACGGACAGGAAGGAAGCGAGCTGCAATGCCGGAATTACCGGAAATGGAAACCTATCGACTATTGCTCTCGGAGCGTTTGGCCGGTGCTCAAATTATCGGAACGGAAGTAACGAGAGAGCAGTCCGTTCATATGACAGCAGAACAGTTTGACAATGCGCTGATCGGCAGAACGATATGGTTCGTTGAACGCCGGGGCAAGCATTTATTATTTCATCTCGACAACGGCAAACGGTTGCTTCTGCATCTAATGCTGGGCGGATGGATGTTTTATGGTACCGACGAGGAACGTCCGGAGCGCACCGTACAGGTGACGATCAAGTTTACGACGGGCAATCTTTATTTTATCGGGCTGCGCTTAGGCTATTTGAAGCTGATGTCGGTCAAAGAAGTCGATACGGAGCTGGCAAAGCTGGGTCCTGATCCATTTGATAAAAGACTTACGCTGGAGCGCTTCAAGGGGCTTTTCGCCAAAAAACGCGGCAACATTAAAACGGCTTTAGTCGACCAGCATGTAATCGCCGGTATCGGCAATTGCTATGCCGACGAGATCGTATTTGCCGCCGGACTTCGGCCGGATGCAAAAATTCCCTCTATCGAGCAAGTGACTTGGGAACGGCTGTATGAAGCGATGCATAGAGTGCTAATGGAAGGGCAGGCTCGCGGCGGTTATATGGATGATCCATTTACTTCGGGAGATGAGCTTACCGGCGGCTTTAATGGACATATGAAGGTGTATGATCGCGCGGGCGAGCCATGTCTGCAATGCGGCAGTCCTATCGAACAGATCGAAGTTTCGTCGCGCAAAGCTTTCTTGTGCCCGAATTGTCAGAAGGAACAATAAAGGATGGTCCGCGTTGGCCGGCATTTAAGCATTAGAGGCGGTTATGCCGCTGCTGCGAAAGAAGCTTATAGCGGCGGCATGCAGTGCTTTCAGTATTTTCCGAAAAATCCGCGCAGTCTGACGATTAAGCGATTCGACCGCAATGATGCGGCGCGCTGCGCTGATTATTGCCGGGAGCATGATCTGAAATCGATTGCCCATACGCCGTATCCGACAAATCTGGCGGCTGAGGGAGAAGCAGCACGGCAGCGGGTCGTGGAATCGTTGTTGAATGATCTCGATATTGCCGATACATGCGGTTCTGTCGGTGTAGTCGTTCACTTCGGAATCTATAAAGGCGCAGAACCGCTGCAAGGCTATCAATCGATTATCCATACCCTTAACGATGTTACCTCCCGATGGAATGGCAGAGCAAAGCTGCTGATTGAAATTCAGTCCGGCGAGCATGCGTTCATGGGAACGACGTTTGAGGAATTGGCGCAGATTCGCAAGCTATGCCAGCGTCCAGAACAGCTCGCTTACTGTCTGGATACCTGTCATATGTTCGCCAGCGGCATGTGGCAAGGAGCGCGGGACGAGAAATGGCTGGCAGCTGGGGAGCGTCTGGAAGTGTTGGGCGACGTAGCTGCCGTTCATTTCAACGATTCGCTGTTTCCATTGGGCTCTAGAAGAGATCGTCATGCGCCGGTCGGCAAAGGGTATATTGGAGAAGAAGCGATGAAATGGATGCTGACGCTTCCGCAATTGATTGATGTGCCATTTGTTCTGGAAACGCCTCCAGATGAGGACGGAAGCTACGAAACGCAACTGAATCTGATGCGCGAATGGGGGAGTCAATCATGATTCATGTTTACTTGGATGATTACAGAACCTGCCCGCCAGGCTTTGTCCTGGCCCGCAACGCGGAGGAATGCAAGCTGCTGATCGATTCGGAGTCGATCGGCATTTTGTCATTGGATTATGATTTGGGCTGGAACGAGCCTACAGGCTACGAGGTCGTGCGCTATTTGGTCGAAACGGGAAAATATCCCGAGCAAGTCTATTTGCATACGTCCAGCGCGGCCGGAAGAATGCAGATGTATCATATGCTTTCCTCGAATGCGCCGATAGAGCTGAAGCTGCATAACGGTCCGATGCCATCGTCGTTGTTGGAGGAAATTGCAAAAAGATCTTAAATGGAACTGCCGCACCGCCCGCAGCTTTCGCAGTGCGGTGTTTTGCAGTATGACGGCGGTCGGAAGGTCGGTCGATCACAGATGGAGGTGTTGGCGTGAGCCAATGGATTGGCACGGCTAACCAAGGGTATTCACCCTATGCAATAGAAGAGCTTCGGCGGCTGCTGCCGGAAGTGAAAGTTTCGCAGCTAATCGCCGGAGAGATTTTTAGATTTGATACGGTGCTTACGCAGGAGGAGACGGTCGCAACGATTCAGAACAATCGTCCGACCTTCCTCCGGCATATGCAGCCGATAGACCACAGCATTCCCGTTCAAGGCGATGCGGATGATTTGCAGGCGCTATCGGAATATATCCGCGGGGCGGAGTCTATTTTGTCGGACAAGCGTGTATCGATTCACGTGAGAAAAGCGAAAACGACGAGCTTTTCCTATTCGACAGCCGATACGAAAGGTGCGCTTGATGCCGTTCTGGGGGAGCTGAACGCAGAATTGGTGTTTCAGCAGCCGGATTTCATTATCGCAATCTTCGCGGGCGAGAATACGATCGACGTAGGAATCGGCAAGCCGTCGGACATGCTGTCCGATTGGCCTGGCGGCGCTGTTCGTTTTCAACGGGAGGAAGGGCAAATCTCCCGTGCCAAATTCAAGCTTTTGGAAGCGGAGCGGGAGTTTGGACTCGATTATTCGTCATATCGCCGCGCGTTAGATGTCGGCGCAGCTCCCGGCGGCTGGACATCGCTGCTGTTGGAGCGTGGATTGCAAGTAACTGCTATTGATCCCGGCGACATGCACCCGTCGCTTCAGGGTCATCCGTCACTCACTTATTTGAAAAAGAACGCTTCCGACGTAAAATTTGGGCCAGGAACGTTCGACCTTCTCGTCTGCGACATGAGCTGGAGCCCAATGCAAATGTGCAGGCTTGTGCTGGATCTGGAGCCGGCGCTTGCACGTCATGCAACAGCTGTCATTACCGTGAAGCTGATGCACCGCAAGCCGCTGCAGACGATCCGCGAGGTGAAGGAAAGACTGTCTACCTCGTTCATCATTGAGCAGTCCCGGCAGCTGTTTCACAACCGGGAAGAGATTACGCTGCATTTGATTAAGAAATAATGCGGTTTGAATAGAGAAATTGGAGGGGCGGACATTGATGTCCGTCTTTTTTGATTGTTTAGGGTGTGTTTGAGAATTCTGAGGGTAGAAAATATTGCCGAATTTTCGTTCCATGCAAGTCGCGTTTGTGAAGGCGTACCCGGGGGTACGTCAAGCAAACGGAACGAAGCAGGGGGCGGAAAGGCGGTGAAAGGTGCCACTGAACGGGTTTTCAGACACGCCCTAGATTTATTGTGCGCTTGCAGGGCACACGTTATCAGCTTCCAGCGAACCTGCTTCGCTATTAGCGAATCGGCATTCGCTGTTGACAGCTGAAATGCAGGAGAATGAAGGACGGCGAGTCTCCAGCGAACCTGCTTCGCTAAATAACGAAGCGATATTCGCTGGAGACAGATAAAATAGCCGCAAAATGATGGATGGAGAGTCAACAACGAACTTGATTTCGCTATCCGAGAACCTAAGTTCACGAATAGCGAAGAAGGGTTCGCTATAGTACTTTGTGTGCTCAAAGTCGCGTGTTTAGCGAATTTAGCTTCGTTAAACAGCGAAGCAGGTTCGTTGTATGTTTATAACTAGTATTATGGGGGTTAGCTGATGACTGAAGCTGTTAGGTGCTGTTTTTGGCGGGAATAGTTTAATACTTGTCGCGGTTAGCAATAGACAGTTGTTGCCGAAGTCTTAGTAGACATGAACTGTAATCATACGTTGCCGTAGCAGCAGCCATCGAACTGTAGTCATGCGTTGCCGTAGCAGTAGCATCCATTGAGCTGTAAATCATACGTAGCCGTAGCAATAGTGAACATTGAACTTTAAACATACATTGCCGTAGCAATAGTGGTCATCGAACGGTAATCACAGGTTGCCGCAGTCCTAGCAATCAGTAAACTGTAATCAACAGTTGCTACTGCTGTTTATAGGAGTTACAGCTCTTCCTTAGTTTAATTAATTCCATTAAATGTCATTCTCTTCCGGTTGTTCACTTTAACTTCAAAGTGAAATTCATCTTGTATAGCCGGCAGCAGCGTGTCTAGTTGGATCAGCTCATGGCTGTGATACACCCCCGCAGGATAACAGTTCTCGTTCAGCAGCAGCTCTGCGATCGCGGCTCCAGTTTTACCTGTGATTTGCGCTTCATTGTGGCCATGGAGCAGACATTCTACATGTACAGCCTCTCCGGACTTGCTTCCCCAAACCTCAACCTTCGCCGCATATTTATCCGAACCAATCCGCAGCTTTCGGAACATGACAACTGCGAATCGGCGAGTGGATGGCAGCCGTAATAACCGGGTCAAGCCAATGCTTTTCAAGACCGCAAGCAAATCGGTGACTAGGGAAGAGTCAAAGCAAAGGCGTGTTGTAACCGACGGCAAGTGCAATGTCCGCATGAGAGCATGCTGATCGGAAAAGTTGAAGCGGTACGCTTTTTTCCAGCCTATATCAGCTCCTAAATCCGTTCGTTTGCCATCTGTGAAGCTTTTGACCATGGTTTTGCGTCCGTCCCGTACAATCTCGAAATCCTCAGCCAGATTATCGATTGTCCATTCAATTGCGGCTTGGCCATGACGGTCTCCCAGCCCCAGCATGATCGTAATATCAACGGAATCGGCATGGTCCAACTCCAGCATAGCTCGGGCTGTCATAAGATTCGTCAATCCTGGGGCGAGCCCGATGCTCAAAACAGCCGTTGACCCAGAAGCCGCTGCCATCTCGTTCAACCCTTCCACTTGAGATAGAAAAGCATCTTTTGCGGATAAATCTATGTAGTGGATACCGAGACTTAAGCATAGCCGAACAAAAGTATCGTCCTGTTGATCCAGACACATAACGACCAGCTTGAATGGCTGCAACTGCTCTGGATCGATAGAATTATTCATCTGGATTTGCATCGGAAGAACGCGCCCTCCGGTAGAACGGCTAAACGCAGCAGCCTTTTCTATACTTCTCCCGGCCGCATAGACCTTTCCTGGATAACTTGCGGCCAATGCTTTGCTTATTATTTGTCCTACATGCCCGTAGCCTCCGACAACGAGTATTTGATCTTTCATCATAATTTCCTCCTGGAAGTAAAGTTAGTCAACTATGTTGCGATGAGATAAAGGTATTGAACGTTTCGCCGCTTGTTGCCTTGTGTTCCAAATAATTAATGTCATTAATATAATGCACAGACCGATGAGTATGATCATAACCAAATGGAAAAGCGTCCAATTCCGCTCTCCTATTGAAGAACCCTTTACAGTACCAAGTCCTATTGAGGCCCCGATGACCAGACCTAGATTGCGTGTTAAGGCGATCAAGCCCCCAACTGAACCAATATGCTCTTTTGCCGTATGGCTCATGATGAAGTTCATGTTTGGAGAGGCGATAAGCGCCATTCCCAACCCGCAAAGCGCAAGTCCGGCAATAGCGGATATCATTGGAAAATCTGCTAAAGTCACTGCGAGTACTGCTATTCCGCTGCCCATACTCAATAGCCCAATGAGCAGGAGTCGGCGCGAGCCAATACAGTCGGACCAACGACCTGCGATTGGGCCTGCAATAGCGAGACATGCCGGATAGATGGTCATCAGCAGTCCTATGAATGAAGATGAATAGCCAGATAAGCCGTAGAAAAAGAAGGGAAGACTGACGACAATGGTATTCGCCGCCATGAATGTTACCGTGCTAATCAGCAATCCAATAGACACGGCAGGAGTAGCGAAGACACGGATGGGAAGAAAGGGGGCGGGATGCTTTCGCTCCCACAAGAATAAGGCGATTAAAGCGGCCAGACCGGTACCTCCCGTATAAAAGAATGAAGCTCTCAGTATGCCGTTCTCCATTCCGCTGCGAGATAGCCCTGCAACAAGCAATCCAATTGCGCTCATGAACAACATCGCTCCCGTGACATCGAAGGAACTATTACGGTCTGCTCTATGGTGCAATAAAGGGATGAAACGAAAGGCCAGCAACGAGGCGATGGCTACAAACGGAATTTGAATTAAGAAAAGCCAGTGCCAGCTCAAGCTCTGACCAATGAGGCCGCCAGCAGCAGGTCCTGCCATTCCGCCTATCGCAACTGCCCCGCTGATGATACCGAGCGCCTGTCCGCGTTTCTCCGCAGGCATCAGCTTTGCAACCAATGCCATATTGGTGGCTTGGAACATAGCTGCTCCGATAGCCTGGATAAAGCGGAATGCAAGCAGTGAGTAGATGCTGGGGGCAGAAGGCTATAAGCAGCGAGCTTAATGTAAACAGGCCGAGTCCGGCATTGTGAATGAGGGCAGAGCCAAATCGGTCTCCGAGCTTGCCCATCAGCGGCAGCAGCATAGTAATGACTAACAAGTAGCCTGTCGTAATCCATTGCACCGTATCAAGCCGACTATTGAAGCTATAGGCAAAATGGGGAAGGGATACATTCACGATCCCAGCCGTAAAATGAGAAAGGAAGGCGCCCATCGCAATCGCGATCATTAGTTGTCGTCCGGAAGCCACAGGCAGCAGGGAGTCAGGTGTAACCATGGTGGGCATAACCTCGCTTCTTTTTCGAAAAAATAGTATAGTATCTAAACTAAATAGGTAAAAAAAATTAATGATCCAGCGCAAATATAAATTTATCTATCGTTTTTGCGAAAACCGCAATTTCTTCCGGACTCATTTGCGTCTGTAATTGATTGTAAAATGCTTGATGTAGCTCTTCATGCATCGTATAGGCGGCCTTTCCTTGAACAGTTAGCGATATTAGCGTACTTCTATGATCTGTAGGATGCATGGAACGGACGACTAACGTTTTCGATTCCAGACGGGCAATCAACTGGGTTACGGCGCCCTTCGTAATGCCAAGACGGGCCGCCAGCTCGCTCATCAGCACGCTGCCTTCCGGGCCGATCGCATCAATCGTATGCATTTCGCTGGGCGTTAGCGGCCCAATGCCCTCAAAGGTACGGGGCTGGCGCTCCAGCTTGCGGAGCTGCAAAATCAAACGGCCAAAGCTGTGGGTGAGCGACGGGGCTTCGTGTTTATTATTGTTGTCCATGGAGTTAGTATAGTAACTAAACTTACAGTTGTCAAACGGTCATTATTTCCTGCTGGGTGAAGCGCAACATGTTGCGATTCAATAGACAGTCGGCACTGCATTTTCAAACAAAAAATGCAACTGGAAAACGATCCCTCCATCATGTTAAAATCAATTTATATGAGCGCGGGAAAGCATCCCGATTTGCAGTTGCCTACTTCTATGAAGAGGGCCCTACTGTGAATCGGGATTTTTTTGTGGCCAAAAATAGGAGGATCACGAAGCATGGAAAAAGACTGGAGTAAGATAGACGCAGGCATACTGTTGAACGATAGATACCGCTTGCTGGAAAAGCTGGGCAGCGGGGGGATGGGAGCGGTATATGCAGCTGAGGATACCAAGCTTCATGGCAAGCTGCGAGCGGTAAAAGTTACGGCTGCTTCGGCGAGCTGGAATGGCAGTCAGCAAAGCTCCAATGCAGAAGAAGCCTGGATGCTTGCCCGGCTCAACCATCCTAATCTTCCGCTAATCGTCGATTGCTTCACGATTCCGGAGTGGCATGCAGATGTGATCATTATGGACTACATACAAGGGGAGACCGTTAAGCGCCGATTTGAACGGAACGGGCAAAGACTGCCATTCTCCGAGGTGCTCGACATAGCGATACAGCTAGGCTCGGCCCTTTCGTATTTGCACCGGCAGACACCGCAGATCATTCATCGCGATTTGAAGCCGACCAATGTGATGCTGGAGGAGAACGGGCATGTCCGGTTAATTGATTTTGGCATTGCACGTCAATTCAAGAACGGATCAACACAGGATACAGCATTGCTCGGAACGCCCGGCTTTAATGCGCCTGAGCAGGCCAGCCCTAATGGACAAAGCGGTCCCCGAACCGATATTTATGGACTGGGCGCGATGCTCTATTATTTATTAAGCGGCGGGACTTATTTCCCTTCAGGCCGGCATGTGAGCCGCCTTGATCCTATGATGCAGCTTCAGCCGGATGTTCCGGCTGCCTTCAAATCGCTTTTAGGAAAAATGACGCAGGAAAAGGAAGAAAACCGGCCGCTTTCCATGTCCGAGGTAGAAGCCGCTTTAATTCGGCTGCGAACGGATGATTATGATCAGGATAGAGGCAGTCTTCCACACTTCTATTCCGTGTTGCAAAGTCCAATGACGCAGTCAAATCGGCAAGTACGAGCCGCATTCGTCTCGTTATCTCCGGGAGCGGGTGCGACCTTCGCATCCATTACGACTGCGAAGCTGCTAGCGGGAAAGGGAATTGCCGTTACGGCGGTAGAATTCCCATCCGCTCAGCCAGAATGGCTGACGCTGCTTGATGTGGGCACAAAGCAACAGGCAAATGAAAAATCCGGCGGTTTTATGGAATGGCATACGGGGCCGGTACGCTGGCTGGCGCAGCGCGGGCCCTTTTTCCAAGCGCAGCATGGTGAACTGGAAAGACAGCTATGGCAAGAAGCCGAGACAGGCATTACGCTGCTGGACATGGGCAGTTTGACGGGGATTGGAGAAGTGGAGGGCTGGAGATTGCTGGAGTCCTGCCAATTCGTGTATGTTGTAGCCGATCCTTATCCTTCAAGATGGAGCAATGAAACATTACAACGGCTGTACCGGCTGAAAGTTGAGCTCGAAGCACGGGGAGACAAGCTGCTCTGGCTTGCGAATAAGTCTGTCCGCTTCAATCGGCGCTTGGAATGGATAGCGATGCTGCCGGACAATCCGCAAGCGGTTATACCGCTTCTGCCGCAGGAACGATGGCTTCAAGTGCTATGGTCCGGCCGCTGGGCAACGGAAGATACAGCTCTTCGCAAGCCTCTGGAGAAAGCGCTAAAACCGGTACTATCCGGCCTTGAAAGGGTGCTCCATACAACACAAAAGAAATCCGTGTTATAATTATACGGGTGACCTACGGTCCTACTTGGCCGGGGTGCTGCGAACTATTAGTATGGTGGGCAACTGGTTACCTCCGGGCTGCTTGCATTTGAATATTAGCTTCATTATGATGAAGAAAAAAAGAGTCTATAGGACAATTAGGGAAGCAGGTGAACATCGAGATGAGCGATCGCGTATTAGTTGTCGAAGATGAAGCGGGGATTGCCCGCGTATTACAGCTGGAGCTAGAGCATGAAGGTTATACGGTCGGCTCAGCGGCAGACGGCAGAACCGGTTACGAAATGGCTTCGTCCGGTGATTGGGAGCTCGTGCTGCTGGATGTTATGCTGCCAGAGCTGAACGGTATCGAGGTGCTCAGAAGGCTGAGGCAGGCGGGAAACCCGGTGCCGGTTATTTTGCTGACGGCGAGGGATACCGTTCCCGACAAGGTGAGCGGCTTCGAGCATGGCGCCAATGATTATATTACGAAGCCTTTTGCAATGGAGGAGCTTCTGGCGCGCGTCCGCAACATTTTACGCATATTCCAGCAGTATCCGAAGGAGTCCGAAGGTTCAGACCAGATTAAAGTAGGCGACTTGACGATTGAGCTTCGCACCCGTAAGGTGTACCGCAAAGAAATCGTGATCGAGCTGACGCCGCGGGAATTCGAGCTTCTCGTCTATCTGGTTGAGAATAAAAATGTGGAAAAATCCCGTGAGGACATTTTATCTGAAGTATGGGGCTATGATTTTATTGGCGAGACGAATCTTGTCGATGTGTACATCCGTTATTTGCGTCAAAAGCTGGACAAGGGGTACCGGCATAAGCTGATTCATACCGTTCGCGGAGTAGGTTATATGATTAAGGAGCCAGATGCATGACGCTGCGCAAAAGGTTTACACTGTTTACGATCTTTTGGCTCATCTTCATCCTGATTTTATTTAATATTTTCGTCTATTTCTACGTGATTAAGATAACGACGGAAAGCGAAGAACGGGTAATCGGAAATAAAGTGAACCTCATGTTGGAAAATCCGCTCATTCAGCATGGAAAAGGGATCTATGATCCCGATTTGCTGAGTGAGTATTATAATGTAAATGAAATGATCCGGATCGTGCAGCCGGATAATAAGGTTGTTAACATAACTGGCTCGGACCCGGTACTGCTTAACTTGCCTGTATCGTTTCAGCGGCAGCATGATACCGGAATGATCTCCAAAGGCAACGAGCGTATTCTCTATATGCGCGTTCCAATCTTCAACGGTCCCGATATCGTGGCGATGCTGGAAGTGAATCGGGTGCTTAACGAGCTTGATGACTATTTGCAAATATTAGTGGCTGCATTAACTGTTACGAGTGTTGGCGCCATTTTATTTGCGATCTTCGGTACGTACTGGTTCACCTCGCGCCTAACCGCGCCAATGCAGCAGATGGTCAATACGATGCGTGAAATCGACCGAAGCGGCAAGCTTCGTAAAATTGAGACGTCCAGCCAAGAGGAATCGGCAGAGCTGCAGCAGCTCGTTCGGGCGTTCAATCAAATGATCGAACGGCTGGACCGGACCTTTGCCCGGCAAAAGCAGTTTGTTGCCGATGCGTCCCATGAGCTGAAAACGCCGCTTACGGTCATCAGCAGCTATGCGGGCATGCTGAAACGGTGGGGCCGTGATGATGAGAACATCCGGAATGAAGCGATCGAAGCGATTGATCGCGAGACGACGAGGCTGCAGAGCTTGACGAAGTCGATGCTTATGCTCGCAGAAGCGGAGCAGGAGGATTGGCTGCGCCAAGAGCTGTTCGACGTGGTACATGTGGTGAACGAATTGGCCGGCATGCTGCAGACGACGTTCCAGCGCCCGATTCGGGTGAAGGCGATGTCCAAAGTCGTAAGGATGTACGGCGATAAAGATAAAATTAGACAGCTGCTTGTCATTCTGCTCGATAATGCGATCAAATACAGCAAGGACCCTATCGAGGTGTCCGTATCGCTGATGAAGAACATCGTTAAAATCGAAGTGAAGGATAAGGGGATCGGCATTCCGGAAAACGAGATTCCGCATATGTTCGAGCGATTCTATCGTGTAGACGGCGCAAGGAGCAGGGCAACAGGCGGTGTTGGCCTTGGCCTGTCCATCGCGAAGCGGATTGTTGACTTGCATGAAGGCAAAATCGATGTATTCAGCTTGCCGGATCTCGGAACGACGATTGCCATTCAGTTCAAGCAGCGGAAGTAAAGGGGAACGGGATTCATGAAATATCGGGTAGCTTCAGTGCAATATCAACTGGCGGATATTAGCTCCTTCGAGCAGTTCGCCGAGCAAGTTACGCACTATGTGCGGAATGCTTCGGAATATGGAACGCAGTTTCTATTGTTTCCGGAATTTTTGACGACACAGCTGCTGTCAATCGGGGATGAGGACGGTCAAGCACTGCCGGTCGGCAGACTGCCCGAGTTTACGGATCGCTATGAGCTGCTGTTCCAGTCGCTCGCTTCTGAATACAATATGTATATTGTCGGGGGCACGCATGTTGTGGAAGCTGGAGAGGGCAGATGGCAAAATACGGCGCATCTGTTCCATCCCAGCGGCAAGATCGACCGGCAGCCGAAAATCCATCTGACACCTACAGAGGTTTCAGAATGGAATATGACGCCGGGCGACGGCCTGCAGGTGTTTGAGACGGAATTCGGAACGATCGGCATGTTGACCTGCTACGATATTGAATTTCCGGAAATCGTCCGTATGGCGAGAGCCAAAGGGGCGGACGTTATTTTCTGCCCATCCTGCACGGATGACAGACATGGCTTCTATCGTGTTCGTTATTGCTGCCATGCGCGTGCAGTGGAAAATCAAATCTATATCGTAACGACAGGTACGGTTGGAGCGCTGCGCAAGGTTGATTTCATGCGCGCGAACTTCGGGCAAGCGGCAATTATTGCGCCGAATGATATACCATTCCCGCCAGCCGGTATCTTGAGCGAAGGCATAATTAACGACGATATGCTTGTCGTTGCGGATCTGGATCTGCAATTGCTGGAGGATGTGCGTGCAGGCGGTTCGGTAACGACTTGGCGCGACCGTCGCACTGATCTCTATTCCGATTGGTCCTAGAGTCAGCGCGAAGGAGGACAATGAGATGCGTAAAAGCTTCTATGTATTTAACGGGACACCTGTTAAAGCGGTGATTCGCCAGTACACGGAGCGGGACTTCGAGGCTATGATCGACGTGCAGCGGGAAAGCTTTCCTCCCCCGTATCCCGAGGAGCTCTGGTGGAGCAGGGATCAGATGATCGAGCATGTTAGCCGATTTCCGCAAGGTGCTTTGTGCGCCGAAATAGACGGACGCATTGTTGGCTCCATGACCGGGTTAATGGTTGACATGAAGGATTATGGCCATGATCACAGCTGGGAAACGATAACGGATAACGGTTATATCCGCAATCATAATCCGAACGGGGATACTCTGTACGTCGCTGACATTTGCGTCATACCGGAATACCGGAAGACTGGTATCGGGAAGTGGCTGATGCAGTCCATGTATGAGACGGTTGTGCATCTTGGTCTAAGCAGGTTGCTTGGCGCAGGCCGGATGCCTGGTTACCATCTGCATGCTGCCGAGCTTACGCCAGATCAATATGTCGACCGGGTTATGGCAGGCGAGCTTCAGGATCCGGTCATCAATTTCTTGCTGCGCTGCGGCAGGACGCCAGTTGGCATTGCCGCCAATTATTTGGATGATGAGCAATCCGGCAATTATGCCGTACTTATGGAATGGAGAAATCCGTTTACTACATATTCGGAATAAGGAACATCAGAGAGGAGCTTAAGTTATGATCTACCATCGTATTACCTCGATCGAGGACCCTTATTTTGCAGAGCTTCACAAGCTGCTGGGACGTATTTTTCCGCCGGAGGAAGTTCTCGCTTATGAGCTCTGGAAGGAGCCTTTGGAGGACCCGGCCATTCATGTCTATGTCGCTGTGGAGAACGGTGAGGTTGTAGGTTCGACCGAATACCGCTATTACCCCGACCTTCGCGTCGCAATGACGGACTTTACGATTATTGGCGAGCATTCCAAAGGGATCGGCCGTTTTCTGATGCGCAGCAGGGAGAAGGATCTGGCCCGGCTTGCAGAGCAATCCGGAACAGAACCCATCGGCATGTTTGCGGAAATCTACAATCCTTATGGCAGCGAAGAGCAGCATGGCTTTGGCGGTGTGACGCCGATGAGCCCTTTCGTGCGCCGCGAGGTGCTCTCACATATGGGCTATAAACAATTGGCAATCAACTATGTTCACCCGTCCTGGGATCATGAGGGTCGAGCGGTTGAGGGCTTGAATCTCAGCTTCCTGCCGGCTGACGAAGACCGGACTTCCATTCCGGCTGCACTTGTAGTCGCATTTCTGGAAGGTTACTATTCGGCACTGCCTAACAAGCCAGAGGCTTGGCTGGCGATGATGGAACAGCTCCGTGGAATGGAGCAAGTCGAGCTGCTGCCAATATGACGAAGCTGATTTTCCGCGGTACGGGCGATTCGATGGGCGTGCCTCGTGTATACTGCGATTGCGAGGTTTGCTCGGAAGCGAGAGCGGAAGACGGCGGTGTAAACCGCAGATTTCGTTCGCTGGTTCAGATTGAGGACGCCGACAGCGGAACGACGCTGATCGATTGCGGTCCTGACTGGGGTAAACAAATGGAGTCGGCAGGCTTGCGGACAGTTGATCAAATATTGCTCACCCATGCCCATTTCGACCATATCGGCGGGCTTGTGGAATGGGCGGATGCATGCAGATGGCTGGGTAAAACCGGGCAAGCCTTTGCTCCGGCAGAGGTTATTGCGGAAATCAACGAGCGTTTTCCGTGGCTTCATCGTCAAATTCAGTTCACTGCAAACGACGAACCGATGCAGCTTGGGGAATGGCAGATTTCCTGTTGGCGGGTAAACCATGGCAAGAACGGTTATTCTTACGCCTATCGATTCGATCATCTGTCGAAGGCATACAGCTGGGCGTATTGCTCGGATGCGATCGGCATGACGGAGGAACAGCAGAAGCCGCTTTACGGCCTCGATTTGCTCGTGCTTGGAACCAGCTTCTATAAAGAAGATTTTGCTTATGAGACGAGATCGGTCTACGATGTTACCGAGGCGCTGGAGCTTATAAAGCTCTGGACACCGGGATCCGTTTATTTTACGCATATGTCTCATGATATCGATTTAAGAAAGCAGTATCAGTTGCCAGACTGCGCAAGGTTCGCGAAGACGGGCCAATCTATAGCTCTGTGAGAATATACCTTAGAATGATCGTTGGTTAAGAGGTTAACCAGCGGCTGTTTTAAGGTTTTTTAATTGAGGTCAGCAAATATCCGGTTAGGTTAAGATGAGATTTTTCCAGGCTATGATCCCATGACAGTATGAATATCTTAAGCCGTTAGGCTGAAAAACAGTTTATTCGCACACTTCTGAATATGATGTCACAGACATTTAGGAGGTGGCGGGAATCAATGGGCTGTCCTGAATCGAAGAAAAAATCTAGCAAGCATAAATTGAAAAAGAAAAAGTTAAGGCGGTTTCATCCTCATAAACGTTTTAGATGCTGCAAGGTAATTAGAGCAAGATCCTGTACTTCGATTAAAGCTTCTAAGAAGCAGCTTCAATTATTACAAAGCGCATTAACTGAATGGAGTGCCATAGTTCCGTTAGCAATGTCTGGAGAACAGGCTGCAGTCGAACAACAGAATGAAATGATGTCTACCATCAATGAGTGGATTCAACGTCATTGTTCGAATAGAAGCGAGCATGCGATACGATCATCCATTATTGAATTGATGCTTAGACAATCCAATCTATTTAATACGATTAATGTTGCAATGGCTGTTACGATGAACGTCTTCATCATCATGGTAGGAGCAGCTATTACGAGAATGGAAACGATTGAAACGAAGATTAATGAAATCTATGTATTGGTTCTGAATATTAAAAACCAACTGGATATCATCATTTCAGAAGGAGTTTCTGGACCGCAAGGGCCTGCCGGACCGCCTGGAGCGCCTGGAGCGACAGGGCCGCAAGGGCCGCAAGGGCCTCCCCTTGTCATAGGCTGTAACGCTGTCGCGCTGGGAGCCTGCTCATTTGCTGAAGGAAGAAATACACTGACGACTATAAACGCGGAAGCCTCTCACGTAGAAGGTGAAGGAACGCTGGCAGATGGTCATGGCGCTCATGCCGAAGGCGGCATGACGGTAGCAAACGGAGAGTTTTCTCATGCAGAGGGGAATCAGTCAGTCTCTAACGGGAATAACAGTCATGCAGAAGGCAACAGCACCTCAGCCATTGGCAATAACTCTCACGCGGAGGGCAGCAATTCTACAGCTAGTGCCGATGGCGCCCATGCCGAAGGGAATAACACTACAGCAAGTGGTATCGGCGCTCATGCCGAAGGGAACAACACGTTAGCCAGCGGCGGCGGCGCTCATGCGGAAGGAGACACCACGACAGCCAGCGGCGGCAATGCTCATGCGGAAGGTGCCAGAACGACAGCCAGCGGCAGTAATGCTCATACAGAAGGAGCCGATACAGTAGCCAGCAATCTTAATGCCCATGCGGAGGGAGGAGGAGCAAAGGCAACAGGCAGCAATTCCCACGCTGAAGGCTTTAACACACAAGCAACGATGGACGCTGCGCACGCTGAAGGCTCGTTCACGCAGGCGACTGGAAATTCCTCTCATGCAGAAGGCACCGGAACAGTGGCAAGCGGAGCAGATGGGCATGCAGAAGGTCGAGGCTCACAAGCAACGGGTCTGGCTTCTCACGCTGAAGGTATGAACTGCCAGGCCAACGGAGACTTCTCCCATACAGAAGGAGAAGGAACGATTGCGAATGGTTTCCGTGGTCACGCTGAAGGGCTTGGTACACAAGCGAATGGTGTAAATTCTCATGCACAAGGAAATGGAACAACAGCTGGCGGGGAAAACTCGTTTTCACTCGGCTTTAACACGCAAGCAACGGGAAGCGAGTCTACAGCGGCGGGGGCATTTACTCTTGCATCGGGTATGCGCTCCCATGCTTCAGGGAACGGTACGATAGCGAGCGGCGATAACTCTGTCACATTCGGGGCAGGTACCGTCGCTGACGCAATAAACTCATTTGCCGGGGGAAGCAATACCAATACGGGTGGTTTAACTGGCGCTTATATTATGGGCGAGAACGGCACGGCACGGTTTCCGAACTCATTCCATATTGCGAACGGTTTGGCTGTTGGTCCAACTTTGAACTCGATTGTGCTGGATGGACCTAACGGCAATGTATTTCTCGACGGAGCTGTCGTAAGTCCGACAGCGGCAGATTACGCGGAAATGTTCGAGACGGTCAGCGGGGAAGCAATCGATGCCGGTTATTTTGTTACCCTTGAAGGAGAGAAGATACGGCTTGCGACTGCTGAGGATCAGTATGTGCTTGGCATCATTAGCGCAACGCCAGCTATGATCGGCGATGCTTGCGAGTTGCAGTGGCAGGATATGTTCCTCCGAGATGATTTTGGCAGAATGCTTATCGATGAGCAAGGACAACGGATGATTAACCCGCTTTATGATGGGGAAATGGATTACACGCCTCGCAGAGAAAGACCTGAATGGGCAGTAGTTGGGCTGTTGGGCAAACTTATCGTTCACGATGACGGCAGTTGCATGGTCAATGGCTATTGCTGGCCGAATGAGGATGGCATTGCCACTGCTTCGGAAGCCGGCTACCGTGTCATGAAACGGATAAGCGAGTCTTTGATTCGGGTGCTTTTCAAATGATTGCTGTTGACTTTATCCATTTAATTGTATTAGAGTAAGGGAGAAATTGATTTGTCATTTGGAAGGGGAAATTTTAATGATTACAGGTGTTCTTAACTCCTAAATTGGATAAATCGGATTTAATCCGGCTAAGCGATGCTTCATTAGGCTTGTTCAATTCATATGAATTGGCATGCTTATATTGCTTTGTCCCATGTTAAATTCCGGTACCAAGGGTTAAGAACATGTGGATTCCGCCTAAATGACATTAGTCAGCGGCCCAATCACCGTGCTCTTTCGAGCACGGTTTTTTTCATTTGCAAATACGGAACGGGATAGGCCTAGAGTAGAAAAAGGCTATATTTCCGTCTTATCATTTGCATCTAACGGGAGAGCTGACAAATGGAACAGGAATGGAGCGCATAGCGTTCTGTTCCTGTTTTTTTGTTTGTAGATGAAAAAAGGAGCTGAAATGTACAAATGAACGAAGCGACATGGAAACGACTGGAGTATGACAAAATAAAGGAAAAGCTAATCGGCTATACGGTATCGCCTGGCGGCAAAATGCTGGCAGAAAAGCTGGAACCTAGCAATCAGCGCAATCGGGTAATGGCGTGGCTAACCGAGACGCAGGAGGCAGCCGATCTGCTGGCGACGGGGGCAAGCGTTCCGCTGTCGTCCATGGAAGGCATCGATCCGTTTCTGGCGCTGCTCGGCAAAGGAAGAGTCTACAACGAAACAGAGCTGGAACAGCTGCTCATCTGGCTCGTATCGATTGCACAGATGAAGCGCTACATGGACAGCAAGCGGCAGACGGCGCCGACAATTGCCAGCTACGCTGATTCCATGAGGGATTGCCCGGAGCTGCGGAGCGAGCTGGAACGCTGCATCCGGTTCGGCCGGTTGACGGACCAAGCCAGCCCCGGTCTGGCATCGGTACGCCGTCAGATCATCGTTGTCGAAGACAAAATCGAACGCAAGCTCCAAGGTGCTCTATCCAAATACAAATCAGCGCTTCAGGAGTCGTTCATTAGTAAGCGAAGCGGGCGCTCCGTTATCGCAATCAAGCGCGAGCTTCGCAAGCAGGTGCCGGGAACGGTATGGGATGAATCGGCAAGCGGCCAGACGCTTTATGTCGAGCCGATTGATGTAGCTGATTTGCAAAGCGAGCTTCAAAGCTGGGCCGCTGAGGAGGAGCGAGAGCGGACCGTTATTTTATCCGGATTATCGGATCTGGCGGATGCGCATGTACAGCAATTGAAGGGCAACCGGGAGGCGATGGCAACCTTTGATTTTATTATGGCGAGAGGCAAGCTGTCACGATCCTATGATGGACGGAAAACGACGCTTAGCGACCATCCCGTCATTCGGCTCGTTGAAGCCCGCCATCCTCTGCTTGGCAGCAATGTGGAACCGCTGACCGTCGAGCTTGGTCTGCGCTGGAAGCAATTGATTATTACCGGACCTAATACGGGCGGAAAAACAGTCGCTTTGAAGACGATCGGCTTGCTGGCGGCGATGGTTCAATCCGGTCTGCTTGCACCGGCAGGGGAAGACAGCCGATTCGGGCTGTTTAAGGGGATTATTGCTGATGTCGGGGACGGGCAAAGCGTTGAGCAGTCGCTCAGCACGTTTTCTTCTCATCTGGCTGTGTTGAAGCAAATGCTGGATTCAGCGGGAGAACGATCACTGCTCCTGCTGGATGAGATGGCTGCTGGAACCGATCCAAGCGAAGGAATCGCGCTTTCAATAGCGGTACTGGAAGAGTTGTTGCAGCGCAAATCGCTTGTTGCGGCAACCACACATTTTAACGAGATCAAAACCTTCGCTTCGCGAACAGCGGGCTGCATGAATGCAAAAATGGCATTTGACGCGGAGACGCTGCGGCCTCTCTATCGTCTGGAACTGGGGGAAGCGGGAGACAGTCATGCTTTTGCCATTGCCAGACGCTGCGGGCTGCCCGAGCATGTGCTTCAAAGGGCAGAACAGCTGACAGTCAGCCGTCCTTCCGCTGTGGGTATTCTAGCTGGAAACTCAACGGATGAAATATTGTCTTCGCCCAAGCAGATGCAGGAGCAGGAGTTAAAGCCTTATTTTAGCCTAGAGGAGGTAGCGGCAGAGTCTTCAATAGGAGCAGCAGAGACAAAGGCAGAGGCAGAGGCAACAGAGGAAGCAGTGGCTCTGAAAAAGAAAGAGCTGGAGGTCGGCGATGCCGTATGGATCTATCCGCTCAAACGCATCGGCATCGTCTACCGTGCCGCAGACGCTCGCGGAGAAGTGATTGTCCAAGTGCAAGGCGAGAAAATGAAGTTCAACCGGAAGCGCCTCAAGCTGTCTATATCGAAAGAAAAGCTGTATCCCGGCGAGGATTATGATATGGATATCGTGTTTGAGACGAAGGAGAACCGCAAGATCCGCAAGCAGCTTCGCCGCAAGCATGTTGAGGGGCTGAAGATTGAGACCAAGGGAGAAGATTTGGTGTAACTAGCTCCAATTAAAAAGACTAGGGAGTCGAGAACCGCTCCCTAGTCTTTGCTTTGTATGATGAGCAATATGCCTTCCGCAAAACGAATCGTACCGCTGTCGTCAAGTATGACGTTGCTGATACCGAGCGATTGACCGATTTGAAGTGTGGCGTCAGCAAGCGGGTACTGAAAGCCCGTTAAGTAAATGCCCGTCACTTGCTGGCTCAACGGGAGCAGAGATACATGCGCATAATTGCCTTTGTTCAAGGAAAGTGTCTGAGGTCCCTGCGCCAATCGAATTTGGTTATGCTCATCGATAATGGAGGCAGCGACCTCTTGCTCCAGTGCAAGGGATAGAAGATGAACGTTCGCAAGCGAGTGGTCGAATCTCGTCCCAAGAGCGCCGATAAGCGCAATTTCCGACGGCTGCTGCTCCAAAGCCCGACGGAATGCCATTTCGGTATCGGTAAAATCTTTATCAATAGGGTCGCAGTCGATAAGTGCTTTGCTATGTAGGCGGATTTCCGCTAATTCATCCCCGGTAACGGAATCGAAATCGCCAATGGCGATATCTGGCGTAAATCCATTTCGGATGAGGAAGAGAGCACCGCTGTCCGCGCCGATCAAATAATCTTGAGGCTGGACCAGCTTCGTCGCCCAGTCGCCTAACCGGCCCCCGGTAAAAATCAATATACGTTGTTTCATAATAGGTAAACCGTCCTTTCGTTCGAACGAAGGCTATGCTTTTTACAATTACTTTTGTCAGTATAAGCCTACAGCCGCTTCCGCACAATGCTATTTATAGCTGCAAAGCGCCGTGTCTGCAAGGAAGGTTGTCCCCAATTAGGTGGAAAATGTCGATTTGCGTCAAACTTGTCATTGCGAAACCGAATAACCGCGGCTAAAATGGGGAATGACACAACCGATGCGCCACTCGGGCGATCGGGATACGGAAGCGGAGGAGTATCAGTTGGAAGTTGATATTTTTGGCGTATTCAGCATCATCGGGACGGTAGCTTTTGCAGTCAGCGGCGCCGTTGTCGCGATGGAGGAGGAATACGACATCTTGGGCGTATTCGTGCTAGGCCTCGTTACAGCATTTGGAGGAGGCGTCGTGCGCAATTTGCTGATAGGCATGCCCGTAACGATGTTGTGGAGCCAGGGCCATTTGTTCAAAATCGCCATTATTGCGATGACGATTGCTTTTCTGCTTCCGGCAAGATGGATTCTAACCTGGCGAAAAAGCGAGGCTTTTTTCGATGCGATTGGACTTGCAGCCTTTGCGATTCAAGGTGCGCTCTACGCAACGCAAATGCAGCATCCGATTAGCGCCGTGCTGGTCGCTGCCATGCTGACAGGCATTGGGGGAGGCATTATCCGCGATGTGCTGGCCGGACGAAAGCCGCTCGTTCTGAAAGATGAGATTTATGCGGTCTGGGCGATGCTGGCAGGTCTGGCAATCGGAAAAGGCTGGTTCCACACGACTGTGGATCTATTATTCCTATTCGTCATAATCATTACACTTCGTATGTTATCGGTTCATTACAAATGGAAGCTTCCTAGAAGGTCGCTAACGAAAAAAATCATTCAGAAGGAAGGTAGCGCATCATGACAGATCAGGCGCGCGTACTATTCGTATGCCTTGGCAATATATGCCGGTCACCGATGGCGGAAGCGGTATTCCGCAATATGGTTGAACAAGCGGGGCTGGAGCAGGTCATTGCGATTGATTCGGCGGGAACTGGGGATTGGCATATTGGACATCCGCCGCATGAAGGAACACGCAAACTGCTAGACAGCAAAGGTATTTCCTACAGCGGAATGAAAGCACGGCAATTTACAAAAAGCGACCGTGAGCAATTCGACTATATCGTGTGCATGGATACGAAAAACGAGAAAGATGTCCTTCAAGTGTTGGGGCAAAGTGCTGCGGTGAATGATGCGTCTGCTGCTGATAGCGGCGCACGCATATTCACGTTCATGAGTTTGCTGCCGGAATCCAATATAGCGGACGTTCCCGATCCCTATTATACGGGCAATTTCGATGAGGTCTATCAGTTGGTGGAGCAAGGCAGTGCCAAACTTTTAGAGCGAGTTCGTTCTGACCTGTCGGTGTAGCCGGATTTTCGAACGGGAGGCAAACTCGTGAAACAAAACAAATACGACGATGACGTTTTTTTCCAGAAGTATGCTCAGATGGAACGATCTCAAAAAGGGCTTGCTGGAGCAGGGGAATGGCAAGCGCTGCAAAAAATGCTTCCAGACTTCGAAGGCAAACGTGTACTTGACTTGGGCTGCGGCTATGGCTGGCATTGCCGGTACGCGCTTGAGCAAGGAGCATCATACGTCGTTGGCGTGGACATTTCCGAGAAGATGCTGCAGACAGCGCGGAAGATGACGGACGAGGGTAATGTTCAATATCTTTGTCTTTCAATTGAAGAGATAGATTTCGAGCCGTCGTCGTTTGATGCAGTCATAAGCTCGCTTGCTTTTCATTACTTAGCATCCTTTGACGGGATTTGCCGCAGCGTTCACCGCTGCTTGGCTGCCGGCGGAAATTTTGTATTCTCAGTGGAGCATCCAGTATTTACTGCTAACGCCAAACAGGATTGGCATTATGATGAGCAGGGAGAACGGCAGCATTGGCCGATCGACCAGTATTTTACCGAGGGGCATCGGGAAACAGAGTTTTTGGGCGAAAATGTCTTAAAGTATCATACAACGTTGACGACCTACGTCAGCACGCTTATCAAGACTGGGTTTGAAATTACGGGATTGGTAGAGCCCCAGCCTCTAAGAGAGCTGCGGGATGTCCCTGGCATGCAGGATGAATGGAGACGTCCGATGATGCTCCTGATATCAGCGCGTAAAAAATAAAAAGGAGGTCTCGGCGGTTATGTTTGCGCTGCGAGATCTCCTTTTTATTTGGGGAGGAATTTGGCTAGGACACGATAATTTTGCCCTTCATTTCCTCGTGGCCGGAGCCGCATTGGATCGAGCATCTGAATTCATAGGTGCCGGCTTTATCTACCGTAAAGTTTGCCGTTTCGCCGTCCTTGATATTAACCTTCAGGTCCGGAATTTCGAGACCGTGGTTGCCGCTTTTATTTTTAAGAGTCAGCTTGACGTTGTCGCCGACCTTTAATTTGATATCAGTCTGATCAAACTTCCAGTTCTCAGCGTTGATGGTAATGTTTTGTGTGCCGCCTGCGGCGCCACCGCCGTTGCCTGCATTTCCGCCAGCAGCTCCGCCACCGTTGTTGGGCTGATTGTTGTTGGTGCTTTTACCGCAGCCGCCAAGTACGAGCATGACTGCGATTATGGCGATCAGGGCAACCGAATACCATTTCTTATTCATCTTGTTTCCTCCTGTGATAGGTTATGTAAGGCTGCAAGTACGAACGGCCAAATTGGGCATCCGTGCAGTTCCTTAGTCAGTATTACATTTCCCTAATACTTCTCAAATTAACCCTGCGGTCCATTGGCAGCATGGAAGCGGGTAATAGGTGGAGCTTGATGATGGTAGTTGTCCGTCATATAGCCCTAGCAATTAGCGAACCAGCTGCCATATGGTCACGGTTAAAGCGTTTAACGAACCAGCTTCGCAAAAGAGTGAAGCAAAGTTCGCTGTAGGATAACTTTTCGGTGTCGCCAGAGGCTACAGCGAACTACACTTCGCTATTGGTGAACCCAGCTTCTCCAATAGCGAAATTCTCTTCGCTAATGCTCGATAGTCGCCCATTTCCGCCTGTTTTGAGTAACATTTGGTGAACCGGTCTTCGCTATATTGCGAAGTAGGTTCGCTGTCTAACTTATTAAAAGCTAAAGGGCGATGTTATGGCCTAAGAACGCTAATCCCCAACACCAAGCGAACAGACAGATAACAGTATTTGTCTGCGCATGGCCGAGCAATCAGCTTCAAGATTTAAAATTCAAAATTCAAAATTCAAAATTCAAGATGCTAGAAGCTAGAAGCTAAAAGCTAAAAGCTAAAAGCTAAAAGCTAAAAGCCAGAAGCAGGATTCAAGATTCAAGATGCTAGAAGCATTGAAGAATCCACTGCATGCAATTAGCAATTAGCGAATCTGCTTCGCAAAATAGCGAAGCAAAATTCGTTATACGATAGCTATGCGGTGTCGCCTGAGGCTACAGCGAACTAAACTTCGTAATTGGTGAACGCAGCTTCTCGAACAGCGAAATTCTCTTCGCTAATGCTCGATAGTCGCCCGATTCCGCCTGTTTTGAGTAACATTTTGCGAACTGGTCTTCGCTATATTGCGAAGCAGGTTCGCTGTTCACTAACGTTAGCAGCACAGGGGATATGGAAGATGAGGCGGTAAAGGTAATGTGGGATGAAGAATGGTTCATTATCGGCAATATGGTTAGGTGTGTGCGGTGAAATTGATCTTGGTGTGTGGTTCGTCAGGAGTAATTGAGGGAAGTGATTCGAGTTCTTGTCGGCATGTTGAAGGTTCGGGCCCTAACCTCGTATAAGCTAGGTGCTTGATAACAAAGAATCCAATATGAGCTAAAGTGGTAGCGATATCTTGGTACAGCATGCTAAAGAGTGAGTGAGCGGAGTGATTCGAGTTCATGCTGACTTTTCGAAGGTTCGATCCATTATCATCGTGTTAGCGATGGAGGAAATGGAATCAAGAACGGCAGCATGGACCGAAGCGCGCAGCGACCTCATGAACTTAAGCACTAGCAATCCAATGAACTTGAAGCACGTAGCGATCCCATGAACTCAAGCACGCAGCAATCCAATGAACTTGAAGCACGTAGCGATCCCATGAACTCAAGCACGCAGCGATCTCAATGAACTGAAGCACGCGCAACGCCCTCATGCACCGCAACTAGCTCTGCCAAAAAACGCCGCGAAAGTCATCAGACTCCCGCGGCACCATCGCTCTACTACTCTTTTTCCAAAAAATACATCAGAGCATCCGGAATCTCCTGCTGCCAGAAGCCCCATTGATGCATACCGTTCATTTCCGCATAAGAGAGCTTTGCCCCTCGCTCCGTAAGCAGCTTGCGTGCATGGCGGTTGATCTCCACGAAATTCATCGGCCCCCGATCCGTCTCATACGCAGTTTCCTGCAGCCCTACGATCATATACAGCTCCAGCTGCCCAAGATCGGTCTGACTCTCCATAATTTCGCGGGAGCGGTCGTAATAAGCCCCTGAAAGCGACATAATCCGTGTAAAAAGATGCGGGTATGTGAGTGCCAGGTGGAAGGAGACGGTCCCGCCCAAGGAGTCGCCGGCCAGTACCCGTTGATCCGGATCACGGCGTACCGGATACTTGCCTTCAATAAATGGAAGCATTTCTTCACCGAAAAACTTTACATAATCGGCATGCCGCTCGCCGTCCGGGGAATACTCGGAAGTGCGGTGCGCCTTGTCGACATCGACGCCAACGATGATGAACGGCTCGATGCCTTCATCAAGAATAAGCCGGTTGGCAGTCGTCGCAATGCGTCCAAAGTTGAAAAAATCTTCGCCATCCTGACAATAGACGACCGGATAGCTTAGCAATTCGTTATAGCCGGGAGGGAGGTACACGCGCAAATTGCGCTCGCCCTCCGGCAAATAACGGCTGGCTATGGTCTCTTTTAATACGGTGCGTTTTAAATATCGTTCATCTGTCATCACTGAATCCCCCATGAATTGAATGGAATTGCCGGCTTGTGGGTAAACAATAGTAAGGTACCCCGCCGAAAAAATGATAGCGCTTATTGTATTATGCTGTTATACCGAATATTCAACTCTGTTACATATACAATTTCTTAATATAATCTGTTGAGAAAGCGAAAAAACAGCGGTTTTTTTGTTTTTTGCTTTGACCATTTTCGATAAACAGGTTTATAATAATTCTATAACAGAGCACTGTAATATTCAAATAATAATGACTGAGGTGAGCGTTCAAAATGAGCAAACTGCTTAGCAAACTGCCATATGAAGTTCAAACGGAACCCGTAAAACCGTTGTCCGTGTTGTCGCTCGACGGTGACGTAGTAAATCCGGACCTGATGCCGGAGCTTTCTGACGAGCAATTGAAAGAAATTATGTACCGCATGGTATTTACGCGTACTTGGGATGAGCGCGCTGTAAACTTGGGCCGTCAAGGACGCCTTGGCTTCTATGCGCCGGTATCCGGACAAGAAGCTTCCATGATCGGCAGTGAGTATGCCGTTAATAAAGATGATTTTATCTGCCCGGGCTATCGTGATATTCCACAGCTCGTATGGCATGGACTGCCAATGTACCAAGCATTCTTGTATTCCCGTGGCCACCAGCACGGCGGACAAATTCCTGAGGACGTACACGTTCTGATGCCGCAAATTATTATCGGCGCACAAGTGCTGCACGCAGCTGGCGTTGCAATGGCATTCAAAAAACGTGGCGAGAAGCGCGTTGCGATTACGTATACAGGCGACGGCGGTTCATCCGAAGGCGATTTCTACGAGAGCTTGAACTTTGCTGGCGCATTTAAGCTGCCAGTTATTTATGTGGTTCAAAACAACCGTTTTGCGATCACAACACCTTACGAGAAGCAAACAGCTGCACTGTCTGTTGCCCATAAGTCGGTAGCCGCAGGTATCAAAGGCGTGCAAGTAGACGGCATGGACGTTCTTGCTGTTATTAAAGCCGTATCCGAAGCAGCTGAGCGCGGCCGCAATGGCGAAGGCGCTACGCTGATCGAGCTGCTGACATACCGTTTCCGTCCGCATTCGCTGTCCGATGATACGACGAAATACCGGACGAAAGAAGAAGAAGCGGAATGGACGCTGAAAGATCCGCTTATTCGTTTTGGCAAATATTTGGAGAAAAAAGGCCTCTGGACGGAAGAAGATACGAACCGCGTGAAAGAGGAAGCGAAAGCTACCGTTAACGAGCAAATCAAGAAAGCGGAAGCGACTGAGAAAATGACGGTTTCCGGCTTGATCGACTCGATGTTCGAATCGACGCCTCAGCATCTGGAAGAGCAAAAGGCTGACTTTCAATAATTAAACGCTGAAATGGGATTTTGCACAAAGCAAAATTGAGGGAGGATCTGACGATAATGGCTCAAATGAATATGCTGGAAGCGATCCGCGACGCATTGCGCGTGGAGCTGAAACGTGACGAGAACGTGCTTATCTTCGGTGAGGACGTAGGTAAAGTCGGCGGGGTATTCCGCGTAACGGAAGGTTTGCAAGAAGAATTCGGCGAGGAGCGCGTATTCGATACGCCGCTTGCAGAATCCGCTATTGGCGGCTTGGCGGTAGGCATGGGTATTCAAGGCTTCCGTCCAGTCGCTGAAATTCAATTCGTCGGTTTCATTTATGAAGCGATGGACCAAATGTTTATTCAAGCGGCACGTATGCGTTACCGTTCGGGCGGCCGCTACAATTCGCCAATCGTATTCCGTACGCCATTCGGCGGCGGTGTAAAAGCGGCTGAATTGCATACAGATTCCCTGGAAGGCTTGGCTGTTCAAACGCCGGGCATCAAGGTTGTTATTCCTTCGAACCCTTACGATGCTAAAGGTCTTATGATCGCAGCTATTCGTGATAATGATCCAGTGTTTTTCATGGAGCATTTGAACTTGTACCGTGCATTCCGCGCAGAAGTGCCAGAAGGCGAGTACACAATTGAAATCGGTAAAGCTAACGTTGTCCGCGAAGGCAGCGACGTAACGATTATCGCTTACGGCATGATGGTTCATACTGCAGTTAAAGCAGCAGAAGAACTGGAGAAAACAGGCGTGAAGGCAGAAGTTATCGACCTTCGCTCGCTCGTTCCGCTCGATATCGATACAATCGTAGCTTCCATTAAGAAAACAAACCGCGCTATCGTTGTACAAGAAGCACAAAAAACTTCCGGCATTGCAGCTGAAGTAATTGCGCAAATCAATGAAAAAGCGATTTTGCACTTGGAAGCGCCAGTGCTCCGCGTTGCTGGTCCAGATACTGTGTATCCATTCGCGCAAATCGAAGATACATGGCTTCCTACACCAGCCCGCATCGTTGCAGCGGTTAACAAAGTAATGACGTTCTAATTGCGGCAAATTGCCTCTGTGGAGGCGCAATTATATACCTATATACAACAGATATGATTTTGGCAAATACGTAAAGGAGGTACTCAACGTGGCGAAATTTGAATACCGGTTTCCAGAACTGGGCGAAGGTCTGCATGAGGGCGAAATTATCAAAGTGCACATCAAGCCAGGCGATAAGGTAACGGATGACGACATTATTATGGAAGTACAAAACGATAAGGCGATTGTTGAAGTACCGTGTCCAGTAAACGGAACGGTTCTCGAGGTGCTTGTGAAAGATGGACAAGTGTGCCATATCGGCGAAATCGTCGCTTTGATCGATGCGGAGGGCGACCTGCCTGAGCAAGAGGCTCCTGCAGCAGAAGCTGCACCGCCAGCGGCAGCACCAGCTGCGGCTCCAGCTGTTGAAGCAGCAGCGCCTGCACCGGCTCCTGAAGCTCAAGCAGCACCAGCTGCTGCGGCAGCGCCAAAAGCAACAGGCGGACTCGTTCTTGCAACGCCAAGCGTTCGCAAATTTGCCCGTGAGCAAGGCGTTGACCTGACAACGGTCAGCGGAACTGGCAAAAACGGCCGCATCACACGTGAAGATGTAACAAACGGCGGAGCAGCAGCTCCAGCGGCAGTGGAAGCTTCCGCGCCGGCAGCTTCGCAAGAAGCGGCAGCTCCAGCAGCGAAAGAGGCAGCAGCGGCTCCAACAGCAGCTGGCACGCCTTACCGTCCGGAAGAGCGCGTACCATTCAAAGGCATCCGCAAAGCGATTGCCAATGCTATGGTTAAATCGGTGTATACCGCTCCACACGTTACGATTATGGATGAGGTTGACGTAACTGAGCTGGTTGCACTTCGTGCGAAATACAAACCTTATGCTGAGAAAAAATGGCGCTAAGCTTACTTACCTGCCTTTCATCGTGAAAGCATTGGTTGCGGCTTGTCGTCAATTCCCGATCATGAACTCGACTTTGGACGAAGCAAATCAAGAAATCGTCTACCGTCAATATTACAATATCGGTATTGCAACAGATACGGACAACGGTCTTATCGTTCCGGTTATCGAGGATGCTGACCGTAAAAATATTTGGATGGTTGCCGACTCCATCCGCGATCTTGCTGTTCGCGGCCGCGACGGCAAACTGAAACCAAACGAGCTGAGAGGCAGCACGATCTCCATCTCCAACATCGGTTCTGCTGGCGGCATGTTCTTCACGCCGGTTATCAATTTCCCTGAAGTTGCGATCCTGGGTACAGGCCGCATCTCGGAGAAACCGGTTGTACGCAATGGCGAAATCGTAGCGGCTCCTGTTATGGCATTGTCCCTGAGCTTCGATCACCGTCTGATCGATGGCGCAACGGCACAAAACTTTATGAACTACATTAAACAGCTGCTGGCACAGCCAGAGCTATTCATCATGGAGGTGTAAGTCATGGTAGTAGGAGATGCTTCATTAGATATTGATACTCTAGTCATCGGTGCAGGTCCTGGCGGTTACGTTGCTGCAATTCGCGCAGCTCAATTGGGCAAAAGCGTTCTTGTTGTAGACAAAGAATACGTCGGCGGCGTTTGCTTGAACGTGGGCTGTATTCCTTCCAAAGCCTTGATCTCTGCTTCTCATCAATACGAATCCGTTAACCATGCGTCGGCTTTCGGTATTTCCGCTAGCGACGTTAAAGTTGACTGGAGCAAAGTGCAAGAATTCAAAAACGGCATCGTTAAAAAATTGACTGGCGGCGTTGCTTCCTTGCTGAAAGCAAACAAAGTCCAATATTTCAACGGTGAAGTGATGTTCATCAACGAAAACGAAGCACGCGTCTTCAACGATCAAGAAGCGCCGCGCTACCGTTTCAAAAACTGTATCATTGCAACAGGTTCCCGTCCGATCGAACTGAAAGCATTCCCTTTCAGCAAACGGATCGTATCCTCGACAGGCGCGCTGTCGCTGCCTGAAATTCCGAAAAGCCTGATCGTTATCGGCGGCGGCTACATCGGTATCGAGCTTGGCCAAATGTACTCGAAATTCGGCACGAAAGTGACGGTTATCGAGGGTGGAGACACCATTCTCCCTGGCTTCGACAAAGATATGTCCTCGATCGTTGCGAAGAAGCTTAAAGGCACTAACGTAGACATCGTTACCGGCGCTATGGCACAAGGTGCAGAGCAAACCGATAACGACGTAACTTTGACTTATAAAGTTGGCGACAAAGAAGAAAAAGTAACGGCTGACTACCTGCTCGTTACCGTTGGACGCCGTCCAAATACCGATGGCGACCTCGGTCTGGAACTGGCTAACGTAAAAGTTAGCGAGCGCGGACTGGTTGAAGTTGACGGTCAATGCCGTACAAGCAACCCTAACATCTTCGCAATCGGCGACATCATTGCAGGACCTGCTCTTGCGCACAAAGCGATGTACGAAGGCCGCGTTGCTGCTGAAGCAATTGCAGGACTGCCTAGCGTTATCGACTACAAATGCGTACCAGCAGTTTGCTTCTCCGATCCGGAATGCGCAAGCGTGGGCTACTCCGAGAAAGAAGCGAAAGAAAAAGGCCATGAGACGAAAGTCGGCAAATTCCCATTTGCAATCAATGGCCGTGCGATGTCCCTTAACGCAAACGAAGGCTTCGTGAAAATCGTTGCCGACAAAAACACGGGTCTCGTGCTCGGCGCGCAAATTATCGGTACAGAAGCTTCCAACATGATTGCTGAGCTGGGTCTTGCAATCGAGATGGGCGCTACGCTGGAAGATATCGCGCTGACCATTCACGCGCATCCAACGCTTGGTGAAATCGTGCTTGACGCTGCTGAAGTAGCGCTGGGTCACCCGATCCACACGGTTGTAAAATAATTCAATAGTTACATGCGGCTATGCCGCAATGGGGAGGCTTCGCGGCTGTTTCAGCACGCGAGCCTCCTTTTGCATCTATGCATATACTAACGAAAGCGAAACCAAAGGGGCGGAGCCAATGGAGAAGGCCGGGAAAAAAGCGAAGGAATCCAGAACGGTGATGACGCAAATTATTTTTCCGCTGGATACAAATCACCATGATACGATGTTTGGCGGTAAAGTGATGGAGTATATGGATAAAGTGGCCGCTATCTCGGCCATGCGCCATGCCCGCATGCAGGTCGTAACGGCTTCGACAGACAGCCTGGATTTCGTGGCACCCATTAAGGTAGGCGAGGTGATCGAGATCGAGGCATACGTAACAAGAACAAACCATAGTTCGATGGAAGTTTACGTATCCGTGCAATCCGAAAATTTGTTTTCCGGCCATAAGACGACAACGGTTACCGCTTTCTTTACGTTTGTAGCTCTGGATGATTACGGTAAGCCCGCGCAGGTGGCGCCGATTATCCCGGAGACGGAGGAGGAATGCAGCCTGTACGAGAGCGCCCCGGAGCGTTACATGCTGCGTAAGAAAAGAATCAGACAACGAAATCTTACCGTCTAGTGGCTCGAATTGGACGTGACATGATAGAATAGAAGGACGATAGCTTTTTAGCAGGGGGATAAAGAGATGGGAAATATATCGACTAGCGAGAACGAATATTTGCAGCTTCTACGGCATGTGCTCAAGGATGGAGCGAGGAAGGAAGACCGCACGGGAACGGGAACGATCTCGGTATTCGGCTATCAAATGCGCTTTAACTTGCAGGAAGGCTTTCCGCTTCTGACGACGAAGCGCGTACCTTTCAAACTTATCGTCAGCGAGCTGCTGTGGTTTATTAAAGGCGATACAAACATCCGATATTTATTGCAGCACAACAATAACATTTGGAATGAATGGGCGTTCAAGAAGTGGGTGGAGAACGCAGATTACAGTGGTCCTGATATGACTGATTTTGGTCTTCGCTCCCAAACCGATGAAGCGTTTAACGCGTTGTATGAGGAGCAGATGACGGCATTCAAGTCAAGGATCTTGACCGATGATGCCTTCGCTGCCCAATACGGCGAGCTAGGCAATGTATACGGCAAACAATGGCGTGAATGGCAGACGACACGCGGAGACAGTGTCGATCAGTTGAAGGACGTTATCCGCACGATCAAAAGCAATCCCGATTCCAGACGGCTGATCGTTTCCGCGTGGAATCCGGAGGATGTGCCGACCAACATGGCACTGCCGCCATGCCATACGATGTTTCAGTTCTACGTATCGGAAGGCAAGCTCTCTTGCCAGCTCTATCAGCGCAGCGGCGACATTTTCCTAGGTATCCCGTTCAATATTGCAAGCTACGCGCTTCTGACGCATCTCATTGCACATGAATGCGGCCTGGAGGTTGGGGATTTCATCCACACGCTGGGTGATGCTCACATTTATTTGAACCATATAGAGCAAATTAATACGCAATTGGAACGGGAACCTCGTGAGCTTCCGCAATTAAAGATTGATCCGTCTGCGGGATCGATTTTCGACATTGGGGTAGAGCATTTATCCGTTGAGAACTATACGCCGCATCCGTCGATCAAAGCGCCAGTAGCGGTGTAAGAGAAGGGGAGGGGAAACGACATGTCTATTACGATGATCGCGGCGATGGACCGCAACCGTACAATTGGCTTCGGCAATCGGCTGCCATGGAAGCTGCCGGCGGAAATGGCTTATTTCAAAAAAATGACGACGGGCAAGACGGTTGTGATGGGCCGCAAAACGTTTGAATCGCTGCGGAGCAAACCGCTCCCCAACCGTCGTAATATCGTCTTAACGAGGCAGGAGCAGGCTTCCTTCGAAGGCTGCGAGACGGTGCGTTCGGTGCAAGAAGCAATTGACCGTTTTGGCGGTGAAGAGTTAATGATTATCGGCGGAGCTGAAATTTACGCGCAATTTTTACCTGTTGCAGACAAGCTTTTGCTGACTGAGGTGCAGACCTCCGTTCCGGAGGGAGATGCTTATTTCCCGGCATTTTCTCTGGGGGAGTGGACGCTCGTTCATCAGGAGCCGGTGGCCAGCGATGACGCTAATGCTTACCCATTTACTTTCCAAACCTTTACACGTTCGGGACAGAATGGCTTGTAATACGAACGTTATGTCATAAAGTGCAAATGATTGTACGGATAATCCATATGCGGTTTCAAGCTGGAATGATACGATTTTTAGAAACACTAGGAATCAAATTGCTGTTGAATAATAATCGTATTCCCGATATAGTTTGAGAGAGAAAACCGCATAGCTAAGGGAATAACGGATGGAGGAAATGCGAGCATGTCTACACCTACAGGATTTATGGAATATAAGCGCGAGCTCCCGGTTGACCGCGATCCGCTGGAACGGATCAAGGATTGGGATGAATTTCATAAGCATATGTCGAATGAGCAGCTCCGGACGCAAGGCGCGCGCTGCATGGATTGCGGTACGCCATACTGCCATACAGGTATGGAGCTCGCTGGCTCAACCTCCGGATGCCCAGTTAATAACCTAATCCCGGAATGGAATAATCTAATCTATCGCGGCTTGTGGCGTGAAGCGCTCGACCGATTGCACAAAACGAATAATTTCCCAGAGTTCACCGGCCGTGTATGTCCGGCTCCGTGTGAGGGCTCATGTACAGTTGGTCTGATCGGAGATGCCGTTACGATTAAGACGATCGAGCAAGCGATTATCGATCGCGGTTTTGATGAGGGCTGGGTCGTTCCGCAGCCTCCAAAAAATGCGTACAGGCAAACGTGTAGCTGTCGTTGGCTCTGGTCCTGCAGGCATGGCTTGCGCGGCTCAACTGAACAAAGCAGGCCACTCCGTAACGGTGTATGAGCGTGCAGACCGTATCGGCGGATTGCTGACTTATGGTATTCCAACGATGAAGCTGGACAAAAAAGTTGTTCAACGCCGCGTAGATTTGATGGCAGAAGAAGGCGTTGACTTTGTAACGAATACCGAAATCGGCAAAGACATTACAGCGACAGAATTGAAAGAGCAGTTCGATGCTGTTGTACTTTGCGGGGGCGCAACGAAAGCGCGTGAAGTGGATATCGAAGGCCGTGACCTGCAAGGCGTTCACCTGGCAATGGATTATTTGAACGGTACAATTAAGAGCTATCTGGACTCCAATCTGGAGGACGGCAACTATATTTCGGCGAAAGACAAGCATGTTATCGTAATCGGCGGCGGCGACACCGGTACAGACTGTGTTGCTACAGCTCTGCGTCATGGCTGCAAATCGATCACGCAATTCGGTACGCATGCTAAAGCTCCGCTAGAGCGTGACAGAGTGAATAACCCGTGGCCGCAATTCCCGAACGTGTACACGCTGGATTATGCACAAGAAGAAGCCAAAGCGCTGTACGGCGAAGATCCGCGTGCGTTCTCGGTGCTGACTAAGAAGTTCGTTGGCGAGAATGGCGTTTTGAAAGAACTGCACACGGTTCAAATCGAGCGTACGGTCGATGAAACCGGCCGCAAAATTTATAAAGAGATTCCAGGTACTGAAAAAGTATGGCCTGCTGATCTCGTATTTATCGCTGTTGGCTTCGAGGGTCCTGAGAACACGCTGATTAATCAGCTTGGCCTGGATCAAGACCGCCGTTCGAACGTAAAAGCCGCATATGGCAAATACACGACGAACGTGGACAAAGTGTTTGCAGCAGGCGATATGCGCCGCGGCCAAAGCTTGGTCGTCTGGGCGATTAACGAGGGTCGTGAAGCGGCTCGCGAGGTTGACAAATATTTAATGGGCTCCAGCCAGTTGCCTTAATCGTGAACCTGCATTAGTATAATTAATAGCATGAAATGATAAGAAGCGCCTTCGGGCGCTTTTTGTTGCTGTAAGGGAAACAGGAGGCTATTCATTCATGATTAAGTATGGTTTAGACCGTGTGACCGAATTGAAATTTAAAACGTATGACGTATCGATGGAGAAAAGGGACGGCGGCCAGTGGATTGACATCACGCTTCGTTTCGAACTGGACGAGGGTACGCCTGCACCCGATGATTTGATCGATTTGAGCGGGCTGGTAATTACGACGCTGAGCGGCGCTATCGCACAAATCGTACCGCAGGATGAAGATATCGATTGCGAATATCAGTTTACGACATTCGAGAAAGAACAAATACGGACATTTATCCAAAGTGCTGAAATCCAGCTTCAGATTGCAAATCTATCTACCCCAATGTAAGGAAAGTTGTGGTAAAATCGGTATGAGATGACGTGAAGGAGCGATTCGTCATGACTGCCGAGAAAGACTACGTATTGTCGCCCTCGGATGTGAGCAGCATCAGACGTTACGTACAGCATAAATATGCTGCAATGCCGCAGGAGAAAAAGGCGGAGATTATCGCCGACGCCATAAATCGCACGATACATAGACAGCTGCCGGCGTTCGATGATGAGGTGAAACGGAGCCTGACGGCTTCTTTGATACGTCAAATTGTCGTTGAACGGCAAATGCCGGTACGCACGGATGATATATTTGAAGCTTGCTTGAACTTGAATCGGGAAGAGGCTTCCGTACGGGAGCCTCTTCGGAAATGGATTGAGCAGCAGGCGAGCGCTAGCCTGTCTCCAGATAGGTTCGACTCGTTAATGGACGAGCTGGCCTCCCCGGAGCCTTTGCATGGCCGTCGAAGCCATGTCGCTTGGGAACGTCTCAAGTCGATGTTGGGCGATATGGAAGCTTTGTCCGTACAATCCGGCTCCGGCGCGTTGGCAGAAGTTATTAATCTTCCTATGCCAAATAAAAAGCTGATGCCGGCCACTCGTATTCGGCCAGCCGTCTACGCTTTGCTTTGCCTGCTGCTTTTTGGTGCTACCTTGGCCTATGGATGGTCGGCTGCATCCAGCAGATCGGCTGGCAAAACAGCCGAGCAGCCTAGCGAGCCTGCAGTACCCTTAGTCAAGCCGGTGATAGACGGCTTGCCAGCGGAGCTTCGTTACACCGAAGTAGATCAGAAGAAGCTCGCGGTATATTTAAAAGGAAAATCGTCCGTGCTGGCGGAGCAGCCCTATTTGGGGGCCATTATTACGGCAGCTGAGCAATTTGATATTCATCCGCTAATTCTGTTCGCTATAACGGGACAAGAGCAAGCGTTCGTTCCGACAACGAATAAACAGGCGAAGCAAATTGCCAATAATCCCTTTAATGTGTTTCATAGCTGGCAGGAGTATAATACAACCATTGATGATTCGGCAACGATTGCCGCTAGAACGATATTTAATTTAAGTAAAGGACGTCCCGCGGATGTCGACCCGTTCACATGGATCAATCGCAAATATGCGGAGGATCCGGGCTGGTCCAAAGGGGTCCGAACGATTTTTGGAACGATGAAGCGTCACTTGGAGACGCCAAGCCAAAGTAAAGAGGCGATGGATTGAAAACGTTAATCATAGCAGAGAAACCGGATATGGGCCGGACGATTGCATCGGTTATTGAACCGAAAGCAGCCAACCGCAGAACGTACCTGGAGGGCGAACGCTATATCATTACGTGGGCGATCGGTCACTTGGTTGCATTGGCCGAACCTGATCAATATGACGCCCGTTATAAGAAATGGACTGACCAGGACTTGCCAATCATTCCCCAGTCCTTCAAGCTGTGGCCGAACCCACGGACGAAGGATCAATTAAAGCAGATTGGCGAGCTGGCAAAGCGATGCGGCAAGCTGGTTAACGCCTGCGATGCGGGGCGTGAAGGCCAGCTTATTTTCCACTATATCCGTCAATATTTGAAGCTGTCGCAGCCGACTGACCGGTTATGGATTTCGGATTTGACACCTGAGACGATCCGTAAAGGCTTCGATTCGCTGCGCAGCGACTACGATTACGAGCCGCTGACGAAAGCAGCGCGGGCACGAAGTGAAGCAGATTGGCTGATCGGAATGAACGCCTCTAGAGCGTTTACGATTCGCCACAAGGCGTTGTTGTCGGTTGGCCGCGTTCAGACGCCGGTACTGGCGCTGCTTTATGACCGTCATAAGGAAATTACCGCCTTTAAGTCGGATACGTATTTCGTCGTGAAAGCTTCATTCGATCAAGAAGGCTTCCTCTATTCCGGTATCTGGCAAGGGGATCGGTTGACGGTTAAAGAAAAAGCGGAGGCATTGGCAGCGAAGACAAAGGACAAGCCTGGTGTTATTGCCGATTATCAAGTGGCAGAGTCGAAGGAGTATCCTTGCCGGTTGTACGATTTGACGCTGCTTCAACGGGAAGCGAACGGCAAACATGGTTACTCTGCCAAGAAAACACTGGATATCGCACAAGCTCTTTACGAGAAGCATAAGGTCATCTCTTACCCGAGAACGAATTCCAACTATGTGACAGAAGAGAATCTTCCGGTCATGCAGAAGGTGCTTTCTATGCTTCAAGGCACAGAAACGTATAAAGAGCTGGCAGGGGGAGCGGATCGCAGCCGAGTGCATAAGGGCAATAAAGCGGTATGCAATCCGTCTAAGGTTGAAGATCACCACGCCATTATGCCAACGCCCAAGCGGGCTTCCGGGCTGAGCCAGGAGGAGCAAAATATTTACGATATGATCGTAAGGCGGTTTCTATCTCATTACTATCCGCCTGCGGTATATAAGAACCATACGGTAATGACCTTGGTAGAGGGAGAAACTTTCCGCACCAAGGCGAAGGAGCAGCTGGAGCCGGGCTGGAAAGTCGTGCAGCAGCAGGATGCCGCCTCATCCAACCGCAAAAGCAAGCGTAAAGGAAACGACGACTCATCCGGAGCAGACGAAGAGGAGCTGGAGACGGACCAGCCCTTCATACTGAAGCCGGAGAAGCCTGTTCATTGCGTGAAGGCGGAAGCGACGGAAAAAGAAACACAGCCGCCAAAGGCTTTTACGGAAGGTACACTGCTGAAAGCGATGGAAGGTGCGGGCAAGTCGATGGAGGATGACGAGCTGCGCGAAGCAATGAGAGATACCGGTCTCGGGACACCAGCGACAAGGGCAGCAACGATCGAGAGATTAAAGTATGTCGGCTACATTCATTTAGCTGGCAAACGTCTGGATATCACGCCTAAAGGCTGCGCCGCGATTGAACTAATCCGTGGTGCCGGCGTTGAGCTTCTTGCTTCTCCAGAAATGACAGGCAGATGGGAGCAGCGTCTTCACCAAATTTCCAAAGGCGAAGCTTCCGACGACCAGTTCATTGCTAAAGTTAAGCAGTTTGCGACGATGGTCGTGGATAAGGTACGGCAGCAGCCTCCTGCAGCTCCTGGTACATTCGAGGAGCGCACTTCGGCGGGCAGCGGCAAGCGAGGTGCCAAGGAGCGCAGTGGCGGCAGCAGGTCCAGTCAAAGCTCGAGAGGGACTAAGGGTGAGGGCAGCTCCAGAACAACTAGAGCAGCGTCGGCTGCTTCTTCGGCAACTGCCAAGAAGACAACGTCGGCAGCGCCTGCTAGCCGAACGGCGGTTGGCTCATGTCCGAGAGAGGGCTGCGGCGGCACGATTATTGAAGGCAATCGCGGCTACGGCTGCAGCTCATATCGCGAAGGGTGCAAATTTGTGATCTGGAAGGATCAGCAAGGTAAATCCGTGTCCCTCACGATGGTGAGATCCTTGCTGGAGAAAGGTTCGACCAGCGTGCTTGCTTTCAAGCAAGCTAATGGTGAAAGCATAAAGGGGAGACTGGTATTAACCGACCGAAATAATGGAACGGTTGTCCAGCAGTCGAACGAAAAGTAGTCCTAATAAACAAAGAACCGATTCGGGATTGTGGTCCTCGATCGGTTCTTTGTTTATGTCTGGCGGGAGATATAGCCTTCAATAGCGGTTGGTACTTCGACAAGCTTGTCCAGTGTAAGGAAAGCGCCCTTCGGCTGGACATCAATCTGAACAACGTTGTAATGCCATTCCGACTCCGTCTTCATATGAATGGCGTGAATGCCTGCTGTTAGGGCAGGGACGACATCAGTACGAATGGAATTGCCGATCATCCAGGTATGTGCGCGGTCAAAATCGCCATCCGCCAATATATGCTCAAGCGCCTCGCTGTTTTTATGCTGCCGAATATAAATTCGCGGGCCAAAGTAGCTCTCCAGCTGCATTTTTTCGATTTTACGGCGTTGAATGACGATTTCTCCGCCTGTATATAAATGAAGCTCATGACCGCTTCCTGCAAGGGAATCCAACGTCTCTTGCATATTCGGATAAGGCTCGGTGTCATGTTCGTAAACACTTAGTCCCAGCTTCCATAAAAAATCTTGTTCTTTGGCGGAACGCTTGCGTCCGGTTGTATTGCTGAAATGAACGTAAGTATCTACGAAAGATTGAGGGAAATGCTCGCTTTTAAATCCAAATACAGAAATACCTGCAATATCGATCTCGATCTGCTTCGCCCGGATGGCCTCGGCGTTGACGCCCCCATGCCCTTGGAACCAAGTCGATAGCGCATCGACAAACTGATCAATAACGAGGTAGAAGTATTTGTTGCAATGGATAAGCGTATCATCCAAATCGAAGAATATATGCTGCTTCATCTTGTAGCACGGCTCCTTTATGACAGTGATTGTCGTATCAACAATCTACCCTAAAGGAAGGGTTTCGTCAAATGAAACCGGATGATTCGATTACATAAAATATGTCATTCATCCTCATAATGAGTGATGGAGGTGAAGATGATGCCATTCAATAAAAGTGATAAAAAAGAGAACCAGCGTAACCAATCGAGCTACAAAGAAGAAGCAGCCAGCACAAAGCTCAATAAATCGGCTAACCGGCCTCCCAGCCTTAACGGAATAAACAAGCAGTTGCCGTAATGACCGCAGCGGGGGCGGCGAAAGACGGCAACCGCCTCCGTTCAGGCATATTTCACTTGTGAAGCAGTTAATTGGTTCTTAATAAAAATAATGCGGCGGCGGATATAGAAGTCAAGGCTGTCGCCTTTCAAGTCTTTGGGCGAGATCACCTCCTCCGAGCGGTTGTCGATAATCGTTAACTTTCCGTCCGAATAGAACTTGAAAGTCAAGTCCCGACGCGGCCAAACTTTTTCCTCATACCGAAAGTTCTCGCAAGTGCTCTTCATGGTGATCCAGCCTCCTTAGTAATCAATTGGACGATTCACACGAACAGAACATTTGTTCTGTTTCCATTATAGCAAACATTTGTTCGGGTGGAAACTATTTTTTGTTTCCCTTAAACTAGATTTATAGACTCAGCTTGTGAGTGACGGAGGGGCGCGAACGAATGATAAATATAATTAATCTTTCCAAAGTAATACCGGGAGGACCTAAAGTGCTGAATAAGATCAGCTTCGAGGCTTATCCCGGCCAATTTATTGCCATAAAAGGAGCGAGCGGCAGCGGCAAGTCCATGCTGTTGAAGTGTCTGGCTCTGCAGGAAAAATGGACGAGCGGAACCTATCGTTTTGACGGTGTGGACGTATTGAAGCAAGGTTTCACGGGGAAAATGAAGGTAAAGCGTGAAATCGCTTACCTGGAAGAAAAGCCTCAGCTGTTTCAAACGAAAACGGGACTAAAAAACGTCATTATCGGTTCTGTAACTCAAACGCCCGCATGGCGCAGGTGGACAGGCATGATGCGCAACGATGACTATATGGGTGCAATGGATACGATTGAAAAGCTGGGACTTCTGGATAAAGCACATCAGCAAGCGCAAAAAATGAGCGGCGGCGAACGCCAGCGTATCGCCATTGCCCGGGCGCTAGTCCATGGAGCGAAGGTAATCGCAGCAGACGAGCCGGTGGCCGGCCTTGATCCGCATACAGCGGACCGCGTTCTTGGCGATTTGAAGCGACTTTGCCAGGAGCAGGGCGTTATCGTCATTGCGGTCATGCATCAGGGAGATTGGGCCGAACGATATGCCGACCGGATACTTGGTTTGAATAACGGGGAGCTTGTACTCGACATTAGAGGCAGGCGGCTGACCGAACGGGAGAAAATGATGCTGTAATTTGCCAATTGCATGGCATGAGCTTTGACATCTGCCGCATAGAATACACCATCTACTTAAATGGGGCAGGTGTCGAATGAATGGCATTTCAATCTCCGGTAGTCGTACAATCTTCACGGGCCGCTTTTCCAAAAGCAGTATTATGGCTCCCTTACGTGAGCGGCGGACCCAATGAAGCAGCGACGAAGCAAATTAACGAAACGATTCGGCTTGGCGCTCAACAGCTGGTTGCCGATCAGGGCTCGCTGGATGATCCCCGGTCTGAGATGCAAGGCTTTTATGAAGTAAAGACCAACGAGAAAGATATATTAAGCCTGTCGCTGTACAATTATGCTTATACTGGCGGTGCGCATGGCTTGACCCTGCAGAAGCCGCTGACATTCCGCGTATCGACGGGTCATTCCTATAAGCTCAGCGAGCTGTTTAAGCCGGGAAGCGCTTATGTTAGCCGGTTGTCTGAACTGGTAAAAGGGCAAATAGCAGCGAGAGATATCAGTACGCTGGAACCGTTTAAGTCAATCCGGGCGGATCAGGACTTTTATATCGCCGATCGTGCGCTCGTTATTTTTTTTGCATTGTACGAGTTAACGCCTTACGCTTACGGTTTTCCGTATTTTCCGATATCGGTATACGAGATTCAGGACATCATCGATGAGAACGGTCCGCTTGGTCCAATGGTGCAGAACAACTAAAGGATCGGATTCTACCGGACCGCCTATAATGCCACATTGCAAAGGGGCTGGTCCGCTTGAGCAAACTTTCTTGGCTCGGAATCATTCTGAACGTACTGCTGGGCCTTATGTTTCCGTACGTTCTGGTCGGAGGCATTGTGCTGATCTACGGCTTTATGTCACCGCCAACCGGAATTCAGCGTATTGAAGGCATCGCCATCTTACTCGTCTTTTTGTTGTCGCTGATCGTGGTTAATGTTACCGTGCTGCGCAAGCTGCCAACGGCTAAAGAACGGTGGTACAGGCTGCTTATTCATGCGATGTGGTTCATAGCAGCTCTAATAGCAAGCTTTATCTGGCTTCGCATCAGTGGATGATGCGAAGCTTTTTCGTTAGCAGCCCTCGTCTGAACATGAACACTGAAGCAGACTCATACATTAGTCGCATGGGGGTGTTGCGATGGTTTTCGTATGGCTAGGCATGCTGCTGTTTGTGATCGTATGCGCGCTTGCAATGGCTATTGCATTCAAGGCGCAGCAAAGCATCCGGGCATCCCATCATAGGAGTATGACCGGCCGTGCCGCGTACATTCAGGCGCAGCAGGATAAGCATGATTTGAATTTATTCGGTATCGCGCAGCAGCTTCGCCGGAGATTCGGCGGGCTTGGCGCATTCGGCTTATCATTCAACGCTCTTGGCGTTATTGGCGCTTCAGTATTGTTTCTTGGACCTGCCCTGCAGAAGGGGGGACCGTCAGTAGCAGCCGTTGGCTTGCCAATTGCTGCGCTGTTTGCGCTTGCAGTAAGCGCCACATTAGCTCAACTGGCTTCAGCTGTACCGACCTCTGGAGGCGTCTATCACTGGGCCTCGGCCATCGGCAGAAGAGTATGGGGCTGGTATGCAGGCTGGTTTCAGCTGGCCGGCAGCCTAGCGATGACTGCACTCATGAATGGGGCCTGCGCATTCGTTCTGGATCAGGCTTTATCGGCTAAATTCGGATACGACAGCCAGTGGTGGACGATCGGCTTGCTCTCGCTTGCCGTGACAGGAACACAGGCTGCGGCCAATCACTGGGGAGTAGCTGCAGTGGCGGGAATCCAACAGTCCGGCGTGTGGCTGCAAATTGGTGTTGTACTGGCCATATTGGCTGGCTTGGCCTATTTATTCTGGCCGGGCGTTTATTCACCTGTTCTTCTTTACACATTCCAGAATGCAAGCTTGGACGGTCATGCCGGGCTGTGGCCTTTCATTGCGGGAATGCTGCTGCTTCAAAAGCTGTTTATCGGGATGGATGCTGCCGCCCATGCAGCGGAAGAAACGCATGACCCGAGAATTCGAATTCCTTGGGCCATCTTCTTATCCACCGTATATAGCTATATTATTGGGTTTGTCCTCTTATTATTCATCCTGCTTGTGTTCCCTGTTGTACTTCCTTCGGGAGAGGGTGGAGGAGGGATGTTTCTGAATGCGGCGCTGCAAGCAGTTGGCGGTTCACCCGTCATCATCTATGCGATCTCAGCCGTACTCTGGTGCAGCGGTTTGGGATCACAGACTGCAAGTTCCCGGTCTATCTTCTGTATGGCTCGTGACAATGCGCTGCCATTCACTCGTATATGGACACGGCTGACGGCAGGTCAGTCGCCGAAAGAAGCTGTTTGGCTGGCCGCAGTACTTAGCATCGGTTTGCTTAGCATTGCCGGATTGATCCGCGGCGCTCAATATCCGCTTGTGTTATACAGCTTTGCGCTGTTGTGTCTCCATGTGTCTTACGCAATTCCAATTGCTTTGCTCCTTAAGCTGAAAGGCAAACACAAGCTGCTTCATGATGCTCCTTGGAGGCTGGGCAATTGGGGAACAGTCGTATACTGGTGTGCTTTTCTATGGCTGACTATAACAGCGGCGATGTCCGTCGCGGCTATCGGTTACTGGGGATTATACGGTGCCGTCTTGCTGTTGGGGCTGGCTGCAGCAGCAGATCGCAAATACCGGCAGCGTCATCTTGCCAAGCTGCAAAGCCGTCTAAAGAGGCCGCGTGGTGAAATCATCCGAATTGAGCGAAAATTCCATCTTCATTAATTTGCGGTTACAGGCGGGGAAATACGTAATGGGAAATTGGAAATGTTCCGATTTCCTATTTCCCGGGGAAGCGCATAAAGTTACAGGATGAATAGCATTTCGACAGCGCGTGATGGATTGATACTAATAGTGTCGAAAGGCGGGCATTGAACCCTTTGATATACTTAATCTAATTTATTGTTAATGATATTAAATAATGAATGAGCAGCCTTTTCCAATAGTGGCGGGCCGGCCTCCATTTCTTTTGCCATCTTCTCCCTTATACGATTATAATAGGGATATGAATTTGTTGACGGAAAGGAGGTCTTCCATTGCTGACGATTGCAGGAAATAGCAGTATCGTATCCTTGAATGTCGGAAAACCGGCAGAAGCACTGCATGGCAGTAAGCCGATAATGACCGGTATTTTCAAAACGCCATCGCAAGCTGCCCATCAATTGAGCGTAACCGGATTGAACGGTGACGGCCAAGCCGATACGGTGCATCATGGCGGACCTGACAAAGCGGTATGCGCTTACTTTGAAGCGCATTATCCCTTCTGGGAGGAGCGATTGGCTACAGCGCTTCCTTACGGTGCGTTTGGGGAAAACTGGACGGTTTCCGGCTGGTCGGAGAATGATCTTTGCATCGGTGATATTATTCAAGCCGGTGAAGTTACTGTTCAAGTGAGTCAGCCACGCCAGCCCTGCTATAAATTAGGGATCAGACACAATCGTCCAGCTCTGACAGCGGAGGTACAGAACACCGGTTATACCGGTTTTTATTTCCGTGTGCTGGAAGAGGGGCAAGTGTCCGCAGGCGTCAACCTTTCTATTCTGGAGCGGCATCCGTCAGGCATTACAATTGCCGAAGCCAACCAGGTTATGTACACTGCGAAGCGGGATCGTGCCGCTCTTGAAGCACTGTTAGCGGTAGATGCGCTGGCAAGCAGCTGGAGAGAGACGTTGAATGCCCGTCTAGAGAAGCTGATTCAAGAACAAGCAGAGAAATAGCAATAAATTGGATTAGCGGAATAGGGAGGCAGCATGATTTGACAGAAGACAGATTTGCCGTCTACATCGATCAGTTCGAGCTAGAGGCAGAATGGTCGATAGTACCCGGAGATAGCGGCATGAATAATACGACCCGAATGATTCAGGCGGGAAATCGCCGTTATGTATTGAGAGAATACAACAATCACCGCGATCGGGGCACGGTTCGGCTGGAGCATGAGCTGCTGCAAGCGCTGCAGAAGCTTGATAAGCCGTTTCAATCACCGGTACCGGTTGCCAAGCGAAATGGCGATACGATTGCGGAGTCGCCGGACGGAACGCTTGCCGCCCTATATATATTTATAGAAGGCTCAAGACCAAATGCTGATAATAAGGCCCATATTCGGTCGCTAGGCCGCGCAGTCGCCGATCTGATGCTTGCGCTAGGCCGCGTATCAGTATCGTATTCAGGACCTTATTCGCCCTATTATGAAATCGAACAGGTTTATGGTGAATTGACAACTGATGTATTGAAATCGCTTGCTGAGAGGCATCCGCAAATTCAAACGGTCGAAGTGAAGCTGTTGGAGCTGCAGAAGCTGAGGGAGCAATCGCGGGACGGGTGGGAACATTTGAAGCTGCTGCCTCGTCAATGGATACACGGAGACGTTAATTTCAGCAACGCGGTGGCGATTGGCGATGAAGTCGTCGGCTTGCTGGATTTTGAGTTTTGTACAGTAGATGTGCGTGCGATGGAGCTTGCGGTTGTAATTACTGATCTCATTGCGGAAGAAGACCAGCTGGCCTGGGAGCAAGTCCGTTGCTTTTGCGATGGCTTTTGCGGCAGTCTTCATCTGACGGAACAAGAAATGATGGCAGTTCCAACGTTAATAAAACTGAGGATGCTCGATGTGTTATTGCACTTTGCAACCCGTCTTGAGGGGCGCTTGGACGATGCTTCCGTATTGGCGGGCATCATTGAACAATGTCATCGGATTTGCAGTTGGACTGGCGGGCATGAACGGGAACTGCAGCAGCTGTTCCTTAACACTCTCGTTCGCCAAACGTAACTTTAATTGGAATAAAATAACTTGTGAAGGAGCGGATGGAAATGAATGTCGCAACAGCACTTGGGTATGGCAGCGATCAGCGGCTGCTCATTATTAATGCGGATGATTACGGCTTGAGCAAATCAGTTAATTCCGGCATTCAGCAGCTGCTTGAGGAACAGGCAGTCAGCTCCGCTACCTTGATGGTGCCGTGCAGAGCTTTCAAGGAAGCCGCACAGTGGAGTGCCAGTCATCCTGAATATGACGTTGGCATCCATTTCACTTTCACAAGCGAGTGGGACTCCTATCGGTGGGGGCCAGTCAATAAAAGTGCGTCTACAGCCTCTTTAGTTACCCCCGATGGTTCCTTTCCGAAAGACAGCAAGACATTTGAGCTGCAGGCGGACCCCGAACAAGTGCGGGAAGAACTCGTTGCCCAGATTGAGACTGCGCTTTCCTACGGCATGAAGCCAACACACGCGGACAATCATATGGGGAGTTTATATGGTCTCGCGACTGGCCGGCATTTTTTGCCGCTAGTATTCGAAGTGTGTGCCAAATACGGACTGCCATTCCGGATGCCGAGATCACTGTCGCTGACTGAAGGTGAAGTTGCACCTCCGGAGCTTGCTGAGCAAGCAAGGCAGTTAGGGCTGCTTGCCGACTCAATGGGGGTCGTAGTGCTTGATTACTTAGCGGGACTGCCGTTCCAGCTTCAATCGGGGGAGACGTACGAGACGCTTCGAACAGATATGCAGCAATTGCTGCACAATCTTAGACCTGGTGTAACGGAGCTTATTATTCATCCGTCGCTCGTGACCGATGAACTGCTAGCCTTCCACGGGCAGCCGGAGAAGCGGGGGATGGAATTTCAGCTGTTTCGTGATAAAGCGATTCAACGAACGATAGCTGACCAAGAAATTCGAGTGATTCATTGGCGTGATCTGCAACAGCTGCAGCGGAAGCAAAGCGGCTGGAAGGGCTAATCAGCAGCCAACAAATATGCAATCGGTTACACGTAGTTAATTCCAATTACTACTCATTCGCTGCAGAGGAGCTGCTTATATGTCATACGGACCGATTAATCAATTAGCTGAACAATTAAAAGCCAATATAGGTAAAGTAATCGTCGGAAAAGAAAACGTGGTTGAACTGTTGTTCATCGCACTCGTGACCTCCGGACACGTATTGCTGGAAGATGTGCCGGGAACAGGCAAGACATTGCTCGCCAAATCAATGGCAAAGTCGCTGCAGCTGCAGTTCCGGCGCGTTCAGTTCACGCCGGACCTGCTGCCTTCTGATCTGACGGGCATTCAGTTCTACAATCAGAGGGAAGGCAGCTTCGAATTTCGTCCAGGCCCTTTATTCACTAATCTGCTGCTTGCCGATGAGATTAACCGGGCAACACCCCGCACACAGTCCAGCTTGCTTGAGTGTATGGAGGAGCGGCAGATCAGTGTCGAGGGCGAAACGAAGAGACTGGACAAGCCGTTTATGGTCATCGCGACGCAAAATCCGGTGGAGCATCAGGGTACGTTCCCGCTTCCGGAAGCGCAACTGGACCGTTTCTTGTTCAAAATCGAAATGGGCTATCCGACAACAGAAGAAGCTGTTCAAATATTAAAGCGCTTCAAGGAAGGCGACCCGCTGGAGAAGCTGGAGCCTATAACGGGCGCAGAGCGGATTGCCGAGGCTCAAAGGCTATACAGCAGCGTGCGTATCGCTGACGACGTGCTTCTCTATATGCTGCAGATTGTTGAACAAACGAGAAAGCGCGACGATGTGCTGATCGGCGTCAGTCCCCGTGGAAGCCAAGCGCTGCTTCGCGCAGCTCAAGTCCATGCGATATTGAGGGGACGTGATTTCGTAACGCCGGATGACGTAAAGGCAATGGCTGCACCAGTTCTAGCGCACCGGCTTGCACTGCGCGGGCTGCAGCGGACGCAGCACAATGCACAGCAAATCGTTCAAGATATTATCCGGCAAACAGCGGTTCCGGCAGAAGCCGGCATTGCGGCCCGATAGGCGAAGTCGATGATCATCTTATGGTTCGGGATCATGGCTATAATCGTATTATTTATACAAGCGAAGCTATTCGGCCGATATGCCTTGCGAAACATCGGGTATACGAGGCATTTTCAGAAGCGCAGCTGTTATCGCGGGGAGCAGCTTGAACTCATTGAGCAGCTTACGAACGAAAAGTGGCTTCCTGTTCCATGGCTGCGGGTGGAATCGCAGCTGTCCGCATCTTTACATTTTCAGCATCAGGAAAATCTCGATGTCAGCAGCGGACAACTATCTCAGAATCATAAAAGCTTCTTTGCACTCATGCCATTTACGAAAATAACGCGAAGACATCGCATAACGGCTGCCAAAAGAGGTTTATATCAATTACAGACCGTTACGCTTACGGGGGGCGACCTGCTTGGTATGGGACAGCAAACAAGGCAAATCCCGCTAGGCGGCGTGCTCGTCGTATATCCGCGGCCCGCGGAGGTTCCCGTGAACGAGCTGCCATCGCATAGCTGGCAAGGGGAGCTTTCGGTTCGACGCTGGATTATCGAAGATCCTTTCGTCATTACCGGTGCCAGGGATTACCGGACAGGGGACGGTTATAAGCAGGTTAACTGGAAAGCGACCGCGCGGGCGGGACGTCTTCAAGTCCATCAATATGACTTTACGGCTGACCGCAAGCTGATGGTTTATTTGAATGTGGAGGATCGCGAAGCGATGTGGCGCTCCGTTACATCAGAAGCGATCATCGAGCGTGGAATCGAAATGGCTGCGGGCGCTGCGCAATCCGTCATTCAATCCGGCATGGAAGCAGGCTTTGGCTGCAATATGCCTATGTTTGGAGGAATGGACAGCACCATACTCGAGCCTCGCGGCGGCAATGGACAGCTTATCGAGCTGCTGGAGGCGATGGCCAGACTGGAACTGACACGGACGGAGCGGTTCATAGAGCTGCTTCAGCGAGAAGCGGATTACGCTTATTCGCAGCGGGACATTCTCATTATTTCCGCTTACTGGAATGCGGAGATGGATATGCAGGCTGAACGTCTGCGCAGCAATGGAAACGCTGTCGTACACTGGATGCTGTCGGACATGACACGCAGCGGGGAAGCGAAGGCAGGTGCATCCGGATGACAACTACATTCAATTCCAAATCAACCGATAGCTTCTATTCTCAAAGGCGGAGTCGAAGTGTTGTTCGTCTTGCCGCTGCTGCTGTTGATTGCCGTTCATGTTCTTTCGGGGCAAGCCGTTCTCTTGTGGCTGCTGACACTTCCGCTTTGTTATGGAATTGGCGCATTTCTCAAACAGGCTTTGAAGTTTAACCGGCTCATCTTCCGGCTGCTCGCGGCGATTGTCGTTGGAGCAGTACACGGCGGTTTTATCGCAGCATGGGATTTAGGGGACAGCGCAGCGGGTACTGCATTTATACTTGCTGCAATGCTGGTGCTTATCAGTATGTTTGCTGTCTTTAGAGGCATCAGCCAAATGATGAGTAGCTGGAGCAGGTTGTTTCCGAATACCGTGATGATCTTTTGCATTTTCGCATTTGTGGTGATCCAGCCCTTCAAGGGGATGCTCCATAGCATTACACCCTACGGGAGCGCATTGACGGTATGTGGCGTTGCAGCTGTCATTCTATTTTTCTTTCTAACGAATGAAAGACTGATTTCAGATGAAGCGGGCAACGAGTTCAGAAGCAGGACGGCTGCAGGGTTTCGCAGACAGAATCGCTGGATGACGGCTCTTGTCGTACTTGTGCTGATCGTGTTCAGCTTGTTCCGTCAATTGCAGCAGCTGCTGGAATCGGCTTTCCGGGCAATCGGCGATGCGATTATGAGGTGGCTGAATCGTCCGACGGAGCCAGTTGAGCCGTCCACAGAGCCTCCTCCGGCTTTGGATCCTGGAATGCAGATGGAACCGACAGAGCCGTCAGCATTTATTTTACTGCTGGAAGCGATATTGCGGATTGCCGGTACCATTCTATCAATCATTCTAATAGGTGCCGTGTTGTTCTTTATTGGACGCGCCTTGTACCGTCTGCTTCGTCAGACGCTGGATCGGCTGCTGGCACATACCAATGAAAGCCGGGAAGCTGAAGGCGGATACGTCGATGAAGTTGAAAGCATTATGTCTTCATCGAAATGGGGCAGAGGCCGCAAGGGCAAAGCGGATAAGGAGCCGGGCTGGAGCGAGCTTCGTACTGGCGCGGATCGTATTCGTTACTTGTATCGGCGGCTCATTAAAGGGCAAATTGAACAGGGCTATGCCTATCAGCCGCATTTGACGCCGCAAGAGACGGCTGCCGACCTGTTGTCGTGGCAAAAAAGGCAGCGGGCAACAGATGAAGAGCAGTCATTGGTGCGGGCTTATGAGGAAGTTCGATACGGGGAGCGGGAGATGGACGCACAATCGGCGGAGCAATTAAAAAAGCGGCTTGATGAATCAAGCCGCAAGTCTTCTAAAAATAAATAAGGGCTTGGTGCGCTAATTGCACTGCTCGACAATATGCTTCGCAATCTTAGTGCCATGATAGCGTCCGGATTCAATGAAGATCTCATTTGCCTCATGCTTGGAGGCTACGACTCCGGCAAGATATAGGCCAGGAACGTTCGTCTCCATCGTCGTCTCATCAAAGAACGGGAAGCCTTCCTCCGCAATTGCTACGCCGGAATGGATTAAGAAATCCCGGTCAGGATGGAAGCCGGTTAGCGCCAGTACAAAGTCATTCGGGATGGAATACCGTTCGTTCGATCCTTGAATGACAACGCTTCGCTTATCGATCTCAACGACTTGGGATTGGAACAGCATCTTAATGCTGCCGTTCTCGACCTTTTTCTCCAGACCCGGACGTACCCAAGGCTTAATGCTGCGGGAATAGGTGTCGCCCCGATAGATGATGGTTACTTTGGCACCGGCGCGCTCCAGCTCTAGAGCGGCGTCGATCGCCGAGTTGCTGCCGCCGATGATCGCGACCTCCATGCCGGTATAGGGATGGGATTCGCGGAAAAAGTGACTAACTTTGTCCAGCTTTTCACCGGGAATGCCCAAGTAGTTCGGATGGTCGAAATATCCTGTTGCGATTACGACATAACGGGCTGCGTATTCGCAGTTATCGCCGAAACGGTTAACGCTATGTACGACAAATCCGCCGTTTCCGCGTTCTACGCGTTGTACAGTCTCATAAGCATGGACCCGCAGCTCGTGTCGGAGTGCAGCGGTCCTGTAATAGTTGATCGCTTCAAGGCGAGACGGCTTTTCATTGGGCGAAGTGAAAGGAATGTCACCGATCTCCAGCCGGTCTGCCGTACTGAAAAAATGCATATACGTGGGATATTGGGCGATCGAATGTACCATATTATTCTTCTCGATGATGAGCGGGCGCAGCCCGATTCGCTGCAGCTCAATGGCGGCTGCTAGTCCGCACGGACCGGCCCCGATAATAATTGCTTCTTCTCGTTCCATTGCGTCAACCTCCAGATAGATGTCCAACCTATTTTACAGCGGAGTGCGGATTTAACGCAAATTTTGGCGTTTGGCTATCTTGTACACCGGATGGATTATTGTATAATAATGTGGAACCGTTTGTACCGAAGGAGGAGCAAGCATGCGACGGCGATTTGTAATAGAAGCAGTAATGGTAGCAACCTACGGGCATCTTCTCGTTCCGAGCCGTCCGATCGACTATGTCGTGCCTTATTCTTCCGTTCTCGAACTTTATGATATGCGCGACGGGTCCGATCCGGTTATGGAAGACCCTGAAGATGATTCCCATGTCCGGTCAAAAATAGCGGAGCTGATCGCTTTTTTCGAAGATCCGCTCAACCGCAAAAAAATTGAGAAAGCAATGCAGCTGCCTTGGCGGGAGAGCTCTCCGCTTATACTGAATGAACGCATTCAATTCACGGTCGTTCATGCGGTTGACAATGCCCATTATGGCGAATATTTCGATCCGATTGAGACGGAATTGCTGCTAACCAGCTCGAAGCTAAGCGTTCCGCTATTGTCGGACCAATTCGAGTTTCAAGATAAACTGATCGAAGCTGAAGTGCCTGTACAGATTTATGACATCGAAGATTTTGAGTTTGCGGTCGAAGAAGGAATATCAACGGCGGATGCCGGATTGTTCAACGATCGTTAACGCTCGAAAGACCTTGGGCCGTTGCGGCTTGGGGTCTTTTTTACTGCTTATTTTGAAAGGGGGATTGTCTCTTGAAGACGCTAATGAGGCTTATGATTTATGTAAGGCCAAGCGCCAGATGGGTAGTTGCCGCTGTCATTATTATGATTCTAGCTACCTTATTCGATTTGATTGCGCCATGGATAATGAAGGAGATATTTGATAAAGGCATTGCCGTCAAAAACATGTCGGTTGTCGTATCGCTGACACTGCTGCTGGCAGGTGTTCAAGCGCTGAAGAGTGTGGGGATGTTCCTGCAAGGCTATTCACAGGAGCTGGTAGGGCAAAACGTTGTATTTAAGCTGAGGGAGGAGCTTTATGCCAAGCTTCAGCGGCTCTCATTCACCTATTATGACAAAGCGCAAACCGGTCAGCTTATGTCGCGAATGACGGGCGATATTGAAGCGGTTAAAAACTTCGTCGGCTTTGGCGCTATGGCCTTGTTTACGGGGTTGCTGACTTTTGTCGGCACGTTTATCTTCATGCTGTGGATGCAATGGCAAGTGACGTTGATCAGCGCTGTGACGATTCCGCTTATTCTGTTTGTTTTGTGGCGCTTTAATCGTAAAGTCGGCCCGGCCTGGTCCAGCATACGGGAGCAGATGGGGAAGCTGACGACTACACTGCAAGAGAACATCTCCGGCATTCGCGTCGTGAAGTCATTCGCTGCCGAGAACTCCGAGAAAGGCAAGTTCGCAGCACGCAACAAGCAGAACTTCGAGACGAATATGGAGCGCGCGAAGCTGGAGGCGAAGTCATTCCCGCTTATGGGTCTGTTCGGCGGCTTGACGTTCGTGCTCATGATCTGGCTTGGTGCAATCTTCGTCGCTCGTGGTGAGATGACCATGGGAACATTCATGGCTTTCCAATGGTATACATGGGGGATGATCTGGCCGCTCAATATGCTCGGCTGGCAGATCAACATTATGCAGCAGGCGGTTAAAGCGGCGCCGCGCGTATTCGAAGTGCTGGATGAGGCTGTTGATATCGAATCGCCGGAGGCGGGACGGGAAACGAAAGGAATGAAGGGGGTTGTGACATTCGATGGTGTCAGCTTCTTCTTTGCCGATCAAGACCGCAAATCTGATGAGCCGATATTGAAAGATATCCATTTTAAAGTGAATCAGGGTGAAGTGATAGCCGTGCTTGGCGCGACGGGTTCAGGCAAGAGCAGTCTAATCGGTCTGCTGTCTCGTTTCTATGATACGTCGAGCGGCCGTGTACTGATCGATGGCACGGATGTGAGAGATTATGAGCTGGACGGTCTTCGCCAGAGCATTGGCATCGTACCGCAAGAAACGTTTCTGTTCTCCGCTACGATCCGGGACAATATTGCTTATGGATACCCGGGTGCTACGCAAGAGCAAATCGAACATGCGGCCGCGAAGGCGCAAATTCATTCGTTTATCGAAGGTCTGCCTCATGGCTACGATACGCTGATCGGTGAGCGGGGGGTAGGGCTATCCGGCGGGCAACGACAACGGGTTGCACTGGCGCGGGCTATTCTTATGGACCCGCCGATTCTCGTCTTGGACGAAGCGACGGCAAGTGTAGATACCGCTACGGAGTCTGCCATTCATGAGGCGCTGCTCGAGGTCATGAAGGGTCGCACAACGTTTATCATTGCCCAGCGGCTGTCATCCATTCAGCATGCGGACCGCATTATCGTGCTGGAGCAAGGCAAGCTTGTCGAGCAGGGAACGCATAGAGAGCTGAGCGAACGCAACGGATTTTTCCGCCAGCTGTTCGAACAGCAGCAGAAGCAGCAAGCTTCTTTATAAGGAGGAATGTAGATGAGTCAAGTAGAGTGGGATGAGGAGGAAGTTGAGGAGAAGCCGTTTAACATGGGCTATATGCGCAAGCTGTTCGGTTATCTGACTCCTTATCGTAAAATATTATCTTTCGTCGTCGTCGTTGTCCTCATTAATATGCTGCTCAGTCTGGCAGAACCGCTGCTGCTTGCTTATCTTATCGATAATGGCATCAAAAATGGCGATTTTAAAGCGATACATATATTCGGAATTTCGCTGCTCGCTATTAAGCTGATCGGCTGGGGCTGCGACTGGATCCGGACCAAATATATCAATTTTACAGGCCAGCGGATATTATTCGATTTGCGTCAACAACTGTTCGATCATTTGCAAAAGCTAAGCTTCCGTTTTTTCGACGGCAGACCAGCCGGCAAAATCATGTCCCGTATTACTAATGATACGAATGCGATCGGAGAGCTTATTAACGGCGGTTTAATTACGACCGTCATGGAAGTTACACATCTGGTCGGTATTATCGTTATTTTGCTGTGGATGGATTGGCAGCTTGCCTTGTTATCATTTATTACGATGCCTTTGCTCTATTTTGTCGTCGGCAGATTGCGGCCGCGTATTGAAGGCGCCTGGACGCGCTCGCGTCAGACAATGTCATCTATTAATGGCAATTTGAACGAGACGATTCAAGGCATTCGCGTCATTCAAGCTTTTTCACGGCAGCAGCAAAACAATGAAAAATTCGGCGTTATCAATACAAGAAATAAGAAAGCCTTCATGCGTGCAGTCACACTGGAATCGATGGTATATCCGTTTGTCGAGATGATCGGCATGATCGGTACTTGCGTCGTCATCTGGTTTGGTGCGACCCGGGTAATGGACGATGTGCTGACTGTAGGTTTTATTATGGCTTTCATCAATTATTTATGGAGATTCTGGGGGCCGCTCAGTGCCTTGTCCAAGGTATACAGCCAGGTTCTGTCGGCTATGGCATCGGCCGAGCGGATATTCGAAATATTGGATACCGATCCTGAAGTGACGAACGCAGCCAATGCGAAGCGTCTGCCCACGGTTCGCGGAGACGTCGCGTTCGAGAACGTATCCTTCCGTTATGCGCCAGACAAACCGGATGTTCTCCATGACGTCAGCTTCAATGTTCGGGCGGGACAACGTGTTGCGCTTGTAGGGCCAACGGGAGCGGGGAAGAGCACGATTGTCAATCTATTAATGAGGTTTTATGATTCAACCGACGGTCAGGTAAGGATTGACGGGATCGATGTCAAGGATGTGACGCTGGAATCGTTGCGGCAGCAGATGGGTATCGTATTGCAGGATTCCTTTATCTTCTCCGGAACGATCGAGCAAAATTTGCGTTACGGAAATGATGGCAGTACCGAGGAGCAAATGATTCAAGCGGCGGAGAGCGTTAGACTCGACCGGGTCGTGGCGGGGCTGCCGAACGGCTATGATACGGAATTAGAGGAGCGCGGCTCCAAGCTGTCTGTGGGACAACGACAGCTGTTAGCTTTTGGACGGGTGCTGCTGTCTGATCCGCGCATTCTTATTCTGGATGAGGCGACCTCCAGCGTCGATACAGAAACCGAGCAGCATATCCAGGAAGCTCTGGAGACGCTGCTCGGCGGCAGAACGGCATTTATAATTGCGCATCGGCTGTCTACAATCAGGGAAGCCGACGTTATACTGGTCGTGCAGGATGGCCGGATTAGCGAGCAGGGATCGCATGACGAGCTGATGCAAAGAGGCGGCACGTATGCCAACCTTGTTCAGACGCAGCAGCAGATGCAGGAAGCGGTCATGTCACAGGCGTTGCTCTAGGAAGTAGCTTCGCTGTTTCTTTTGATCCGGTCAATCGCTTCAGCCATCGTCTTATCGGTCAAATGGGCATAAATTTGCGTCGTTTCCGGTGATGCATGGCCCAATTGCTCTTGCGTCATATAAATATCGTTGCGGAGGTAATAATCCGTCGCGAAGGAATGGCGCAGCTTATGTACGGAGAGATAGGGCTTGCCGAAGCGCTTCGCATATTTAATGACCATCTCCTGAATAGCCCGTTTAGTCATTCTAGAGCCTTCTTTTTTGCCATTCGCAATGGCGAGAAAGAGGGCTTTTTCACGTTTAGGCGCCTTATAGCGGGTATCACGCATTTGCAAATAGGCATTCAGATCATCCGTCGCTTCCTGTCTAAAGTAGACTGGCGTTTTGAACGTATCATCGTTTTTACCTTTGCGGTACACATAACACAGCTTCTTCTTCACATCGATGTCGTCAGTATTGAGATTAACCAGCTCAGATACGCGAAGCCCGGAATGAAGAATTAGACTGATGATGCAAGCATCGCGGGTTTGATTCAGTTTATAAGAATAAAGTGCTTGCTTATTAGCGGCGATATCCTGCTCATAATAATGGCCGATGTAAGCCAGAAACTCTGCGATCTCTTCCTCCTGCAGCAGCTTGCCCTCCAGCTTGGCAGCTGTATCCTTCGGCTTATGTGTCCGTTTGATCGATACCTTAGCCATTACGTTGCGCTTAAGCAGCGGATAAAATTCATCATCCTCAGCAATTTGGCTTAAATAATGAAAAAGCGAGCGCAAGGACGACAGCCGTCTTGTGATCGTCGTTTTCGTATTGTGATGGGTAGGGTGGGTCGCAAGAAACATACGGAAATTATCAATGCTCTCCATATGCAGCCGTTCAAGCTCGATTAATTCGACTTGCTTGACTTCAGATGCGTTTGACAGCCCTTCGGCAATTAGCCACTTCATGAACAACTCATAATCCCGAACGTACTCCAGCAAGGAGGACGGCGATAGATCGGGCAGCTTATAGTTGACGAATTTCTCTACATACCACGGCATGGACGGCAGCTTGCGGTCCAGCTCTTGACGGTCTTTCACTTTTAAAATATTCAAGGGTCATGCACCTCGCTTCTGTTCAAACCTTTCTATATTGTACCAACTGGGTCCGCCTTGGACAATGCGAACAAGCTATTGAGAAGCGGGAAATTCACTTCCAGAAGCTTCTTTAGCAAATAAATGTAATTTATGGTTTAGGGTTACTGGATAAAAGATAATATGTTAAACTCTTAAAATGTTAGCCGAATCCATTAAAATTCCATTAATTCATGATATGAATTATTAAAATTATGAGGAGGAAAATTAAAAATGATAAATAATCGCATAATGCGTAAAAGTATCATATATATATTTGCATTTATTATTGCTATTTCAGTTCCGCTGCAGGCTGTTCAAGCGGCGGCTCCTGCGACGCTGCGCTACGGCGATAGCGGTGTAGACGTGCCGGACTTGCAATTCAGGCTGAAAACGCTCGGCTACTTCACTAATGATGCCGTAACTGAATTTTATGGCAAGCTGACCGAAGATGCCGTACGCCGCTTTCAAGCCGATTATGGCTTGAAGAAGGATGGGATCGCTGGAGAATCCACATGGTCTAGCTTGAAGAAAGTTTCAGCTAATGAACGCGAGTTGAATCTGCTTGCCCGCATCATTTACGCGGAAGCGCGAGGGGAATCCTATAAAGGACAGGTAGCAGTGGCTGCGGTTGTATTGAACCGATTGAGCGCTCCTGGCTTTCCGGATACGATAGAAGGCGTTATTGAGCAGTCTGGTGCGTTTACAGCTGTCGATGACGGCCAATATTATATGCAGCCTGACTCGCAGTCTTATCGGGCGGCTACAGATGCGTTGCGCGGCGAAGACCCTTCCAAAGGCGCGCTGTACTACTTTAATCCAAAAACAGCAACGTCCAAATGGATCTGGTCCCGTCAGCAGATCGTGACGATTGGCAATCATATCTTTGCGAAATAATAGAAGTGGAATGGATATCGGAAAATAAAATGATACTGCCTTGCTTTAACTGGAAGGCAAGTAGAGCTGGAGTCGTCTGACAAGACGGCTCCTTTTGCTGTCTGGGGGGCCTGTGTGCACATGCTGCTCGTATTAACAATTGAGGACAACGTGGCCACTACGCCTATGTTTTTGAGTAACCTGCATGTAGATGGGGCCTTCTTGATATAGAATCAATCCTTTAATTGTAGCTTCCCTAATTTAAAATTAACTTTGTCAACAACTTTACTCAACTCTACCTACACAAACTCAATAGATACCCTAAGCTTGATAGCCTTGTATGCTGTATGTAATCAAAATGCAAAAGTGCAGGCTGATTGGCCCCAAATGGCCCAAACCAGCCTTCAAAATGTAAAAGTACATTTGAAATCGCCCAATTTCGCTCGTTCGGGGCTTTTTAGCTCAATCAAAATGCACATTTGCATTTTGAAGCGATAAATCGTCGAAAAAGCGGCTTCCAACCTGCACTTTTACATTTTGATTGCCGCACCGTGTGGTGCTGTGCCAAACATTGGCAGTCAATTCTCATGATGTTGTCTCGCTAACTTCACTGGGAGTTAGTGTTACTCACATCATTGTATAAGCAGAGACCTGTTTGTTCACTTTTGAGCAGGGTGAGCGGAGCGATTTGAGTTCTGGCTGACTTTGCGCAGATTCAATCCATTATTCATCGTGAAGATGATGAGGTAATGGAATCAAGTACGGCAGACAGAACCAAAACGCGCAGCGATCCCGGTTGTTCACTGTTGAGGAGTGCAGGGTGAGCGGAGCGATTTGAGTTCTGGCTGACTTTGCGCAGATTCAATCTATTATTCATCGTGAAGATGATGAGGTAATGGAATTA
>NZ_CBVJ010000033.1 GCF_000513275.1 Paenibacillus gorillae | reverse complement strand
GATTCAATCTATTATTCATCGTGAAGATGATGAGGTAATGGAATTAAGCACGGCAGACAGAACCAAAACGCGCAGCGACCCCCGGTTGTTTGTTATTCCCACCAAATTGGAATGTTGGTACAATGGAATATAAGAAAAATGGAAGATTTTTCACTCACGTTCTTTGCACTATACTGCCGATCCATTACCTCCACCGCGTAAAATGCGAAATTAATGGGCGATAACTTTCTCTTTTTATTCCTATTTTATAATTTACAATTAGTGTATAGACAGGGGGTTGTTCAATGGGGTATATCGAAGAACTTCGGGCGTTAGTCGGCAATCAGCCGCTTATATTGGTTCGGCCGAGCGCTGCTATTGTCAATCAAAGCGGTCAAATTCTGCTTGTTCAACATAATGATCATACATGGGGCATTCCCGGCGGCTTGATGGAATTGGGCGAATCCACTGAGGAGTGCTTGCGGCGCGAATTGAAGGAAGAGTTGCAAATCACTCTAAAGCAGCTTCGGCTGGTTGGGGTTTATTCAGGAGAAGCGCTTTACACTCGACTAAAGAACGGACATGAATACTACAACGTCGTCATTGCCTATCTTTGCACGGAGTATGAAGGTGAGCTCCGTCCAGACGGCATTGAAATATTGGATGCTGCATTTTTCTCGTTGGATCATCTGCCTGAGCAACTTAAACCTTTTATCAGGGAGAAGCTTCTGCAGTTAGGTCCAGCTTTATTAAAGCAAAAGTAAATCGGATAGGGGAATGCGAATGGATAGTGAATCGCTATGGCGATTTGTCGAAATATCAAAGTATCGAATGGCTAAACACTACTTGCCTAAGCTTCAGATTAGCATTGCATCACTAAATCGCGAGCAATTATGGAGTAAAGAGTCTGAACATTCAAACAGCATTGGCGGCATTGTACATCATCTGCTGGAGCATGTGGAGCGGAGTAAAGCCCGGATACTTGATCCAGATATCCAATTTCATAGTGGAATTGAACGGTATTTTCCGAATGAAGAACTCGAGCCGTCAATTCTTATTTCCAAAGTGGAAGCTGCTTTTACCGCTTGGGAGCAAGCTGTGTATGATGCGGATGACGAATGTTTGGACATGTTCGGCCTCTATCATCTTATTGAGCATTTCAGCTATCATCTCGGCCAAATTGTGGATCGGGCGCAGCGACTCAATGGAACTCTGTTTCAATTTGTTCAAAATGGCCTAAACGAGAAGAATCTATTGCAGTTGGTCGATCAGGGGATGGGGTTGGCACCACCAGATATACAAGCAGAGGCTCCGCTTAATAAGCGGCGAACCCTTGTGTACCTGTATAAAGAGGGAGACTCGGTGATATCCACCGGTATCAGCTTTCAAGATTTTCTCGATGGTGTTGGTGCCATCCCTAATCTGCTCGTATTGAATCCGTTTGAGGAAGTAGCAGGTGCTCAATATCATTCGTCACTTGGACTGTATTATCTGGCCGGTGAGGAAATGAAACAGATTGATCCCTGCATGTTCGGTGACTTCGTATGGATAGATGTTGAGGATTTAGACGATTTAGATAAACTCTCAGATCGGGAAAAGGCGGAGCTTCTGTATTTGGGGCACTACTTAAAGCCGATGAATAGTCCGTATAGCTCAACTCTTCGTAACCGTTACGCCTATACAAGTCACGACGATGACTGGTACAGCAGGGTGTATATGAAAAACACCGCTGATTATCTTGGAGTCATTCAACAGCTGTTTGAAAGCCATATCTATTCGTTAGCCCAAGTATTAATGCCGTTAACTATCGCAGAAGCTCTGCTTCATTACGCAAATAACGGAGTCGCATTTGACTTTGAACGCTTGAAGCTGACGGCAGACGGATTTGAGATTCCGCTGTATACAGAGCTTTCTTTTCAATTAACCGATGGTATGGATCATTTAATTAATCATTTCGATCGTATTGCAGAGTCATCTGTACAGAGGATGCTATGCAAGAAAAATCAGACTTGGGAAATTATTTAATCTATCTAATATTTAATCTAGTTAATTATATATTCAGGGGGTAACCACATGATAAAAGCAGTCATTTTCGATTTGGACAACACATTGCTGGACCGGACGATAACCTTTGGAAGCTTTACGGATTCATTGGTTCGAACCTACTTCAGTCATTTGGAAAATACGCAGTTTATTCGTAACCGGATTATCGAACTGGATGAAGACGGCTATAAAAACAAAAACGAGCTGTTTGCCGAGCTGCTGGAAGAGCTGCCCTGGTCGACGAAGCCGACAAAAGCAGAGCTCTTGTCGTTCTACAGCGAGGAATACGTCAAATGCGCAGTATTGATGGAGCAAGCGTTAGAGGTACTTCAGCATGCTCGTTCCAAGTATTTAACGGGGTTAATTACAAATGGGCGAACGATGATTCAATACGGCAAAATCGATCAAGTAGCGATCCGTGATGCATTCGATCTCATCCTCGTATCCGAGGAGGCCGGGTGTAAAAAGCCGGACCCGACGATTTTTCAAATGGCGCTGGATCGCTTGCAGGTGCAGGCTGATGAATGTCTGTTTATTGGCGATCATCCCGTCAATGATGTGGAAGGAGCAGCGAAGTCCGGCATGCATACCGTCTGGTTGAAGGTCAATCAGCCATGGCGGGAAGACTTGCAGGCGAAGCCGCTGCATGAAATTGATAAGCTTAGCGAATTGCTGGAATTGATCTAACGTGAAGTAATGGCCTATAAATATCTAGATCATCAACCATGCTTTAAGGAGAATGCGATAATGGAAGTTCAATTTGCAAAATGGCGGGCGTATTTTCTGTACAATCAGGATCATTTGCAGCGGATAGATTGGGGCGACGAGTATCGGCTTACCGCCAGCGAGCGAAAAGCGGTTACAAGATCGATTCAGCAGTTTCAACTGGGCGAAAACTCGGAAGGCAAGCATCTGATCAGCAATGCGAAGGCATACATTGATAAAACGAAGGACGAAGCCTACTTCGGGGCTATCGTTGAATTTATTCGGGAGGAGCAGCGCCATGCGAGAGATTTGGCTAAGTTTATGCGCCTGCAGCAAATTCCGATCATTCGCGAGCACTGGGTAGATGGCGTTTTTCGCAAGCTGCGGAAGTTCGCCGGGCTGGAACAATCCATTATCGTTCTCATTACAGCGGAAATTATTGCGAAAATTTACTATAAAGCGCTGCGCGACAGTACAAGCTCTACAATGCTCATTCAGCTTTGCGATCAAATATTGCTGGACGAAGACAAGCATGTCCAGTTTCAGTCTGAAACGTTACATAAGCTTTCCTACAAGCGTAATCCGTTCATCAACAGCTGCTACAGAGGGATGCACCGGTTTCTGCTGGAAGGGACGCTGGCTGTTGTCTGGAGACAGCATCGATCGGTGTTTAAAGCAGGCGGGTACCGGCTGGGCAGCTTTTATCGGGAATGCCGAAAAGAATTCACATTATCCAATGCGATCATCGCTGGTGAGGGGAGCTTCTTCGACTATGAACCGATTTCTGCAAGCCCGTCAGAAAGAAATGGCTTATCATGAGCAATTTTACGCGGCAACAGAACTGTTCGAGCCGGGCAATTGGATGTCTCGTCCCGTTCCGATCGTAATGGAGCAGCTGCAGCAATTCGAGCATGAAGCGGTTCAGGTGCTGGATCTTGGCTGCGGGGTTGGAAGAAACAGCATTCCGATCGCCGAGCAGATACAGGCCAGTGGTGGACAAGTAACCTGTGTCGAACTGCTGCCGATGGCAGTGGAACGTTTAATTGCTAATGCCGAGCAATATGGAGTAACCGATACGATTGTACCGTTTGCGCAGGATGCAGAATTTTTCCCTATTGAAAGGAACCTCTACGATTATATCGTTGCCTGCTGCTGTCTGGAGCATCTTAGCTCGGAAGCGGAGGTTTTCAAGTATGGTTCTCCGTATGCAAGAGGGGACGAAGCATGGTGGTATTCACTGCATTCAAATGAGCACGAGCGTTGAAGAAATCGAGACAGAGTCAGGCGTGATCCATGAAGGTCTGATTGAATTGAATTTAAGTACGAGTCATGCCTTTGAGCTGTTGGAGCAGCTTTATGCCGGCTGGGAAATGATTGATAGACAGTGGAGCGAGCGAAGGGTGAATGAAACGAAAGACGGGAAGAGCATTATTTTCAAAGGAAATCTACTGACCTGGGCAGTACGGAAATTGGGCTAAAATCATTAAAGGAGAATGACAATGTCAATTGAGAATAGATTGCAGCAATTAAATATTGTTTTGCCAGATGCAAGTGATCCCGCAGCTAAATACGTGAATTACGTCTATTTAAACGGACTGTTATTCGTTTCTGGCAAAGGGCCTTCCGGCAACCCAAGAGGCAAGCTGGGGCTTGACTATACGACGGAGCAGGGCTATCAATTTGCAAGACTTGCCGGTATCGAAGTGCTGGCGGTACTTAAAACCGCATTAGGGTCTTTGGATAAAGTGAAGCGTGCGGTAAAAATCCAAGGCTTCGTCAATGCGACTGCAGACTATGAGGAGCATCATAAGGTGCTGAATGGTTATTCCGATTTGCTGATAGACGTTTTCGGAGAAAAGGGCAAGCACGCAAGATCGGTGCTAGGCGCCGTATCGGTTAGAGACAATTTGCCGATCATTGTTGATTCCATCTTTGAAGTGGAAATGGACAACGACGGGAACGGAGTGGAGCAATGAGCATGCTGCTGCCAGCCCAAGAGCTGACTTCCGACATGGAAAGGGCGGAAATTCATTACATGGTGGACCGCATGCTGGCGATCCAAGAGCGGGAAGGCAATCCCGAGGGTATTGAGATCGCCGAGTTTGGCGGTGCCGTCTGCTTCTATAGCAGGACGATGCCATGGCCAACCTTTAATACGGTTAAAGGATTCCGTTCTGCCGATGCAGATTATATACCCGACATCATCGCTTTTTTTAAGTCGCGGGACCGCCAGCCGCAAATTGAGGTGCTTCCCTCGCTTGTTGATGGAGTTGCGCTCGGAGCGCTGTCTGGACAGGGTTTCTACGCTTCCTCATTTCATGTGACGATGTATATGGGATTGAATGAATATCTGTTCGCTGACGACGAAACAGAAGAGGAGCACAGTGACGTAAATCCCATGAAAATCGTCATTGAAGAGCTTCAGGGTGATGAGTTTGATACATACGCAACTATTCATTGTCGGGCAACAGGGTTGCCCGATGCAGGTATACCTCCGGTGGCTAGCAACAACAGGGTGCTGTATAACCGGCCAGGCTGGGTGTTTTTACTGGCACGGGTGAACGGCACTCCTGCCGCGACTGCCGTCATGTATATGAAGGATGGAATCGCTTCGTTGACATTTGCCGCCACGTTGCCTGAATATCGCAATCTAGGCTTGCAGCGGCAGTTAATTGATAAACGATTCGAAATCGCAAGAGCGAATGACTGCAAGCTCGTTGTCAGCCAATGCGCGTATTTATCCCAAAGCCATCGGAACATGGAACGAAGCGGAATGCGAATCGGCTACATCCGCTCTGCATGGACGGAACAAAAATAATATCTAGTCCTTTCTTTACCAACGAACAAATGTGCGCTATTATGGATAAATATACCACTATTGGAGTCGGGAAAGATGGGCAGGGCGATCCGATTGGAACGGGACTGGTCTGATTCCGTCTAATTATTCGATTCTATCGATAAGGAGAGGCCATGAAGCATAGAAGGCGAATAACAGAAGCCGTAATAATCCTCGGTATGATGATTATTGCGGCTTTTTTAGAATTTAAAGGCTATATTTGGCATAATAGTCTCTTCGCTTCAAGATATGAAGTGAAGGGAATTGATGTGGCCAGATATCAGGGCGATATTGACTGGACGAAGCTGCAAGGTACGGGAAGGTTCCAATTTGCGTACATCAAGGCGACGGAAGGCCGGGATTGGACCGATCCTTATTTTACGGATAATTGGATAGAAGCGAAAGCTAATGGTCTCTTGACCGGCGCCTATCATTTTTTCACGACACAAAGCACAGGTGAACAGCAGGCGGATCATTTTATCGCAACGGTTCCGACTGATGACGATATGCTTCCTCCAGTTATTGATATTGAAATTGCGCTCAATAAGGATGTCTCCCATATCAGGCAGGAGTTAACCGATTTAAGCAGCAAGCTGGAGCGCCACTACGGCCAGCGCCCCATGCTGTATGTTACTTATGCTACATACAAGACGTACATTGCTGGAAGCTTCGAAGATTATCGGATTTGGATTCGGGATATCGTCAAGCATCCCAACTTAAAGCAGGACCGGCAATGGGAGTTCTGGCAATATAGCAATCGGGGCCGGGCAGACGGAATTGATGCTTATGTCGATCTGAATGTTTATAATGGAAATCAGGAGCAATTCGATACGGCTTATCGATAATAATAATCCAAACAGAAGGTGACATCATGAATGGGAATACCAGTCCGATCGAGGTTCGGCCAGCCGTTATTTCCGACGGCGAGACGATTTTATCGCTGTGGCAGACTGCAGCTAGATGGCTGCAAGCGAAAGGAATCGCGCAATGGGCGCCGGAATATTTCAATATCGGACAAATCAAGGAATGGATGGATAGCGGCGCGGATATTTTTATCGCCAGCATGAATGGGGAAGCGGTAGGCACTTTGCTCATCTGCTGGACCGACCCTAGTGTATGGGAAGAGTTGAACAGCGAGGATGCCGGCTATATTCACCGATTTGCGGTGAGCCGGACGCATACCAACGCCGGAATTGGCCGTTATTTGCTGGCTTGGGCAGAACGGGAGATTAAAGCACGGGGCAAAAAGATGGTCCGTCTGGATTGTATGGCCGATAATACGGCGTTAAATAACTATTATCAAAGCAATGGATATGTTCAAGTTGGCACGAGACATTGGTCCAATGGATGGCGTGCGAATTTGTACGAGAAAGCGATAACGAGTGGCAATGAAGTGCAAGCAATTTCATTTACATAAAGCGAGGTGCTAGCGTGACTCATTTTCCCATACTAGAAACCGACCGGCTGCTGCTGCATCAATTGACGCTGGATGATGCCGATGCTCTGTATCGTTATTTTTCACTAGACGAGGTTACCCGGTATTATGATCTTGAGAGCTTTACAGAACAGAGCCAAGCGGTCGCTTTAATTGAGACTTGGAACAGCAGTTATGAGCTTGGACTGGGCATACGCTGGGGGATTACGTTAAAGGATACTTCCGAGACGATTGGTACGATCGGTTATCATAGCTGGGAGAAGGAGCATTTCAAATCCGAAATCGGATATGAGCTGTCACCGTCACATTGGCGGAAAGGGTATATGTCGGAAGCGATTGCGGCGATTTTACCGTACGGCTTTGAGATTATGGGGCTGAACCGGATTGAAGCGATGATTGATCCTGCTAATGACGATTCCAGGCGATTGCTGGAGAAGGCAGGCCTGACGGAAGAGGGTTTATTGAGAGATTATTATTTGGAAAAAAGCCAATTTGTCGATGCTGTCATATTCTCGCTGTTAAAAAGGGAATACCGCATTAGACTTGGCGAGGGGACTGTGTAGATGGGAATTGTTATTGTCATCCTTCTCGTCATTATTATCGTAATCCTATTGCGTATTAACAGTAAATTGCCAAAAGCGGATAGGCCTGATCCCGTCAAGGAAGCGATGGAACGAGACCGGTTAAGACGGCTGCGGGAAGAGGAACCGGCCAGGCAGCAAGTTTGATAGATAAGACCTTTGACTTAGTCCGTATGAAAATGATATATTTATCGAGATTTGTTTTTTATGCGGTTAATGAAAGGGATGCGACAACATTTGGCTACAAGCGAAGACATAACGAAACAGAAATTATTGCCAACGAAAATTTTGAAATGTAAAAACCCGGAGTGCAAAGCATGGGTACGCGATGAATTTGCATCGTCGGAGCAAAGCTGTCCGATCTGCAAAGGGCCGATGGCAAGAAGCATGAAACATTTGCCTGCTGTGCAGAACAAACCGAAAAGACAGCCGCGCAAACCAAAATCGGATTTTTAACATTGTAAAGTAAATAGGGGATCTGGTGAAACGGCTGCATGCTTACATGCGGTCGTTTGCAACTAATGGGGGATACAGAATCGTGAATCAATATCCGTTTTCGTTCGACCCAAAGGAGCCTTTCATTCAGCAAGCAAGCGATTGGATCGCGGATGTGTTTTATGAAAAGCTGCCTGAAGCGGGCTTTGAAGTAAGGGACGAGCAGATTTTCATGGCGTTCCAGCTGGAGCGTGCCTATGCGGAAAAGCAGACGATTTTTGCCGAGGCCGGCGTAGGTACGGGCAAAACGCTTGCTTATTTGCTCTATGCCATCACTTACGCCCGCTATACAAGAAAGCCTGCCGTTATCGCTTGCGCGGACGAATCGCTGATCGAGCAGCTTGTGAAGCCGGAAGGCGATATTGCTAAGTTGGCTCGGCATTTGGATTTGATTGTCGACGCCCGGCTGGGCAAGTCGGCCGATCAATATTTGTGCCTGAACAAGCTCGATGACGCTAGAGGCGCATTCGAAGACGAGATCTATGACGATATTTTCCGGGAATTGCCGAGCTTCGTCCATAAGCCGGAAACGATGCAGATTTTCCACCCTTACGGAAACCGGACGGATTATCCGGAGCTGGATGACGAGCAATGGGGCAAAGTCGGCTGGGACGTCTTCCAGGATTGTCTCGTCTGCGACCGCCGCCACCGCTGCGGACAAACGTTATCGCGTGACCATTACCGGAAATCGGCCGATATCATTATTTGCTCGCATGATTTCTATATGGAGCATGTATGGACTTATGAAGCCAGAAAGCGTGAAGGGCAGCTGCCGCTTCTTCCTGAGCACAGCTCGGTCGTATTCGACGAAGGCCATTTGCTGGAGACAGCAGCGCAGCAGGCGCTTACGTACAAGCTGAATCATAGCGTATTCGAATCGATTATTACCCGTCTGCTGCAGGACGAAATTCGCGAGTCGCTGGCCGTCGCCATCGAAGAAGCGATTTCGCAAAGCGAGCATTTATTCCGGATGCTCGGTAAGCATAGTGTGAGTGTACAAGCTTCGAATCGCAAGGAAATTCAGTGGAACGAGTCGCTAACGCGGGAAGTTAACCGGCTTCAATCCATCATCGATTCCATTGAAGAGGAGCTTGTCTTTGAAAGCGGCTTGTTCACAATCGATGAGTATCAGCTCAAAATCGTCGAGGAGCATTTGGAGATGATCCAATTTGCGCTCAACCTGTACAAGAGGGAAGAGAAGCCGATCAGCTGGGTATCGGAGGATAAGGAAGGTATCTCCTTGGTCATTATGCCGAAATGGGTGAAAGAAGTGCTGAAGGAGCAGGTATTTTCCCGTAAAATGCCGATCGTCTTTTCCTCCGCAACGCTTTCCGTCGATGGGTCTTTCGATTATATGAAAGCAAGCCTCGGCATCCAGGAGGCGCTGCAGTTCACCGTTCCTTCTCCATATGATTACGAGAACCGGATGCAGATTTTTGCGCCGGAGTTGGGGGAATCCATATCGGACGCTGCGAAGCTAAGTCAAGCTTGCAAGCTGATCGAGCAATCGGGCGGAAGAACGCTGCTGCTGTTCCCTTCCATGGAGGAATTGGGACAATTCCGTAAAGCGATGGCTATTCAGCCAGTCGGTGAGAAGTATCGCTTCCTGTACGAGGGCTCGGCGGAGATCAGTCACTTGATCGCGCAGTTCCAACAGGAAGAGGAGAGCGTGCTTTGCGCGGTCACGCTGTGGGAGGGGCTTGATATTCCCGGTCCTTCACTGTCGCAAGTCATTATATGGTCGCTGCCGTTCCCTCCGAAAGATCCGGTATTCGAGGCGCGCCGCGCCGATTCCGATAAGCCTTTCGAGACGGTGGACATGCCGTATATGCTGTTAAGGCTGCGGCAAGGGATTGGCCGGCTCATCCGGACTTCGGACGACAGCGGACGGATCGTGATTTTCGGCGATGAGCTGAATGCTGACGAAGTTAGAAAGCAAGTAGTCCGCGTTTTGCCAAAAGGCGTGGTGCTGCAATCTTTAACGGGGTTAAATATAGAAACGACGAAGCTCGCATAATGCGGGCTTCATTTTTTTTGAAAGGAATATTGAAAAAAAGAATGGGCGGCAGTCATCGGAATGATGGACTGTCCTTTTTTGCGTGGAAGGACACTTCATAATAACAGGAGGTTGCTGCTATTGGATTGCTGGTATTTTATTAGCTTTAGGTGACTGAAAATGGTTCGAAAAAAATTGCGCGAAATACATATTTCGCGCAATTTGAATTGTGAGCTGCTTTTTTGATACGATAATAGGGCATAACGCATTAAATTTAGCTTAATTTTTTACATAATCTGGAGGGATTCCGTTGGCAATACAAAAGCATGAGTTGACAGACAGCTATGGCATGGAGTTAGAGCTATTTCTGATCTGGATGAAAAATAGAGGCATGACCAAAGCGACACAGAAAGCTTACTGGCAGGATGCGCAAAGCTTCCTGAGCTCGGTGCATCCGGCTGCCATCTCGCAGCTTGGAAAAATGGATGTGATGCGTTATTTGGCATCGGCCAGAGAGAAGGGAGCGGGGGATGAAGCGCGTAATCGAAAGCTTTCCTCGCTTCGGGCTTTTTTCAAGGCGTTGATCGAGATGGAGGCAGGCACGGCGAACCCGGCGGCATTAGTCGCAAAATCTAAGCAAGAAAAGCACCGGATACCGGTCTACTTGGAGGAACAGGAGCTGGAGGAGCTGCTCCAGACGATACAAGGCAAATATTACGCCCGCAATCTGGCTATCGTACTGTTGATGGCGTATGCAGGCCTCCGGGTCGGGGAGATTCACCGGATGAACATCCCGGATTTGCGGCCAGACGGCGTCATTCACATTCTTGGGAAAGGCCGCAAATGGCGTGTCATTCCGCTCCCAGAGCCGCTTCATCGGGTGCTGCGCAAAGCACTGGAAGAGAGAATTGATTCGCGGCAGGGCAAGGAACAGCCGTTTTTCGTATCGCAGTTTGGAAGACGGTTATCAATACGCATGATCCAGACGGTGGCCGACCAGACGATCGCACTGCTCAAGGAAGAGCGGCCTTCGCTTGCTGACAAACGGATTTCCAGCCATAAGCTGCGCCATTCCTTCGCAACGATGCAAATTCGCAGCGGGACGGATATACGGACACTGCAGGAGCTGCTCGGACACGCGAGCATCGAGACGACACAAATTTATACCCACATCGACAATAAGCAGCTGCAAACAGCTATGGGCAATATATCCAGTAAAATTCCAAGCGGGTTACTCGGTGATTGATAGGTAACATAAATATAGTTATGTAAATTAACTTGGATTGAGCAAACATAATTTTATTTATGTAAACCAATTCGATTATTAATAACATAACAAGAATTATGTTAACTAAGTTCCATCGGAGATACATAACATTTATTATGTAAACCAACAATTAGTCATAATTCGCAATTCCGTGCATACGATTATTTAGTTGCGTCGAAATGACGGAGAGGGGTGCTTGGAATGGCTGTGAATCGCTTTTTCAGTGTCCGGTCACGAGTGTTATACCCGATCACGGTAAAAACGACGGCTGGCACGAAATGGGGGTACATGAACAGCAACGGAACGGTTGCAATCCGGCCGCAATACGAATATGCGAACCCTTTTCAACTGATCGGTTACGCCGTCGTTCAGCTAAACGGGAAGCAAGGCTTAATCGACAGCTCGGGGGCGTATGTGGCTCAACCGGTCTATGACTATATCGGAGGTTTCTCAGAGGGCCGTGTACCTGTCATTAAAGGGAATAATTATCGGTTGATGAATGAATCAGGGGAGCTTGTTGGCGAGCAAAGCTTTACTTATATGGCGGGGATGCATGATGGACGTGCAGTGGTTAGTGCATCTCAAGAAGGCGGAGACAGTAAATACGGCTATATCGACAGGCAGGGCGCGGTTGCGATACCGCTTCAATATGAGGATGCCGGCGATTTCTCTCATGGCCGAGCGCTCGTTAAGGTGAAAGATCATGAATTTGCTCTCATATTGCCAAACGGAGTGAAGCTGGCCACCTACAATTATGCCTTTGTTGGGCAGCCCGGTGACGGCTACTTGCCATTTCGGCAAACGGAGAACGGGAAAACCGGCTACATCAATGAATTAGGTGCAATCGTCATTCCGCCTCGCTACGCGATGGCGCTTCCGTTCGAAGCTGGCCGTGCGATAATCAATATGTCGGAGGGCGTCGACAATCAATACGGTGTCATCGACCGGCAAGGGAATACAGTGATCAAGCCTATCTATAACGATATTTTGCAGCTTGGCAATGAGCGGTTCGCGGTTGGAAAGGCAAGAAATACGGAGCAGCCGTATCTCGGCTCCAACTATGCGCTGTTTGATAACGCTGGCAAGCAGCTAACCGATTTTATTTTCACAGAGATTGATTCCTACAAGCATGGCGTAGCGTCGGCATCGGACGGTAAAACGACTTTCTTTATTGATGGAAGCGGGAAAGCTGCGCCGGATTTTCCTGTTTTTAATGGAAGCGGCAATCTTGTATTAATGGATGATGGGATCATACAGGTCAACATCGATCAGCGTACGCTGTATGCCCTACGCAATGGGAGAATCGTTTGGCAGCCGCCAACGGCAATTCCGCTCCGTACACCATATCGGGTGAAGGAAGAGAAATATAAGCCGAACCGCGATTATCTCGTTTACTATCCTGTATTGGAGGGGATGGGGGATGAGGCGGCAGAGAAGCGCGTCAACAAGAAGCTTCGCGAGCTGTCGCAGGTGAAGCCTATCGATCCGGAGGCCCAACTGGATTATTCGTATACCGGAGATTTTGACATTGCATGGTTCCACAAAAATTTGCTTGTGCTTGAGTTGACCGGATACAATTATCCATTTGGCGCCGCGCATGGCATGCCAAGTCAAATCTACTCTCATATCAATGTTACAAACGGCCAGTTTTACGAGTTGAAGGACCTGTTTAAGCCGGGCAGTGATTATGTCAAAACCTTAAGCCGCATAGTTGGAGAACAGATTAAAAATGATCCGCAATATGATTATGTGTTTCCCGGTTCGTATAAGGGGATTAAGCCGGATCAGCCTTTTTATGTAACGGAGAATGCGCTGAAGCTCTATTTTCAACCCTATGATATTGCGCCTTATGCTGCTGGCTTTCCGACCTTCACCATTCCGTATTCACAAATTGAATTGCTGATTAATAAGCAGGGTGATTTTTGGCGGTCTTTTCACGGATAGAGACAGTTCATAGTTGAAAGCTGAATAACGACCCTTCCATTCCTTATGATGGCGGGTCGTTTTGCTTTGGCTTATCGAATGGACGGCTGGTATAATAAGGGATAAAGAAAGTTACTTTAGTTATGGAGCTGAGGAAGGTTGCCGAATTCATCGATGAAAGCGTTCCATCCCGCTATAGCACAGTGGTTCCGTTCCTCTTTCGGAGAGGAAACTGACGTCCAGCGGCAAGCTTGGCGGTCGATAGCAGCAGGGGAGCATACGCTAATAGCGGCTCCTACCGGATCGGGCAAAACGCTGGCTGCGCTGCTACCTTGTCTGGACAGCGTCGTGAAGTCCAAATTAAGCAGCGTTATACAATCACAATCTGGTGTCCGTATCCTATATATTACGCCGTTAAAGGCGTTGAACAATGATATTTTTGATCATCTGATTCGTTTTGTCGAGGAAATCGACGCGGCGGCAGGTGCTGCCGAGCTGGAATGGCCGGGCATCCGCTGCGCCGTGCGAACCGGTGATACAACAAGCTCCCAGCGGGCTGCGATGCTGAGGAAGCCGCCGGAAGTACTCATTACGACTCCGGAATCACTCTATATTTTACTGACCTCAGAGAAAGGTCGTCAGCTGCTGCAGACTGCCGAATATGCCATCGTCGACGAAATTCACCAGCTTGCAGCGGATAAAAGAGGCTCGCATTTGTCGTTGTCGCTGGAGCGGCTAGAACGGCTGGGCGGCCGCCGGCTTCAGCGCATTGGCGTATCGGCTACCCAGAAACCGATGGAGCGAGTGGCCCGTTTTTTGGGGGGCTGGTCGGCTGAGACTGAGGAAAGGGCTAGTGCGGCGGATATTGTCGCCAGTGAGGTGCATCCCTTAGGTTATACACCACGGCCGGTTACTATTATTGAGAGCTTCATGCAGAAAAGAATGGCCGTGCTTGCGACAATGCCCGATCACAAGCAGCCGATGCCGACGCGAGAGTCGGTGTGGTTTCCGCTGCTTGACCGGCTGTTTGCTTTAATGGCGGACAGCCGCTCGGTGCTGCTCTTCGTCAATAGCCGAAGACTTTGCGAGCGGCTTTGCTTGCGGCTCAATGATCATGCGGGCTATGAAATTGCCCGTGCCCATCACGGCAGCATGGCGAAGGAACGGCGGCTGGAAGTGGAGCGGCAGCTGAAAGCCGGGGAGTTGCGCTGCATTGTCGCGACCTCGTCACTGGAATTAGGCATCGACGTTGGCCATGTCGATCTTGTTATTCAGTTAGATTCGCCCCTTGATCCTGCCGCAGGCATACAGCGTATCGGCAGGGCAGGTCATGCTGTCGGAAGCGTTAGCCGCGGTGCGATCGTAGCCCGCAACCGGGGCATTCTGCCGGAAGTCGCGGTGCTCAGCAAGCTGATAACGGAGCGTGAAATCGAGCCGATCGAGATCGCAGCGGATCGGCTCGATGTGCTCTCGCAGCAGACGGTGTCCATTGTAGCCGCAGAAAATGTAACGCTGGAGCAGCTTCACCGGCTAATTGCAGGCAGCGACAGCTATCGGAGCTTCCCGAGGGACCGGCTGGAGGATATGGTCAAGGTGCTGTCGGGCATGTATCCGTTCGCCAAGCCGCTAATCGACTGGAATCGTGCGACGGGCTTGCTGAGCAAACGGGGAAGTACATCAGTTGCCGCGTTAACCGGAGCCGGGACGATTCCTTCCAGCTCGGCTTATCCCGTTCATCATGTGGACAGCCGTGTGCATCTGGGCGAGCTGGATGAAGAATTTGTGCAGGAGAGCCGGGTTGGCGACGTATTCCAGCTGGGCACGAATGCCTGGATGATCCGCCGTATCGACAAGGACCGCATCTATGTGGGAGAGGCGGCGAATTCCTTCAGCGAGATTCCGTTCTGGCGTAATGAAGGTCCGGGCCGCAGCTATGCGCTCGGAGTGCAGGTTGGCTCTTTTCTGGCCGAGCTGCAAAGCCGTCTAGGGCTGGTCTACGAGCCAGAGAAAGACGAGGTTAAAGGAGGCACCGAAACGCAGGATCAGCAAGTTATCGACTGGTTAAACAGCGAATACTATTTGGACGATTATACGGCCAATCAGCTGATTTCCTTGGTTCGCTCCCAGCTTGCCTTCAGCGAGCTGCCGACCGACCGTCGGATCGTTATTGAGCATTACAAAGATGTGATGAATCAGACGCATGTCATCATGCATAATCCGTTCGGGAGAAGGGTGAATCGTACGTGGCTGCTGGCGATAGAGCGTCAATTCGAGCAATTGCTGCCCTATCGTCTTTACGGAAACGCCAAGGACAACGGTATTGAATTTGTATTGCCGGAGTGGGACGAGTCCTGGCTGCAAGCGATCTGGCATGTCGTACCGGAAAATGTGGAATCGCTTCTCATGGAAGGGATCACCGGTTCGCCGCTGCTTGCGATCGCTTTCCGCCATATCGCGGAAACGTCGCTGCTGCTGTCGCGCAGCTTTACCCGGACGCCGCTATGGCAAAAACGGCTGCGCAGTGAAGAGCTGCTTCGGGAAGCGCTGCCTTATGCTGATCGCTTTCCTTACTTGACGGAGGCGGTGAAAGAATGCCTCCATCAATATCTGGATTTGGACAGACTTCGCGACCTGCTCGGTCAAATTCGCAGCGGGCAGATCGAGGTCGTCATTCGCGAGACGAATTTCCCTTCGACACTCGCTACTCAGTTTTTGTCCGATTATGTGAATATGCGGGTCTATGAGGGCGACGGTCTTGATGCTGCCATTCAAATGCAGCTGATGAGCGTCAGCAAGGATCTAGCTGGCCGGTTGTTCGGCGATGATGCGGTTCGTAAGTCCATTCCCGAGCAGGTGCTTGAGATGGAGCGAAGACGGCTGGAGGAAGAACATGAGAGGATGGCAGCGCCGGAGGATTTGTATCGCCTGTTGAAAAGCAGAGGTGATTTGAGTATGGCCGAGCTAACCAAGATTGCCGGGGAGAAGGCTGGAGAATGGACAGATGTGCTTCTGCGGTCAGGTCAACTGCTCCGTATCGATTTTGGAGATCAGCAGCAAGGATATCTCGATAACGAGAGGTGGATATGCAGTGATGAAGCGGACGTGTACGCTGAGTTTCCTAACACCAGCACATCCGCTGCTTTTATAATCGGAAGATATGCCGAGCAGGTGTTATCCTTCACGGAGGTGGAGTTATACGAGCGTTATCCTATGCTCGATCTGCAAGCCGCGAAGCGAATGGTCGACACGCTGCGCGAACAAGGCGTAATTGTACAAGCCCCGTTCGCGGGAAGTGCAGAGGAACGGTTATGGACAGGCCGCCGCGCTGCTTCGAGAATCGTCAAGTTGTCGATTGGAGAAGCGCGCAAGGCGACGGCGCCTGTTCAGCCGATGCGCTGGTGCGCGCAAATTGCGCTCCAGCAGCATGCGCTTCAAGGGACGCAGCTGCGAGGCGGTGAGGGCTTGCGAACGGTTATCGAGAAGCTGCAGGGGCTTTATTTTCCATTATCGCTCTGGGAAACCGTTATATTTCCTTCGAGGCTTGCAGATTACCGGAAGGAAGAGCTTGATTTGCTATGCGCAACGGGTGAGGTGTTGTGGCTGGGACTCAAGAGTGCAGGCGAGAAGGAAGGAAAGGTCGCTTTCTTCCTGACGGAAAATAAGCCGCTGTATGAGCCTTATGTGCAAGCGGGCCAACAGCGAGAGGCTTCTCATCCCAAGCTTCTAGAAAGCTTGCGTTCTAACGGAGCGAGCTTCCTCACTCGGTTAAGCCGGGATGCAGGGCAATTGCCTACGGAGACGTTGTCGGAGCTGCTTGAGCTCGCCTGGTCAGGTCAAGCGTCTAATGACCAATTCGCGCCGCTCCGTCTAACTGCAGGGAAGAAAGGGAAGGATTGGGCGCGAAGCGGATCGGGCCTTGGCCGATGGTACTGGACCGGCTCGTTGGTTGATGAGAAGTCCGCCTCTGGTCACGAATTGGAAAGCGCAAGTGCGGACAAAGAGCCGTCTCCAGCCTATTGGATTAGACATTTGCTCGATGGCTACGGAATCGTGACGAAGGAGCTTGTCACCGCTTTAACACCATATAGCTGGGAGCATTTGCTGCCGGTTTTGCGGAAGCTGGAGGAATGGGGCACCATTACGCGCGGCATTTTTATCGAAGGTACGATGACGATGCAGTTTACGACACCGGAACTTGCACAATCGATACGCCAGCCGCTTCTTCAAGGAAGCAACTCTGCGATTACTTTGCTTTCTGCAGTAGATCCGGCTAACCCTTTTGGGTTGATTATGGATTGGCCGGAGCGGGAGGGCTGCACATTTGCCCGTAAGCCTGGCAATTATCTCGCTTTTAAAGGGGAGCAGCTGCTGTATTGGATGGAGGGCAACGGCAAGCGGGTATTTACATTCGATTCAAGTGACAATCGGAAGACCGCAGCCGGAAAGTCGAGTGAACCGGTTGTGCTGCAAGAGCTGCAAGCTGTATTCGGTGAACTGCTTCGCAGGCAGAAACTAACGAAGCTTGTCATCGACAAATGGAACGGCGAAGAGGCGGTTGTGTCCGAGGCGGGGAAAAAACTGGAGCAGCTCGGTGCTGAACGCGACCGGAAATCACTCGTGCTTTGGCTCAGTCAATTCAACACGAAATCGAACCCCGCTTTAGAAGAAGGGGAGTGACAGCTTGCGATATATGACAAAGTACATCCGCAAATACGGTGTATTGTTTACTTTCTCCATTCTGCTCGTGTCCGGTGAAGCGTTCGTCGATCTGCTGCAGCCGACCATCATGGCCCGGATCGTTGATGAAGGCGTTGCTTCGCGGGACATGGATATCGTATTACGACTTGGCGGCTGGATGCTGTTCATAACGGCAATTGGCGCGATCTGTGCATCCGGCAGAAATATCGTATCCAGCTGGGTGTCGCAGCGATTCGGGTCGGAGCTGAGAGAGGAGCTTTTCGAAAAAATTCAACGGCTCAGCTTCGCTCAGATCGACCGATTCGACCGTGCATCACTCGTCACCAGGCTTACGAACGATGTCACACAAGTGCAGAACTTCGTCAATGGTATGATGCGTGTATTCGTGAAAGCGCCGCTGCTTGGCATCGGAGGCATCATTATGGCTTTTCGGCTTAATCCGTATTTATCACTGGTGCTTGTTGTCGTTATTCCCATTGTTGGCTTGCTCATTGTAATGAACATGCGAGTTGGATTCCCGCTTTTCCTGAAGGTGCAAATGGCTCTTGATAAGTTGAACAGCGCGATGCGCGAATATTTGTCCGGTGTGAGAGTTGTGAAAGCCTTTAACCGTTTTGACTATGAGGTCGATAAATTTAATGACATTAACGAACAGTATGAAAAACGTTCTATTCATACGCAGCGGCTGATGGCTTTATTCAGCCCCGGTGTCACATTTGCCATGAACGTTGGCATTGTGGCTGTTATCTGGCTGGGTGGAATTCGAGTGAACGGCGGCAATATGCAAGTCGGCCATATTATTGCGTTCGTCAATTATATGACGCAAATTCTGTTTTCTCTCACAACGATGACGATGATTACGAATATGTTCGTAAGAGCTAAAGCTTCCACAGGCCGAATTACAGAAGTGCTGGCAGAACAGGATGGAATGGATACAAAAGCTGCAGCAGAAAATTCATCGGTCAGCAAACGCAGGGAGCTTCACGGCGCGATTGAATTCGACCAGGTCTCGTTTTCTTATGAAGGAGCGGACGGCGAGCCTGCGCTTAAAACGATCAGCTTCCGCTGCGAGCCGGGAGAGACGGTGGCGATCATCGGTTCAACCGGTTCCGGAAAAAGCAGCCTGATCCACCTTATTCCAAGGTTTTACGATGCTACATCTGGCGTACTTCGTATTGATGGCGTAGACGTTAAGGAGATGGATACAGAGGAGCTGCGCGATAGGATAGCGCTAGTGCCGCAGCAATCGATTCTGTTTACGGGAAAGGTTGCCGACAATATCCGGATTGGCAAGCCTGATGCTACGGAGGAAGAGATTGAAGAAGCAGCAGTAATGGCATCTGCTCATGACTTTATTTCGAAAATGCCAGAGGGCTATAGTACGTTATTAGGTCAAGGCGGCGTTAATTTCTCCGGCGGGCAGAAACAGCGGGTGTCCATTGCACGGGCGCTTATCCGCAAGCCGGATATATTGCTGCTGGATGATTGCACAAGTGCATTGGACAGTAAGACAGAGGCTTCAATCAAGCAGGCGATTCGCCAGTTTGCGAGACAGACGACGACTTTGCTTGTGGCACAGCGTATTTCGTCGGTCAGAGATGCAGATAAAATCATTGTGCTCGACGATGGGGAGATCGTAGGCAGCGGTACGCATGACGAGTTAATGGTGCGATGCAGCGTCTATCAAGAAATCTATCGTTCTCAGACCGGCAAGGAGGCAGGCAGCCATGCAGGATGAACGGAACAGCAAAAGCAAAGGACCGGAAGCCGGACAAGGCGCTGCTCCGCCAGATCAGGATCGCATTCAGCTAGCTCCGGGAAGACCTGGCATGAATCGGGGAGCGGTACAAAAACCGAAAAACTTCAAAGGAACGCTATTGCGATTATGGAGTTATATGGGCGATGAGCGAAAGCGCCTTATGATTGTTTTTTTATTTATTTTGGCAGGGACAGGAGTTGTACTGCTTGGCCCCTACCTGATCGGCAGAGCCATTGATGCCATGACGATTGACAATCAAGTGAATTTTAACCTGCTGCATACGGTGCTTTTAGTCTTATTGGGCGCTTACGTAATCGATGCCTCATTCAACTTGGTGCAGGGCTGGATGATGGCTGGCATTTCTCAGCGAATCGTGAGCAGGCTTCGTAAAACGCTTTTCAGCAAGCTGCAAAAGCTGCCGCTTGTCTACTTCGATACGCGCAGGCATGGTGAACTGATGAGCCGGTTGTCCAATGACATCGATAATGTCAGCACCTCGGTCTCGCAGACGGCGGCACAGCTGATGAGCGGAGGCATTATGCTGATTGGCTCTCTGATTATGATGCTGGTGCTTAGTCCGCTGCTCACTTTAGCAAGCCTCATTACGGTTCCGCTCGTTTATCTGCTGGCAAGAACGGTGACGCGGCGCACGAAGCAGCTATTCAAGGCGCAGCAGGCGGAATTAGGCAAGCTGAACGGGCAAATGGAGGAAACCGTATCTGGTTTTCTTGCGGTTAAAGCTTTCAATTATGAACGTACCGCTATTACGGAATTTCAAGGTGTTAACGAGCAATTGCGGAAAGTTAGCACGCGGGCGCAGATTTGGTCGGGCTTCATGATGCCGCTCCTCGCAGTAATCAGTAATTTGGGGTTTGCTGCCGTTGCCATTGCAGGCGGGATTATGGCCGTAAAAGGGATGATTACCGTCGGTGTTATAGCGAGTTTTTTGAGCTACTCGAGGCAGTTCGTCAGACCGCTTAATGATTTGGCTAACGTGTACAATGTACTGCAATCGGGTATTGCGGGGGCGGAACGGGTATTTGAGGTGCTGGATGAACAAGAAGAAGAGAATGATCCTCCAGGAGCGGTGGAACTCGTGAATCCGCGAGGCAAGGTCGAATTCCAAGGCGTACGATTCGGCTATCGCAGTGATTCACCGATTGTACAAAATATGAGCTTCACAGCAGAGGCTGGGAGCAGTACCGCACTCGTTGGTCCAACGGGCGCAGGCAAGACGACGGTTATTAATCTGTTAGCTCGTTTTTACGATGTATCCGGCGGTTCGATTTCAATTGATGGCATCGATATTCGCAATTATACGAGAGACAGCCTGCGGCGCAGCTTCGGCATCGTGCTGCAGGACACTTATTTGTTCTCGGGCACGGTTAAAGAAAATATGAAATACGGTAAGCCGGATGCTAGCGATGAGGAAGTGAAGACTGCCGCACGGATGGCAGGCGCAGAGGGCTTCATCCGCAGGCTGCCGCAGCAATACGATACCCCTTTGACAGAGAATGGCGGCAATTTGAGCCAAGGTCAGCGGCAACTGCTTGCGATCGCCAGGGCGATGCTGGCCAATCCGTCGATTCTTATTTTGGATGAAGCGACCAGCAGCATTGACACCCGGACCGAGCTGAAAATCCAAGAAGCGATGCTGAAGATGATGGAGGGCCGAACCAGCTTCGTCATTGCGCACCGGCTTTCGACCATTCAGAACGCAGATACGATTATCGTCATCGACCGCGGCCAAATCGTCGAGCAGGGCTCTCATGACGAGCTGATGCGAGGAGCGGGCGTTTACGCTGATATGCATCGCAGTCTATCAGTCTAGCAGCTCCATAATTTGGTTCATAGCGTTTCCTCTGATATAATAGACAGATATTAGTATATTTGGAGGGAATCTAGCATGCGAAAATGGGGAAAGACCGCAGTTGCTGCAATTTTAGCCGCTGTCGTATTGCAAGGATCAGTTCCTTCGCAGGCAGCAAACGCCGCAGCTACGGCGACGATTCTATTAGATGATGTGCCGCTGGCGTTTGACTCGCCGCCGATTATCGAGAATGGCGTTACGCTCGTGCCTTTCCGGACAATCGGTGAGGCGCTTGGTATCGGAGTGAAGTGGGAATCATCCAGTAATACGGTAACGGCTGCAGGTACCAAAGACGGCAAAGCTGTCACGGTAAAGCTTCAGGTCGGCTCGAAAACAGCGGTGGTCAACGGGCAAAAGGTAAACTTGCCTGCTGCTGCCGCGATGCGCAGCAATCGCGTGCTCATTCCGCTTAGCTTTTTCAGTACGCAGTTCGGCGCAACGGTAGGCTGGAAGCAGGAGACCTCAACAGTTACGATCGTATCTCCGCAAAAGGAGATGCATTTGCGCGCTTTCTATGCGCTGCAATCTTTTAAAGAGAAGGATTTAATAGATTCGATGAATTCGGTTGCATTCGGATGGAGCCGAATTGACCGGGACGGCAAGTTTACACTGACTGGTGCCGAATACCGTATTCCGGAGTCGTCTGGCGAGACGACTGCACAATCGTTGATTGATGATGCCGGGACTAACGGCATCAAGCCTTATTTGATGGTCTATTCGGTTGACGGGCAAGGCGAGCTGACGAAGATGCTGGGCAGCGAGACGCTTCGCGCCGATTCGATAGAGGGAATCGCCGCTGCTGTGACCGATTATCAGTTTGGCGGGGTTGTGCTCGATTTCGAAGGGCTGGGCTTCAAGTTAGATAAGCAGGAACAGCAAAAACTGCTAAACAACTATGTGAAGCAGCTGAAAGCGGCTCTGCCTGCTGATACTGCATTATCGATTGCTGTCCATGCATCGAATAGCGCTTATCTTGGCTATGATTATAAAACGCTGGCGACTATCGTGGATGATCTGATCCTGATGGCTTATAAATACAATCCGGCAGGAATAGGATCCCAAGTTCCTGAGCCGAACAGCAAAGTAAATGAAGCGATTGAAATGACGCTGAAGGCGGGCGTACCAGCCAATAAGCTGCTGCTCGGTATTGACATGAGCGCCGAAAAGCCCGACTCTATCGATGATAAGCTTGGCTTGGTCAAGCGAAATGGATTAAAAGGCGCCGCATTCTGGCGGCTTGGTCTGTTCAGGCAATACACAGATGGAATGGAAGCAGCAGTGTCGGCTTCGGCAGTGAAAGAGAAATCATAGAATTGTAGCAGAAAGCGGGGCGGCCTCTGAACAAGGCCGCCCCGCTTTCTAATGTAGAACAGTAATAAACGATCAAACCATCCTCCTAGCACTACTGATGGATATAAGCTACACGTAAGCAACTAACTAAATCTCTGGACATTTGACCTCTCACAAATTGCTGGATCTAAGCAGTAGTCACTGATTAGACCGCCGCCACCCTTTATTCCTCTGCCAATAAGGAACCTGCTTTCCCCTCTGGGCACTTTTTCCTCCAGTTCCCCCATCAACCTGCATATTTGCAGCAATATGACGATTTCAATCGTCGATAATGCCGCTGACAACCTGCATTTTTACATTTTGATTCATGAACAAGCACCTCTAACGAACCTGCTTCGCTAAAGAGCGAATTGGATTTCGCTACACGCAGCCTAGACAAGTATGCTCAACGCTACAGCGAACTAAATTTCGTTGTTGGAGAACCTAGCTTCCCCAGTAGCGAAAATCCCTTCGCTAATACTCGAAAGCAGCTGACATTTGTGCATTTTGAGTACAATTTGCGATCCGACCTTCGTTAAATTGCGAAGCAGGTTCGTTGCAGGTTACTTTCTTGAAGTTGTTGTGGGAAACGGGTGATTAATCGAGGCAGAAGTGAATGGGGTGTTTGTAGCAGTCTACTTCTGCTTATTGTTTTTATGTTTACTGTTTGAACTAATGTTTTCTATTGTTTGCAGCGTTGTAGGGTGAGCGGAGCGTTTTGAGTTCAGGATGACATTTTGAAGATTCGTTCATATATCAACATGTAAGCGATGGGAAATAGAATCAAGAACGGCAGCATGAACCAAAACGCGCAGCGAGGCCGGGTTATGGTGCACTAGAAGTTAAAGATAGGCTGAGTGAGCCCGATGATGGTATAATAACCTAATAGGTAGAGAAACAGGCATTTACCAGATTGGAGCATTCCGGCATGAAGAAGTTCAAAAAGTTCTATATGGAAATAACGAGCATCTGCAATTTGGCATGCAGCTTTTGTCCGCAAACCCAGCGGGCGAAAGGATTTATAGCAGTGGAAGATTTCACAATGCGCTTGGATCAGATCAAGCCGCATACTGATTATATTTATTTTCACCTGAAGGGCGAGCCGCTGCTTCATCCGAAGATCGATCAGCTGCTGGATATTAGCCATGAGAAGGGCTTTAAGGTCAATATTACGACGAACGGCACGCTGCTGCAGAAAAATAAGCAAAAGCTGCTGACGAAACCAGCGATTCGCCAAATGAATTTTTCCTTACACAGTTTTGACGGACATGAAGGCTCCGTAGATAAAGACGGTTATATCGGCAGTGTGCTTTCGTTCGTTAGGGAGGCGCTGGAGCAGACGGATATGCTCATTTCGCTGCGGTTATGGAATTTGAGCGAGGATAATATGACAAATGCGCAGCGCAACCGCAACCGCGAGATTTTGTCCACTATTGAAAAGGAATTTGAGCTCGATTACCTTATCGAGGAGCGTGTATCGCCGGGAAGCGGCTTGAAGCTGACTGATCGTGTATATCTTAATCAGGATTATGAATTTGAGTGGCCGGATCTGAAGGCAGAGGAGGATGACGGAAAAGGCTTCTGCCACGGACTTCGCAATCAAGCGGGTATTCTGGTAGACGGTACCGTTGTACCGTGCTGTCTGGACGGCGAAGGTGTAATCGATCTTGGCAATATTAATGATCAGCCGTTTTCTGAAATCGTTGAAGGCGAGCGGGCAACCCGGCTCTATGAAGGTTTTTCAAGACGGGAAGCGGTCGAAGAGTTATGCCGCAAATGCGGCTATCGCAAACGTTTTGGAACTTAGCGATAGCAATGAATGAAAATAAGCAGCCGCGAAAGATCGCGGCTGCTTATTTTGCAGTATGCTGTCAGTGCTAGCAAAGCGCGAACAATATCTGAAAAGTTTGGAACAATACATGGAGTAAAGAACGGGAAGCAGTAGGCGACAACTAAGCCGAACATGCTCGTAACCGTGAAAAACAAAAAGACGTCGTTGAAGGCGAAGCAAGCGTCTAGCGGTTGTAGCATATGCCGGGCAGTATTCGCCAATCGAAGTAGCGCGGTGCAGCTGCGCCGCCGATCTGCGTGAATTGAGCGGCTTGCTGCAGCGATTGTAGGCGCTGTTGAATAAACAATTGCAGCATGGACGGATTGTTTTTCAAAATGTTGTAAAGTAGCACCATCTCTCCTGAAGGTTTGATAGCAGCCATTAGATGTCGAGCTTGTGCTCTATCTTATAGCGGTATGTGCCTATCCGTGCTGGAAAAGATAGCGGGTGATCGCCAGCCAAAACATTTGCGATACAGCGTTTATTCGTGAATAATGAAGAAGATAGGTTTAGAGGGAAGGGTAGGGAAGCAGGTGTTCAAACTTTTTATTGTGGAGGATGATCAACATCTTGTCCGGCTGCTGGAGGATCATCTGCAAAAATTCGGCTACGAGACACGTGCCGTACAGGATTTCGAGACGGTCAAGCAGCAATTCGAGCAATATTCACCTCATCTCGTACTGATGGACGTCAATCTTCCCCGGTTCGACGGCTATTATTGGTGCAGACAGATCAGAAGCTCGTCCACCTGCCCGATTCTATTCATCTCCGCCCGAGAGGGGAAGATGGATCAAGTGATGGCGCTAGAGAATGGCGCAGATGATTATATGACCAAACCATTCGATTATGAGATTGTAACCGCGAAAATAAACAGCCAGCTCCGGCGTGCTTACGGCAGCTATGCAGCAGCGCAGACAGATAACCGCATCTTGGACGTTAGCGGTTTGACGCTGGATTCCGAACGGCTGCAGTTGAACTATCAGTCGCAATCTGTGGAGCTTAGCTTTACAGAAATGAAAATGATGAATGAATTAATGAAGCGCGCAAGTCTGGTCGTCAGCCGGGACCGGCTGCTAGAGACGATCTGGGATGACCAAGCTTTTGTAGATGACAACACGCTTAATGTCTATATGACCCGTATACGTAAAAAGCTGGCGCAGCTCGGAATCGAGCATGCCTTGCAGACGATACGCGGCCAAGGCTATCGGCTCAATCCTGACTGGGGGCTGGCGCAGTGAAGCTGTTTCTGCGCGAGCAAAGCTCGCTTATTCTCATTTATGTATGCCAACTGCTAGTAACAGGACTTGTTTACTGGCTCGATGGCTTTCATAAGCTGGACACGGCCATCTATGCGGCCTTGCTGAGCGGCTGTATTCTGTTGATCTACTTGGTGTACCGCTATTTATCGAATCGGACCTTCTATAAGCAATTATCTGCACCTGCCGGTTCACTGGCATCCTATTCGACAGGTGCGGCAGCTGCCAAACAATATACACCGTTAGCCGAGGCGCTTCATCAGCTGCAAAAAAGCCAATTCAAGCTTTATCAGTCGGAGCTGCTCCAACTGAAGCATAAGAACGAAGAGCATAGCCAATTTGTCAATCAATGGGTTCATCAGATGAAGACACCGATCTCGGTCATTCATTTATTGATACAAGAAGAGGATGACAGCCGGTTTCGCGCCATCGGCGACGAGCTGGACAGGCTTCGCAAGGGGCTGGAGACGGTTCTCTACACGTCGAGGCTCGATCGTTTCGAGCATGACTTGCATGTTGAGCAGCTAGTCCTTGAAACCGTCATTCGGAATGCAACCTCCAGCCACAAACGGCTGTTCATCCGCAGCAGCGTCTATCCGCAAATCGATATCGGCAAGCAATTAACGGTCGCATCGGATGACAAATGGCTAAGCTTCATTATCGCTCAGCTAATTACGAATGCCGTTCGCTATACGGCGGGCAAAGGTACGAAGGTTTATTTTAACGCTTATCTAAGCGGGGAGCAGACCCTTCTTGAAGTACGGGACGAAGGCATCGGTATTCCGAAAAGCGATCTGCCGAAAGTGTTTGACGCCTACTTTACAGGAGAGAACGGGAGAAGATACGAAGAATCGACGGGCATGGGCTTGTATTTGGTCCGGCAAATATGCGAAAAGCTAGGGCATACTGTTGAGATCAATTCTGTGGCTGGCGAAGGAACGACGGTAACGATCCGGTTTAACAAGCGTTTCTTCAATAATGGCATCTAACCTTACAATTTAGTAAGGAAACTGTAAGCTGCATAAATAGAAAGCGCGTACCAGTATTCGATATACTGGTTGCAAGAGGGCGGCAGGGGGTGAAGCGGCGAGTTGGCATTGCTTGAGGTGAATCAATTAACAAAAATTTATGAGGGAAAAGTAGCCCGTACAGCGCTGGATCATCTGCACTTTTCTGTTGAGGAAGGCGAATTTGTAGGCATTATGGGGCCTTCCGGCAGCGGGAAAACAACGTTGTTGAACGTGATCGCAACAATCGACGAACCGACGGCAGGCTCAGTCAGCCTGCGCGGACATGACCCGCACTCACTAAATAAGGAAGAGATGGCGCTTTTCCGCAGACGGGAGCTTGGCTTCGTCTTCCAGCAGTTCAATCTGCTGGATACGCTGACGGTGGAGGAAAATATCGCGCTGCCGCTTTTGCTCGACGGAATTCCAGTCCAAGAGTCAGAGCAGCGCTTGCAGCGAGTGATGCAGAAGCTGTCGCTTACTGCAAACGGCGAACAATTTCCTTACGAGCTGTCTGGCGGGCAAATGCAGCGTACGGCAATCGCTAGAGCGATAATTCACCATCCCGCTTTGCTGATGGCCGACGAGCCGACAGGCAATCTGGATTCCAAATCGGCAGGCGATGTGATGTCGTTGATTTCTGCCTTGAATGCGGAGGAGCGAACAACCGTATTGATGGCGACGCATGATGCGGTGGCAGCGAGCTACTGCAGCCGGGTTATTTTCGTAAAGGACGGAAGGTTCTATAACGAAATTTATAAAGGAGACAGCAGACAGCAGTTTTTCCAGAACATCATCGACATGCTGTCGCTGCTCGGAGGCGACATTCGTGACCTTTCTTTCGTTCGCCCTTAGAAACGTCATACGCAACAAACGAACCTATGCCGCTTATTTCATCAGCAGTGCTTTCTCCGTCATGATCTTTTTCGTATGTGCCTTGTTCACAAGCCATCCGGCCATTAAAGACGGTTTGCTGGCAGACTCGGCTGTGAATGCGATGGTGGGAGCAGAATGGATTCTCTACGCGTTTGCTTTTCTGTTCGTGCTGTATTCAGTCAGTTCTTTTCTGAACAGCCGCAGCCGGGAGTTTGGCATATACCGGATGCATGGAATGACGACACGGCAGCTCGGCAGCCTCGTCTTCTGGGAGAATATGCTGATCGGAATTGCAGCTATCGGACTTGGCATCGTCGCAGGCTTGTTGACCGGAAAGCTGTTCCTGATGGTATGCAGTGCTTTTCTCGACATTCCATCCCTGCCGTTTCAAGTAACAGCGTCTCCGCTGTTTTGGACCATCGGATCATTCACCGCATTGTTTGTTGCCATCTCGCTCATTACATCTGCGATGCTGGGGTCCAGCAAGCTTGTGGATCTGTTTCAGGCAGGGCAGCGGCCGAAGGCGAACCAAAAACCGTCGGCATCACTTGCCTTACTGGCGATCCTGCTGCTTGCCGCAAGCTATGTGCTGGCAGCTACGTCGGTCGCTACCACGGTCTATTATCGCGTGATTCCAGTCGTAGCTATGACGGTCTGCGGAACATACTTACTGTATGCACAGTTCATTGGCTTGGCCGTTCAAAGACTGAAGCAGTATCGTCCCTTGTCCTGGCGGCGCACCAATGTCGTTACAATTGCCAGTCTGGCGCATCGGTTCAAGGATAATGCCCGGATGTTTTTCATGGTGACGATTTTATCGACAGTCTCGTTCTGTTCCGTAGGGGTATTCGCTTCCACTCATACGCTGCTGCGATCCTTTCTGGACGATTACCCGTCGGCGATCGCTTATATAGCCAAGCAGGGCAGTCAGGTGGAAGAAGAACATGTGGAGCAATTGAAAGGGGAATTGGCGTCGAAGGGAATTCCGTACAAGGTTGCAGAGATGCCAATTCATTATGTCGAGGTTCGGGGTACCAGCACGCCCAAGCGGCTGCAGACGCTCCCGATCATCCGGCTCTCAGACTACAAGACGGCAGTCGAGCTGGCAGGACATACTTTCGATGAGAAACCGCTAGAGGACGGGGAAGGACTCGTCATTCTGACCACACAGCGTGAGAGAAGCTTTATAGCCGCCCGCAAGAAGGATAGCTATCTGCTTATTGACCAGCCCGGCATAACGATTCGTGAAATCGGCTACACGTCGCAGGTTCCAATTCCGAACTACTTATCAGCTAAACTGGACATTGAGCTTGAAGCCCAATTCGGCGGTATCGTCGTAAGCGACGCCTTATTTGAACGCATCGTGCCGGATTCCGTAGACCGGTATACCGGGTTCTATGTTCCGGACTATAAGGAGACAGCAGGGATTGGTGCACAATTGGCGAAAGACGGACTCGTCCGTTACCAGACTGAGGCGCCTTATGCCATCACGGTAAGCGGAACGCTGTATGAGGTGCAGAGAAGCTTGTACAGCATGATGCTGCTGATCTCGCTATTGATAGGAGCTATGTTCTTCCTTGCCGCAGGAAGCTTCCTTTATTTCCGGCTATACTCCGATCTGGATTATGACCGCAGGCAATATGCGATGATTGCCAAGCTGGGCCTGACGGATAAAGAATTGGCCGTTATCGTAACGAGGCAGCTTGCTATTCTGTTCTTCGTTCCGACAGGTGTGGCAGTCGTGCACAGCCTGTTCGCGTTCGCAGCGCTGCAGACAATGTTCTATTTGTCCGTTGCTGCTGAGCTTATAATTGTGCTGGCAAGCTTTGTAGCCGCTCAGCTGGCTTACTTTTATTTTATCCGGCAGCGGTATTTACGGAATTTGAGGAAAAGAATGAGCTGACTGCTGGAACTATGGTCACAGCTTCGTAAATTGCGAAAAAGCTCGAAGGAGCGCGCAGGTAATCGCAATATGCTATTATGAATAAGGAATTGCGCGGCAGCGCAAGGAATATAACCCGTTAAACAAAGGAGATCAAGCAGCAATGGATTTTATTGAACTTTTAAAAGCATTTATTCTCGGCATGGTAGAGGGACTTACGGAGTTTGCGCCGGTCTCGTCAACGGGACATATGATTATCGTCGACGACATGTGGCTGAAATCCGAGGAATTTCTAACGAAATATGTAGCCAATACGTTTAAAGTCGTGATTCAGCTTGGCTCCATTCTAGCGGTCATTATCGTATTCCGCCAAAGATTTATTGATTTGCTTGGTTTAAACAAGCTGTTAGGCAATAAGAAGGGCCTTAGAGGCGGAGAAGCGGCTCCAACAGCAGTCGAAGGTCAAAAGCGTCTGAAGCTTGCGCAAGTTATCGTTGGTTTAATTCCGGCAGCTGTTCTTGGTCTCCTGTTTGAAGATTATATCGATGATTATTTGTTCTCGACTGCTACCGTACTGATTGGTCTAGTAGTAGGTGCAATATTAATGATTATCGCGGATTTTTACAGCTCGAAAAAACCGAAGGTCGATTCGGTCGACCAAATTACGTACAAGCAGGCGCTCGTTATCGGCCTCATTCAATGCTTCTCGCTGTGGCCAGGCTTTTCCCGTTCCGGCTCAACCATTTCGGGGGGCGTACTGATGGGACTCAGCCACCGTACGGCGGCTGACTTTACCTTTATTATGGCCGTGCCGATTATGTTCGGCGCCAGTATCTTGTCGCTGTACAAAAACTTGGAATACTTTACGATGGATGCACTGCCGTTCTTCATCGTCGGCTTTATTGCGGCGTTTGTTGTGGCGCTAATCTCGATCCGTTTCTTCCTGAAACTAATTAACCGCATTAAGTTATTGCCGTTTGCGATTTATCGGATCGTACTTGCGGCCGTTATCTACTTCGTATTTATTTTCTAAGATCCATGAACTGAAATCGGGGCCGCTGTGAGCTATAAATGCCGCCGCGGCCGGAGCAGAAGTAGGCGATGGCACAGCCGATTAGCATATAAAGCGGCCCAAAGCCGTCGATGCCGAACAGCTCGATGCCCATCACGACGCTTGCGAGCGGCGTATTGGCTGCTGCCCCGAACACGGCAATTAGGCCGATCCCGGCAAGCAAGGGCACGGAGGCGGAAAGCAGACCGCCAAGCGTACTGCCAAGTGTAGAGCCGATCACGAACAGCGGCGTCACTTCTCCGCCTTGAAAGCCTGCTCCAAGAGTAACTGTCGTGAAGAGAAGCTTCGCTATGAATACTATAGGAGAGGCGGCTTGCTCGAAGGACTGCTCTAATAAGGGCAGGCCTAAGCCCAAGTAATCCCGAGTGCCAAAGACAAAGACGAGCGCGATAATAATTGCGCCGCCGATGAAGCTTTTGAGCGGGGCATTCGGAAACCATTTTGTCATCATAGCCTTTATCCTGTGCGTCAAAGCGCTGAACAGCCACGCTGTCAGCCCGAACAGGATGGAGGCTATTACTATTTTCAGGAGAAGCATCAAGCTGAATGCGGGAACCTCGCCCCAGGAATAGGAGGCATGCCGGACACCCCATGCAAGTACAGTGAAGTGGCCTGCAAAGCTGGCCAGCAAGCAAGGAATGGCTGCACGATAATGCAAAAAGCCGAGGGCGACGACCTCTAGTGCGAATACCGCGCCGGCAAGCGGTGTGCCGAATACGGAGCCGAAGCCGCTGCTGATGCCGCACATGAGCAGGATTTGACGTTCAGGGGCGCTTAGCCCAATACGCCTGCTTAATCCGTCCGCCAGACTGCCGCCCATTTGTACGGCTGTGCCTTCGCGACCTGCCGAGCCACCGAACAGATGGGTAACGACCGTGCCAAACAGCACGAGCGGCGCCATTCGAAGCGGCACCGCAGTACCGCCGCTCTCGTAAATCCGTTCGAGCAGCAGATTGTTGCCTTTGCCAGCTTCCTTCCCGTACCGTGAATACATCCAACTGACGATAGCTCCCCCTATCGGGAGCAGCCACAGCAGCCAGCCATGTGTCATGCGAAGTTCTGTAGCGCCTTCCAGTAATGCCAGAAAACCTGCGGATGCCGTACCGGCGAGAAGTCCGGCTGCGATTGCTAAAGCAAGCCATTTGATTGCTATAAATACATATCGTGTATGTGGATTGAGCAGCATACGAAGTCCTCCATGAAATTATCAGATAGCGAATAAGTACAACAAAGTGATTTTACTCCATATTTTAGCCGGTGCATAGGATATGGTAAAATGACGGGATAGAGCTGAAGGAGTGAGTAAGATGACAAATACATTTCAACCTGACTTGAATCGAGCTTACATATTGGAGCGATTGGCGGAGCTTCTCGCTACGCCAAGTCCAAGTGGTTACTGTATGGCAATCATGAAGCTGCTGGAAGCGGATGCTGCCAAGCTGGGCTGGACGATGGAGCGGACGCCAAAAGGCAATGGCATCATTACCATTCCTGGCACTTTGGAAGACAGCGGCAATACGCTCGCCCTCACGGCCCATGTCGATACACTTGGCGCTATGGTTCGCTCTGTAAAACCAAATGGCATGCTGCGCTTTACGCCAATCGGCGGATATGCAATGCAGACAGTGGAAGGCGAATATTGTCTGATTCATACACGCGACGGCCGTCAATATGAAGGGACGGTATTGTCGACCAAGCCTTCCGTCCATGTCTATCCGGAAGCTCGTGACTGGAAACGAGAAGAGGCGAACATGGAGATTCGTCTTGACGAGGAGGTTGCCTCCAAGGAGGACGTATCGAAGCTTGGCATCCAGCCGGGCGATATCGTATCATGGGACCCGCGCACGCGGTTTCTTGCGAACGGCTGGATCAAGTCCCGCCATCTGGACGACAAAGCGAGTGTAGCCGCGCTGTTTGGCGTGCTGGAATGGATGTCGAGATCAGGCATTCGTCCGGAACGTACCGTCAAACTTATCTTTTCCACATACGAAGAGGTTGGTCATGGCAACGCCTATATGCCTTCTGATATTACGGAACTGATTGCGGTCGATATGGGAGCGATTGGGGACGATCTGACGACCACGGAGCATGATGTGTCGATCTGTGCCAAAGATTCATCAGGACCGTATGATTATGAAATGACTTCAAAACTTATTGAGCTTGCTAGAACAGCGGGCATTAAGCATGCGGTGGACATTTACCCGCAATACGGCTCTGACGCCTCTGCTGCCTTGCGGGGAGGAAGCAATGTCCGTGCTGCGCTTATCGGCCCTGGCGTACATGCATCCCATGGAATGGAGCGTACGCATGCCGATGCAGTTGTGAATACGGCAAAGCTGCTCATCACCTATATGATGGGGAAAATGCCCAATGCGTGAAATAACAGGTGATGACTGTAATCGCTTATGATACGATTACGCTATCACTTACTTGAATAGGCGGTATCGCTATGCTTTTTTATTTTTTCGCGCTGCTTGCGGCGGCGGCCGTCGTGGCTGCCGCGAATCCGCGCAGCGAGCCGAACCGATGGGCGGCGGCGTTTCTAGTCTTCGCTTCAATCGGCGGCGTTGCAGATACACTGTATGAAGCCGGTTACAGGGCGGCGGGACATGCCGTTCAACTGTTGAATCATACAATCACGCCATATGGAGTGCTCCTGTTCAGCATCGTTTATTCGGAGTCGATTCGGAGCAAGAAGGCACGGCTGTACGCCAAGCTGCTGCTGCTCCTGCCTCCGGCAGCTACAATTCTAGCGGCTTCTTCCGGCAGGCAGGTATTCGAAATTCCATACGGACTATTGTTACTATGGACCGCTCCTTATTATTTAACGGCATGCTTTCTGCTGCTATGGGCATTGTGGCGGGAAGAGGACAGGAAGAGGCGGAGGAGCCGCTTGATTGTTACTGTCATTATCGTTCCTACCGTTATCGCGGTGCTCGTCTTTATTAACGTTGCGAATATATTTATTCCGGATTTTCAATTTTTCCGCTATATATCGTTTTTTATATTGTTCTCGCTTACCGTTGCGCTGCTAGGCAGCTTTGCAATTGGCGTGCTTGGCGTGAAGCTCCGGTTCGAGCGTGATCCGCTGGAAGACGCAATGAAGACTGCAAGCTCCGGGACGACGCTGCTCAACCATTCGATTAAAAACGAAATCGGCAAAATCGCCTTAAGCTCAGAAAATCTGAAGTACTCGCTGGCGGACAGTGACGCCGTATCCAAGCAGCATCTTCAGATCATTGCCAATGCTTCGGACCATTTGCTGCAAATGGCGGAACGGATGCATAGCCAGACTAAAGAGCTCGTTTTGGCTAAGCAGAGGTACCGGCTGGATGAATTAGCAGATCGTTGTCTGCTGCAGCATGGGTCCGTTTTCGAGCAAGCGGGAATTGTCGTGTCAGTTGATTATGTGGTCCGGCCGACGCTACTTGGAGACCCGCTTCACGTCAGCGAAGCACTCGGCAACGTTCTGATGAATGCGATTGAGGCGATGCAGGACGGCGGTTTGCTCACGATCCGGCTAACAGCAGAGAAGAAGAGTTTCAGATTAATAGTTCAGGATACAGGAGAAGGCGTACCACCGAGTACCATCGCACAGGTGTTCCAACCCTTTTACAGTACAAAAAATCGGGGCAGCAACTTTGGCCTAGGACTTTCTTACGTTTACAATGTAATGCGCAAAAGTGGAGGAACGGCGGAGCTAACCAGCGTGATTGGCGCGGGAACCTCTGTTGCCTTGCTTTTTCCGGCCAAGCTATCAGGAGCGGAGGATGGGAAATGAGCCATATTAAAGTGCTGCTCGTCGAGGATGATCCCGATTGGATCAAAGCGATGACCGCGTACTTGAATAAAGAAGAGGATTTGCTTGTTGTTGGTGCTGCGGAAGGCGCGACTGAGGCGCTGCAGCTTGCCGGTACGCTTGAGTTTGACGTCGCCCTTCTTGATATCCAGCTGAGCGGCAGCCGGCTGGACGGCATTCAGCTTGCGATCGAAATGCAAGACATTAATCCGGCCAAGCTTATTATGCTGACCTCTTTGAGCGATGAAGCCGTTATGACGCAAGCGTTCACGGCAGGTGCGATCAATTATATTGAGAAGGCGAGCTTCAAGGAGCTGCCTCACGCCATTCGAAGTGCTCATCGGAATCCTGCGGCGATGGAAGCCCTATTGAAGGAGCTGTCGCGATTGAAGCGGGAGGAGCAATTGAACGTACTAACCGCAGCGGAACGCGAAGTATTCGAATTGATTGAAGAGGGCTATACCCAGCCGCAAATTGAGAAAAAGCTGTTCAAAGCAGAGAGTACGTTGAAAAATCAAGTAAACAAAATGCTCAAGAAGCTGGGCGTGCGCAGCAGCAAGGAAGCGGTCGCGAAAGTAAAGCGCAAAGGCTTGCATTGATCGTTCCATTGGGGAGGGTACTACGGAATGTAGTACCCTCTTTCCGTACCGTTCTATAGAAGTTGGAACTGCCTCCAGAGGAAAAAACGGGATACACTTAGAGCAGAAAGGAAGCGATTGGGATGAGCAGGGGCAAGATTGAAGGAGATGCAGAAGGGGGCGCAGGGCAGATCACGCTGCTCGTAGACGGCGAGTGTGTATTGTGCCACTGGATTACCCGTTTCGTAACGAAGCGGGACAGCAAGGAAAGATTCCGTTTCGCGGCCCTTCAGTCAAAGGCAGGTCAGCGGCTGCTTCAGGCAGGCGGTCTATCCACGGAAGACTTGGATACGTTCGTCATGATCGACGGCAGCCGTTACTATACGAAATCGGATGCTGCGCTGCGCGTGCTCAGACAGCTGGATGGCGCATGGCCGCTTTTGTATGGAGCTGTCATTGTTCCCGCTCCGCTCCGTAATGTTGTGTATTCGCTCATCGCCGGAACTCGTTATAAGGTATTCGGCCGTGTAGAGGAGTCTTGTCCACTGCCGACGGCGGCTATGCGGAACCGATCGCTGGAAGATGAAGAGCAGGGAGCGGATTGAATGCACAATAAACCGGTCTATGTTGAGACTGAAATTGCAGCTGATATAGAAGCGCTTTGGCTTCATACCCAATCGCCGGATTTGCATCAGCAATGGGATTTGCGATTTTCGGAAATTGCCTATTTGCCGAAGCCGGATGATGAGGGGCTTCCGCAGCGTTTTCTATATCGGACTAGGATCGGATTTGGCTTGGCTGTATCCGGAACGGGTGAGACGAAGGCGATCTTTCACAAAAGAAGCGGAGAACGGACTTCTACGCTTCGGTTTGGCTCCGGGCAGCAGATCTCCCTTATAAAGGAAGGCTCAGGCTTTTGGAAATACCGGCCGCATGGCGATAGGGTCACCTTTTTGACGCAGTATGATTATGAGACGAGATGGGGAGCGGCGGGCCAATGGTTTGACCGTATCGTATTCAGACCGATGTTCGGCTATGCCACTGCCTGGAGCTTCGACATGCTGCGCATCTGGCTGGAAGAGCGGATACCGCCTTCCGTCAGCATCCAACGGGCAATTGTACATTATGTTTCGCTGACAATGCTAGCCGTACTATGGCTTTATGAAGGGATTGTACCGAAGCTGTTATATCCTGAATACGGGGAATTGGCGATGCTGGAGCAGTTAGGGTGGTTTACTGGCTTGGAGCGTATTATGCTGCAGCTGCTTGGGGCAGGTGAAATCGTTATCGCTCTGGTGACGGTGAGATGGCATCGGAAGACGTCCATATTTGTCTGGCAATCCGTATTGCTGTTGCTGCTGCCCCTTGGGGCGATATTGGGAAACCCCACAATTGCCCTATCGCCATTCAATCCGTTGACGCTAAGCTTGCCTATGATTGCACTCGCTTTTACTACAGCATTGACTACCCGTCAGCTGCCGCAGGCCAGCCGTTGTCTGCGCAAACCTAATGATAGGAGTGTTGGATAATGGCCATTCTTGCAAAAATATTCGAGGCTGCTCCGGCATACGTCTCCATTTATGAGAAAATGCTGGGCGATGAGTTCCGCCGGCTTCATCCGCGTATTCAGGAACGCTTTGGCTTCAGCAGCTCCGACGGTGTTGCTTCTATCGGGAGCGGGGAGATGGATTTTATTTGGTACAATAAACTAGCGTATTTCCCGCTGATGCTAGGTGCTTCAAGGCATATTATGTTTCCGCAAGGCGGCAAACGAATTCCGTTTTCGATCGAAAACTTTGCGTATCGCGACCGGTATGGACGAGAGACGGTCACTTGGATCCGCAAATTCAAATTCAATAATAAAGTGCGCCGATTCGATGCAACGATGATCTATAGCGAGGAAAGAGAGCAGATCGTCGATTACTTGGGAGATAAGCAGCATCTGGCGGTCGATCTGGCATTGTCTGTAACGGACAAAGGAGGGATTCGTATCCGCTCCGGCGATCAGCGTTTTTACGAAGGGATGATGGGGTTCCGGCTCCCCCGAATGCTAACGGGAATTGCGGATGTTGAGGAATGGTATGACGATACTGCCCAGCGCTATTGCATATCAGTTAAAGTCACCAGCTCCCTGATCGGCACTGTTTTCTGTTATCGGGGACATTTCACAGCGGAAAAGCGGCAAGCAAAGCTGCTGCCTGCTGATGTAAGGCCGCTGCGTGAGGAACGCCGGGAATAGGAGAGTAAAGCAAATAAAGCAGGCAGCGGGTCGGGAGAACGCATGTCTGCTTTATTCGTTTCTTTATAGAAAGTTGCCTGCTTCCACTAAAGTTCCATACTACAATCGTTCTACGCGGCATACGATTTCAATCGGCCGCGAATAATAATCGATTGGCGGATAATTATTGGAGCAACCATGCTGCCAGCCGTCGCTGCGATTAAGGAGTGGGACGGAATTTTCAACGCATAGTAGATGAAAGTACTTGCGATAAAGTCAATCCAGATAAATTTCTTAATGTCAGACATCGAAATAAAGATGCAAATATAAGGTTGCTGCTTGGTGCTTTTCATAATCGCCTCCCTGACGGCTCATCATATTCATGTTATTGTATTTATAGGCAGCATTGTCTCATGCCAACAAACAAGCATCTATGCTTCGGGATCAGGAGGAATTACCGTTTTGCGCAAAAAGCAGGTACCATCTTTGTATTTTTACGGTCTTCATGTATTACTCGTTCTGGCTCTTATTGCAGCCGTATTCTCCTTTATAGGAAAACCGCTGTCGATTCAGAGCTGGTTCTCGAATCAGATTCAGGTGGCCACTGTCGCTCATCGCGGAGCCTCAGGCTATGCTCCAGAGCACACTTTATCGGGTTATCGCATGGGCATCCGGTCAGGCGCCGATTATATTGAAATCGATCTGCAAATGACGAAGGACGGCGAGCTCATCGCGATGCATGACGAGACGGTCAACCGCACGACCAATGGCAAGGGCAAAGTAACTTCGATGAATTTATCAGATATAAAGGAGCTGGATGCCGGTTCATGGTTTAATGAGCTTCATCCGATGTATGCAAGGGAAGAATTTGCGAATGAAAAAGTGCCTACGCTTCGCGAAATATTCGAGACATTCGGAAGCGAAACCAATTATATGCTGGAGACGAAGGCGCCGGAGACCAATCCGGGCTTAGAGGAAAAGATGATTGCGCTGATTGACGAATTCAGATTGGCCGATCATGTAGTTGTACAGTCTTTCAGTAAGAGCAGCCTGCGGAAAATTCACAAGCTCAACGCGGACATCGATCTTTTCCAATTGATGTGGTACAACACACCGGCCTTTATAAGCAGCTCTGCGCTTCAGGATATTAGCTCGTATGCTTCCGGCATCGGCTTAAACTTTCAACAGATCAACCCTTCCTATATTCAGAAGGTGAAAGGGGCGGGGCTTCTCGTCTACGCCTACACCGTCAACTATCAGATCAATATGGAGAAGGCAGTGAATTGGGGAGTAGACGGCGTACATACCGATTATCCGGATCGGTTCAACGAGGTGCTGCAACAGCTTTCGGAAAATTAGGGCGAGCGTTTACCTTCACATAATGCAAGCTTTAGCCGGGCAAATTACAGCAAAATCGATCTATTGCTGGAGGCTGGCTATATGGGCAATGATACAGCAGGAACATTATTCCGTGATGCAAAGCTTCGCAAGCTGCTCGTCAGCACCGGTTTAAGCTGGATGTTCGATGCGATGGATGTCGGACTCGTCTCCTTTATTGCTGCGGCATTAAGCGTAGAATGGGGACTTGGAGCCCAGCAGATCGGACTGATGGCCGCGATTAACTCCGTTGGTATGGCTGTAGGAGCAGCTGTTGCAGGTTCACTTGCGGATCGTTATGGCAGGCGTTCGATCTTGTTATGGACGTTGTTGATCTTCTCGGTCGCCAGCGGCTTGTCAGCACTGGCAGTGAGCTTTGTAGTCCTATGCTTCTTGCGCTTTATTGCCGGCTTTGGTCTAGGCGGAGAACTGCCGGTCGCTTCTACGCTCGTATCTGAATCTGTGCCCGTTAAAGATAGGGGACGAGCTATTGTGCTGCTGGAGAGCTTCTGGGCTGGCGGGTGGATTTTAGCGGCGCTGATCTCCTATTTCGTTATTCCCTGTTATGGCTGGAGAATGGCCTTCGTGATCGGAGCAGTTCCTGCCCTATATGCCTTGTACTTACGGAAAGCTGTTCAGGATTCCCCGCGGTTTATGCAGCAAGCTGGAGCCAAGTTAAGCTTTCGCGATCGAATGGAGTCTGTGTGGTCCAGTCCCTATCGTAAATCGACTGCGGCGTTATGGGTGTTATGGTTTACGGTTGTATTCTCGTACTATGGCATGTTTCTGTGGCTGCCGACCGTTATGGTATTGAAGGGCTTTGGCCTGCTGAAAAGCTTCCAATATGTATTGATCATCACGATTGCTCAACTGCCAGGCTACTTTACAGCTGCTTATTTTATTGAAAAATATGGCCGTAAATTCGTTCTAGTGTCGTATTTAGCAATGACTGCTCTCAGCGCCATCTGGTTTGGAACCGCAAGCTCGGAAGCGATGCTTGTAACGGCCGGAATCAGCCTATCCTTCTTTAATTTGGGTGCTTGGGGCGCGATGTATGCGTATACCCCGGAGTTATATCCAACCTCGGTTAGGGCAACAGGAGTAGGCTTTGCGGCTTCGTTTGGAAGGGTAGGGGGCGTCATAGGTCCCTATCTGGTCGGTGTGCTGGTTGCAGGCGGCGTTTCGTTGACGGCCGTGTTTATCGTCTTCTTTATCGCGATTCTCATTGGGGCGGCAACGGTATTGCTGTTCGCTCCCGAAACGAAGGGGATCGACCCTGACCGTCATATATAAGGTGAAAAAAGAGCCAGTCCCATTGAACTGCAACCCAATTGTTAACCGTGTTAACAACAGCGGGACAGCTCAGCAGGGCTGGCTTATTATTTGTGCAATGTCGTTATTGCGTTTGCGTCAAGCTCTTAATTTTATTCCACTCCGTCAGATGGCTTTGCAGGCTCACAAGCAGCGAGTCGATACCGCTTAGCAAAGCTTGTCTCTCTTCGGTACTAAGCTCTTGAAAAGATTGCAGCGCCTCCGGCAGCAGAGCCGAATGGGGAGGAAGCGCGGCGAGCAATTGCTGGAGCTGCTGTGCGATGAACGGTGAATTTACTTCTGGAACCTTCGCAGGCTCTGGCGGAGTGATCGCAATGTCCATTTGCACCGGTGATTCCGGCTTACCTGTAGCTGTTATGTCTGTAGCTGTTGTGACTGCATCAGGTTTGTCTGTATCCGGTTTGCTCGCTTCTGGCTTGCTGCCTGGTTTCGGTTTCACTTCTGCAGGCTGCTTGGCTTTCTCCGCCTTATTATGCTGGATCGTATACCAGGTTTCGAGCAGCCCAGGTCCTGACTTGTAAAGCAGCTTGTCCTTTGTAGAAGCGGTAATCTCGCTGTCTTTAAAGAGCTTTGCGATTTTTTTCACATCACTTACCGGCATTTCATCGCGGGCCATGATCAGCGCGAGCGGGTCACGATGCTCCATCGGCAAATCCTTAAGCGGCAAGAGCTGGTCTTCGGTCAGTTTATCCTTACGGATTTCCGTACCGCTGACGATAAGCTTTTTCACCGCATTGCTGAATTTCAGCAGCTCGCATTTGTTTTTAATATAGGACTCCTGCTTGCCAAGCTTGCTGGATAGAAACTTCGTCGAGCTGCTGAACTTCGGATCATTCAGCAGCTTATGGAATGCTTCTGCCTCTTCAATTGGAGAGAAGCCTTCCCGCGTCAAATTTTCCGCGATTTGCTCCAAGTAAATGTCCAGCTCGTTCGTTACCGTCGAGACAATGCAAGGAATGGCGGGCCGGCCGAGCGTCTTGCAAGCTTTATAGCGTCTGTTGCCATATATAATTTTGTACCGGCCGCCCGCGGTTTCCCTTACTTTAATAGGAGAAAGCAGGCCGAGCTCGTCTATGCTGTTCATTAATTCCTGCAGCGCTTCTTCGTCGAATTGGTACCGGGGCTGCTCCGTATCTTCGTCAATTAAATGAGTGGCAATTTGAACAATATCCATCGTTATCCTCCTATCGGCTGAATCGCCCGCACAACGGCAGGCTCGTGAACACGACTGTTCTATTATAGCATGAATGCTGGAAAATGGAGGGCTGCGATGTGTTTATGATTGAAGTAAGAGGAGAAGAGCCGCTGTGTAGGACCAAGTTATTAATAGCGTTAATAGTTAGTGACATTTAAAGATATGGATTACTGGTGAATGGCCCATATACAGTATACATCCACTACGACATTGCCTCCGAGTACAGATTACTTGTTCATTCGCCGACATTGCGGTACCCGCTAGGCTTAACTCACGCTTCTAGTTGTGAAGTCAGATGTTCACGCTAACCTTACCCCACGAAATAAGGAACAAAATGTAAAAGTGCAGGCTGATGAGCGATAAATGCTCCAAAACACTGTTCAAAATGCAAAAGTGCATTTGAAATCACTCCATTTAGCGCTATGGGGCTATTTTGGGCCAATCAAACTGCACTATTGCATTTTGAAGCGATAAATCAACAAAAAAGCAGCTGACAACATGCAGATTTGCATTTTGATTCGTTATTCTTTACTAATAGATTTCTAAGAAGCGGGATAGTACAATAGGGAACAATAGACTTTTGAAGGAGGCATCGGCATTGTCCATTCGCTTTCGGCTGCTGCTGTCGTTCATGTCGGTAGTCGTCGTGTCCGTTATCGTGTTCGCGCTGGCTGCATATTCGTTGTCGGTTGCGGTAACCGGTGATTTCCGCAGTATCAGCCGATTTTATAAAGTACACTATTCCGTTCATCCGCTTTCTGATGAAGAAGATAATCTGTTCATTGACCTCAAATATTTGGCCAAGCATGACCCCAAGCGTCTGAAGGAGCAGTTGCTGCTTGAAGATTACGACCAGCAGCTGAAAATGGTGCAGGCTGGTCTTGTCGTTCGTGATGAAGAGGGCATTCTCTATCAAACGCCGACGCTCCATAATGTCGATATGGAGGCAGCACTGCCTGCATATGATTTGAGCAATCGTTCGATCCGCAATACGATGAATGTCGGCAACCGTTTTTTTTACTTACGCGAAATTTGATTTTTCATTTCTCATCCGAAACCGGCGAGAAGGGCAGCATCTTCGTTATCCGGGAGCGCAGCCCGTTCGCAGAGATGATCCGCACGCTTCTGCCGATACTGATCGGGATGCTAACAGCCATTTTGCTGCTGACTGGCTGGCTGTTGTATCGCTACGTGACCCGTAAAATCATCAAGCCGCTAGATGCGCTACGGCAGTCTGCCGAGCATATTACCGACGGAGATTTAACGTTTCGGCTGCATTCAAGCTCGCGCGATGAGGTGGGGCAGCTCGTGCTCACCTTTGATCAAATGCGCAGGCAGCTATACGATTCTGTCCAATTACAGCTCCATTATGAGGAGAACCGGAAGCAGCTGCTCTCGAACATTTCGCATGATCTCCGGACGCCGATTACAACCATTAAAGGGTATGCGGAGGGCATTCGCGACGGGGTGGCGAATACGCCGAACAAGCTGGACAAATATGTAGAAGCCATCCATACCCGGGCGTCTGATATGGAACAGCTCGTTGATGAACTGCTGCTTTACTCCAAGCTGGATTTGAACAAGGAGCCGTTTTCGTTCGAGCAGCTGATGCTGCTTCCTTTTCTGAAGAACCTCATCGAGGAGCTTGCGATTGATTTGGATAACGAGCAAGTCGAGGTCAGCTGGCTGGCAGAAGGGGCAGAGGAGCTATTCGTGCTGGCGGATCGGGAGAAGCTAAAGCGTGTCGTCGTTAATTTGCTCAGTAACTGTCTGAAATATATGGTCAGCCATCCTAAACGGATTACGATCGGACTGGATGCGAAGGACGGCTTTGCCATTGTGCAGATCAAAGACAACGGTCCTGGCATCCAGCCTGATGCGCTGCCGCATATTTTCGAACGGTTTTACCGGGAAGAGCCTTCTCGAAGCAAAGCAGCAGGGGGAAGCGGGCTTGGACTTGCCATTGCCAAGCAAATTATTGAAGGGCATGGCGGGGAAATTGGGGCGGAAAGCTTGCCGCAGCAAGGAACAAGCATTTATTTTACGTTAAAAATATTTGAGGATCGTCGGTGATGCAGCTATGAAACGGATTTTAATTATAGAGGATGACCCTTATATCGCTGAGCTCCAGCGCGATTATTTTCAATTGCATGATTTTGCCGTGGAGATGTCCCATGACGGTCGTGAAGGCTTGGCGTTGGCATTAAGCGGAAGCTTTCAGCTGATCATTCTGGATCTTCAACTGCCGGGAACGGACGGATTCGAAATATGCAGGCAGATTAGGGAGAAGCTTGATGTTCCCATATTGATTGTGTCGGCCAAAAAAGAAGAAGTGGATAAAATTCGCGGCTTTGGCCTCGGCGCCGATGATTTTGTGACGAAGCCGTTTAGTCCAAACGAGCTAGTGGCGAGGGCAAAAGCCCATTTGTCGCGCTATGAACGGTTTACCGACAGCAAGAAGGAGCCTGATCGGATCGAGATCCGGGAGCTGTGGATCGATAAATCGGCACGCCGGGTCTTCCTGCACGGGAAGGAAATCGCTTTAACCGCAAAAGAATTCGAGGTGCTGGCTTTTATGGCGGCAAATCCGAACCGTGTGTTCAGCAAAGAGGGTTTGTTCGAAAAGATTTGGGGACTGGAATCGACCGGCGACATTGCGACGGTAACCGTTCACGTCTCCCGCATTCGTGAGAAGATCGAAGCTGATCCTTCAAATCCGCAATTTATCGAGACCGTATGGGGAGCCGGATACCGCTTTACCGTCTGATTCCGCTTCTTGTTTGAACAAAGTTATGACCTTGTTTATAAAAAGTTTATACATCTTTATGCTCCGTTTTAGAGTGCTGTTCTATCATTAATGCATGTACCGAACAACACTTTGAGCGAGAGGAAGAGATAAAGATGAACATCATTCAGCGGAAAACGGCAATCGCAGCTTTAACAGCAATTATTGGCGGAGGAGCGCTGCTCCCCTTTCATATGACAACAGCTTCAGCAGCAGGGACAGCACCGCAGTCCATTGCCGCTGCGTTTAACCAGCAGGTTGACCAAGCCGTACAGCATCTGGTGAAAAAGGGCGTGCTTCAAGGCTATGAAGACGGCAAGCTGAGAGCGGAGAAGGATGTTACGAATGCCGAGCTTGTGAAAATGATCGTCTTGACGCTCGGATCGGCGCCTGAAGCTTCGGAATCAGGCAAGTGGTATACCAAATATGTAGAGAAAGCCGTTGCGAACGGCCTGATAACAGATGAAGAAAGCTTTCAGCCCAACCAGTTGGCTGACCGCGGAGAGGCTGCCGCGATGATTGCAAAAGCGCTGCAGCGCGACGTCAATTCGGTTCGTTACTGGATGGACGGCATCGGTATCAGCCAGACAAAGCTGACACGTGGAGAGACCGCACAGCTGTTAGTGCTGTCCGAACAAGCGATCCGTAAAGAAACGGCTCAAATTCAATCCATTAAGGCGCTGAATGCGATCACGTTCGAAGTTACATTCGATGCACCGCTTACGCTTACGGATGAGGAAACGGCTGTTGCGACTGCAAATTTTGCCTTCGATAACGGATTGAAGCTTAATAATCAGCCCCGGTTGAAGACGGGCTCTATCGCGACTTACATCGTACCGGTTCATACGATGAAAGCCGATACGGTGTACACGTTGAACTACAAAGGCAAGCAAACGTTCAAGGTCGATTCCAGCCAGCAAAAAATTAAGCTGAACGCTACCCGTCAAGTAGCGATGGATACGTTCGAGGTCGATTCTTTCCGGGCGGACGGCGTTATCGATTACGGCTACCTGATCTCGGCTTATGCCGGCGGCCGCGGCGCGAACGCGGTGGTGATGGGCGAGAACAATACGCTGGATGGCAAAGCGATGCAGATCATTTCTTCACTGGCTTCACGGCAAGCTGTATTGACGCCGGAGGGCGGGGAGCCGATTACAGTTAATTATGTCGGCTTTACACAATCGACGGATGGCAAGCAAGAGCCGAAATTCCGGCTGCCTGCAGGGATGACACTTCAGCCTGGGGTGAAATACACCGTATCGTCGGATTGGTTCACGCTGGATAGCGGCAGTTTTGTAGCGGGAACAATCGAGCCGCTTGCCATTGAGTCCGTCACACAGACTGATTCCGCTACTTTGAACGTTACGCTCAAGGCCGATCCGATGGATGAGCTATTTGCTTATCGTTCCATTCAATTGAAAGGCTCGGACGGGACAACGTTAACCGCTCAGTACAAAGTACAGACGCGTAAAGGCGCTGTTGGCGTATTTGAACTACAGAACGGCGGCAAGCTGGCTGCAGGTGTCTCTTATGAAGTAACGCCAGCCGGCAGCTGGGCTGCAGCAAACAGCGTTTCTTTCACAGCTAACTAAACCATTACAAATAAAGGAGCAGAGGAATTTCCTCTGCTCCTTTGCTATTTATGCTGTATAAGCCGGGCACGGGACGGTTCGTCTCCGAATTTTCTAATAATTTTAATGTTCGTCATTCGCGCTTTTTGTTGAAAGATTTCCATTTGATAGAGCGGGACGGACAACCGCAGGCCGGGAAAGAGCTTTCTGCGGCTAATCTATCAGTATTTGCTAGGTTCCGGCAAGACGAATATTTTGAGCTGCGTGCATGTGTCAATATCGGCCATAATACAGCTTGTTTATCGACAAATATACCAACGGCGCCATCAGAACGTTTGACATGCTTCGCAATATCTCGTGTGTACAATCTATCCTATATCGCAAGGTGATGAAGGGAGAGGTACGAATATGCGTAAAAAACGGAATCTGCAATGGTTCGTTTATGTGCTTTGTGCAGCCTTACTCACGACTTTAGGTATGCAATTTCCCGATCCATATAGCAAGTCAGCCGCTGTTGATAAGTCCCAAGGTGTTTCCTTAACAGCTTCTCTAGATCAAGAATGGCTGTCCCTGCCCCAGTTGGAGGCACCGGCTGACAACTTCTCATTCTCAGCTCCCCAGCCGGAGAAAAGACCATCCGTACATATAGCGAGCAGTTCCGATGAATCTGCTTCATCAGCGTCTACGGAACCGCAAGCAGCTAGCGACTTGCCAATAGATGTAACGAGCGAGACTTCAAGCAGCATACCTGCCGATGAGGCTGCAGGCAATAAGCCCGCCATCGAACCGCAACCCGCTGATCCTGTCTACGAGGTAACGGCACATTATTTGAACATCCGCTCTGAGTCCAATGCCAATTCAGAAATCGTCCAGGTCGTTAAGCAGGGGACGAAGCTTGTCATCGATCGTTCGCTTGATAATGGCTGGGTGGCTCTTAAAGACGGAGGCTTTGTGCATGGCCGCTACGTCAAGGAGCTTCATCAGTCCGCCTCAGCAGCAGAAACCCCGGAACGGCTGCAGCAAGTCATTGAACAAGCCTACCTGCGCAATGAGGATACGCTGCGTATAACAATTCCGCAGCCGCTTCCGGAGGAGAAAGAAACAGAACCTCTCAAGCCATCCTCGATTGTTGGTGCTGATTCGGGACTGACCGAATCACATATCGCCGAAATTCTCGATAATACGGCACTCGCCGGACAGAACTTGGAGCAAGCGATATTAAAAATCGAAGAGGAATACGGCATTAACGCTTATTTTACCATTGCCGTCATGAAGCTTGAGAGCGGCAACGGCAAAGCAAGCTGGCTAAAAATCAAAAATCAATCTGTTCGGCTTAAACGCTACCGGCAGCAATCCCCATAACCGCGCATTCACTTTTGAGACGAAGGGTGACAGCGTACTGAAGTTCGGACAGCTGCTCTCTAAAAACTACGTCAACAAAGGCTATACAACTGTGGAGAAGATCGCCCGCAAATATTGTCCTGCGAACCCGGAATGGCCGAATCTCGTGCTCAAAATTATGAAAAGCGACTTCAAGAAACTGTAATTCCGGCTGAAGCAGCCGGGGAGAGCAGCCCAGACCGTTTGACTTCACTGTAGAAAGCTTCGAACTGCTCAAAGTCCAGCTGTTGGGCGGAATCGGAGAGGGCAGCAGCCGGGTTTGGATGTACCTCTACCATAACGCCGTCAGCGCCTGCTGCAAGGGCAGCTTTGGCGCAAGGCGCCATAATTTCTTTGCGGCCGGTGGAATGCGTCACATCGACCAATACCGGCAGATGCGTCTCCAGCTTGAGCAATGGAACCGCCGAAATATCGAGTGTATTGCGCGTCGCCCGTTCGTAGGTGCGGATACCTCTTTCGATAAGCATGACGGTTTTTATTCCCGCCGTACAAAATATATTCCGCAGCATGCAGAAATTCATCCAGCGTAGCCGACAAACCGCGCTTGAGCAGAATCGGCGTGGACAATCGTCCGGCTTCTTTCAACAGCTCGAAGTTATGCATGTTTCTAGCACCGACCTGGATAACGTCGATATAATCGCCAGCCAGCTCCAAATGTCTAGGATCGACGATTTCGCTAATGGTAATTAAGTTAAACTCATCGGCGACCTCTTTCAGCAGCTTCAGTCCGTCAAGACCAAGCCCTTGGAAATCGTAAGGAGAAGTTCTCGGCTTGAAGGCACCTCCGCGAAGGACGTTAACGCCTGTTTTTTTCAACAGTGCTGCGACAGAGCGAAGCTGCTCATAGCTTTCCACGGAGCAAGGGCCGGCGATCATCGCCGGTTGTCCGCCCCCAATGATTGTAGACCCGAGGTGAATCGATGTATTTTCAGTTTGTTTTCCTCGGCTGACGAGTAGATGGTTATAGCTCATATTTGAACATCTCCTTATTGTTTTGTTATGAAAATGAACGCAAAAAAGGCTCCTCTCCGCAAGGGACGAGAAGCCGTGGTACCACCCTAATTAGATCGGCTGGCCTTGAGCTCTAAGGCGGCGCGCGATCTCACTTTGATCTCTTTAACGCAGAGAGTACGGGGAGCTCTACTGCAAGCCGCAAAAGGACTTGCCTTCAAGTTCCGGCTCGGGAGTGAACTTCGGCCAGGACATTCGCTCGGCGGCTCTCAATCGGTGGCGCACCGTCCCTGTCAGGAATGTAACCTTGCTTACTCTCTCCGTCATTGCCTGTCAATGCTATTCGAATAACGCTTGATTAATGAGCATTCTATACCCTTTTTTCACGAACTGCAAGTTTTTTATTTCTGCTTCTCAGTATGCGGCGATTATTAGCCGATTGACAATAACTCACCTGTCATGTAGCATATGACGATATGAAAAAGATTAATTTGTGAACAGTTCATGTCTCGTATAACCCCGCATATTGAAGCAAGAAGGGCGGGGGTCCTACAGGGAGCCTTAACTTCCTAACTGCGAATGATCGGAGAGAACCGCCAAGCGGTTTTTCCCGCCGCAGTTAGGTTTTTTTGCGTTCTATAGAGGCATGAACGCTTAGACAGGAGGACATTTAACCCCATGAAATATTTGATATCCGTCCTAGCTGGCGCCATGAGCTATGGTATTCTATCGACCATCGTCGTACACGCCTACGACCACGGATTTACGCTGGGAGAGGTGGTTGGCAGCCAGCTGTCATTCGGTTTTCTGCTGGCATGGCTATTGGCAGCATTTATCAAATTCAAGCAAAAGCGAGGTGCCAAGGCTGAAAGTCTGTCTGATCCGTCCGCAAAGTGGCGGAAGCTGGAATGGAAGCATAAGCTGCTTCTGGTGCTGGCAGGTGTGCCTTCTGGGGTGACCGGTTTGCTGTATTATCACTCGCTCAAGTATATTCCGGCATCGCTTGCTATCATTATGCTATTCCAGTTCACTTGGATTGGTGTCGTCCTGCAAGCTATTATTCAGCGTAAAAGGCCAAACAGGGCGATTTTGATTTCACTTGTCGTCCTGTTAATCGGAACAGCGCTGGCAGCAGGATTAGCGGCTCCCGGAGGGGCATCATTCAATCTGACGGGCATGGGACTGGGGCTATTGGCCGCCATCAGCTATTCGCTCATGATATTATTCAGCGGCAAAGCAGTTCCGGACGCACATCCGGCATATCGCAGCGCATGGATGAGCACCGGCTCGGTTGCCTTGGCGTTCATCTTATTTCCTCCGCATTTTCTGTTCAACGGGCATTTATTCGAGGGGCTGCTGCTATTTGGAGCGCTGCTCGGATTTTTTGGAGCGTTTATACCGCCATTATTATACGCGGTCGGCATTCCCCATATCGGAGAGGGAATGGCCAGCATTCTGGGTGCAGCCGAACTTCCAGTGGCCGTACTGCTGTCGACATTCGTCCTGCATGAGCATGTTAGCGGACTCCAATGGGCCGGCGTTGTGCTGGTGCTCGTCGGCATTGCCTTGCCTGAATGGTTGAAACGAAAGCAAAAGCGCTCTGGGCCGCATTCTATGGGGGTCTAGTCAGCAGGTAAGAGCTGCCGCAAACCGCAATACTGCACGGTTTTGCTGCGTTTTTTCAAGTTGAAAGGTCAAAGATTTGGCAAAACACCCTCAAACATCGTATAGTTAATACTATAAAGTTTTTATTGATTGATTTGAAAAGCGCTTGAAAGGGGTATTACGTATTATGAGCGAGCTCGGCAACTATGGCATTACATTAACTGCAAACGCTGTTCATGCGAAGCAATTCGAGAAAAAATTCCGCGGCTACAATCCGGATGAGGTGGATGATTTTCTTGATGAAATCATAAAGGATTATAGCCGGATGCAGGATTTGATTCTCAAATATGAAGCGGATCTCGCCGCTATTCATGTTGAACTGTTGAAGAACAAGGAATCATACGATCAATTTATGATTAAACGCCGGATCGAGGATCTGGAAATGAAAGTGTTCGGCGAGAAAAGAGAGCTTTTGCGCCCGCGGGTGTAAGGCACATTTTCCTGCAAGCACGAACTGTACAAAGAGGCTGTCACGACTGGCGTTTTCGCGCCAGGCCGAGACAGCCCCTTTGTGTAATCAGGTCCATCAGCCAACCGGTGCAGGTGGTTGGAGTGATCATTAATTTGGATTGGCCGTACTATGGGGGGTATCAGACTGTATTACAGCGATGTGATGATCTTATCAATCATGCCGTAATCAACGGCCTCCTGAGCTGACATGAAGTAATCGCGATCCATGTCGCGGTCAATCCGCTCCAGCGGCTGGCCGGTCCGGTCGGAGGCGATCCGGTTCAATCTGGCGCGGGTATCCAAGATCCGCTTGGCACTGATGGCGATATCGGATGCTTGCCCTTGTACGCCGCCATGCGGCTGGTGGATCATGATCTCGCTGCTTGGCAGCGCGAACCGGTTGCCTTTTTCACCTGCCAGCAGTAAAATAGCGGCAAAGGAAGCGGCCATGCCGATACAAATCGTATGAACAGGCGGTTTAATAAATTGCATCGTATCGTAGATCGCGAAGCCTGCTGTTGTTGAGCCTCCCGGACAGTTTATGAACAGCGAGATTTCTTTCTCTGGATCTTCCGCCGCTAGAAACAGCATTTGGGCAATGATGCTGTTTGCCGTCTGGTCATCGATAGCGGACCCCAGGAAAACGATCCGATCCTTCAGCAGACGGGAATAAATATCGTAGGAGCGCTCGCCGTTTTTCGTCTGCTCCACTACATAAGGGACATATGAACTCATTTGACATTCCTCCATGTTTCATAATTGGTTTTCGCTAGGAAGACGAATTAACGACCTGACAGGATACGATTTTTCACGAAAAAAATCCGGTTTATTTTTTTAACACAGGCGTATCTTTTGAAGCGGGTAATTCGTTTACTGAATAAGGGGGTGCTGGAATGAACGGATGGAATCAAGAGGGAGTTGAACATCCCGCTGCCCGGCTGGGCGAGGAGACGACAAAGCTGCTGGATGCGGCGCTGGGGCGATATTGCATGGCGATCACCGCTTCCCGTCATGAAGCTGAGGACTTGGCGCAGGAAACTTGGCTAAAAGCGATTAGCAAGCTTAATGGTGAGGGGCATGCGAATGCGGAAGCCTATCTGCTGCGCATTGCACGCACGACATGGGTGGACCGGGTTCGGAGAAAAGCCAGAAGTGCCCGTCTGGAAACGGATAGCCATGCCGCAGATACGAAGGCAGAGGATGATTTTGCCGAAATTGAAGCGTTGCTGCATGTGCTTCAGAAACATCTGTCGCCGCTGCAGCTGCTTGTGTTCGTGCTTCGGGAAACGATGGGTTACTCGATAGATGCAACGGCAGCTCTTCTGCAGACTAGTGAAGGGGCTGTGAAGGCAGCGCTGCACCGGGCCCGGAGATCATTAGCTGTTATTCGGAAGGAGCTTCTCAGCGAAGGATTGCCAGAGCCGAAGGAAGAGGGAATGAAGCTCTACATTCGTTCGCTTGCCGCTGCATACCGGTTAAATGATACGAATTCGCTGATCGCGCTCGTTCAGCATGACGCTTCGCATGCAGCGATTGCGGTTGGCCTCGTGCAGAATAAAGCGCTGCAGCTGCAGCAGGCTGTGCGGGAGAAAGCTATCATGCAGCATACTGGCCCAATTGCCGGCTTCGGCGTTAGGATGGCTGCTTAGTCGGACCTGCATTGAAAAATATAATCGAGCTCTCAAATTTTCTATTAGATTAATTCCGATGGGAATGGTAAGTTATAGAAAATGACGCAAGGGAGTGTAGAGATATGAGTAAACCGCTAGTCGTAATCGTTGGTGCAGGCTCTGGAGTCAGCGCAGCAGTGGCACGCAAATTCGGGGATAACGGATTTCGTATTGGGCTTGTTGCACGCAGAGAGTCGTCGCTAGAGGAGCAAGCCAATGCGCTCAAAGAGCTTGGCGTCGAAGCATTTGGCATAACAGGAGACGCCGGAAATCCGGCATCCATCGCCGAAGCGTTCCAGACCATTAGGGAGCAGCATGGAGAGCCGGATGTTCTTGTCTATAACGCTGCCGTAATCTCGTCCGGACTGCCTTCCCAACTGGAGGAAGAACGATTGATCGACGAATTTAAAGTCAATGTAGTAGGCGCATTGAGCAGCGTTCGGCAGGTTGTTCCTGGATTCGTCGACCGCAAGGAAGGCACCATCCTGATTACAGGCGGCGGTTTCGGTATCTATCCAAATGCTGCGTACTCTGCTTTGTCGATTGGCAAAGCGGGCGTCCGGTCATTCGCTTATTCGCTCGCTGAGGAACTTAAGCCGCATGGCGTGTACGTCGGCACCGTTACGATCGGCGGCTACGTAGCGAAGGAAACGTTCTATGATCCGGATGTCATCGCCGAGAAGTACTGGCAGTTGTATCAGAATCGTGATGAAGTGGAAATCGTATTTTCACAACCGTAAGGGAATCATTCCGTTAAGCAGCGCCGGGAGCGGCTTGGCGGACATTAGCATCAGCCATTCTTCTGGCTGATTTTTTTTTTGCGTTGGGCGGTAAAAGGACAAACAGCGCTGCCGGATGGCAGCGCTGTTCCTAGCTCTATTCATAGCTGCAGAAGCTCGCGAATATCCTGCTCCGTTAAGGCGGACAGCGCTTCTTCACCAGGCTGTACAAGATTATCCAGCAGGTTAAGCTTCTTTTGCTGAAGCTCGTACATTTTCTGCTCGACGGTTCCTTGCGAGATCAGGCGGACGACTTGGACGACGTTTTTCTGCCCCATGCGATGGGCACGGTCAGCAGCTTGTTGTTCGACAGCCGGATTCCACCATAGGTCATACAGAACGACGGTGTCAGCCCCAGTCAGATTCAGGCCGGTTCCGCCAGCTTTGAGCGAGATGAGAAACAAATCCCGTTCGCCATCGTTGAATCGATTGCATAGATCTACCCGGTCTGACACTGGAGTCTGCCCGTCGAGATAAAAGAACGGGCTGCTCGTTGAAGTCAGCTCGCGGCCAATCAATTTCAACATTTCGGTAAACTGGGAGAAAATGAGCATACGCCGCCCGGATGCCCGGCATTCTTCTATTAAGTCAAGCAGCTGCTCCAGCTTGGCAGAGCCGCCGGCATAATCCTCCACGAACAGGGCAGGGTGGAGACATAGCTGGCGAAGCCGGGTCAAGCCGGCCAAAATTTTGATTTTGTTGCGCTCAAACGTTTTATTATTCAAATGCTTAAGCGTATCTTGCCGGAGCTTAGCCAGATAGGCGGCATACAGCCGCTTCTGATCCGGCAGCAGCTCGGAAATTTGCTGCGTTTCGATTTTTTCCGGCAGCTCCTTCAGCACATCCTCTTTCCGCCTGCGCAGCAGGAACGGCCGTATGCGCTTCGCGATCAGCTCTGGACGCATTTCGTTAAAAGTCTTGCGGTCCGGCAGCAGAGCCGGGAATACAGCCTCGAAGATCGACCATAGCTCCTCCAGCCGATTCTCTACCGGCGTGCCGGAGAGAGCGAAGCGGTAATCGGCATTCAGCAGCTTGACGGCCTGCGCCGTTTGCGTCAAATGGTTTTTGAAAAACTGGGCTTCATCGACAATCAGCGTATGGAAATTTTGCCTCGCATACCGTTCAATATCCATCCGAAGCAGCGGATACGAGGTAATGAGAATATCTGCGGCTCCGCTTGGAGCGTTGTTTATAAATGCATGGCGTTCCGCCTTGGTCCCGTCTGCGACGATGACGTTAATTTCTGGAGCGAATCGTTTCAGCTCGTTGCGCCAATTGTAGACGAGAGAGGCAGGGCAGACGATCAGCGCCGGTTTCTTCTCCTCCCGGATTTGCGGAATGACCGAGAGCAGATAGGTGATGCTTTGCACCGTTTTCCCCAGTCCCATGTCATCAGCCAATATCCCCCCGAACCGGTAATTCGCCAGCGTCTTCATCCATTGGAAGCCAAACTTCTGATACTCTCTCAGTGTTGCATGAAGACCGTCCGGGAGCTCGAATTCGAATTGATCCGGATTGCGCAAGTTTTCTAGCAGCTCTCGCAGGCTTTTATCGAGCTTGACGACGCCTCTGGACGATGTGTCGGCATCGATAAGCGGAAGGCCGCGGACGATCGGCAGGCGGACACCGTTGCCGTCCAGATCACCTGACCGGATGCCCACTTCGTTCAATACGCGAATCATTGCAAGCAGCTGCTCATGCTCAAGCGGCATTAAAGCCCCGCTCGGCAGCCGGTAGTAGCGGCGTTTCTCCTCCACGGATTGAATAACCTCGCGAATTTCCGACTCGGGAATGCCGTCTATCGAGAAGGTGAACTGCAGCCAGTGCATCCGCTCATCGGAGCGAACCGATATTTTCGGAGGTATGGTACCCGTATGCAGTCTGATCTTAACGGCTGTCGTTGCATATACCCGCAGCAATTTCTCCAATTGCGGAACGATATGATACAGAAAATGATACTCTGTCTCTTCCTCGGCGGTGACGTAGCCGCTCTCCGTCTTGAGGAAGCCGCTGCTGTCCATCAGCTCCAATATATGCCGTTCCTGCTCGCCGTCGCGCATCAGAATGCGGTCAGTGGAACGGGAGCGGCCGGCTTCAGCTTCCAGCGGATTAATGACAATCTCCCCGTAGTGAAATTCAAGTGCTGCCAGCAGCCTGTCCTTCACGCGGTCAAGGAACAGCTTCGCTTTCAGCGGGGTGTGTACGATCTTCTCGGCGACCGGCTCCGCGATATGCACCGAGCCCAGCTTCATCAACCCGGGTACGACCTTTTCCATAAAAGGCTCGATAAGCGGGGCTGCAATCTGCACTTGTCCCTTGAACGAGCCCTCCAGCATGAGCTGCAGCTCAGACAATCTGGCAAGCTGCTCTGGCGGCAGCTGGAACAATTCCCCACCGGCACCGATTACAGCGCCGTAATCGCCCAGCACGGTCAGCTGTTCTAAGCCGTCTGCCGTCAATTGATAACTGCTAGAATCGGATTGGCGCTCGGACTGGTCGAACTGAAACTTCACAGGCAGAGCCTGATCGCTAATCCGGATACCTTCTGCAATGCCATAGTCGTGAACAAGCAAAACTCCCGGGGAGCTTGTAAGCAAAGGCAATACGGCGTTCCACCACATTGGCGGAATAAGGAGCATCCGCTCATTGCCCGAGCCCGCTTTGCGGGAAGGATACACCGAAGATTTGCCTGGCGTCATGGCCGATCCGCGAAGCAGCTTCTCTTGCTTGGTGATTTGAATGAACAGCTGCAGCACAGCATCCTGTTCCGGCCGGAAGCAGTATTGCTCGGGATCATAGACGAAGCTTTTCGTAAACATATACGGCTGCCGTTTCTCCAGCTTCTCCAGAAAATCTTGAATATGCTGAACGATATACATCCTTTTCGGTCCGGCTTTCAGCTCGATGCCAAGCACATGCTTGCGGCTGCCGTAGGGTATCGTGTGAACGGCAAACTCCACCTCAAGCGGGATGCGGGAATCGAACAGGCGGCCGGCGCCGCTTGCCGGTAGACGCTTATTTTCGAACAAACGGATGATGCTGTCCGCCGCTTGCTCCTCGTCCGTATAGCGCGGAGTTAAAGCCCCGGACCGGTCTTCTTGAGGCTCGGGGTGAAGCAGCGATGGGAAGGCGCGAACGGGCACGAAGCCCTTTTCCGCCTCGTTATGAACATGAATTAATAGGGCGGCGATATGCTTGCAATAGGTAGATCGCGAATAAAAGGGCGGGCAGTTGCAGGTCGCATGCACATCCCCGTTCGTGTCAATCTCCGCGTTGACGCGGTAACGGCTGCCGCCGCCAGCAATCTCTGCTTTGTAGCGATGGGAGTCGGGGTCGCTCATAATCATGGCAACTTTATGTTGGCCTGCGTAATGCTCGCCTTCGTTGTAGGCTTCATTTCCGCATAGCAGTTTAATAATTCGTTTGGAAACGATAAAGCTCATGCAATCAATCTTCCTTCGAAATATGTCGTATATCTACAATGATACCAGATATCGAAGAGCGGCTGACAGGAAGAAATGGATTTTCGCCCGTATGCACACTAATCACTAGCGGGACTACGAAAGATAGAACTGTTCGCATGAACGTTCCCGTTGATAAGATGTAACAGAAAGCTGCACAGTTGCAGCGTTTGGTTACAAAATGGGAGGGAATAAAATGCGTATCGACGATAAGGTTGCTGCCATTGCGATTTCGATCTTTGCGGGCAGTTTTGCCAGCGCACTGTTGATTTCATTATTGTGTTTCAATTTTGGAGCTGTACTTATAGTCTGTATGTTTTGTTTTGTGATGACGACTGTAGTCGGCGTACCGCTATCGCTGCTCATTCATAGCATGATTCGGAAAAGCGATTCTTTAAGCGCATTTTTTCGCATTGTTGCGCATATGGTTGCAGGTTATGGAGCCGTTATGATCTTTCATCTATCGGTAGGCACGTCGTTCGAGAGCAGCTTTAGGCTGGAGGATTCACTGTTTACGTTCTCGGGCGCCATTAACGGTCTTGTATATGGTTCTATTTACGAATTGTTTAGACAGAAGTGGGGGAAAGTTGTATAAACTTGGAGTGTGCAGAGCTGCACCCTTTTTCCAGCTTATCTCGTCTGAGTGGGTAATTAACGCAGGATTGAATCGTCGGGGGGATTAGGTTGAGAAAATTATGGATTACTTTATTTGCTGCCGTATTCGTTCTATCGGGGTGCGGGGCAACAAGTCCAAATGGACCAAGCAGCGCTTCGCCATCATCGTCAACAGCCGTGAGCAATGAAACACCGACGCCTGCTTCAACGCCGGAACAATCACTGGAGCCGTCAGAAACGCCAAATTCTCCCGACAAACTTGCGGATCTTTCGGTTCTTTCGAAAGGGATTTTCGGATTTGCCAATTCCACGGGCAGCAAGCTGCTTGCCGAACGTGGCGACGGCGGGCAACCGCCGAAAGGGAATTTGATTGCAATTGGGGATCAGGGCCGCGTCGTTACTGTAACGTATGCCGGCAGCCAAGAAGAGACGGAAGCAGATAACGGAAGACAGACCTCACAAAACTTCGACCAATCAAGAGGGTGGCTGTATGACGTTATCGGAAGTCAAGCGACCGATAATGAGAGCTATTTTATTATAGATAAAAGCTTGCTGAACGAAAATATGCTTCTCCCGCTTCGTGAAGCGGACCAGCAGACGGAGCCTGCAGCCTTGAAAGCCGATATCGAGAAGCTTAAAGGCCGCAAAGTGAAATCGGTGTCGCCATTGCAAGCGATCGGTGCTGATCAACACGCTTATCTCGTCGTATTCGCCCGGGAAGGCGATAACATGCTCGCTAGCCTCGCTTTCAGCGATGGTGAGCAATGGGTGTTTCATGATTTTCCTGCCACTTATGATGAGAATTCGACATGGCGAGTTGATGACGGCGGCGTTATCGAGCCGGAGCAATTCTCGTTTCTGCTTGCGGCTGCCACAAAGGACGGCGTTCTAATCGGATATAAGTGGATGGGAGCTGAAGGGGAAAACGTCGTGTTTCTATCGATTGCAGACGGGAAAGCAACGGAGATTGAGCCTGGCTACGGCAGATACATGTCGCCTATCTAAGGGATAACTTGTGTTTGATAAATCTTTTTTATGGACTGTAGCTTTTTTGTAACTTCTTGCAGCCCATGAACGTTATATTCTATATACAAGACGAATATAAATCTACACCCCTTAGAAGGAGCGGCTGGTCCGATGAAAAAATATACGATGTTTGCCCTCGTTGCAATTGTTTGTTTAACCTCTGTCAGTCTTGTCATGGCTGGAAGCCGTGAATATGCACCCGTCGTTCAGACACCAAGCATGGAGACTGGTTATGTGGAACGGCTTGTCCATTCCGATAAAGGCTATTCGCTAGATTTCGATTCAATAGAATGGTATGAAGGCGATGCTGCGACTGCGAAGTTCAGAGAGAGAGAAGGAGATTCCGGTTTGGATGCTCCGCCGGATGGTTATTATATTGTTAACGACGATCCTTCTGTAAAAACTCTGCCTATTGCAGACGATGCTGTCGTGCTGATGCAAATCTATGATCGCGATGGCCATGCTGCAAATGCAGACATCCAGTGGGATGAGCAAATTTCGCTGGCGGCATTTGCCGAGCATTTCAGTAAGGATGAATCGATCAAGCTGAAAGATTTCCCTTATCACATAACGGTAAAAGACGGTAAAGTGGTACGTATCGTACAGCAATACATTCCATAATTACACTTCATTATTAACTAATGAGTCTAGCAGAAGCCTTCGCTTAGAGGGCTTCTTTTTTATAGGAGGAAATGATAGGGATTTGTAAAATTGGATAAAAACCGTAACCTTTAGGGCGGCCCTTACGTCTGTATGGGTACGAAGCCTGCAAACGCGGGTGATAAAGGAGGACTTTCCAAAATGAAAGCATTCAATCAACCACATCAACTATTGAAAAAGACACTCGTATTAGGTTTGGCGCTTTCGCTGACGGCTGGTACAGCTGTTATTGCAAAAAGTCCGCTGCATGCAGCAGCAGCTTCCGCAACGGCTAGCGGCACTGTCAATGCCAGCGTTGCAGCTTCCATCTACAAGCAATTCGAAAAATATGTGAGCAAGCCTGCGACATTAGCGAAAGCACGCGCTTATCTGATTAATAACATTAACCGGGTAAGCAAAACACAGGCGACAATTATGACGCTGCATCTGGAAAATGCACAGCTGGCGCATTTGCCTGCTTTTTCCGAGAAGCTCTACCCGCAAAATATTCAGAAAGAAATCGATAAAGCGTATCGTAAAAAAGGGATTTCGCTGGATGCGCTGATCGGGGCAACGACGGATGCGAAAACGAAAGCTCTGCTTATAGAAGCCAGAGACAAAGGATATAAACTGGAGACGAGTGAAGGCATGTATTACCCGGTTATGCATTACCAAAGCTTTAAGCAGTTCCAGAGTCATATTAACAAAGATATAGCGTCATACATCGATCTAATGGCTGTCGCTTCCAACAGCCCCGTCGCTTTCGATGGTGCGATTGTGATCGGCTGGGATGAGCTGATCTCACGTACGGTGGCTTTGGAAACTTTTCTGAAGCAATATCCGAAATCGAACCGGGCGACCGTGATTAAGGAGCATTTCCAGCTTCTGAAGTCCCGCACATTTTACGGCGCGAGCAACACACCGGTTTATGACAGCTTTGGTCCGAAAGGCGAGACAGCCATTAATCCTAAAGTTCGGGCGGCCTATGAGGCAGCGGTCAAGAAAGGAAACGGCGGCAGCGTGTTTCTCTCCTCGATACAGAGCCTGTTGAAGCTGCTGGACGGCAGCAACAACTTGCAGACCGCTGAAATTAATCGTTTTTTAGAGAAACAGGTGCAATAGTTGAATAAATCTGCTCCTGAGAGTAGGAAATGCGAATCTCTGCGTCGAATCCATACACAGACATTTAAATTCGACATAGGAGCGTGAACGCAAATGTTTTTGCACTTTCTTCATCATATGGAACATAAAATAGCATTTCTGGATTTGGCGAATCGGGTGGCGAAGGCTGACGGTTGCATAAACACGAAGGAAAAGGACTACATCCGGCTGTTTATGAACGAGATGAATATTTCGGAAGCAGATTATCAATGCCAGGATCATCGGGACATTAAAGAAATTATCGGGGATTTGCAGGATGAGCAAGTAAAGCGTATCTTTTTCGCAGAAATACTGCTGCTCGTGTTCGCCGATGGGGATTACAATGACGATGAGAAACAGCTGGCTAGAAAGCTGCAGGAGCTGTTCAGTTTATCCGAGGAGACGTATGAAGCGTTCAAAGATTGGGTGGTCCGCATGGATCAGCTGAAGCTTGAAGGTTTGAAAATAATATTGGCTTAAGGATAGAGGGCGCATGCCCTCTATTTTTTTATGCCGAAACCGGGTTATTTTTACGATTGTCCAATTCATATCCTATATCATCCGCAAAAGCCGTCGATCCTTGTCCACCAGTGAGGTTACAGCGATGAAGGGGGTGGGAGGTTGCGCTTCCAGCTAAGCGAGGAAACGGAAATGCTGCGGGCGGCGGTTCGCGCCTTCGCGGAAAAGGAGCTTGCGCCCTTCGCGCGGGAGCGGGATGAGCGCGGGGGTGTGGGGCGGAGCGTTTGGGGCAAGATGGCGGCTATGGGTCTGGCAGCAATTCCGCTGGAGGAGCAGTATGGCGGCGCTGGCGGCACAGTGCTCGACTATGCGATTGTACTGGAGGAGCTCGCAGCGGCATGCCCATCATCGGCGGCCATGCTGGCGGCGCACACTGGTTATGCAGTGTGGCCAATTCGACATTATGCCTGTCATAACGGTAACGGGAAGTTCAACAGCAGGCTCGCTGCATTAGCGGAAGGCCGTCTTCTTGGCGGATTCGCTGCACCGCCGCCGGACGAAGGTTCACTTATCGCAGAGCCTAATAATTCGCTTCAAGGCGGTTATAGATTGAATGGCGTTACCAATATGGCTGTAAATGCAGAGACTGCCGATCTGATTATTACATTTGCTCGCATTCATAGACAGGGAGGAAAACGGGGGAAGCTTACTGCATTTGTGATAGAAAAAGGGACACCAGGCTTTCATGCTGTACCCGGTGGTGCCAAGATCGGTCTTAAGGGCTTCAGCACAGGCTTGCTGCAATGTGAGAATTGCCGGTTAGTCGAGGACACCGACCAACTGGGGCGCCTAGGTCAAGGGCGCGCGATCGCTGCTTCCGTCGTCGAAATCGGCAATATCGGGGCGGCTGCCCAAGCGGTGGGCATCGCTCAGGGGGCGCTACGCGCCGCTGTCGATTACGCCAAAACGCGCAAGCAGTTTGGCAAGCCGATTAGCCGGCAGCAAGGCATCGCCTTTAAGCTTGCCGATATGTTAACGCAAGTGGAGGCGGCGCGGCTTCTCGTCTACCAGGCCGCATGGCGCATGAGCGAGAAGCTGGCATGTGCGCGAGAAGCTGCTATTGCGCGTAAAATATCCGCCCAAACGGCGATAGCCGTAACGCTGGAGGCGGTTCAGTTGTTCGGCGGGTACGGTTATATGAAGGAATATGGCGTGGAGCGGATGCTGCGTGACGCGA
>NZ_CBVJ010000032.1 GCF_000513275.1 Paenibacillus gorillae | reverse complement strand
ATTAAGGGGGTAGATCGCTTGCGCAACACGGTCATCGTCGGCGGAAGCCGAACGCCCTTCGGCAAGCTGGGCGGCATATTGAAGCAAGCACAAGCAGTTCAGCTAGGGGCTGCGGCGATTGACGGAGCGCTGCAAAGCAGCGGACAAATTGATCGAACCGATGTCGAAGGCGTTCTGATGGGAATGGTACTGCAAGCGGGCGCGGGACAAAATCCGGCGCGGCAGGCGGCTGTTCTTGCCGGACTGCCTTGGAGCACGCCTGCCGAGACAGTGAACAAAGTGTGTGCCTCTGGTATGCGAGCCATTACGCTGGCGGATCAAATGATCCGCTGCGGAGATACCGAGCTGCTAATCGCCGGCGGCATGGAAAGCATGAGCAATGCGCCTTACGCGATTCCGGATGCACGCTGGGGTGCAAGAATGGGCGATCGGTCTTTGATCGATCTGATGCATCGTGACGGCTTGCATTGTCCATTCGATCAAGTGGCAATGGCCGTTTACGGCAATGCTGCTACCGTGCAATTCGGTATTAGCCGCACAGAGCAGGATGAATGGGCGCTGCGCAGCCAGCAGCTTGCTGTTGCAGCTATCAATCGGGGCCATGCTGCTGAGGAGATCGTTCCCGTTGCTGCACTCCCTGGTGCACCGGATAAGGATGAATGTCCACGCCCCAATACGGATGCCGTACAGCTGGCGAGACTTAAGCCGATCGGCGGCTCAGGCGGGACAGTTACAGCCGGGAATGCGCCAGGCGTTAATGACGGAGCAGCAGCGGTCGTCGTCATGAATAAAGCGGCTGCATTGCGTGAAGGGCATAAACCGCTTGCGGAGATTATCGGTCATGCTGCTGTCGCTCTTGAGCCGCATCGTCTAGCGGAAGCTCCGGCACTGGCGATGAAAAAGCTGTTTGCGCAAACGGGAGTATCGCTTGCCGCAATCGATCTCATTGAAGTCAACGAAGCTTTTGCCGCTGTCACGCTAACCTGCGGCAAGCTGCTCGGCTGGCAGGCAGATAAAGTGAACGTCAATGGAGGCGCGATCGCGTATGGTCATCCCATCGGAGCGAGCGGAGCCCGTATCGTGTGGACGCTGATACAAGAGCTTAGGCGGCGCGGCGGGGGGCTAGGCGTAGCTGCCATATGCAGCGGCGGCGCGCAGGGCGATGCTCTATTGCTTCGTGTGGAGGGGTGATTCGGTTTGCTCGAAGGGAATGGAACGGATATGAACATTTCTCGAATCGGGATTATCGGCGCGGGGCAAATGGGCGGAGGGATCGCGCATGTATTTGCCGTTCATGGCTTCTCTGTCACCCTCTATGATATTAACGTTCAGCTTGCAGCGAATGGAAATGCAGCTATCCAAGCTTCCTTAAAGCGGCTTGTGGAAAAGGGCCGGCTGACGGAGGAAGCAGCGGATTTGACGTTAAAGCGGCTGTCGCCAACCGACGATCTGGGGCAGCTTCGCGATGCCGAGCTTGTGATCGAAGCCGCACCAGAACAGCTGGATTTGAAAAAGCGGCTGTTTGCGGAGCTTGATCAGCTATGCGGGCCGCATACGATACTGGCTACCAATACGTCTTCCTTGCCAGTAACGGAGCTGGCCGCAGTGACGAGCCGGGCGCATCGTGTTATCGGAATGCATTTCATGAATCCGGTGCCGGTTATGCCGCTCGTGGAAGTGATTCGCGGACTCGCCACCTCGGATGAGACGTTTGACGTCATCGTTGCTTTAGCGCAAGCCATTGGAAAAACTGCCGTGCCGGTACGGGATTATCCCGGCTTCGTGTCCAATCGGGTGCTCATGCCGATGATCAACGAAGCGATATACACTGTCTACGAAGGCGTAGCAGCTCCGGAGGCCGTTGATCAAATTATGCAGCTTGGTATGAATCATCCGATGGGACCGTTAAAGCTGGCTGATTTTATCGGGCTGGATACTTGTTTGGCCATAATGGAGACGCTGCATGAAGGTTTTGGAGACAGCAAATATCGGCCATGTCCGTTGCTGCGCAGTTACGTGCAGGCGGGGTGGCTGGGCAAGAAAACGGGTAGAGGCTTTTACACATACAGTTGAATAGCTCGATTCACAATTATAAAGCCGCTTCATTCAAATTTGGCACTTATGTACTTAATAATTACCTGCTCCTATCCTATCAAAGGATTCGTCTGCAGAAAGGGTGTTGCCGGTGGATTTGCGCTTGACAAGCGAGCAGCAGCAGCTTCGGGATGAAGTCAGAAGGTTTGCACGGGAGGAAATCTCACCATGTGTCACTCTAATGGAAAAGGATGAGCGATTCCCTTACCAACTGGTAAAGAAAATGGGTGACAAGGGGTGGCTGGGTATTCCGATCCCCACACGTTGGGGAGGTTTTGGCGGCGACTTTATTTCCTATATCATTGCCATTCATGAAATATCGAAAGCTAGTGCAGCGGTTGGCGTTATTTTGTCCGTGCATTCTTCGGTCTGCACGCTGCCGATTTTGCACTATGGAACCAAGGAACAGCATGAGAGCTATTTGAACAGACTTGCGAGCGGAAGCTGGCTTGGCGCATTTGCATTAACCGAGCCGCAGGCTGGATCGGATGCAGCTGCAATTCGGACGAAAGCGGTCCGGGACGGTCAAGATTATGTGTTGAATGGCACGAAGCTGTTCATTACGAACGCGGGAGCGGCCCAGCTTTATTTGACCTTCGCCGTTACGGATCCATCGGAAGGAGCGAAGGGTATCACCGCTTTTCTCGTAGAAAGCAGCTTCCATGGTCTAAGTATCGGGAATAAAGAACGGAAGATGGGGCTGCATGGCTCCAATACTTGCGAGCTTGTGTATGAGGATCTTAAGTTGGATCAAACGCAACGGTTAGGGGCGGAAGGACAGGGCTTTGCGATTGCGAAAGGCTCTCTCGATGGCGGGCGAATCGGCATTGCTGCGCAAGCGCTTGGCATTGCGCAAGCTGCACTGGAGCTTATCATGCAGCGCTTTGGAGGGAAGGTGAGACTGAGAAGCGCGGCTGCACAACAAAACCAAAGGGAGCTGACTGAACTAACCGCCATAGCGGAAGCGGCAAAATTGCTCGTCTATCGGGCCGCTTACATGAGGCAGGAAGGCATTCGCTGTACGAAGGAATCGTCGATGGCAAAGCTGTATGCTTCGGATGCTGCCGTACGCATAGCAGGAGCAGCTGTTAAGATGCTTGGGATGGAAGGATGTCTTGAAACTGCGGGTGCCGAACGTTTGTTCCGTGATGCGAAAGTTACGCAAATCTATGAAGGTACGAATGAAATCCACCGGATCGTCATTAGCGGACAACTGCTGCGATCCTAGTGAGGAAGGTGGTGAGGCAGCATGAGTCGATCACCGGGGCAGAGGTTCCGTGAAGGCATCGCAATCGAACATCCGCTGCAAATTGCAGGTGTCATACATGCGTATGCAGCCAAGCTTGCAGAGCGGGCTGGCTTTCGGGCTTTGTATGTATCGGGAGCCGGCGTGGCGAATGCTTCGTTTGGTCTGCCTGATCTCGGCATTACGACACTCGGCGATGTTGCCGAAGATGTGCGCCGTATTAGCGCAGCGACTGAGCTTCCCTTGCTCGTAGATGCGGATACTGGCTTTGGCGGGGCGTTCCAAATTGCCCGCACGGTTCGCGAGCTGAGCCGGGCAGGTGCGGCGGCTATTCACATTGAGGATCAGGTCGCAGCCAAACGGTGCGGGCATCGCCCCAATAAATCGATCGTCAGTCAAGCGGAAATGGTAGATCGTATCAAAGCGGCTGTAGACGCAAGAACTGACAGCTCGTTCGTCATTATGGCCCGGACAGATGCGCTTGCCGGCGAAGGGCTGAATTCGGCAATTGAGCGGGCATGCGCATATGTAGAAGCGGGTGCAGATATGCTTTTTCCGGAAGCGGTAACGGAACTTGGGCAATACAGCCGATTTGCCGAGGCGGTGAACGTACCTATACTCGCTAATATGACGGAGTTTGGCAAAACACCGCTGTTCAAGACAGGTGAGCTGGCCGCTTACGGCGTAGACATGGTGCTGTATCCTTTATCGGCTTTTCGGGCGATGAACGCCGCCGCTGTCCAGATTTACGAAACGATTCGCAAAGAGGGGACGCAGCAACAAGTACTGCCGGTGATGCAGACTCGTGAAGAGCTCTATGACTATCTTCACTATTACAGCTATGAACAGAAGCTAGACCAGTTGTTCGGCGCAAAGGGGGAGAGCGAGGATGACGGCTCGTAAATCCGGAGGGTTGGCAAATACGATTGCTGGAGAGACGGCAATCTCGACGGTAGGGAAAGAAGGTAAAGGGCTCACTTACCGGGGGTATTCCATTCATGATTTGGCCCATTATGGCACGTTTGAGGAAACGGCTTATTTGCTGCTCAACGGCAAACTCCCGGACGAGGATGAGCTGCTCGGCTACAAGCTGAAGCTTAATCGGCTGCGTTATT
>NZ_CBVJ010000031.1 GCF_000513275.1 Paenibacillus gorillae | reverse complement strand
AACGGCAAACTCCCGGACGAGGATGAGCTGCTCGGCTACAAGCTGAAGCTTAATCGGCTGCGTATTTGCCAGATGGCTTGCGGTCTTTGCTGGAGCATCTCCCTGCAGCGATGCAGCCAATGGATGTGCTGCGTACCGGCATTTCCGCGTTGGCCGCATTCGAACCAGAGACAGCCGACCGGGGACCCAATCAAATTGCCGATCGGCTAATTGCTTGCGGTGCATCGATGCTGCTGTATTGGCATCATTTTCACACTAGCGGCTTGCGCATTGATACTGAGGCACCGGAGAGCGCCAGCATCGCCGGACATTTCCTGCAATTGCTGCATGGAAGGCCGGCAAGCGAGCTTCATGAGGAGACGCTGGATGTTTCGTTAATTTTGTATGCGGAGCATGAATTCAACGCCTCGACTTTTGCCGCGCGAGTGACAGCTTCTACGCTCTCCGACTTCTACTCCTCGATCACAACAGGAATTGGAACACTTCGAGGGCCTCTGCACGGCGGGGCTAATGAAGCTGCAATGGAGCTGATCGAAGGTTTTACTGATGCCGATGAAGCGGAAAAAGGTGTCTTGCAGCTGTTGGCGCAGCGGCAATTGGTTATGGGCTTTGGACATCGCGTCTATTCCGTCTCCGACCCCCGTTCCGACATCATTAAGCTTTGGTCGGCTACGTTGTCGAAGGAAGCAGGAGATACTCGGCTCTATCCGGTATCAGAGCGAATTGAAGAAGTGATGCAGCGCGAGCGGCAGCTGTTTCCGAACCTTGATTTTTACAGCGCTTCGGCTTATCGGTTTCTGGGCATACCGGCGAATTTATTTACCCCTTTATTTGTTCTATCACGCATTAGCGGCTGGTCTGCCCATATTATCGAGCAGCGGGAAGGCAACCGGATTATTCGGCCTTCAGCCCTGTATGTTGGCCCGGAGCCGCAGAAGTGGGTTGAGATCATAGACCGCAAATAAAGGGGGAAAGCATATGTCCGAAATTACAAATAATGACCGGCCGGTACCGGACGCTTTATTAGTGGAAATTGCGGAATATGCGGCAAAAGCAGTAATAGAGAGTTCTGAGGCGTACGAAACGTCGCGATATTGCTTGCTTGATACGATCGGCTGCGGCTTGCTGGCGCTGCGCTATCCGGAATGTACGAAGCTGCTGGGGCCAGTCGTGCCGGGCACGATCGTACCGAATGGCGTACCGGTTCCCGGCACCTCCTATCGGCTGGATCCTGTGACTGCTGCTTTCAACGTCGGCTGTATCATACGTTGGCTGGACTTCAACGACACCTGGCTGGCGGCCGAATGGGGGCATCCGTCCGATAACTTGGGCGCGATATGGGCCGTGGCGGATTACGTCAGCCGGACACGCGCCGCTAACGGTGATTCACCGCTTTTAATGCGCGATGTACTGACGGCCATGATTAAGGCCCATGAAATTCAAGGCGTGCTTGCGCTGGAAAATAGCTTCAATCGCGTCGGACTGGATCATGTCCTCCTAGTCAAAGTCGCTTCCACGGCAGTTGCGACGGCACTGCTAGGCGGTACACGAGATGAAATCATCCATGCAGTATCCAATGCCTGGATTGACGGGCAGTCCTTGCGGACATACCGCCATTCTCCGAATACCGGCACACGCAAGTCATGGGCCGCGGGAGACGCAACCAGTCGTGCCGTTCGACTGGCACTGATGGCGGTAAAGGGAGAGATGGGTTATCCCTCTGCACTAACGGCCCCTGTCTGGGGATTCCAGGATGTATTGTTTAAGGGCAAGTCACTGGCGCTGAATCGTAAGTTTAATTCGTATGTGATGGAGCATGTACTGTTCAAGCTGGCATATCCGGCAGAATTCCATGGGCAGACTGCTGTGGAGTGCGCAGTAAAGCTGCATCCGCTCGTGAAGGATCGTTGGGAGGAAATCAACGCTATAAAGCTAACGACACATGAATCTGCTATTCGGATCATCGATAAGCGGGGGCCGCTGCATAATCCGGCGGACCGTGACCATTGCCTTCAATATATGACAGCTATCGGCCTGCTCTTCGGACAGTTGACGGCTGATCATTACGAGGACGAAGCGGCAAGTGACCCGCGCATCGATGTGCTTCGCGGGAAAATGACGGTGGAGGAAGATCTCCGGTATTCCGCCGACTATTTGGATGCATCCAAGCGGTCTATTGCGAATGCTTTGCAGATCTTTTTCAAGGACGGGAGCGCTACGGAGCGGGTGGAGGTGGAATATCCGATCGGCCATCGCCGGAGGAGGATTGAGGGGATTCCGCTGCTGGAGCGCAAATTCGAGGCAAATTTGCGTACCAGACTGGCGGAGCGGCAAGTGCGGGAGATCTTAGCCGTGGGGAGCGATCAGCAGCTTCTGGAGCAAATGCCGGTACATCGTTTTGTTGATTTGTTTGTTTTGTAGTGTTGCAGTGTTGCAGTGTTGTGTGAGTAATGCTCCGGGGTCGCTGCGCGTTTTGGTTCATGCTGCCGTTCTTGATTCCATTGCTTCCATCGCTTACACGATGTCAAAATGGATCGAATCTGCAAAATGTCATCCTGAACTCAAAACGCTCCGCTCACCCTAAGCCACGCAAAACACAAAAAACACAATAACAACAAATCGTAAGAGGAAACGGCAAGAGTTAATAACAAAAACAGTTTACAAGAGCAACTCCACTAGCTCACGTAATGACGATCTGCGTGCTCAGAGTTGCGAATTAGATTAGTTACACATATATAGCGAAATTAGATTCGTTATATAGCGATGCAAATTCGCTAGGGGTATCAACTTTTCTGATCAAAATGTAAATGTGCATGTTGTTATCCATTTTATAGGCGATATATCACATCAAAATGCAAAAGTGCATTTTGATCGGGGAAAAAAGCAGGTTTTGGGCGGTATATGGTGATTTCAAATGTATTTTTGCATTTTGATGGCGAATTGAGCCTGTTTTAGGGAAATCAAAATGTACTTTTGCATGTTGTTCATTCATAAGGGACAGCGAGGATCACTTTAGAGAAAAACAAAGTTTAGTTAGCTGCATGTAATCTTGTATCCATCAGTTAGGCGGGCGCAGGTTAGCTGGTGCTAAAAATTACAGTATAGTTTAGATGGACATTAGCATAGCGGGACACGTTACGTTAGACTATTCGACATATTGTGCGTTGAGGACGATGGGGACTGTGAGGAGCGGGTTAGAGCAAAAACAAAGTGTTACGTCAGACTATAAGACATACGACATTTTAGTGCGTTGAGATGATTAAAACGGAGCATTATCCAATCCAATCCAATCGCATCGTACGCGCCTCCTAGGGCGCGATGCCTGGTCGCACGTCGGCGGTGAAACTTCATCACACAATAAAAGAATAGTGACTATAAATTCGCTGCAATTACTCTACAGACCCGAACGGGTCTGATTTTTTTGTGCCGCACAATGCTTGCAGCTTCATGCGGTGTATGGCACCGCTGTCCACCAACAAGTCAACATCGCGATACGCGGCACTCGGTCATACGTTACGGACGACTTCGCTCATCGTTACGGTTCGCCGCTTCCACGTTGCGTTTCTATGGTTCCATGCGTTGCGGTGTATCGTTTCCAAATAATTGACTGGCGATATGGGCGATCAAGGACTATCATGAATTTAGGAATGAACTTTAAGCATGAAGTTAGGGAGGATGGCTTGTATCTCTAACTAACATTTTATAGCATGCAGCATAGGCAAATTACAAAAGGACGGTTGAGCAGGATGGCGGTTAATTATTGTACAGTATGCGGTCAGCCGATGGAAAATCGCGACATAGACGGTACGGTTCGCAGAGCCTGTACCTCGGAAAGCTGCGGACATGTCCATTGGGGCGACTATAGTGTCGGGGTAGGCGCTCTTGTTATGAAGGAGGATCGGATTTTGCTCGTTCGCCGGGCTCAAGAACCGGGGAAAGGTTACTGGACGAATCCGGGCGGTTATATTGAGCAGATGGAATCGATTGATCAGACAATCATTCGCGAGGTGCTGGAGGAAGCTGGTGTTCATGCCAGCGTTAAAAGCATCGTTGCGGTTCGTGACCAGCCGCGAAGCATTCACAACGTCTATATCGCATTCGATATGGAGTATATCGGGGGCGAGCCTGTACCAGATGGCGTCGAGGTAGACCAGGCCGGATTTTTCAGCTTGGAGGAAATGAAAGAAATGCAGGTCGCGGATTTCACGAAATGGCTGGTTGACGTGGCGATGAAACGTCGTGCCGAAGGACTGACAGCGGATGCCAATCCTGGCATACCCGGCAACCCTAGTGTTTTCTTCCGGACATAGATTTGTCGCGATAATTAATTGCATTAATTAAATGTAAATAAAACAGTGTCTATCTCAACATGGCTGAAAAGCCGTGTTGGAATAGACGCTGTTTTTTGTTTTAGTACTGGCTGCCGTTGTAGGGTGAAGATGGTTTAATCGCTGTGTTCGCGCCAACGTTGGCTGTATTCGCCGGCTCATCCATTTCCTTCTCAAAGAAGGTTTTGTGACAGTGGAGATGCGAGATGCGCGGTACATGTACGTTGGTGCCAGGCTGGAGAGCGGCTTGAGCCGACAGTTCCGGATTAGCCTCTTCCAGAAATACACTTGGAATGTTGTACATATGGGCCACATGCTGCAGGGTTTCGCCGCCTCTTACTTGATGAGTGGCATAGTACTGATCATTGCGAAATTCGGACTCCTCTCCCTCCCGGAACGGAAAGAACGGAAAAACAAAAGGAGAGAAGAAGAAGAAAGGAAACAAAAAACGTCTAGGGAAAAACGGATGGGGAACCGGGCGAAACGGGGGACGGGAACCTCCACCGAAACCTCCGCCAAATTGGTTAAAACCGCGATCCATAAGTAAGCCTCCATTACTGTATAGTCATTTGTCTATATAGCCTATGACAAAACGGAAAAGTGGTTCATCGCCTAGCGGAAATGGGCTTGTTAGCTTAAACGCAGCGGCTCGGACGATTGGAATAAATTGTGTGAGAACAGCGCATGGTATGGGGAGGAATTCCAACCACAGGAGGCATGGTTATAATGACGGATCATGAAGCTTTACCACAGTTTCCACAGTCGTATTGGATCGAGACCAGCAAGGAAAGGGAGCCCTACCCTAAGCTGGACCATGATCTGGAAGTCGACGTCGCTGTCATTGGCGGAGGTATTACGGGGGTAACGACCGCGTATGTGTTATCCCAGCAAGGTTATAAAGTTTCGCTGATTGAAGCGGGAGAGCTGCTGGGCGGGACAACGGGTCATACAACGGCTAAAATAACGGCGCAGCATGATTTGATTTATGACGAGCTGATTTCCCAGCAAGGCAAAGGAAAGGCAGCTCTTTACTACCAGGCTGCGGAGGAAGCCGCTCGATTCATTAAACAAACGGTGGATGAATATAATATTCATTGCGGGTTTTCCCACCAGAATGCCTATTTGACGGCTGATACAGACGATGGCATTGAGAAGCTGAAAAAGGAATGGGCGGCGTATCAGGAGCTTGGGATCAAGGGCGATTATCTGGATGACGTACCACTGAACATCCCATGTAAGGCTGCTCTTGTGATGCATAGCCAAGCACAATTTCATCCGCTTGAGTATTTAAGGTCATTAATTGATCGGATCACAGAAGCTGGAGGCATAATCTGCGAGGGTACGACGGCGGTTGATCTTACAGAGGGTGAGAATCCGGTCGTCCTCACGAATGATGGTCACAAAATTACGGCAAGTCATGTCGCGATCTGCACCCATTTTCCTTTTTATGACGGACTTGGGTTTTATTTTGCCAGAATGCACGCAGAACGCTCGTATGTCCTGGGTATTGAGACGGAGGAGCGTTATCCCGGCGGAATATACTTGAGCGCAGAGGAGCCTAAGCGTTCCATTCGGGTCACGGTTGATGAACCAGGGGGTATCGTTCTGATCGGCGGGCAGACTCACAAGACGGGACAGGGCATGTGCACGTTTAATCACTATGAAGCTTTGCAGGAATATGCGGAGCAGCATTTTAAGGTGAAAAAAATCGCTTTCCGCTGGTCGGCTCAAGATCTCATCACCGGGGACAAGCTTCCTTTCATCGGCCGGATAAAAGCTTCGACTCCAAATGTGTATGTGGCGACTGGCTTTCGCAAATGGGGAATGACGACTGGAACAGCTGCTGCGTTATTGATCCGTGACTTAATAGAAGGAAGCGAAAATCGATATGAAGAGCTCTTTACTCCTTCTCGCGGAATGAATGCTGCCGCATGGAAGGATCTCGTTGTGGAGAATTTGGACGTAGCCAAGCATCTAATAAGCGGTAAGATCAGCAAGCCGAAGCGATGGGCTGAAGAGCTATCAGACGGAGAAGGCAGCGTTGTCCTGCTGCATGGAAAAAGGGCCGGGGCGTACAAGGACCCGGAGGGCAATCTGCATCTGGTCGATACAACCTGTACCCATCTGGGCTGCGAGGTGGAGTGGAATGACGGAGATTTGAGCTGGGATTGCCCTTGCCATGGCTCCAGGTTTTCGATTGACGGGGAAGTGATGGAAGGCCCAGCAGAGAAGCCGTTAAAGAAGCTTACATTATAAACTGGTTGCTGCTGCAAGTGCCAAGACAGCTAAAAAAATTCAGGACGATTTGGGCACAGTCTCCATCCTATGGTATAGTAGAAGAAACGCTGACCTTTTATTGGAGGGAATTAACATTAATACCGAAGTCCTAGACGCAATGTCCATGCTGCAGAAAACTAGCCGAACCTTTTATATTCCGATAACCCGTCTGACGCCGGGACTCAAGGAAGCGGTAAGCTCCGCTTATTTGTGCATGCGCGCCATCGATGAAATTGAGGATCATGAGGAGCTCGCCGATGCGCTCAAGGCAAAGCTTCTGTATGAAGTTCAGGATGCCTTGCTTGCGCCAAACATGGCTGAGGCTGTCGAGCAAACGCTTGCCCCGCATGCGCATGAACTTCCTGAGGTATCGCTGCGTCTAGTAGAATGGGTACAGCTATGCCCCGAAAGCGCCAGAGACACAGTCATCCGTTATACGGCCAAGATGTCGAAGGAAATGGCCGAATGGGTGGAAGTCCAATGGCAAATCCGTACGGAAGCGGACCTGGATCGATATACATACAGCGTAGCCGGCATGGTTGGCGAATTGCTGTCGGAGCTGTGGTTATGGAATGATGGGACCGTTACCGACCGCGAGAAAGCGGTTGCTTTCGGCAGAGGCCTGCAGGCGGTCAACATATTGCGGAATCAGTTGGAGGATCAGCAGCGCGGCGTAAACTTCTTCCCGGAGGGATGGGACTCGAAGGATATGATCAAGTATACGAAGCGCAATCTGAAGGTTGCCGATGCGTATATTGCCGAATTGAACAAAGGACCTGCACAGGACTTTTGTAAAATACCGCTGCAGCTTGCACATGCAACGACCAAGCTGATTGCAGCTGGCGGAAACAAGCTGACACGCGATGCGGTGCTAAAAATCGTGAACAAAATATCTGGTTAATGAGCAAATCAGGGGCAGCCACATTAGATGGCTGCTTTTTTATTATTTATAGCATTACATATTATTAATTATGTAAACTTACTACTTCTGGCCGAACAGTTATCAAGGAGGATAAAAGCAAGAACAAAATGAGGCCATCCAGTGTGGATGGCCCCATTTTGTCAGGCTAAGTTTCCATTAATATCTGTCCGGTAAGCGATAAATCATAGCCAGATATAGCGCCAAGCTCTCGCTGAAATGCGTCAGATGTGAGAATTCGCAGCAAAGCTTCTATCCAAGGTGAATTTTCCGGCTTTTTCAATAGAACCAGGTCGTATCGTTCTTGAATGAGCGGAATAAACTCGACGTTGCCAACGATGGAGGCCGCTTTTTCAATTCCGACACCAACATCCGCGCCTCCAGCGGCAACTTGGGCAGCAACGCCGAGATGATTGCTCTGCTCGTTGCTGTACCCGTTAATCTGATTCCCCTGAATGTCACGGAGCCGCAGCTGCTCATCCAGCAGAACACGAGCGCCGGAGCCTATTTCCCGGTTGACGAGACGCAGGTCTGATCGCTTGAAATCATCCCAGCCGCGAATTGCGAGCGGGTTGCCCTTCTGCACATATAATCCAGCAGATCTGGAGAGCAAATTGACGACAAGGAAGGGAGAGCCAATTAGCAGCTTACGGATATAAGGGAGGTTGTATTGCCCGCTGTCGCCATCCAGCAGATGGGTGCTCACGATATCAGCCTCTCCGCGATACATCGCGATCAGACTGTCGAGACTGCCGGAATACGCTCTTAATGGCCGAAGCCCCGGGCAGTCTCGTTCCAAATGTTTCGCTAATATATCAAGGCTTACATCCTGGCCGGTAACAACGATCGTACGCGGACCATTAACAAATGAATGAGAAGATGAGGCTGGTTCGGAACGCCCCGCTGGCTCAGCCGACGCAGCGATTCCGCCCTTCGAACGAAGCTTGTACGCTTCGAGATCGTCGGCATCTACTCTCATTTGTTTACCCACGCGATAGGATGGAAGCTCGCCTTTCTTGATGAGGTCATACACTTTTAATTTGGAAATCTTCAACAGCCGCGCTAATTCTTCTGTTGTATAGGATATGTCGCTGGACATCTTCGCCCTCCTCTCACACTGCTTCTGCAATTTCAATATCGTTTGTCTTCTATTTTACCATAGGAAGAACACGAACATCATAGACGACAAAACATCATTGACAATACGATCAAACATCATCAATAATAACTAATTATATCTAAACATAAAGATAAGGGAGAGAAATGCTGTGAAAATGAAAAGTAGTATGATTTGGTTAGCTATCATCGCTATAGCCATTATGTTGGCGGGTTGCGGCTCCAACGGAAATACGCCAGCTAATCAGGCCCAGCAAACGGCGGAACCGCCTGCAAAAACGGTAGAATTAACGATTTCTGCAGCGGCGAGCTTGACGGATGCCTTGAACGATATCCAAGGTCTTTATGCGAAAAGCAACCCGGCCGTCAAATTGAACTTCAATTTTGGCGCATCAGGCGCCCTGCAGCAGCAAATCGAACAAGGAGCTCCCGCTGATCTGTTTCTGTCCGCCGCCCCGAAAAACATGAAAGCGCTCGTCGACAAGCAGCTGATTGACGCGGATAAGCAAATCAATCTATTGAAAAATGAGTTAGTCGTTGTTGTACCTGCTGACTCGAAGACGACGCCCGCAAGCATAAATGACTTGTCCAAGGCGGAAGTGAAAACGGTCGCGATCGGCATTCCCGAAAGTGTCCCTGCAGGTAATTATGCGAAAGAAGCATTAACAAGTGCGAAGCTCTGGGACGCGCTGCAATCCAAGAGCGTGCAAGCCAAAGACGTACGCCAAGTGCTGCAGTACGTCGAGACAGGCAATGCAGATGCTGGCTTCGTCTATAAGACGGATGCGCTGACCTCGCAAAAGATCAAGATTGCCTTTACCGTTGATCCGGCAAGCTATTCGCCGATCGTTTACCCGATTGGTATCGTGAAAGCGACGAAGAATAATAAAGAAGCGGAAGATTTCTACGCCTATCTGCAAACGGAAGAAGCGTTAGATGTCTTCGTGAAGTACGGGTTTTCTACGCAATAACAGTGCCGGTAAACAGATTATTCAACTAAAAGCCTATCCATTCGTAAGGAAACCCCTTTGTATGGATAGGCTTTTTTGTGTCTAATGAAGACTCAAAATTTTCTTATTTACAAGATTTCCAAGTATAGTATGATGGTAATCATGTGTGTAATCGAAACATTTATTCGGATCAGCACGTAATTTAGTAAAGTGTTTTTTGGGGGATGGAGGGAATGAGGGCATGGAAAGCGGAATGAAGGTAAATCTCGTTGAAAAATTAGCTTCAGGCGGATTGTTCACATTGGACGAAAGGCTTTGGAGCAAGGAAATGATTGAAGCACTGCATCATGTCAATTATTTAACGATTAATGGTGCTGAATATGAAACGATCGAAGGACGGCTCAATTTGGATCAAGGCGTCATGGAGCTGCTCGTTCAGAAAGTAACGCATCGCTAGCGGAATAGCAGAAGGGCGGGAGTACGAATGGAAAACAAGAAGGAAACGAATCATTCCCCAGGCCATAAGCGGGAAGCGGCGAACTTATTCTTTACGAAAGAAGGAAAGCCGATCCGGGTGCTTTCTACCTCGCTAGGCATTGCCTTGATGGCGAATGCACTAATCGGTCTTGCTCCCAGCGCTCATGCAGCGACCGAGACGACGAAAGCCTCATCAGCAGAAGAGCCCGCTCTGGTCGAATGGTCAACAGACGCCGTCAAAGCTTATTATGATCCTGCCGTAGATTGGAACATCCCGATTCTGCTTGCGGAGAGCGCAGGCGAAGAAAGTGCTTCCGGTGGAAGCGGAACAGTCGGATCGGGAAGTTCAGGCGGTTCAGGTGGTACGACCATTATTCATTCGGGCGGCGGCTTCGGCTGGGATGATCTATTGCTCTATCATCTGATTTTCAACCGGGGCAATTCCTATTCATCCGGAGCTTGGCACAATACTCACAATTCCTATTATCAGGGAAACAGAACGGCTTACAAGCCCAACTCTTATGATTCGGATATTTTTCAAAATAAAGCGGTTGTCGGCTCGGCAGTCCGGCCAAAAACCTCGAATAAATCCGGCTCCATTACAAGACGCTCTACTTCCTCATCGCCAGGCGGGATAGGCGGCAAATCAAGCGGCATGAGCTCATCGGGTTCTGGTTCCAGCTTCAGCTCATCCGGCTCCAGTCATAAATCAAGCGGCGGCTTCGGCGGATGACAACGAAGAGGCAGCAGAAGGCTTTCGAGGTAGTCGGCAAGCCTCGTGAAGATCGTGATGCGCTAGTAGCAGAGCTGGCTGCACTGGGATTCACTTGGGCCGATCTGGAAGGCGAGCCATATTGGATCGATCAAGCGGTTGCTATGCGCCGTGAGGTGTATGAAGAGCTGGAAGAAGCCGCAGCCATGCTATGGCGGGTCTTCGACCGGGCATGCCGGTTCGTGCATGGACGGCAGGATTTGTATGCGATGCTGGGCATTCCGGAGCTGTTATGGCCAACCTTGGATGCGCTTGAGCTTCAAGGCGACGGCTTGATCAGCAGGTATGCCAGATTTGATTTTGCCATATCCGATGAAGGCATCATACAACTGCTGGAACTGAACGCAGATACGCCAACCGGTTATGCCGAGGCGGCAATTGCAACTCCTTGGCAATGTGAACGGCTTTCGCTGGAATCGCCTAACGTTCAGATGCCGGCTCTAGTAGCTGCCGCTTGGGCGGAAGAGCAGCCAGACACGGCAGCCTGTGCAGCCTACGGTGAGCATCTGGAGGATTCCGGAACCATCGATATGCTCGTCAAGCACAGTGGACAACAAATCGATTGTGTTGATTTGCTGGAGCTGTGGGTCGATGAAGGCGTGCTGCGGAAGAAAGACGGGCAGGCCATCGATCGTATATTCGCTCTCTATCCAAAGGAATGGATGGCGGTTGACGAGGGTGGCGAAGCATTAGCCTATGCGGTTGAAAGCGGACAATTGCAGCTTTTCAATTCCGTTCATTCGATCATTTTGCAATCCAAAGGGATGATGGCTTTAATCTGGGGATTATATGAGCTGCATATGCTGTTTGGCGCGGATGAGCGGTCGGCAATCGAGCGATACATGCTTCCTACTTATAATAAAGCGTTATTTGACGGGAGCTATGTGTCCAAATCGATGTTCGGCCGGGAAGGCGGCTCTGTCATTCTTTATGATGAGCAAGGGCAATTAGAAGTGAAGGATGAAGACGGCTTCGACACGAGTCAATTGTTCCCCCGGGTCTATCAGAAGCGAGCAGAGCTGGCCAAGATTGAACTGGAGGCCGGACCCTTCAGTCTGCTCACAGGCATGTTCGTGATCAATGGCGTTCCATGCGGTTTACTTGGACGCGCCGGCGGATTAATTACAGGCAATACAAGCCATTTTGTGGCGATAGGAGTGAAAGCTACATGAACAAGAAAAAGATAGCTTGGCTATCGGCTATACTTGTAACTGTCGTATTGCTGAGCGGGTGCGGCACATCATCGGGCGTATGGTCCACTTCCAGCGGTTCCTCGGCGGAAGCATCAGCAAATGAGACGCTGCTTCCTTGGGATTATCGGCTCGTTGAAAGCACTGTAGGCGATTTGATTGGCAGCGATATGGCGATTCTGCCCGATAACAAACTGCTTCCCAACGATAATAATTACGCTACGAACGATAAAGTGTGGACGCTGCAGTATATGGAAGCGAAGATGACCTTCAATGCGGAAGGCCGCAACGAGGTTACGCTGACCGAATGGACACCAATCAAATCGTTTAAGACGGAAAAAGAAGGCAAGCAGGATTTTGAGCTGCTCAAAGTGCAGCTTACGACGGATGTTGATCTCGTAGGCGTATACAAAACCACGTATAAGGAAGAATCACGTTATTTCGCCGTGCTTTCTTTGCCTACAGGCAATCAGATCAAGCAGCCAATTGACGAGAAGCGCTATGCCAGCATGAAATCGAAGAAGCAAGTGAACGTCTTATTGGAAGAAGTACATGATTTCGAAAATTATGACTTGGCTTATGCCAAGTTCAGGGGGTGGGCATCTTGATCGCCATTAATATTATAATCAGCATCGCTGTTATTGTCGTGCTACAGCTGCTCGGCATGGTTATTTTCAGCTGGATAACGCCTTATAAGGATATGGAAGAGCTGAAGAAGGGGAACGTGGCCGCTGGGCTTGCGATGGGCGGAAAGTTTCTTGCAACAGCCATCATTCTCGGCGTTGCCGCTTACACGAATACTTCAATCTGGCATATGATGCTCTGGTTTGCAGTTGGTTACGTTTGTCTCGTGCTCGCTTATTTGATCTTCGAGCTGGCGACTCCTGGCATCAAAATTGGCGAGGAGCTGCGCAAAGGCAACATGGCGATTGGCATCTTGCTTTGTTTTGTTTACGTCGGCACAAGCTTCGCGATCAGCAGTCTTATCGTTTAACTATAATTAACGGCATTAATTTTACAGGAAACATTGAGTTGAAGCACGACTACCGCTTATAATATAACGGAGAAAAAAGTCAAATAGAAAAGGTGTCATACATGAGTATTTTAAACGTAGAGCGATTAAGCCATGGCTTTGGGGACCGCGCGATCTTTAACGACGTTTCCTTCCGCCTGTTGAAGGGCGAGCACATCGGACTGATCGGCGCCAACGGCGAAGGCAAGTCCACATTCATGAATATTATTACGGGCAAGCTGCAACCCGATGACGGCAAAGTAGAATGGTCCAAGCGGATGCGTGTCGGTTATTTGGATCAGCATGCCGTGCTGAACAAAGGAATGACAATCCGTGACGTATTGAGAGGCGCATTCCAGTACCTCTTTGATATGGAGAACGAAATGAATGACATGTATGGCCGAATGGGAGAGGTGTCACCTGAGGAACTGGAGCAGCTGCTTGAGGATGTAGGCACCATCCAAGATACACTGACGGCTCAAGATTTCTACATGATCGACGCCAAAGTCGATGAGACAGCGCGAGGTCTTGGCATTACCGATATCGGTCTGGATAAAGACGTCAATGACCTAAGTGGCGGTCAGCGGACCAAAATCCTGCTGGCGAAGCTTCTGCTTGAGAAGCCGGACGTTCTGCTCCTGGACGAGCCAACCAACTATTTGGATGAGCAGCATATTGAGTGGCTGAAACGTTATCTGCAAGAGTACGAGAATGCATTCATTCTCATCTCCCACGATATTCCGTTCCTTAACAGCGTTATCAACCTGATCTATCATATGGAGAATCAGGAACTGAACCGCTATGTTGGCGACTATGAGCACTTCGAGCAGGTGCATGAAATGAAAAAGCAGCAGCTGGAATCGGCATTTAAGCGTCAGCAGCAGGAAATTTCAGAGCTGAAGGACTTCGTTGCCCGGAACAAAGCGAGCGTTGCCACGAGAAATATGGCGATGTCCCGGCAGAAGAAGCTCGACAAGATGGATGTTATCGAGCTGGCGAAGGAAAAACCGAAGCCGCAATTCAACTTCAAGGACGGACGCACGTCGGGCAAGCTGATCTTCGAAGCGACAGAGCTCGTTATCGGCTATGAAAGCCCATTGTCCAGACCGCTTAATCTTCGGATGGAGCGCGGCCAGAAAATCGCGCTTGTCGGTGCGAACGGCATCGGCAAGACAACGCTTTTGCGCAGCATTTTGGGTGAAATTCCGGCTTTATCCGGTCATGTGCAGTTGGGTGACTTGCTCAGCATCGGTTACTTCGAGCAGGAGTCCAAGGATGCCAACTATAACACATGTATTGAGGAAATCTGGAATGAGTTCCCTTCGTATACGCAATTTGAAGTTCGCGCTGCACTGGCGAAATGCGGACTGACAACCAAGCATATTGAGAGCAAAATCACGGTGCTGAGCGGCGGCGAGAAGGCGAAAGTACGCCTCTGCAAGCTGATCAACAACGAGACAAATCTGCTCGTACTCGATGAGCCGACCAACCATTTGGACGTTGATGCCAAGGACGAGCTTAAACGCGCCCTCAAGGCCTATAAAGGCAGCATCCTGCTCATTTCTCACGAACCTGAGTTTTACCGTGATGTCGTTACAGAAACATGGAACTGTGAGACTTGGACGACAAAGGTGTTCTAATCTAGTGTTAATGTTTAAAGCCCGGCTGATCCTTCGCGATCAGCCGGGCTTTTTAGCTATCACGGAACCTGATGGGCGATAGCCGCATACGATAGGAGGCAGTGATCCGGACAATTATCAGAGGAGCGGAATAAAAACGATTAAATGATTGTTTACTTTTTCCGTTAAGAGGACTATAATCATTTTAAAAGTTGCACTAAGCCAACAAATATAGCTGAGGAAAACTTTTATATAAAAAGAACTGAAGGAGGAGAGACTATGGCTAACAACAACAGTGTCGCAGCAACAAATAAACTCTCCGCAGAAATGGTGCTGAATCGCAAAGTGAAAGGCTTCAAACGGCTTCTTCCTTTTCTAGGTCCCGCATTTATCGCTGCGGTCGCTTACCTGGATCCCGGCAATTTCGCTACAAACATTACGGCTGGCTCGAAATACGGCTATATGCTGCTATGGGTCATTGCAGGTTCAAACCTAATGGCCGTGCTAATCCAATCGCTTTCGGCTAAGCTTGGCATTGCAACGGGGCAGAATCTTCCCGAAGTTGCGAGGGACCGCTTCTCCAAACCAGCGTCCTTCCTGTTATGGATTCAAAGCGAGCTTGTTATCATCGCTACCGATCTCGCTGAGTTTCTAGGCGCTGCTTTAGGACTTTATTTATTATTCGATATCCCGATGCTGCCTGCAGCATTAATTACTGCCGCTGGCTCCTTCGCCATATTGGAGCTGCAGCGAAGGGGAGTCAGAGCGTTCGAGGCCGGTATCGCGGCCATGATCTTCATCGTTGTGCTCGCCTTCACATGCCAGGTCGTGCTTGCACAGCCTGACATGGCTGCAGTCGCTGCCGGTATTGTAACTCCCAAATTCGAAGGGGTTGACAGTGTACTGCTCGCTGCGGGCATACTTGGCGCAACTGTAATGCCGCATGCGATCTATCTGCATTCCTCGTTGACCCAAAGACGTATTGTCGGCCGGAATGATGCGGAGAAAAAACGGATCTTCAAATTGGAATTTATCGACATCATTATTGCAATGCTTATTGCAGGAGCTGTTAACATGGCAATGGTCATTATCGCCGCAGCCTTGTTCTTCAAAAACGGCCTTGTTGTCGAAGAGCTAGAGGTGGCTTATCGTCAATTCGGCGAGCTGGCGGGACCAGTTGCCTCCATTTCCTTCGGATTGGCTCTGTTGATTGCCGGGCTTGCCAGCGCATCGGTAGGAACGATGGCAGGGGATGTCGTCATGCAGGGCTTCATTAAGCGCAGAATTAATCTGTACTTGCGGAGAGCCATTACGACAATTCCGCCGCTGATCATCATTGCATCCGGGGTTAACGCTACTAAAGCATTAATTATGAGCCAGGTCGTGCTCTCCTTCGGCATCGCATTTGCTCTAATTCCGTTAATTATATTTACAAGCAACCGATCGCTTATGGGCGGGCTCGTCAACAAAAAGGTGACAACGATACTAGGCTGGATCATCGCTGCAATCGTCATCGTGCTTAATTTATTTCTTGTATACGAGAGCTTTACTTAATCGCAATTGCGATTGTAGAGGTATGCGAACAAGGATCGTATCTGTCATCCGAAGAGGAGGAGAGATACGATCCTTTTATATTTATGCAGGTTTGCTGCTATCCATAAATATGAGTTCGGAGGATTTCTTCCGCTAACCCTTTCGATATCGGTAAAAAATCGGTTATAATAGATAGAGTCGATGTACAAGTTCATGAAGAAAGTGGGAGCAGTATGGGTCGCAAGTGGAATAATATCAAAGAAAAGAAAGCGTCCAAGGACGCTAATACAAGTAAGATTTATGCTAAATTCGGTTTGGAGATTTATGTAGCCGCTAAGAAAGGCGAGCCTGATCCTGAGTCCAACCGGGCGCTGAAGGTCGTACTTGAGCGAGCGAAAACGTACAATTTGCCAAAAGCGATTATTGACCGTGCGATTGAGAAAGCCAAAGGAAGCGGCGACGAGAACTATGTTGAGCTTCGTTATGAAGGCTTCGGCCCTAGCGGTTCCATGGTCATTGTCGACTCATTGACGAATAATGTGAACCGTACGGCTTCTACCGTACGTTCCGCCTTCAGTAAAAACGGAGGAAATCTTGGCGTAAGCGGTTCGGTTGCTTATATGTTTGACTCATCTGCTGTTATCGGCGTCCCAGACAAAACGCTTGATGAAGTCATCGAGATATTGTTGGAAGCTGATGTCGATGTGCGAGATGTTACGGAAGAGGACGAGACTATTATGGTGTACGCCGATCCGGATCAGTTCCATGCGGTACAAGAGGCATTCAAAAATGTGGGTATTACGGAGTTTACTGTTGCAGAGCTGACGATGCTGGCTCAAAACGATTTGACGCTTGCAGCAGACGCACAAGTCCAATTCGACAAACTGATCGATGCTCTGGAAGACCTGGAGGATGTTCAACAGGTTTATCATAACGTCGAATTCGAATAAGCCATAAAGGCCTAATAAGGAGAATAAGCCATGTGCCGCAACATTAAGACACTGTATAACTTTGATCCTCCAGCGACCGAAGATGAGATTCAAGCCGCTGCTTTGCAGTTCGTAAGAAAGCTCTCTGGATACAATTCTCCTTCCAAGGCGAATGAAGAAGCGTTTCATCTTGCAATAGACGAGGTGGCGCAAGCTGCCCGGAAGCTGATGGATTCGCTCGTCACAAATGCAGAGCCGAGGAACCGAGAAATCGAGCTGCAGCGCGCGCGGGCAAGGAATGCGCAACGATTCGGAAGCAATTAGGCCCATATGCTGAAATAAGATGAACGCTTTGCCGCACATTATTTTGTCGGCTTGGCGTTCTTTTTTTTGGTGTGTTAATTAATAACAACAATTTCAATCGAATGAAAACCAATCGCTAATGGACAGATTAACGGGGTAGTGCATTTTTTCGGATGAGGAAAGAGGATAAGCAACCCATGCATGAGAAAAAGAAACGCGATTTAGCTGCGCTTGCTTCGATTCCGTTAATTATGACGCTGGCGAACTCCATGCTTATTCCCGTACTTCCGCTTATGCAGAAAAAATTAGGTATCACTTCTGTTATGTCGAGTCTGATCATTACGGTATATGCTGCCGTATCCATCGTATGTATTCCGATAGCCGGATATTTGTCCGACCGGTTTGGGCGGAAGCTCATTATCGTAGCCGGCTTGTCCATCGCAGCAGCTGGGGGAGTTGTATCTGGACTGTCCGCATGGTTTCTAGAGCATCAGATGGCATATGCAGGAATACTGGCTGGACGATTCATACAGGGAATTGGCGCGGCAGGTGCTTTCCCGATCGTATTGCCGCTAGTAGGGGATATGTTCAAAAGCGAAGAAGAGGTAAGCAGTGGCCTTGGCATGATCGAAACCTCCAACACCTTTGGCAAAGTGCTTAGTCCCATTCTCGGCTCCGCACTCACGCTAATTGTATGGTTTCTTCCATTAGCCATTATTCCGATCATCTGTGTGGTATCCATTATCGCCGTAGCGGTGTTTGTGAATGCTCCGAAAAAAAATGGCAAGGCCACACAGGTTACGTTAAAGGAGTTCATTCAAGGTATTAAAGCGATATTAGCCAAAGAAGGCTGGCTGTACGCAATATTCGCGATTGGCGGCTTGGCGATGTACTTAATGTTCGGTTTTCTATATTATTTATCTTCTGTGCTGGAGGATCACTATAACATCGAGGGGATATGGAAAGGCGTATTGCTTGCTATCCCGCTTAGCGCAATATGCCTGGCTTCATTCATTACTGGCAAAGCTGTCGGCATCAGTAAAGTGAGGATGAAATGGTTCACAGTCTTTGGTACGGCGATTACGACAGTGAGCATGGCCACCTATGCCATCTTCCCGTCGAAAGGGCTGTTCTTCCTGTTACTGCTGTTGTCTATTGCTGGCGCTGGCATGGGGCTCATTCTGCCTTGTCTGGACGCTTTAATAACGGAAGGTATTGAGAAGAAGCAACGGGGTACGATTACTTCAATCTACAGCAGCATGCGATTTATCGGGGTGGCGGCTGGACCGTTGATTTCTTCCTTAATGCTAAAGAAGGAAAACATGCTTTTTTATATTTTTGCAGCGGTGGGCTTGCTCTGCCTCTGTATCGCATTGCTCGCCATACGGACCGGGAAGAAGAAATTCATGAGGGTCAAGCCGTTATTCTGATGACGTTGGCGAGAATGAAACGAACAAGTAAAGCCGTGGTGCTGCCACGGCTTTACTTTGGAATGAAATAATACATAAATGAATGAGGAAGCAAGCTTTATTTTCACAAAATGTCTTAATGGAGTCTTAAGTTTGAAAATCACTTTCTTATGAGAGTTAAGACATCGGTAATGCTCCGTTAACCGTGATCTAAAACCCGCCTGCTACAATGAGGTAGACAGATAGGAAGTCAAAAATGCGGAACATAAGAAAGGAATAACAGCTATGAAAAAATTGATAAAGGTAATCGCTATTCTGCTTGCAGTAATTGTTCTATTTCTAGCCACAGTATTTGTTGTAAACGTCATTTGCAATAAGATAGAGAAAGGCAAGATACAATCCTATGGACAGCTTGTTCCTGTGGACGGTAAACAAATGAATGTCTACATTCAGGGATCGGGTGAAGAAACCGTGGTTCTTCTTCCAGGATATGGAACAGCGGCGCCGGCGCTTGATTTCAAACCGCTGATTGAAGAATTGTCCCCTTACTACAAAGTGGTCGTCGTTGAACCGTTTGGTTATGGGTTAAGCGATGATACAGATAAAGAACGCACCGTGGAAAATATCGTAACGGAAACGCATGAAGCGTTGCAGCAGTTGGATATTAAACAATACACGCTAATGGGTCACTCCATTGCGGGCATCTACGGTCTCGATTACGTGAACAAATATGAAAATGAAGTGACGGCATTTGTCGGAATCGACAGCAGTGTACCGACCCAAGGCGGCAACGATGAGCCTTTTCCAACAGGTATGTATAAACAACTCAAGCTATCGGGATTTTACCGCTTGCTAATGAAACTGACTCCGGATCAGCTTATTGCACCAGAAGTTGATGATGCAACAAGAGAGCAGATTCGAATCATATCGCTTAAAAACACGTTTAATGCGAGTACCCTGAGTGAAGGTGAACATTTTGGCCCTAACTTTAAAGCGACTGAGAAATTATCGTTCCCTAAGAATCTGCCTCTGATCTTCTTCTTGCAAGCTAATGATACGGAGACTGAGGGATGGATTCCAATGCATGAAGAGCAGATCAAAAATTCGGTGCATGGCAAAGTGATGACCTTTGATGGCGACCATTATCTGCATCACACACGTTCCAAAGAAATTGCAGAAAACTTTAGAGGCTTTATGGAAGATGTTAAATCCGGTCAATAAAATAAGCAGTAATAAAAGCCGCAGCGATGCGGCTTTTTGTTATGATAGGTTAGGTTCTTGACTTTGAATAAGAGGCTGAACGATGCCATCGTCAGGGATCATATATCCATGCGGAAGAGATTTGACAATAGTTTTCCAGACAGCATCGTCTACAAGCAGAGCAGAGTCCAGCGGCAGTCTGAAGATAGAAGCGAGAGCGGTGGCAGACTCGCTGGCAGGAGTCAATGTTGGACGGTTAGCAGAAATTGTCCGTCTGTGACGGCGCGTTCGTCTTACTTTCTTTTTCGGGCGAAGCGTCTTTTTCTGAATTTTCGCCTTCTTGCGCCGGTAACGGCTGAGCGTCTTTTTCTTCGCGCGTTTCTCCATTTGGTGCGCCTCCTTCGCGGAATTACTTTAACTGCTTCTTGTTTCTCTTGTTGAATCTCGGGTGCAGGTTCAATAGCTTGCACAGGATGCTTGCTTCGTGCCAATTCATAGAGATCGACTACACGGGAGGTCATTGCAGACAAGGACCAATGCCGCTCGCCGTATGCTTTGGCTTGATTCGCCATGCTGCTTAATAAAGGAGCATCGTCTAGTGCAGTTTTCAAGCAGGCATGCAGCTGATCGATGTCGCCAGCATGAAATACAAGGCCATTCCATAAATGGGTGACCATTTCGGGTATACCCCCAGCATTGGAAGAGATCACAGGCTTTCCTGCAATTTGTGCTTCAATAATGGCAAAAGGCTGATTATCCTGCATGCTCGGGAGAACAATGAAATCGGCTAGCCGAATTAATTCAGGAATATCATTGCGGTTCCCCATAAATACAATATGATCCTTGAGTCCAAGCTGGTCCGTTAACTGCATCATATCTTCTCGAAGTGCTCCATCTCCAACTAGCCAGCATACCCAGTCTGCCCGTTCCGCTTTCAGCTTAGCTAGTGCATGAATGAGATGGGTATGGCCTTTAACGACATCAAATCGTGCCGGGCATATGAAAACTTTCTCCGCTGCTGGCTTCACAATTGCCGAATCACGCATCATCTGTTGTTGGAACTGTTCAATATCTATGCCATAATGGCTTACTAACAGACTTTCCTCCGGCACATTGAAATCTTCTATCAAAACCCGTTTCAGCCATTGTGATGGTGAAATCGTTATATCACTTACAGTCGCGCCTAAGTATTCACGCAGAGCGGAATAATGCCAAAGCGGAGAACTGGTAGTCTGGTCAGTCAGTCCCAAGGTCTTTAATCGAACAAACCATTCTCTCGTCAGGCAACCATGAATGGTAGTTACCAGTGGCGTATTAGGGGGCTTAACTCGTGACATAGCATGAGCACTCACAATGTCTTGCGCGTGGATGAGGTCGTATTCGGCCAAACCGCAATATGCAGCTGCTGCTTCCAAGCAGTATCTTTCAATTTCACTTTCTATAATCCACGGGTCCGCTCCAGGCAGCTGCTGATCCAGGCTGCGGACTGCTTGATCCGCAATTAGCGGCTTGAGCTTGCTTTTGTCAATCATCAACTCTTTGCCTGGAATATAATAGCCCTGTCCATCAGGCGTTGGCGAGAAGATATCAACGAGATGACCTGCACGCTGCAAGCCTTTGACCAGTTGGTTAATATAGGTGTTAACGCCGCCGGCATGGGGTAATGACCAGCTGCAAGCGATTAAGATTCGCATCGATAGGTTTCCTCCGATTGGTCCGTCGTCCCCATATCATATGAGTGTTGCACGGCAAAGTTAACGTACATCAACCTATTTATGTGCTGCATTGGAATAGGCAAAAGCCCGCTTCCTTGTAATCGCTCCTATGAATTCCTCAGCTCATCCTATCAAAAAATCCGCCTATATCTCTTACTACCATCTACTTCGTGACACTCTACCATTTTTTACTAAAATAGACGCAACACCAATGCAGCTTTGATTGATTGGCGTATGATGCTAGAAGATCAAGCAAAGGAGCTGTTAAAGTTTTGGAGCATACCCCTCACTATAAAATCGCCATAGTTGGCTTGGGGTACGTCGGACTTCCATTGGCCGAACTATTTCTCGCAAGAGGAAACACCGTGTACGGCATCGATGCAGATGAACGCAAGATTGATATGCTGCAAAAGCGTCAATCCTATCTTTCCGACTACAACAAGAACGATATCCGGAAGCTTTTCAAACAAAACAGTTTTCATGTCGGCAGTTCCTACGAGGTTGTAGAGAAGGCCGATGTCGTCATTTATTGTGTGCCCACGCCGCTGGATGAGCACCACCAACCCGATTTAAAATATGTGACAGGCGCGGCGAAAAGCTCACTGCCTTATTTGCGAAGGGGTCAACTTGTCGTCCTGGAAAGCTCTACATTTCCCGGAACGAGTGAGGAAAAGCTTAAGCCGATTCTTGAATCGACCGGACTGCATATCGGCAAAGATATCTTTCTCGCGTATTCGCCAGAACGTATCGATCCCGGTTCGAAATGGGAGCTTCCGCAAATTCCGAAAGTAGTGGGAGGTGTAACGGCTGCTTGTACAGCTTATGCACAGGAAGTCTATGGATCGGTATTTGACCGGGTGGTTGTCGTATCTTCTCCGCGTGTAGCCGAGATGACGAAGTTGCTGGAAAACTGCCAGCGTTTTATCAATATTTCGTTTATGAACAGTCTTCTGAAAATGTGTGAAGAATTGGATATCGATCTATGGGAAGCTATCGAAGCAGCAGGCACGAAGCCGTTCGGATTTACGAAATATTATCCCGGTCCGGGCATTGGCGGACATTGCATTCCAGTTGACCCTCTTTACTTGTTATGGAAGGCACGTGAGCATCATATGGAGCTGCCTTACATCGAGCTCAGCCATCAGGTCAATGAGGGGATGCCGGGTTATATTGTGGAACGGATTACGAAGAGCTTGCAGCCCAAGCTGCTCAAGGAGAGCAGCATTCTCGTCATTGGCGTCACTTATAAGAAGGACGTTAATGATATGAGAGAATCCGTCTCCATTCCGATTATGGAGCTGCTGCAGCAATCTGGAGCCAAAGTAGCATTTTTCGACCCTTATGTGAAAGCACTGAATGTCGGCAGCACGCTTCTTCAAGCAACACCGCTTACAGCAAGAAATATGAAAAACTTTGATTGCACTTTAATTCTGACGGATCACTCTAATCTTCCTTACGAATTGTTAATCGCACACACTCCTATTGTCATTGACACGCGCAACGCCACTGGAAAAATAGCAAATCGTAAAAACGTTATTTTACTATAAGGAGGGAAGTTCATTGAAAATAGTAGTAACAGGCGGTGCGGGATTTATCGGTTCCCATCTAGTGGAGCAATTGCTGAAAGCTGGCCATACGGTATGGACGCTTGATGATTTCTCAAATGGACGGCCCGAGTTTCTATCCAGTCTGAAGGACGAGAAGCGCCATACGCTCATTCAAGGCTCTGTTCTTGATCGAAGGCTTCTTAAACGATTAATAGACAAGGCGGATGTCATTTGTCATCTTGCAGCTGTGCTTGGTGTCAAAAATACAGTAGATGATCCCCTTAAGGTTATAGAAGGCAACATTGACGGAACACGCAATGTTCTGGAGCTGGCCTATCCTCGCAATGCAAAAGTTATTTTCTCATCCACCTCTGAAATCTATGGCAAAAACGAAAACGTACCGTTTCACGAATTGTCTGATCGTAATTATGGCGCGTCTTCCGTTCATCGCTGGTGCTATGCAACAGCAAAGTCACTGGATGAACATATGTGCTTTGCTTATTCCTCCAAAGGACTTCCTGTAACCGTCCTCCGCTATTTCAACGCATATGGGCCAAGGCAAACGAATTCGCAGTATGGGGGAGTCGTCCCGCGCTTTATTACGGCAGCTCTGCGAGGAGAGCCTTTAGAAGTGTATGGGGATGGAACACAGATGCGCTGTTTCACCTACGTAGATGATACGATACAAGGCACCATAGCCGCTATAAATGCCAAAACCAACGGTCTGGCTATAAATATCGGATCAAACCGCTCCATTACAATAAACGAGCTTGCGCAGCTGATCATCAAGCTGTGTGATTCCAATTCTCCAATCATTACCAAAACCTATGCAGAAGCTTATGGGCCGGGTTATGAGGATATGCCGGCACGTCAGCCGGACTTGACGCGAGCGTCAGTCTTGCTAGGCTATCAGCCATCGGTCGTTTTGGAGCAGGGACTTAGCGCGACTATCGCTTGGTATCGCGGCCGGTCGTAAATGGATATTTTGCACCCAAATGGAGAGTGAACAATGAGAATTGCACTTGTTTCGTATTGGTGTGTTCCTTACACAGGCGGAGTATCGACCTATGTCTTGGCGCTGAGGCAGGGGCTTGAAGCGAGAGGGCATGAGGTGGACATTATCTCACATGATAGTACCGGCCTGAACTATCACATCATAGATAAAGGTAAATCGATGGATAAGATGACATTGCTGAACCCGATTATGCAGCAAATTCATTCCAAGTATAATGAGAAATCACTTCACTACGACCCGTGGCTTGCACAAATGAAAGGGGAACACCTTGCATTCAAGCAAGCGTTGTCCGTTTTCTCTCTAGCAGGATACGATCTAATTCACGCGCAAGACGTCATTTCTGCAGCCAGCGCTTATGAAGTTAAGTCTCATGGTACGCCGTTAATAGTTACGCTTCATGGGAAGCTTGCCGCCGAATGGCAGCTGCAGAAAGTTGTCACCGCCCAATCTCCCGCTTGGCACTGGGCAAATGAGCTTGATCATTATGGCAGCACCGTCGGTGATCGCTATATCGTTCCGTCAAAATGGCTGAAACAGCAATATAAAGAAGCCGTGCGCTCGAGAAAGCCTGCGTTCGAAATCATCCCCTACGGATTCGATACATTGTCCTTTTTACGTCAATCCGCAAGCCTGCCGCCGGTCACGCAAAAAAATGGAGGGAAGCTGATTCTTTGTCCAGCGCGACTGGATGCGGTAAAAGGCCATCAGGTATTGCTGCAGGCGCTTGCGCTTCTCAAGAAGAGCCGGACGGATTGGGTTTGCTGGCTCGCTGGAGACGGGCCGCTCCGCGCAGAGCTTGAGCAATTGAGAGATCAGCTGCAGCTGCAGCATCATGTACAGTTTCTTGGACATCGGAATGATATGGCGGCTCTCTTAAAGGAAGCGGATATCGTCGTCCTTCCTAGTATTCATGACAACCTGCCTTTTGTCATTATGGAGGCACAGATAGCAGGCAAGGCTATCATCGCTTCAGACACAGGGGGGATACCGGAAATGATTACGGATGGAAAAACCGGTCTGCTGTTCCCGCCTGCCCGAGCAGAAAAGTTGTGCTTGCGAATCAATAAACTGTGCAATGAAGATTCGCTTCGAAAGCGGCTTGCAAATGATGCCCGCTATTATGGACTTAGACAATGGCCTCTCTATCGAATGATTGAGCGTACAGTTGATCTCTACGAAAAGGCACTGCAAGCAAAGCCGGGTAATGGCGGATGAAGATACTTCTTGCGACGTACTGGCTGCTGCCGCATGTCGGCGGCGTCTGGGTGTATATACAGGATTTAAAAGCACGATTGGAAAAACTCGGACATGAGGTCGAAGTGTTAGCAAGACATCCTGATGACAAAAGCTATTATATTCTCAATACGAATAGACGGGTAGAGAAAAAATATTTCAAGCAGCTGATTAGCCGGGAAATAAAAACGATCTATGCTTCTCAAATCAAGCCGATTGACCCCTGGATCGTCGATCAAGAGATCGAGTTTTGCAGCTTCGCCCTCGGAGCAGCTTATTTGGGATTGCAGCACTATGATTTGATCCACACGCAAGATGTTATCTCATCCCGGGCGCTCTGGCAGATCAAACCGGAGCATGTACCGTTAATAAATACAATTCATGGATGTCTGGCTACAGACTATATCGTGTCCCTTGAAGGTAAAACATCTTCCGCACTGATTTGGAAATATGCGTGTGCAAGAGAGTATTACGGCGCTACTTCGAGTGATTTGGCAATTGTTCCGACGAATTGGCTGCAGCGGACGCTAGGCGGTTATATGGTTCCGCAAGAGCATATGAGGGTCGTTCCATACGGGTTAGACATTGAAAGCTATATCCAGCGAATAAATCAAGCGAGTTCACTAAACCTGCCTCCGAACACTCGTATCATTGCCTGTCCGGCACGGCTGGATAAAGTAAAGGGACATAGCTGTTTGCTGGATGCCTTGTATAAATTGAAGGAGCTAAGGAACGATTGGATCTGTCTGTTCATCGGCGATGGAAATCTTCGAACGGAGCTGGAAGCCAAAGCTGCATCCTTGGGGCTTCATCAACATGTCAAATTTACAGGAAGCAGAGCCGATGTTCCCGCAATCTTGCAGCGCTCCGATATTGTTGTCCTTCCAAGCTTGAATGACAATCAGCCTTATGCCGTAATGGAAGCACACATCTCGCGAAAGCCGATCGTCGTCTCCGATGCGGGAGGCATTCCGGAGATGGTGACACACGGACTTACCGGGTTAATGGCAAGAGCAGGGGATAGCGATGAGCTGTCACTCTACCTGCTCTGCTTGCTGGAAAATGAAGCATTACGCGAAAGTGTAGCTTCTGGCGGCTACAATTGGGGGATCTCGCAATGGTCGATTCACACGATGATGGAGCGGACAACTGCGCTTTATGCAGAGGTCCTCAACAACCGGAGCATTCGCAAAGTCATTCATCCTCCGAAGCATCCAGGCCAGCATGGCCAGGGAATATGCACATGGCTCCGGACCAATCAGAACATGTATATTCCTAGCTTTTATTCCATTGTTGATGATCACATTGTCGGTTCGGTTTTGTTCTAAACAATATCCAAAAACGATGGAGGCATCAGAATGGCAAATAGTCAAATTACCCCTACTGGACCGCAGCAGGAGCCTTCCATTGCGCTCAATTCGTTAGATCAGAGTACAATTGTCGTGACGACGAATGATTTACGTTCCGGGAACAATATGACAACAATCTATCGCTCTATTAATGGAGGAGGCTCATATACGCAAACGCTGTTGTCGCCTCCAGTAGGCTTTGCCGCTTCAGGAGATGGAGTAGCTGCTTATGGCTATCCTAATCTTTTTCTAGTTGCTGCAACGGCACTTAATGTAAATCCTGTGCGGGATTCCTCTATCATTGTTTATCGGTCGACAGACAATGGAGCTACATTTTCAACTCCTGTTATCGTGAACCAAGGGTTTGGTACCGCTGTATATAACGATAAACCCGCGCTGGAGATTGATACTGCAAATGGCAGCCCTTATCTTGGTCAGACGTATGTCGCTTATACTCGTTATTTCAATAATTTTACCGGTTCAGAAACGTTGTTCCAACGATCACTCGATCAGGGGTTAACTTGGTCAACACCGATTTTATTAACCAATCAGGTGCAGGGTGTAACGAGCTTCGGATCAACAATCGCCATTGGTCCGCAAGGCGACATCTATGTAGGATGGATGCAATATGGGCCAGGTACACCGCAATTCCTGATGCGAAGATCACTTGACGGAGGAGCCACCTTTGAAGCGATAACATCAATCAGCACCGTTTCGCTCGTACCTACACCGCTGCCGGTTCCAACCTTTGCCTTTCGCGTATTAACGATCGCTTATTTGGCAGTGGACATCTCGCCGTTTAACGGCCAAGGCATCGTTTATGCCGTGTGGCAGGACAATCGGACCGGCAGTGCACATATTTTTCGTTCACGATCAACGAACAGAGGCGTATCCTGGTCCGTTTTGCAGCAAGTGGATGATAGTCCAGCCGGCACGCAAAACTTTCTTCCGAACCTGACCGTATCGCGTGACAATGGCGGGGTAAAGGTTATGTATTATACAAACCGTGTTACCAGTTCGCTGCTGGATGTATTTCTGGCAGAGTCCAATGATGCCGGGACCACGTTCTTGCCCAATCGCCGCATAACAAGCGTCTCCTTCAATCCGAATGCAGATCCGACACTTGGTGTACCTACACCATCGATTGGCGATTATAACGGTCTGGTAGTGAACGCTGCAGGCACTTCTATTGTTGTATGGATGGATACCCGAACCGGATCTCAATTAATATTCCAGGACCTATAATAAAAAGAGTGATCAGCTTCTATGGTCATAGACAGCTGATCACTCGATTTACGATAAAAATTATTCATAGATAAACAATTCCGTCAAAATGTACTGGCCCTGTAATCGTAGCCGAGTTTTGGCCAATATGCTCTACCGTGAGAGCGTATTGCTGAAAGGTGCCGACGATTGGAGCCGAAGCTGTCTCCGTATGCTGAAAGGAAGTCGTGAAATCCAGCGGTACCCAGGGACCCTCCGAGGCTGTTCCCAAAAAGGCGGAGTCCGTCGTTTGAAATACAACCGGTGCCGGGGCGCTCGTACCTCCGCGCCTAATTCGAAAGAGAAGCTTTGGCACAATATTCAACAGCAGCAATTGCGCTTCCCAGCCAATCGTGGCCTTTAACTCGATACGGTTGCTGATATTGTTAATCTGAAGAAAGAGAGAGGTCAGAAGAACTTCCGATCCTGGAGAAATGATAAAGGGAAGGGAGCCTGTTCCTGCCGCAACCTCTTGGTATTGGTAATCTACTATTGTAACCGTCATAAGTAACACCCCCTTTCCGAAACCACTCCTATAGTAGATTCAAAAACGAAGCAAGATGCCATGTACAGTTATACCGGAAGAAAGATGGGATACGACCATTTTCAAGTTAATGGAGGATGGAATTATGGATGAAGAAATCGATCAGATGGAACGAATGTATGCAACTTCCTTCGACGATGTGATGTTAGATCATCATTATCGTTATCATTATGCTTCACGATTTATCCGTGAGGGTGATTTCGTACTGGATGCTGCTTGCGGTTCCGGCTATGGAACGCATTATATGGCCGAGCATTCACCGTGTTCAATTGCAGTTGGAGTAGATCGTTCCGAGCACGCATTAGATTGGGCTGTTAACTATTTCTCTCATGCCAAAACCGTCTATTTAAACAGTGACTTGACCGGCTCATTTCGAGATGATCTGCCTATTCACTGGTTCGATGTCATTACTTGCTTTGAGACGGTTGAGCACTTGAAGGAAGATCAGGCTTTTATTAAAAAGCTTTACGATTCCTTGACTGCAAACGGTATTCTTCTCATCTCCGCACCCAACGAGAACGTAATACCGTATTTGGAAAATCCTTATTATTTAAATGGAGTGAACCCGTACCACTACCGCCATTACCGCCCCAATGAGCTGAAGCGATTGCTGCTGAATTGCGGATTTCGAATTCAGCAAGTTCTGACTCAGGATAATGATACGTATGAGCTCATTCCTGGACGCATCGACGGATTCTCGACGGTACTCGTTGCCATTAAATGATGATAGGAGCAAGTTCCGGAAAACCGTAAAAAGCCGATAA
>NZ_CBVJ010000030.1 GCF_000513275.1 Paenibacillus gorillae | reverse complement strand
GCGTTTTTTACGTGTAGTGCATTGTAATACGCTGCTCTAGATTAATGCTGAAAATAATGCTGATAGGTATGCGTTAAACCTTCTGTTAAGCTGACCTGCGGACGCCAGCCCAGCGTTTGTTCAGCTTTGGCATTGTCCAGGCAGCTGTCTCGAATATCGCCTGCCCGTTCGGCGTCATAATGAATCTCAACGTTCCCGCCGTGAATTGTTTTTACCGTATGCATTAAGCTGTTAATCGAAGTTCTTAGTCCTGTACTGATATTGATCGTTTCTAGATGGCCTTGATCAATGGAAGATAGATTGGCATGAACGACATCCTGGACATAAATGAAATCCCGGGTTTGCTCACCGTCGCCATGTACGAGCAGAGGAAGACCTTTTGCCAGCTTGCTCATCGCAATTGCAACGACTCCGCCTTCTCCTTTAGCACTTTGAAGGGGACCATAAACGTTGCTGTAACGCAATATGGTATAGTTCATGCCGTACAGCTGATGAAACAATCGGATATAGCGTTCACCTGAGTACTTGGAGAGCCCATAATAGGAAATTGGAGCAGGGGAGTTGTTCTCCAAGTTCCGTTCATCATTAGTCTCTCCGTACACAGCAGAGGTAGAAGAGAAAATGATCTTGTTTACACCAGCTTGCTGGCAAGATTTCAGAAGCCGGACCGTTCCGACGATGTTGACGTTGGAATCGAAGGCAGGGTCCGCCAGCGATAGCTGAACATCAACCTGTGCAGCCATGTGAAACACAACATCCGGACGCACCGTTTCAATAATTTTGCAGCTGGATTCGCTATTTATATCTGCAACATGCAAGGTTGCGGCAGGATTCACTTGAATTTTGTTCCCCGTCGATAAATTATCAATAACATGAACTTCAGCACCGCGCTGGATAAGCAAATTCACAAGATGAGAACCTATAAATCCCGCACCCCCGGTAACTAACGCTTTCATCACTCCACTCCTCATTAAGGCGATATGCATCATAGTACGCGCTATGCAGAAATTGGAAAGATGTATTTACCCTGTAGGTGAAAGCCAAATTATTGGTTAATGGCAATAAAGATATGACGAGAGGAGAGGAGGGGAAGGTGGAATGCGTAGTTGAGGATCAAGGATCGATTGTTGATGCACTTTGCGTAAACGGTTTCGCAACTTTTTCATTGGATAATCGCTCCTTTATTGGACGACTTTCCAGCTAATTTAGTCCGGAAATCTCAGAAGTGTAAATCGTTGCGGTCGATCAACTATCCACAAGATGCTCATCAAAAAAGCTCGAACCTGCCAAAAATGTCTATTTAGCGTTATGTAAAGTGACATAAAATAATCGAAATATTATTGAAATCATGAAATAAGCATCATTAATCTAACATATTGGCGATACATATATAAAATGTAAACGTTTTATTTTCTATTTTTCGAAAAAACCTATTGTAATCTGATTTCGCATGTACTAATATGAAATTAGAAATTGCGTAAACGGTTTCGCACAAATACATTCCAAATATATTTTTATTACAAACAATGAATGAGCTGACTTTGCGAAAACGTTATGACAATGAAATAAGGAATGGGGTAGCTATGTTTAACAAGGAAATCACCATTAAAGACGTAGCAAAGCACGCCAACGTGTCCGTAGCTACCGTATCCCGGGTAATGAACGGAAGGGATCGTGTAAGTGATTCAACCCGGAAGAAAATATTAAAGATCATTGAAGAGTTGAATTTCGTACCTAATACGATGGCAGCCTCTATGGTTAATAAAAAAACCAACATGCTCTCCGTCGTTGTACCAGAAATTCAAAATCCTTTCTATACCGCAGTCATTGGGGGAATGGTGGAGGTCGCCAAGAAGGAAGGGTTCTTCACGATGGTCGTTGCAACGAACAGTGACGAAGCGGAAGAGGACGAGTTTTTCGACAGCTTTCTAGGGAAAAATGTAGACGGTATCATTCTAATCGGTACGCATAAGGACGCCGGGTTTTATCGGAATATCCGCAAGCCTACTATTCTGGTGGACCGTTATATCAATGACTGCGGTCATGACGGCGTGTTGATTGACAATTTCCGCGGAGCCTATGAGGCAACCCGACATTTTGTAGAATATGGTCATGAACGTATTGCGATAATTGATGGAGCACATGATTTTAACGACGGCAAGGATCGCTACTGGGGTTATCGTCAAGCGATGCATGAAGGCGGTCTAACACCTGATCCCAACTATCATAAGCAAGGAAATTGGCTGGAGGAGGACGGTTACCGGTATACGATGGAGCTTATGCGCTCCGAGCAGCCGCCAACCGCTATATTCGCGGCCAACAATGTGATCTGTACCGGCGCGATCAAAGCGATTCGTGATCTGAATCTTCAGATTGGGGAGGATATTTCATTAATCGGCTTCGATGATAATGAGCTTGCTCAGTTTGTACAGCCTCGGGTCACAGTCGTCAGCAGACCAACTAGAGAGATGGGGATTCAAGCAGCGGAAATGCTCATTCAGAAAATTAAAGGAGAGCCATCCGAGCAGACAAAGCTGAAAAAAGTAATCTTGGACGTCGAGTTGATGAAATACGGATCGGTCGAAAAAACTTAAAGTCTAAACTTGGGGGAGGGGAGAGCTATGGCGAAGATCTTAGTAGTAGGCAGCATGAATATGGATATTGTTACTCAGGTTGAACGTCACCCGGTTCCCGGTGAAACGATACATGGCAACGAAACCCGCTTCTTCATAGGCGGCAAGGGAGCCAACCAAGCGGTTGCTGCCTCCCGTTCCGGCGCATCCGTTGCTATGGCAGGAGGTTTAGGAACAGATTCCTTCGGTGCAGATATCCGAAAGCAATTGGCGGAGGATGGAATTGATCTTGATTACGTATCGGAGCAGCCCGCTATGACAGGAATTGCAGTGATTACGATTGATCAGACAGGTGAGAACAACATTATTTTATCAGCAGGCGCGAATGGCAAATACGGGGAAGACGAGGTGGATACACTAGATCTAACTGGATTCGACGTCATCCTGCTGCAGAATGAAATCGCACAAGCTGTTAATCAAAGAGTGCTCGAAAAAGCCGCAATGGCCCATATCCCGGTGTTCCTGAATCCTGCTCCGATTACCGGATTCGATCATACTCAGCTGAACAACGTCAGCTTCCTGATTCTGAATGAAGTTGAAGCGGAGGAGCTCAGCGGTATACGGATAGATGGAATTAGCGAGGCGCTGCAGGCAGGGAAGCAAATGCTTGAGGCTGGACTTCCTCATCTCATTATCACTTTAGGGAGTAAAGGCTCACTCTACTTGGACCAAGCTGGAACTCAAATCGAGACACCTGCTTTCTCAGTTGATGCCGTGGATACAACAGCGGCTGGTGATACCTTTATCGGGGCATTCGTTGCGAAGTATATCGGCGGAACCCCGTTGAACGAAAGTCTGCGCTATGCAACGGCAGCTTCAGCGCTTGCCGTGTCAGCAGCCGGTGCTCAGAGTTCGATTCCGTCAGAGGATAAAGTACATGAATTTCTTCAGCGTGTAGAACTAATAAATTAATAATACCGTAGTTAAGCAATGTGATAGGAGGTATTTCTTTCTCTGAAAGAAATACCTGCATACCAAGACTTTGACGATTTAACGCTTAGTCTTGTTAAAGTTACCCAAAATTCAGTCTGATGCAGGTGAATGGGAGGTCAAACGATGACGCATCCAGTATTGACGATGGAAGGAATCAGCAAAGAGTTTCCAGGCGTGAAAGCGTTATCCAATGTTGGATTTGAGCTGTATCCAGGTGAGGTTCATGCACTAATGGGTGAAAACGGAGCCGGTAAATCGACGTTGATGAAGGTGCTGTCAGGTGTGTATTCACCGACACAAGGGAAAATCCGGCTGAAGGACAAGGAAGTGTCGTTCCGCAATCCGCTGGATGCCCAGCGTCAAGGAGTGTCGATTATTCATCAGGAATTTAACTTGTTCTCAAATTTGTCCGCAGCGGAAAACATATTTATCGACCGGCCGGAGATGATGGACCGGTTTGGACGAATACGATGGGCCAAAATGTACGAGGAGGCTCAGCGTCTAGTCGATTCGATCGGGGGCGGCGAGATTGATGTCCGCAAGGAGGTTCGGCATCTCGGGGTTCATAGCCAGCAAGTTATCGAGATTGCCAAAGCGTTATCCTTTCAGGCAGATGTGCTCATAATGGATGAACCCTCCGCCGCGCTTCCCGAGAACGAAGTGAAGAAAATGTTTGATGTTGTTAATCGACTTCGGGCGCAAGGTGTAGCCATCGTGTATGTTTCCCACCGGATGAAGGAAATATTTGAAATTGCAGACAAAGTAACAGTGCTGCGGGACGGGGCTAAGATCGATACCCGAATGATCGGAGAGGTTACCGAGCAGAGCTTGATTCAAATGATGGTCGGTAAAGCGGTTGGCCAATTGTATCCGGCAAGAGAGCAGCAGCAAGATCAAGAAGTAGTCCTGCAGGTCAAGGAACTGTCGCTTGATTCTACGCACCGTGTCTCTTTCGAGTTGCGAAGGGGAGAAATTCTAGGATTGTTCGGGGTTCCGGGTTCCGGCACACACACGATCGCGGAGCGATTATTCGGACTTAAACGCGGATCGGGCGAAATCAGCATTCATGGCGCACCGGTGAAAATCAACAGTCCTAGTGAAGCCAAAGCGAAGAAGATTGCTTACGTCCCTCCGGATCGTCACCGTCAAGGGATTATAAAGCCAATGTCGATCCGGCAAAACCTGTCGATCCCAATTCTGCCGCAGCTGTCAAAAGGCTTAGTGCTCGACCAGGAGCGAATCAAGCAAATGAGCGGAGAATATATGGAGAAGCTGCGGATTAAAGCGCCCAGTGACGGGCAAAGTGTAGACTTTCTGAGTGGAGGCAATCAACAGAAGGTTGTGATCGGCAAATGGCTTGCCGCTCATCCGGATATTCTCATTCTGGAAGAACCAACCCGGGGTGTTGATGTCGGGGCAAAGGCTGAGATCTACAATATTATTCATCAACTCGCCCAGGATGGGTTAAGCATTCTGCTGATATCTTCCGAAATGCCGGAGGTTATTGGACTAAGCGATCGTATTCTGGTGCTGTACAAAGGCGAGGTTGTACATGAATTCGCGCATGGCGAAGCGGACCAGGAGCAATTGCTGCAGAGGGCTTCACACCCGCTCATCGAAGGAGGCAGCTTATGAAACGCCTGTTAAATGTGCATGAAGCGCCTATTATTCTGTTCACCATTATTGTTACCCTGCTGTTTGCGTTCATTTCTCCCGATTTCCTGCAATTTGATAATATTAAGCTCATTCTGGATCAGAACATCTCCATGTTTATCGTGGCAATCGGAATGACGATGGTCATCCTCCTTGGCGGCATGGATCTATCCGTCGGCTCTGTTCTCGCTGTAACCGCAACATCAGTTGGGCTATTTCTCAGCCACGGCATCCACCCCTGGATTGCTGCTGCTATGGGGATAGTGATTGGAGTACTATGCGGAATGGTCAACGGCTATTTCATCGCGGTGAGGAAGATTCCGGATATCATTGTAACCTTGGCCACAATGTACATTTTCAGAGGCATTGCGGTAGGGATCAGCGGTGGCACCTGGATGACGAACTTTCCGGCAGATTTTCGTTTCTTCGGACAAGGTCATCTGCTCGGACTATCGTTTCCGCTGCTAATCGCCATCATTCTCATCGCAATCTTTACCTATCTGTTGAAATTCTCTCGGCCTGGCCGAAGAATCTATGCGATCGGCGGGAACAATTCCGCAGCCAAGCTGGCGGGAATTAGTGTAGCCAAGTCCAAGTTTATGGTCTATGTATTAACTGGTCTGCTGGTCGGGATCGCCTCGGTGATTTTCGCAGCGAAGGTAGGCAGCGTACAGGCCTCAACAGCTGGCAACAGCTTAGCCTTTGAAGTCATGGCAGCCGTTCTGATCGGCGGGGGAAGCATATTTGGCGGCGTCGGTACGATAGCCGGAACGATGCTAGGCGTACTGTTCATGGGCATCATTAAAAACGGACTGATTATTTCCAAGGTCTCTCCGTTCTGGGTAGATGCCGCCACTGGTTTTCTGATTATTCTGGCAATTGTTATTAATACACTTCAGCGTATTCGACAGAACAAAGGCAAAGAGGAGGATTTGGTATGAGTACATGGACTAGCTCGCTCCGGATGAATAAGCTGCTCGTTCAGCTCATTCTGCTGTTCGTCATTCTCGTCCTGTTCAGCTTCTTGTCTCCTTACTTCCTATCCGTCACCAACTTCATGAATGTGCTGAACCAGATGGTTGAAGTAGGACTGATCGCAATCCCCATGACGATGATCATCATATCCGGCGCGATGGATCTTTCGGTCGGCTCCATCCTGGCTTTCTCCGCTGTATGTATGGGCGTTGCATTCGAGCGAGGCATGAACGTCTGGTTCAGTATGATCATCGGACTGCTGGCAGGCTTGCTATGCGGGGCAGTTAACGGCTATCTCATTGCGAGGCACCGGATGCAAGCGATTGTCGTCACCATCGGGATGCTGGTCATGCTGCGGGGTCTTGTCTACGTCATTAATCAGGGCAGACCGGTCAGCGGCTTTCCGGACGCCTTCTATTTCATGGGCCAACAGTATATAGGAGGCATACCGGTTAATGCGATCTTCCTGGTTGTTATGTTCCTTATTGCGAGCTTCGTTATGAAGAAAACAAGATTCAGCACGTATGTGTACGGGATTGGCAATAATGAAGAGGTCGTCCGCTATTCGGGCATTTCGGTTGTACGTATCCGATTCCTGCTCTTCATGCTCAGCGGATTGTTCTCAGCCTTAGCGGGTGTATTCCTGGTGTCACGTCTAGCAAGCGCGGAAGCGACATCAGGTACCAATATAGAGCTGGATGTAATAACAGCTACTTTAATAGGGGGCACACATATTTTTGGAGGGAGGGGGAGTCTTTCAGGCACATTTGTCGGGTTGCTCATCATCGTGTTCTTGCGTAATGGATTGAATTTGTTAGGCGTATCCGTGCTTTATCAGGCAGTTATATTAGGGGCGCTGCTTCTGCTTGCTGTAGGAAACAAAAAATTCAACGGAGTGTGAGACCTATGAGAAAAATGACATTGGCAGTAATGACGGGTGTATTGGCTTTGACTTTGGCAGCTTGCGGAACTACGAACAACAAACCAACGAATACTGGAAATGGTACGAATCAGGGGAATTCCGCTTCGGGCACAAGAACCTACTTTATGAATCCGAAGTCAATTGGTCCTGCCTATTGGGCAGCCGCCGAAAAGGGTGCCAAGAAGGCGGAAGCTGATTTGAAGGTCAAAGTGTTGTTCAACGCACCGACAGAGGCGGATTCTTCCAAACAAATCAATATGATTCAAGATATGCTGACGCGTAAAGTGAACGGAATCGGCGTATCGCCTAACGATGCCAAAGCAGTTGGCCCTGTGTTCAAAAAAGCGGCAGGACAAGGCGTCAACATTGTGACCTGGGATAGCGACGCGCCAGAAACTGATCGTCAATATTATGTAGCGCCAGCTACAGACCTAGAGGTCGGAGAATTGCTTGCTAAAACCATCGGCGAAGAAATCGGCGGCAAAGGCCAGGTTGCATTCATGGTTGCAGGTCTCGGCTCTCAGAACCAAATTGCCAAATCCGATGCGGCAAAAGCTTATTTTGCAGCCAATTATCCAGATATCGAAGTAGTCACGACTGTAGCCAGCGATGATGATCAGCAAAAGGCGTATGCCAATGCGCAAAACCTGATTCAGACTTACCCTGAGTTAAAAGGTATTGTCGGATTTGCAGGCGGCGAACCGCCAGCAGCAGCAGAAGTGGTAGAGCAAGCTGTTAAAGCCGGTACGTTGAAGAAAAACCAAATCGCAATTACCGGCATCGCCGTTCCAAGCGTCGTGAAAAATTATATTAAGAACGGTACGATCACAACAGATATTATTTGGGACCCGGGCAAGCTGGCTTATGTGACCGTCTATATTCTGGATCAATTGGCTCAAGGCAAAGAAATTACAGACGGCATGGAAATTCCGAACGTAGGAACGATTAAGGTCGATGGTCAAAATGTATTTATCGGTACGCTTCAAGTGACCAAAGAAAATGTAGACAGCTTTGATTTCTAATCTTCCCTATAACAGGAGGCAGCTTGAATGGAGCATATCGTGCAAATCGAAGATTTAACGGAGCAAGCCTTTGCGCCCTATGGCAAAGTGATTGACCTGCCGGCAATTGACCCCTCCAAATCCGGAGACGGGTGGGATTGCTGGAGCTATATTCAAATGCTGGACGTATCGGAGCCAATTGGTTTTGGTCTGGTTGTCACAAAGCGGCGGGAATTCGTTGTAACGGCGATGGAGCGGCATGTCAGCCGCGAGGAGCTGCTTCTTACCTTTGACCGCGAGCTCGTACAGCCGGTAGCGAAGTGCATAGATATTGAGGATCCGGATGAAAGTCCAGACACTGCCACCGTCAAGTGTTTCAGAATCAAGCCTGGACAAGCTATCGTAATCAATCGCGGCGTCTGGCATAGCCCGGCTTATCCCGCATCGGAAGATGCCCGCTATTTGTTCGGCATTGAGAAGAAGAAGGATAAATTTGGCGATGAAATGATTAATCCATGGGTAGATTTCACAGACGGTCATACCATTCGATTCGAATAAACGAGCAGGCACGCTCCTGATCCTTGTAGACCACAGCTATCATTTATTTATTCGGAATCAGGAGCATGCCGCTTAAAAAGGAGCAACAGCGATGAACCAAGAGAAGCAAGTCATGGAATGGATCGACAATCATCAAGATGAAATTATTCATTTTTTACAGCAGCTCATTCAAATTCCAAGCATTAATCCCTGGTTCTTTGACGAGCCGGCGCCATCCAAAGAAAAGGAGGTCCAAGAGTTTATTGCCAGTAAACTGCAAGGCTTAGGCGCGGACATTGAGCTTTGGGAGCCTGTTGCAGATGAGCTGAAGCAGTATGAGGGCATGGCTGGCTATTATCCGGGAAGAGACTTTACAGGCAGACCCAATCTGGCAGCGACGTTCGGCAAAGATACGGCAGGAAAGTCCTTGCTGCTATTCGGTCATATCGATGTTGTTATGGCCGGCTCGAAATGGACGATGGACCCATTCGAGGGAAAAATCGTTGACGGTAAAATGTACGGCCGCGGCACGGTCGATATGAAGGGCGGCGTCGCTGCGATGATCATGGCCGTCGAAGCGATTCTTCGCAGCGGCTTCAAGCTCAAAGGGCCTGTTGTCGTCGGCACGGTCGTCGATGAAGAAGCCGGAGGCATGGGAGCGCTAGATTTCATCCATCATGGCTACCGGGCGGATGGCTGCATTTTAACCGAACCGACCTCGCTGACAATCGCTCCGCTTTGCAGAGGGATCTTGTGGGGGAAAATCAAGATCCAAGGCCGCAGCGGACATATCGAAATGCCGCAAGCAGATTGGAAGGATGGCGGTGCGGTCGATGCGATTAAAAAAGCAAGATATATTTTGGAGAAGCTGGATCGCTTGAATGAAGAATGGGCGGCTAACAAAACACATCCTTATCTTGCGATCCCTTGTCAGGTGCATGTAGCGCAATTGAATGCCGGGGAATACCCGACTTCATTTGCCAATGAGGCTGAAATTGTGTTTAATGCACAATACTTGCCTTCCGAACGTGATGAGAAGCTTGTAGGCGGCAATGTGAAGAAGGAATTAACAGATTTCCTGCGCCAAGCAGCGGAAGCTGACCCTTGGCTTAGCGAGCATATGCCGGAAATCGAATGGCTCGTAGATGCCGATTGCGCAGAGACACCTGTATCGCATCCATTCGTACAGACTTGCGTGGAGTCGTTAAAGGGAATTGGCGAAGAAGGCAAAATTGAGGGCCTCGGCTTCCATACCGATATGGGCTGGCCTGTAAATGTAGGTATTCCGACGATCAACTTTGGTCCTGGCGATCCAAGCCTTGCTCATCATAGTGATGAATTTATTCCTTTAGACGAAGTTATTCAAGCTGTTAAAATGATTGCCAAAACGATCGTGGACTGGTGTGAAGTAGAGGAAGCTTAAAGTTTGAAAGAACTGGCCGTTTACGGCCTTGGATATATAAAACACGGAGGTGCCAAACCGATGAAAATTTTGTTTATTGGAGAGTCCTGGGTTGTGCATATGATTCATACGAAAGGCTATGACAGCTTTACTTCGACGAAGTACGAGGAGGGAGCAACGTATTTACTGTCTTGTCTGCGCGAGCAGGGAATTGACGTTACCTACATGCCTGCGCATGAAGTGCAAGTTCGCTTCCCGCAATCGCTGGAAGAGCTGAAGGCTTACGATGCGATTGTGCTGAGCGATGTGGGTGCTAATACGTTCCTGCTTCAAAATCCGACCTTCTATCAAATGCAAATCATCCCGAATGCTCTTGAGTTAATGAAGCAGTATGTCGCTGAAGGCGGCGGCCTGCTGATGGTTGGCGGCTACTTGACCTTCATGGGCATCGAAGGAAAAGCGAATTATAGAAACACAGTTTTGGCTGATGTGCTGCCTGTTGTTATGGAGGATAAAGATGATCGTGTAGAGATGCCTAGCGGTTTCTCACCAGAAGTATCTCAATCTCATCCATTGGTAAATGACTTGGGCGAATGGCCTAGGCTGCTAGGTTACAACAAGCTGTCGGCCAAGGCTGATGCAGAGGAATTGCTCAGTCATGGCGGCGATGCCATTCTGACAGTCGGAACCTATGGGCAAGGAAAGACGGCAGCGTTTGCAAGTGATTGCTCTCCGCACTGGGGGTCGCTGGAGTTCATGAATTGGGAGCATTACCCGGCATTCTGGTCTACCCTCATTAAATATTTGAAATAAAGGTCTTCATACTACTAGCGCCTGTCAGCTTCGAGCTGGCAGGCGCTTATTTGGCGTATAGTGCAAATACAAAATGATCATACTATTCGAAACTACAGTTACCCAAATAAAGGAATGAATCCGTGTGGTGCAAAAAATACAGCTGGAACATCATTACGATTATATTCTAAGCAGCGATGTAAGCGAGGACCTGGCTCACTTCAAAACTATATTTGATAACTGTATCGATATTAAATTTCGTGAATTTGTTATTCACGGCGCCAGGAAAGGCGCGCTTGTATTTCTAAGCGGCTTGGTCAATATCCAGACGATTGATTTCGAGATTATGAAGCCTTTGGTCGAATCGGATGAACGTTTATTTCAGGACTCCGGCTCCGGATTCAATGACGATAGTATGAAGCATTTAATTGAGAATAGACTTCTATTTTCTTCGCAGCTGAGCTGGTTCGACGAGTTCTCGGATGTTGTCGAGCATATTTTATCGGGCAATGTCGCCTTCCTCATAGATGGGTTGAAACAGGTATTGATCATTAATGCAAAGCATTGGGATAAACGAGCTGTTGATGAACCAGCAACCGAAGCGGTCATACGCGGACCACGCGAAGGCTTCCAAGAAACCATCAGCACGAATATTAGTCTGATTCGCAGAAGGCTCAAAACACCGCAGCTCAAGATGGAAGATATGATTGCAGGCAGGCTTTCCAATACTCAAATCGTCATTACTTACTTGGATGGGATCGTCGACAAGAAATTAGTAGATGAAGTGAAGAAAAGAATCGGGAAAATCAAAATTGATGCCATTCTGGAAAGCGGCTATGTCGAAGAGTTAATCGAGGACAATTCCTTTTCTTTGTTTCCGCAAGTATTAATTACCGAGCGGCCGGATCGGGTAGTGGGCAATTTATTAGAAGGCAAAGTCGGAATTATTATCGATAATACACCTTTTGTTATTATTGTTCCCGGAACTTTTTTCCAACTGCTGCAGTCCCCTGAAGACTATTATCAAAGGTATTTTATTGCTTCTGCGATTCGAATGCTGCGTTTCTTTGCCGTCCTTTTTTCACTGCTCTTGCCTTCGCTATATATTGCTTTAACGACCTATCATCAGGAAATGATTCCCACCATGCTCTTGATCAGTATTGCGGCCTCTCGCGAAACCGTCCCATTTCCTGCTTTTATTGAAGCTCTTGTAATGGAAATTGCGTTCGAAAGCTTAAGGGAGGCAGGGGTACGCCTGCCGCGTCCCGTCGGTCAAGCTGTCAGTATCGTTGGCGGTTTAGTTATCGGCCAGGCTGCTGTAGAAGCCGGAATTGTGTCATCGCCGCTTGTCATCGTCGTCTCGATGACGGGGATTGCCTCCTTTATTTTCCCAAGCTTCCAGCTCGGACTCGCTTTCCGCTTGCTTCGGTTTCCGATGATGGTTGCTGCTGCTACCTTTGGGCTTTATGGCATCTTAATGATGCTGTTGCTGCTGCTCATTCATATGCTGCGTCTTCATTCCTTCGGTGTGCCTTATTTGACGCCAATGGCTCCGCTGCGTATTAGCGGGCTTAAAGATGTCATTATTCGTGCTAACTGGCCAAAACAGTCGTCACACGCAGAAGAACTGAAATCTCAACGATACCATAATCCGTTTAAGCGCCTTCGACAGAGACAAAACAGATAATGTGGTTTGCGTCAGAAAAGGAAGGTTTTGATGAGAAAACAATTAACCATTTTCCTTAGTCTCTCTGTATTCATGTACATGATTACGGGCTGCTGGAGCCGTATAGAATTAAATGATATTGCGATCGTTACAGCTGCTTCTCTGGACCTCGTGGATGATCAAAAAATCCAGTTAGGTGTACAAGTGATGAAGACGAAAATGACGAAAGGCACGGCCGGGAAAGGGGATTCCAGCGAAGATACGACGTTAATCTTCTCTGAACAAGGGGACTCGGTTATGGACGCATACCGGAAAATTCAGAAAAAAATACCGCGAAATCTTATTTTCTCGCATAATCGGATCGTAATCATTGGTGAAAAGCTGGCACGTTCGGGAATAACGCCGATTATCGAATTTTTCTCCAGATACCGGGATGTTCGGGGAAATAGTTATTTATTGACTACGAAAGGCAAAGCGTATGATCTGTTAAACGTGGGTCCTAACTTTGAAAAATTTTCGGCAGAAGAAATTAGAGAAGAGCAAAAAGCAAGGGTTATAGATAGCGCAACGATCAGAGACTTTGCCTTTCGTCTGCTGGAGTTAGGGATCGAACCGATTACGTCCCAGCTTCAAATCATTCCCGCTGGCGAGAAGGCTACAGAACCGTCTTCATCTGAAAAGAAAAACAAAAATAATGAACTTGCCTTGGCTCTAGTTGGTGTTGCTGTGTATCGCAAGGATCGTCTGGTTGGATGGATGAATGCCCAAGAGGCGGAGACGTTACTATGGCTGCGCAATAAAATGAAAGACTCTGTCATTACCGTTATGATTCCTGAGGAAAACAAGCTGTTCGGTAAATTAAGTGTTCAATTGATGAAATCGAAAGCAACCATTAAATCCAAAATCGAAAATGACCAGGTACAGTTTCAAGTTCATTTAGAAATGACCGGTGATTTATTTGAAAATACGACGAAATTAAGTACAAATAGCAGTAATAATTTACACACGGTTCAACGACTGTTTGAAGATGAGGTCGAAAAGCGGGTACGGTTAACGATTCAAAAATCTAAAAAAAAATTCAAAACTGACATTATCGGGTTTGGAAGTAAAGTGCATCGGCAAAACAATAAAGTATGGAACGAAAAATACGCAGACCGATGGGATGAAGAGTTTTCCAATATTAAAGTAAATGTTACGACGAAATTCACGATTATCGGGACAGGCCGTATTAACGATTCGTTAATCTGGGAAGAAAAAGAGATGAAAAAATAGTCAGCAAAAATTTGAACAAAGAACAGGGATCGTGATACTATGGAAATCATTTCTCGTCACCAACTGCTCACGATATCCATTATTTATCAGATCGGGACAACCATTATATTTGGTTTTGCTGCAGGGGCTGGGAGAGACTCGTGGCTTGCTGTTCTGATTTCTACCTTTTTTGGCACAGCTGTCGTCTGGATCTATACGAGGATTACGCATTTCAATCCAGGGCTGACTTATATCGAATGCTATCCGGCACAGTTCGGCAAGGTGCTGGGTACTCCGATCGCTTGGATGCACCCGCTGTTGTTCTTGTATATCTCGGGAAGGATTGTCGCAGATATTAAAAACCTGGTGCCGACAACCATATTGCCCGGCACGCCTCCTTGGGTCATTCTGCTATTCTTTATGCTGGTCATCTCCTATGGTCTTTATTCTGGAATAGAGGTCATGGGCAAGCTGACCGAAATCATTCTACCCATTATTCTGTTAATCTATCTGCTGGAAGTCATACTGATCTTCAGTTCCGGGGTCGTACACTTCGACAACTTAGCTCCATTGCTGGATAAGGGGTGGGGGCGCATATGGGAAGTCGTGTGGCCGCTTGGCATTATTCAATCCTTTGGCGAGTCGCTTGCGCTGGCATTAGTCTGGACGTCAATGAACGAGCGAAAATCAGTAGGAAGGACGATGATTATTTCATCGTTGTTTGCCGGTGTATTCATCTCATTCACGGATGCCTTGGCTGTTTCTGTATTCGGAGAGGAGATTTTCAAACGGGCTACCTATCCGATGTATGCCTTAATACAAGCTATATCCGTAAGTGATTTTATTACGCAGCTGGATGCTACAGGCGTCATCTATTTTTGCTTCATGGCTTTTTTGAAAACCTATATTTATCTATTTGCCACAATTCGTAGTCTCCAGAAGCTTACCTATTCGAAAAGCAGCCGTATTTACATATTCCCGGTCGTGATTATCGCTCTATTCCTGGGGCTGACGATGGCGCCTAATGTTGTTGAACATATAGCTGTGGTCCAGAAAGTGATCCCGTATAACCCGATCTACTTATCTTTAATGTTCGTATTTCCGATTTTATTGTTTGTGGTGTCGTGGATTCGCAATAAAATAAGCACAGCAACTAGTTAAGTGTGAGGGAGATGGGAGGAGCCGATATGCGCGATTATATTTGGCCGTGGCAATCCAATGTGATGCTGAAGCATCCGTGGGCGCTGCCTATCTTATTTCTAATCCTGTCTGTGATCTTGTCATTTGTTACGTGGTCCAGGAGCAAGCATGCGCCCCAGGGTCAGGGACAAGAACAGCAGCAACAGCCGCATGATATGCAGCAAGAACAGCGGGAAGGAAATTCACAGGAAAGTATGGATACATCCGAGAATGAAGAATTAAAAACGATGCTATGATGTCACAGCGGCGAGTGACCGCCGCTTTTTGATTGACAGTGAGAATTGTTATCGATTACTATGGGTCTTGACAGGCAGTTTGTGTGATGAGTGGAAGCACGTTGCTGGATGCAGACCGGAATACAGTAAATCGCACTTACCGTTGCGATGACGATATGAGAGTGGAACTTATGAATTTGGATGAGCATATTCAGTCATGGAACAACGTTTCCATTAAAGTGCTAGACGTTCGCCATTCACGGATGACAAATGGCGAGGAATTGCGTGGCTATCTTCTTCCTGCCAGCAGCTTCTTGTTTTCGGTCCGGGGCAGGGCACGTATTTTGTTAAACGAAACGGAATATCTATCCGAGGGCTTTCATGTACTGCATGGCGGAAAGGGGCTCTCCATCGATATCTTCCTGACAGGTGATGAATTCGAGTACTATATTGTTTTCTACAGAGCGGTTTTGCCTATGCCTTGCCGTCAGGAAATTGTAAGTATGATAGAACGAAATCGTCCGTTTCATATTGAATACGGTTTTGCTCCGCAGCACTCGATTTCTTTATTGCACAAGGTTAGAGAGATGGAGCAGGGATGGAGGCAGCAAGCCTCACTGGGACACTTTCATACCAAAGCATCGTTTTATCAATTTGTATATCAATTGCTCTGTCAGTTAGAGGGCCAAGGTATCCAGACGCAAAAACCGGAGATTGTTTCCCAAGCCGTAAGATATATTCACGAATATTATTCGAATCCTATTACCCTTGAATCGCTAGCAGAAGGCCTGAACTACAGCTCATCTCATTTGTCGATTCAATTTAAAAATAAAATAGGCGTCGGTCCGATCGGATACCTGATACAAGTGCGAATTGCCGCAGCGGCTGACCTATTGCTTAGCACAGAGGCAGCCTTGCATGAGATTGCTGCCAGCATCGGTTATGCAGATGTTAACTACTTTAACCGTCTTTTCAAAAAAGAAAAGGGCATCTCACCAGGGAAATACCGATCCGCAGCTAAAAGCGATAGGGCTATAAAGGATCGTCCTATTATTTCTAAAAGATTGTCCATAGTCTCTCAAAGAAATAGACGATATATTGATAACGATAATCGTTATCTACAATTGAGAGAAGGGGATTTAGTTATGCATAAGAAAGTAAAGTCATCTACGATTGCAATTTTACTCATGTGCTTCACGTTGTTCATGGGGGCTTGCTCGAGCGGTGTATCCAACACGAATACAAATGGAAATATAGCAACCGACCGGCCAGCTCAAACTCAATCTAATGGAGCTGCCGGCAATAAAACCAATAACGAGACGGATACAAGTCCAGTAACGGGAACACAAGCGAAAACCAAAATCATAAAAAATGTTCTCGGTGATGTCGAAATTCCGGTTGAGCCTAAACATATTGTTACTATCGGACTGGAGGATATGCTCTTATCACTGGATGCGCCTTTAGTACAGGCAGGCGGTATAGAAGGCGGTTATTTGTATGATAGGCTTATGGAAAAAAAGATTCCTGTCACGAGTTCTGCAGATACCCCTAATTATGAAGCCATATTAGCTGCAGAACCGGATCTGATCATTGTTATTAATGGAATTGTGGATCAAGCTGGATACGAACAGTTAGCTAAAATTGCACCTACGATTGCCTATGACCGTGATGATTGGAAAACTTCTATCGTCGAAATAGGAAAAGCGCTCAATCGGGAAGATAAAGCGAATGAAATTATCCAGACGTATGATAATAAACTAAAAGCAGCCCGGGAGAAGATCGAACAAACGGTTGGATCGAATAACACGGTTGCATTGGTTCGCACTATAGACAAAGAGGTCGATTTATTCTTTCCAACTTTCCCTTATAGCGGTATCTTATATAATGATTTGGGATTAACCGCGTCATCAAGCGTTGCTGATTTTCAGAAGAAGGCTGACGAAGATTGGGGCATAACATTGTCCTTAGAGAAGCTTCCGGAAATAGAGTCGGATTATCTGTTTGTTACTGCTGGTTATTCCGGTTCCTCGGAAAGCGATTTTCAGAAAGAGCTGGACAATGTGAAGGCTGTGGAAAAGCTTCAGTTATGGAAATCGATACCTGCTGTGAAGCAAAATCATGTCTACAAAGTATCGGCAAGGCACTGGATGCTGAACGGCCCGATTTCTGACAGTTTGAAGATCGATGATGTATTGAAGGCTTTGACTGGAGAGAAGTAAGAACAGAAGTTATTTCTGGGTGAAGGTAACAGCACCAAGGTACGATTAGTTTTTAATTAATCGAACCTTGGTGCTGATTTTGAATTTATACAAATATTATAATAAAAACGTATTTATGTTTATTTACCTGTAATGATATAATGATTCCCGTTGGAGTTTAAAGAGATAATGCTATTTCGAATACCAAGAATGCGTTGATACAGTGGACTTTTCAGATCCAAATCCAGGAGATTTTCAATCTCATAACTCTACTTTAGTACATGACAGTGGATGGATTAACTCCACTAATAGTACCTATGCAAGTACCTTTCCAAGTACTGGCCCGAATATTTTCCGATGGAAGGATGGAACCGAAGTAGTATGGTAGAATTTACAGTAGAAGTATTAAGTCCAGAAAAAGTTATGAAATTCATTCATGGAGAAATGGGGATTTGCATTCCATTAAACTACAATGAAGCTTATTATGAGGATAGAGTAGATCATAAGCTTCAAGAGCAAATTATTAAGTTCTTTGATGAAAAGATACCTAAAATTGAAGTGATTTCAGAAAGTCAATCAACAGCGGGAACATGGTCTAGCCAGCCTTGGATAGAGGTAATTAACTCATTAAAGGGCCTAAATGAATGTTTTATTTCAGGTTGGAATTTGACTGAAGAAAACCTTGATAGATTGATACCTTCATTGTACGAGGGGGATATTATTCGCAGAAAGGATAATGTTAATATTCCAGTTCTGATTGAATGGAATAATTCACTGTTGAAACATAATTCGTATAAGAGGCCATCTATATTGGATTTATGGGATTATGGCACATCGGGATATATTGTGAAATCACAATATAAAATGGATTTTATCGAAATTGTTAATGCAGAATCCACTATAAGTTTTGATGAAATCAGTAGATTTTTTAGTTTTCTAGAATGCATTTTTTCGGGTGAAGGGTGAACTTGATGCACTTTGGGTTCTGAAGCTTGGAGTTCTACGTTAAAAATGCAGTCGAAAGTAATCATGAGAAGGAACGTCAATGGGCTGAGTTTAATAGTTACATTAAACCAACCCATGAATATTATTCATTACATTTTCACAAAACTCGTATTTTATACATATGTCTATACGAGAGTCGTTGGCAGCTTCGTCCTGGTGCTTAATTGCTTAATTGAACTAACGTTTCCCTAGTTTTAGCAACCAACAGACTACAACTTCATTTCGATATACCCCGGCCTCACCGAGAAAATCTTTTCTGGTCAATCCTTTTTCTCCAAGCAATATCCGATAATTCGTAATCGTACCATCATGTGAAATCATGAATATTTTTTTATAGCTTTCCCCGATCCAATCTAATAACCTCCCATAAGAGCTATTAAATCTAGTTTGCTTCTTATGAAAGGTTTTAGACTGACTTTTTTAAACTAGCGTTCTCCGCTAGCTGAACGAGTCATTTTATACATGTCGCATGGTGGTCTACACCGATGTTAAATTTTGTAGTATTTTTCCTTTTATAGAATGATAATAAACGATACGATGAATTGTGTTGTGGACTTCGCTGATTCCCATTTTTCTTTCTTCCTCATCTGTACATTCAATCATCAAAGCCCTTTTTATATTATATTCAAGCCACTCAAGCCAACCAAAGCCGCTGCCGTACAGCGTTTCCCAATCAACCTGAACATCCCCATACTCTTCGTGATAGGATACGATAAACGCCTTTAATAGATCAAAATTTATGCTGCAAGAATCATTGCCCGACCAATTTAAAGCCAGTGTAAACATATCCCAAAATGGATTTCCATAATCAAGACATTCTAAATCAATAATTAAAGGATTTCCATTCACCCACAAAATATTTTTGCAGTCCATATCGCCGTTGGATATACAGGTGACAGTCGGTATCTTTTTTAGTGCCCTATTAAATTCTTCTTGGCAAGCGTACAAGATTTCTCTATAACTATTTAACTTCTCTGCGATTTCTGGACACTCTGTAGTTGCCGTCGCAATATATGTGCCCCAATCAATACTAATTTCATCTCTGACAAAGGGTTTCTCAATCTGCTCAATTTTGTGAATTTTAGCCAAGAGTTCACCGACTATTTTACAATGCTCCTCTTTTATTTCATCCCCAGGGAGCGCGCTCCCTTCAACCCACGGAAAGACGTAGTAATATTGATTTTCGATACACTGCATTTTGCGGCCATTTATCTCCATTGCCGGAACAATAGGCATTTTGTTTTCTTGCAATAATCGTTCTAAACGCTCTGCCTTTTGATAATTCTGGAATGCACTCGGCCTTTTCATAATAACGGGGTTTAATAGCTTTAATGCATATTTTCCTGTAGTGGTCTCTAAACAATACATTTTGTGCATAAAACCACCAGAAACCCTTTGTGGTTGTAGTACGAAAGAGCCTAAATTTAAATCAGTTAATATTTTGTGAAAAATAACGCTATGTTCCAATTGACGTACACCGCCTAACATAAAATTTCAGTTACTTATATATTACCTAACATTAGAGAAAACTGGAAGTTAATAAACTCATATAATTAAACTGCCCGTTAGCGTAACACGGCTGCCGATCCAAGCCGGTAGCCGTGCTTATTCATTTAATGACTCAGGTGCAGACTATTTTCACGCAACCGTGGCATCAGTTCCTATCGTACTCGTATATGCAATTAAACTCCCCTTGCAGCATACAGGCGAATGCAATACCTGTCGCTGCAAGGGGAGCATTTTTAAACGAATTAATATACCGAATATTTTCCTTTGTACAGATTTGATGATCCGTCGGTGCGGGTATTTCCATTTACAATTGCCGAACCGTTAACGGCATTAACGATATAACCTACGCCGTCGAGATGGACGTTGTTGCCCTTGAAGTCATTGTTCGTACCGGTCGGAAAACCCGTTCCATGCGTACGGTTCTGGAAAGCGTCAACGACAAAGCTATTGCCGTTTCGGCTGCCGCTGTTGTAATAAATTTTGGAATTGACGCCCTTCACATCGATAAAGCTGTCTGCCGAGTTGGCACCGCTGATGCCAGTGCCATTAAATGTGCAGTATTCCACGATTGTGCCGTCAGCGCCTTCTTTGATATCAATGTGTTCGGCTGTGATTCCTGGTCCAAAGTCGGTGCTGCGAAAAATGTTGCCAATAACCGTATGCTCATAAGCTGCACTCGCATCCGAGCCGACATAAGCTCCTTCGCCATAACCAGCCTGATAGTTGCCAGTATCATGAATTGAGGACAACTCCAACGTATTGTACGAACTGCCGTCGCGGAAATGCACGCCTTCGTCACCGACATTGTGCACCTCCACTCCGCTGATCCGATTGTAGTTGCCGTTATCGATCATAATCCCCTTCTGTGCTCTCGTAACGACCAGATCGCGAATCTCCCAATAATCGCCTGTCAGATGAATTCCATAAGAACCGTCGTTCACCGCTGGCCCTTGCAGCACTGGCGGATTATTCGCATCACAGCCGCGCAGCACAATAGGATTAACTGCTGTGCCGCTATTGCCAGAATAGAACACTCCGGTCGGCACGCCGTTTGCGTCCAGCCGCGGATCGCCGCCCGTTGCGCGAACGCCGTTATAAGTGCCCGGTGCAATGAGAATGACTGTTCCCGGCGTTGCATTCAGCATCGCCGTTTGGATCGATGCCGCTGTGTTCAATGCGGTGGAACAGTTAGCTGCGCCGCTGCCAGCCAACGTGGTGACTGTTACCGTATTTCCCGCCGCTGAATGATTCCCTGCAGCATCCTTTGCTTTCACATAATAGCTATAAGAGGAGAGCGCCGCCAGCCCCGTATCGCTGGCCGAATTCGTCGTCACTGATTTCAAATAGAAGCCGCCGCGGTAAATATCATAACCGGTTACGCCAACATTATCGGTGGAAGCCGACCAGCTCAAATTAATCTGGCTCGATGAGGCAGCAGTTCCCGTCAGTCCCGCAGGTGCTGACGGCGGAGTCGTGTCGCTGCCCGTACCCACGCCAGAGGCGTCGATTACCAACTGCGGTTTGTTGCTTGCGTTCTCATTACTCGCAATTTCTGTATATTTGCCCGCTGTCTCAGCCAGTACGAAAGAAGCGATGCCGTCTCCCGCAGCTTGCGCCTGAATATATGCGGTCACATCCAGCTCGATGTACTGGAATGTGTTGGTCAGCGGTTTAGAATCGATCAGGATGCCCGTTGATGGCTTGTTGTTCCAAGTAATCGCAGCTTGATTCCAGCCATCCGTTGTTTCGGAAGCTGTCATGGTCGAGATGGCGGAAGCTTTGGAATAGACGCGCAGCTTAGCGCTGGCAATACCAGAGTAGCCGGTTACATTAAACTTCAGGAAAGCAAGCCGCTGCGCGCTGCTGTCTGACTTCACGAACATCGAGGTTGCCGATCCGTAATTGGTTGAAGCGCTGCTCTGATAAACGTAAGTGTCATCTGCCGGATTAATCGTTGTTACGGCTCCAAACACAGCCACAAGCGGCACGCTCATCAACATTAAGCTCATACACAACATTGCAGCAATTGTTCTGATCGATCTCATCAACATGGTTAGTTCCTCCTTCTCCATCTCTTAATACGTAATGACTAACTGCGGTTGATTCGTATTACTCTCACTTGTATTCAGCGTAGTGTATTTGCCCGACGATTCTCCGAGAATAAACGATACAACGCCATCTCCCGTTGCCTGCGCGGCCACATAAGCCGTAACATCGATCTCGTAATAGGCTGCCGTAGCACTCATTGTCGTTGAGCCTGCAGAAGCTCCGGTCACCGGCTTGTTGTTCCAGGTAACGGCTGCTTCTGTCCATGTATCCGCTACGGCATATGCCGTTAATGTGGTGGCAGCCGAAGCATTGCCGTACACGCGCAGCTTCGCACTGGCAACTGCACCTTGAAGCACGCTGACATCAAACTTCAACAGCGAGAGCCGCGACTGTGAAGTATCCGTCTTCACATACATCGATGTGGCGCTGCCGTAGTTCTTGGTTACATTGCTCTCATGTACATAAGAATCGTCAGTTGGAGCAAGCGTAACCGTACTGCTACCCCCGCCGGTGCCTGCCGGCGTTGTCGCCGCCGCAGCAGGGCTAGCAGATGAGCGATTGCCTGCCGCGTCGACGGCTTTGACCGTATAGGAATAAGCGGTGCTCGGCGTTAGTCCCGTATCGCTGTAAGTCGTCGTTGTTGGTGCACTGATCAGTTGCGCTCCGCGATATACCTCATACCCGGTCACGCCTACATTATCCGTTGCCGCTGGCCAGCTTAGATTGATTTGCGTACTCGATACTGCCGTTGCAGTTAAGGTTGCCGGTGCCGAAGGCGGGACGGTATCCCCGCCGCGTGTGCAGCTTTGCACCGCGGTTCCTGACTCAAGCAGCGAATTGCCTGTGTACGTTAGACATGCATATACGCCTTTATTCGGAGCAGAGGTGAAATTCGTCTTCTCGTTACTGCCCCAAGTGCTGATAAACGTGCCGTCCGGCTTCTGCAGATGCGTCCATGCCAAGCCGTCCCACCCGAACTGATAGATACGGTGCGTGTCATTATATGGAGCGTAAGTAACATAAGAGCCGTTCTTAGTCTCTTGCTTCGACATCGTATTGTTGAAGAACACGTTCTGCTCGCCTGTCGCACCCGACCACTTGGTTGCATGCGGGCCAGCGCCGTACCAGATCGGATACCAGGTGCCCTCCAGTATATCTTGACCGCCTTCACCTTCCCCCCATGAGCTGTGCTCAAACGGAATTGTGATCGTGTTCTTCTCAATGAGATTACGACGCTCCCAACCGCCATGCAGGTTCATGTCGGCTGTTAGTATATTGTTCTGGACTACATTGCCTGTTGCCGACCATTGCAGTGTCAGATGGCGTACCCGATCAATGGTGTTGCCGATAATTTTACTGTCATACAGCTTGGAGCCGCGCACATAACCATGACCGCCTTTTCCTTTATTCCACGAGCCAAAAATGATATTGTCGCGAATCTCCATGTTTTTGGCGAATTCCGTTACGATTGGATGAGAGCCCGTCATGTGTGTACGAATATTCTTCACCCAACCGTCTTGCGACCATTTGAATAAGATGCCGTGAACTGCATATTCCAGCGCCTCGTTCTTATATTTAAGCCCGACGCCGCCTGGATTCGTAACCGGATCATAATCATTGGCATTTACAGTTGAAGCGTAAGGAGTGTAGGAAATATCTTGCGTGAAGTAAAAATCCTCGAAGCCAACCCCTTTAACGGCCGTCACCTTCATCACTTTGCTGTAATAGGTCGAGTTCGATCCGCCAGGATCAGCCGGAAGCAATCCCCCGTTGCTAAACGGTACATCAAACTCCAGCGGTTTATCGATCGTTAGCGTATCGCCGCTGACGCTGACAACTTTGAACATCTGCGTCCGCATGTGGCCGTTATAGCGGTATTCCTGAGGGCCTTGCATTTCGTTGTAAAATTCTACTGTATTCGCAGCGCCTACATAGATCGTGTCGCCAACGGCAAAAGTACTGCCCTTGCCGGATGCCACTTTCACCTGCGTGCTACCCTTCGTACCTCCTCCGCTTGAAGCGACTCGCTGTCCGCTTAGCCAATGGAAATTAATGCTGCCCTCATATGTCGTATCGCTAGTATGCTTTGTCCGATCCTCCACCCTGAACGCCGCATAGCCTGGCCAGAGCTTGCCATCAATCAGCGGCGCACCCGGATTGGCTGGATCTTCGCTGTAGGTTGCCGTAGGCTTGAATACGATTTTAGTGCCAGTCGTTGGACTATTGCCTGCACCCCGAATCGTCACATAGCTGGCATCAACGCGGATCTGCTTGTTTAGATCTATTTGGCCAACAGGCAGCTTCAGAATCGCCCGATTCGTATCACTTACGTTTTGTCCGTTCACTTTAAGCGTTCCGCTGCGAATATCATCTATCACCTGCTGCAGCGCATTAGAGTCGTCAATGCCGTCATTCGCTTGAATTCCTTTTGTTGTCAAATCAATGATTGTGCCGCCGGTCGGCAGCGCCTGCCCGCCCTTATATCCAGCTGTCGACCAATTCGGCAGCGACGCGTGGACGGCGGCAACTGCTGGAACTGGCGATAAACTCGCCGAAGCAAGCACAATAAGTGCGGCAGTACCGGCGGCGGTCCATTTTTTCAACCTGTCTGTTACAGAGAAAACCTCTAACATTTCAACTCCTCCTTTGTTTGTGGGTTTTGACCAACGGAACCGACTTAACTCATCAATGACTCAGCAGCACCTCAATATTTCAGAAATATTCTCCAAGCACATCGAGCATAGCATAATATAAGCGCTTTAATTTTCACGCAATTGCTTGAAAATGTTATTTTATTGCTGTATTTTAAACATTGTATGAAAGTGCTTTCATAAAACCAGACAAAGCGGGGGATCGGCATGAAGCTTAGCACAACTGTCGATGTTAGGAAGGAGCCGTTTCATCTGAATTACTGCAGGACAAGCAATCAGCAAAACTGGGAGGTATTCCACGCCCACCAGAGCATGGAACTATTGTATGTCCACGAAGGGGAAGGAAATGCCTATATCCACGGAAAAGTGTTTCCAATCCAGCCGGGTACGCTGCTCTTGTTCCAGCCCTTCCAGCTGCATCGGCTGGAGATGAACAGACTGTACGTGCGCACCGTTCTCATGTTTGATCCTTATCCCGTTGATACCGCACTAGTGGGGTTCCCGGCGTTGCAGCATTTCTTCAAAGGGCTATGGAAATCCAAGTTGGCAAACCCTGTCCTTTATTTCTTGCCGACAAACAATGAGCTGTTGGTGTTATATGAACGTCTTCATCAGCGCCTGCAGCACGTGCCCTCGCATAAGATACAAGAAGAGTACATGCTGTTTCTACTGTCGGCGTTGCAACTGCTCCGCCTCAGCGAACAGCAGCTTGGTCTCACTAAGCAAACAGCGCCGGAACAGGAAACCTTCCAAACGATCAAGCGTGTTCTCAACTGGGTCGATACGAACTATCGCGACAAGTTTGTGCTAGAGAAGCTGGCCGATGACTTGCATCTTTCCTCCTACTATTTGTCCCATAGTTTCAGCGATAAAACAGGCAGCAGCCTGACGCAATATATTAGCTCGCGCCGGATTAAGGAAGCTTGCCTGCTGCTCGAAACTACGACCAAAAGCGTCGGCGCAATTGCCGACGAGGTTGGTTTCCAGCAGGTATCGTACTTCTGCCGTGTGTTCAAAGGCATGTTAGGTGTCACACCGAAACGCTATCGCACCGCAGCTTGGGACAAACGCTAAATTCAGCGGCCCGAACACAAAAAAGAGGCATTCAAACCCCGTTCGAATGCCTCTCTCTGTCCCTGCCTATTTTATCTTTTCAGATAGGTTTATGATCCTAACTTTGCCCGCCAATTGTCTACAACCTAAAAATGACTTTCCGTACATTGCTTGCACGAGAATATGTATTCGTCTTTTATGAAACACTAATATTTCTTTTTCTTAATTTCTTAATCGACAACCGTTCAAAAACCATTTCGAAAACAATACGTTTGGAATAATAACTACCATCTGGGTTTTCAACAGATAGTAGATGGGCGTGCTGCCCGATTCTATAGTATTTAAAAACCACATGGTGTTACACTCCATGTGGCTATAAAATGTTTTCAATCTTGTAGCGCAGACCGTTGGGTGAATATTCAAATGAGAATGTTATACCACTATCAGACTGGGTGTTAGTGCAAGTAGGATTATTCCTCAATACTTACTCTCCTAATACATTCATCGTAATCTGGACTTTTTAATACAATCATCCTAATTTTATCCCCTGCTAGAAGTTTAATTTGTACTGTTCCTTCATTTAAAACGGTAGAATCCTTAGTCCTCCTGCCATTTTTAGTTTCAAAATGATCAAAAAATTGCTTCCTCTGGTAAGCATAATCAACATGGTCTACGGAAAATTTGATTGTATATATCCCCACTTCATCGACCGTTTCCACCTCGACCGCATCCACTTTGACTGCATATTGTTCGGTTGCACTTTTTCGCAATCCGACTGTGTCGCCTAGATGATATGTCTGATTTCGCTGTTCCATAGTTAAATTTGCAATTTTGACTAAGTCTGAATACTTTTCCTCATTGATATAGTATTCACCCTTATATTTAACAATAAAACCTCTGTTGTCGAACCCCGTTTGATATATCGTGATATTGTCAGCATCCAAAAATGCAATTTGGCTTTCCCACGGCATGTAACGCAGAGAGCCGTTAGTATCATCGATGGCTTCTTTTAATGAAATAAATCCAGAAGGGACCGCCTTTGAAACCACTTTGGCATTGTTACTTTCACAGGCGGTTAAACAAATTGATACTAATACGATAATTCCCATCCATAAACAAGAATGTTTGTTGCACATAGCACCCCTCCTTGTCGCAATCACGCTACTCCAAACGGGAACAATATTTTAAGAGCGATTTACATGGAGCGGTGGCATGAGAAGCACCCTACCTATTCGTTCTTTCGTAGGGGTTCATATCGAACTTACCGGTAGCCTCTTCTACTTATCTTATGAAACTAACGTTCTCCCGTTAGAGTAACCCGATACCCATTAACTCGATATTGGTTACGGTTATACGCCGCGCTCAAGCAGATTTACTACTTCCTCTCGCTTAAGTGACATTTTTTTCATCATTGACTCAATCAGTTCTTCCGTGAAAACCAACTTCACATTCCCCCGAAAACGAGCTATATCTTCCGAATAGGCTTGCAGCGCCTCCTCCCTGTTGGTGGGTTCAATAAATGAAATATGATCAGCCTCTAGATCAAGATAATCGCGGCTAACTTCCCTGACACATGATTCTATGACCGCCTCATTAATACCCTCACTCGGATACCATACTTCAAATGAACGAGGATACATGCCATGCTCATTACGCGGCAACTTCTCATAAGGCAATTCATAAAGATCCTCGTCTCCTGGACTATCATAATAGTAATGATAGCAGACCTTATCTCCGTCAAGGAAAACTTGTATTTTCTGAACGAAGTCCGCCTCATCAGGATCATCCTTTAGCTCCTCAACCGCGTTTCGAAAGTAATTTTTCGTGCAGACACAAATTGCAATCAGCTTATTCCTCTGCTTGTTATCTTTATGCAGCACTATATCTTCCCAGCCTGTTAGAGGTTCCATGCCATAGACGCCCCACCAGAAATTATATGAACTTGTTTCTACGTAAATAGTTGTTGTCACAAGCTTAAACTCCTTCCGTTACGAGCAGTGAAATAAAATAAAGAAACTCCTAGCTTAAAGACTTTTTCAGTGATACAAATGCAGCAACAATAATACTCACAGCGCCTACATTAATGTGATTGCAATTAGAGCGATACAAAGTGTCATCAGGTGTATGCACCTCATGAATTGTATTATTAAACTTAAAAATTTCAATAAGCAACACAATAATCAAACAAGCAAACAATGTTGTTAATAAGTCATACATCCGAGTTGCTTTTTATTTGAATACTGCGGTACCGCCAACGATAAGACCAAGCGATGGCAATCCTAAAACATCAGCTATTGTTCCGAGTACTGGAATTATTTATTAATTACTCCTTTAATCCTTCTAACTCCAGCAGCAGAAGATTGTTCTTTTTTTATACTGAACGTTCCTAAGTTTGTTGTATCTTCTACATGAGGTCCTCCACATACTTCTCGACTCCAAACTTTCCCTTCATTATCTTTGATCGTATACACCTTAACGATATCCGGATATTTATCCCAAAAATTCCCTTCGACATTACTTTCTTTCGCTTCAATTTTAGGCAGCTCTGAAATATAGGTAACTGCTTTTGATGAAATCGCATCATTCACATACTTTTCCACCTCAGCTATTTGCTCTGGCGTAAGTTTTTCATCATGGTTGAAGTCAAACCGTAATCGTTCTGAAGTAATATTACTTCCTTGTTGATGAACATGATCACCTAAAACTTCCCTTAACCCAGCAAGTAATAAATGAGATACCGTGTGCAGCGCTGTTGTTTCTGATGAATGTTCAGCTAATCCGCCTTTAAATTTACCCGCAGAAGCAGTTCTGCTCTTGTCAGCATGTTTCTTGGCCGCCTCTATATAAGACGCCTTGTCCTCAATGCTATATCCACTTTCAGTTAGAAACTCTTCCGTCAACTCCAAGGGAAACCCATATGTTTCGTAAAAATAAAAGGCATCTGCACCTGTAACTCTCCCCTTATTCTTAAGATGCTTTTGTATTTCAAATTCACCTTGCTGTAAAGTTCTATAGAAAAGATTTTCTTCCTTATTTACTATTTCGATAACTTTCTTTTTGTTACCGATCAAATCTTCATAAGCTGTTGCTTCATCTATATAAACTTCAGACAACTCACCCACAAAACTTCCTTGTATACCAATTTTTTTACCTGCACGAATCGCCCTTCTTAATAACCTTCTTGTTATATACCCTGCATCACTATTAGCTGGCTCAGCACCATCATTAATTAGAAAAGTAGCCGCTCTCACATGATCGAGTATGATTCTAAACGACTTTAAATCGTCAGTATATTGTTTACCACTTAACTCCATCAATTTTTTCTTGGGATTAAAGAAGAAAGCCGTATTATAAATATCCTTGTCACCATTAAGGGCTGTTGCAACCCTTTCTAATCCGCCTCCATAATCAATATTGGGATTTTTCATTTTTACAAATCCTGTGTCTTCTTTTTTGTAACACATAAATACGTTGTTCCCAATTTCTAAAAACCTCTCGCTTACAGAAGCAGGATGATCCAGAGCATCACCGCCTGGTTCAAGGTCATAGAACATTTCACTATCAGGCCCACCCGGTTCACCAACAGGCATATCCAATGGACTCCCGGCTCGACTCCACCAATTTTCTTTTTCATCGTATAAAAATATTCTTCCACCTCTAGATGCCCCATATTGATAGGGATCATCTTCAATAATAGGTTCTATACCAACTGATTTAAATTTTTCTGACCAGATTTGAATGGCTTCCGTATCTTTCTGTATATTCAAATCATCACTTCCTACAAAAGCACTGATATACAGCCTGCCAGGATCAATTCCTAATTCGATAATATGCCAATTCCAAATAGCATCGATTTGCTTTTTCTTATAGTTATTTTCATTTGCTTTAAACTCCCATCGACCTATCATTTCAAAAAATGTCAGATGCGACGTATCTCCTACTTCGTCAATATCCACTGTCCTTAAACACTTCTGAATATTAGCAATATCATTACCTATCGGATGCTTTTCCCCCAATAAATAGGGAACCATAGGTTGCATTCCGCTTCCTGTAAATAACGTTGAGGGATCATTTTCTGGTAACAAGCTAGAAGAGGGCACTTGGCTAGCCCCTATTCCTTTCATAAAATCAATATATGATTTTCTTAACTCATCTGGTGTCATTTTCACCATGCTCAATACCTCCATTTTAATCATTATTTATTATTGAAAAATTTTAATTTTTCAAATATTCAAACGATAAGAAATAAAACAAAAAAGCCCTAAGCTGACGTATTTCTTGTCAACTTAGGGCGAACTATTATGTCCGTGTTACCACCTAATTTCAGATTTCTCTGCACTCTATCAATACGGGATATCTCCGATATTGTTTCCTGAATAACGGTGGAACTCCGTTGAAGCCTACTAAGATTCCTCTGTTCGGTTCACAGCTCCGAGACTGCTTCACTATTAGATCAATGAAGATTCGCACCAACCATCTTCTCTCTGTGAGATCCCTAATAGCTACTATTTCTCATCATAGCCTTTTCGTTTTAAGTTAAAGCAATGCTACCACACTCAACTTGCTCCGTCAATTAACATTTTTGTTAAATTCTTAAAAGGACAGAAATTAGTTAATCTGCCCTTTTCTTTGAAGGTTATTGCTTGTAAAAGAGATAGGGTTCATTCATTGATAAACTTCTCAAATTCACTTTTCAACCAATGCTGATTTGTTATTGATTCAGAAGGAATAGGTATCCACCAAAACACAATTCGTAAATATACAGAAGGGTTTAAGAAGCGAATGGTAAAACCTCAACCTTCTAAACCAAAGCTTCCAGACGACAGTACCTAACAAAGTTTGTTTAACCAATACTTGTTTTTTTTGGTTCCTGAGTGAGATATATAACGTGCTCCTTAAATGATTTCCTGCCCGTTAACTTAATAAATCGGTATTGCTGGAGATTCACGGGACTGTATAGATGTTCTTGTCGTCCGACAATAGTTTAACCGATTAAAGACATTATTCTAACTCATCTAAACCTAAGTTCGTAATTAAGATGTCTCCATCTTGGATCTTAGCTAAAGCATTTTTAATCTTATAGTCCCAGCCACTGTTTATGGCATGTTGAATTAATTTTGCACAAACCATCGGTCGACAAAGATTGGTTTCCCAGTTGGCCTTCCAAGGGAACATTATTGAAAAACACGACGTTTTCGTATTGGACGGGTATATTTTAAAACTAATAAATTCCCTTTCAGGTCTTTCGTCAATTACGCAAAGAAACTCGTAATTATTGAATATTATCTTCTTTACTTCCTTTGCAAAAAGCTTCAATTGCTCAGGTCTCCTCGCGTAAAAACAATCATTCATTATTAGTTCAACATCTAAATGCTTTAAACAAAATCACATCATTTTTCTTATTGTTCGCTTTAATGTAACCCAATTCAAGCAAATCATCGATTACTAAATGATTTTCTCTATACCCAGTCAGTTCCTGAAAATTCGTAATTGCTACATTTACGGAGTCTGGGCTAGCATTCCAAGATTGCAAATCCCAATGGTGAACTAATCTTCTCTAATCTAATTTGTTTCAACAACTGGCAAGACATGTACACGGTGTTTTAAATAGAAAATGATGGCCGCACAGTCGATGTTAATAAACTGTAATGGATCATTGTGTATCCGTTCTACCAATTCGTCTATGGTGACCCAGCGGGGGTTATGTGTATGATCGCCTTCTTTGAGTAGTTCACCCTCCGCCCTGCAAACAAAGTAGTAACCGACCGAATCGATTCCGCCTTTAATCGTCTGGTATGCGGCAAATGGCCGAACACATTCGACAACAAAATTCGGATTGATCCCTTCTGTGTCGATACGTATATCTTCGCCTTCAATCCAAGTGACATCTAGACCGGTTTCTTCTTTCACTTCACGGCGCAGCGCGTTTGTCAAGGACTCGAACTTCTCTACTTGGCCTCCCGGCAACTCCAGCTCTTTCGGCTGATTTGGCTTAATACGTGTCTGAACTATAATTTCGGTTTTCCCATTGTGTTCACGCTCTACGATGGCACGGGCATTGACATAAAACAATTACACTCACTCCCTTACAAAATAATGGTAAAAGCATACTTTTATAAAATTCTAGTTATCCGCTAATTTTCCTGTATTGCTATTAAACATTACCGCCCCCTTACTTAAACAATAAACCGGTAGCAGATTAGTGATCTGCTACCGGTTTATTGTTTTGAACTAATGTCTCCCGTTAGCCTAACTTCCTCAATTGAAATTCGATTAACTATTCAGCCTCATACTTCTTGATTATTGCCCGATAAAAAAACTTCGGTAGTGCCGATTGTCGGCGCCACCTTGATTTTTGCCCCTTTGCAACAGGAACAGTAAGTAACCTATGGAGCCATTCTAAATTCAACACCTTCCAAATTGGTGGTGTAGGCTTTACTTTTCCTGCAATTACATCAAGACTTCCCCCAACGCCAAAAACAATCTTTACACTATCAAGTTTTTTCTTGTTCTTATAAATCCACTTGTCAGTGTAAGGTGCACCCATTGCAATAATAAGTATATCGGGTTTGGATTGTTGAATTTCCTTGAGTACATATGTTTCTTTATCTTCTGAGAAGAAACCGTTATGCCGCCCTGCAATTACTACATTTGGGTAACGCTTGCGTATCTCTTCCATAGCCTCAAGACTCGTCTTTTCATCTGTACCAAGAAAATAGAAACTCCAACCTTGTTCATTCCCTTTTTCTAATAGCCGTAGAAGTAAATCATAACCAGTGACACGTTCTGATAAAGGTTCACCTTTTCTTCTTGAAGCTATCACAATCCCTATCCCATCCGGTGTTATCAAATCTGCCTCTTTCACAATAGTTTGAAGCATCTTATCCGTTTGGTGGGAAATTGTAATCTCAGGGTTCACTGTGATTAAATGATACAATTTTGGCCGTTCTTTCTCGATATGTTTAGCTAATTGATGTACCGTTTCATTAAGCGTTAGTTTTGAAAAAGGAACTCCCAATATATTTACTGAACCTTTCATATACTCACCTTTCCACATGCAGAATATAGAGCACTGATAAGGAGATTATCCGTTAGTAAATGGATAAAATCTGCTCATTTAATAACTTAACTGGTAATATCGAGTATATCTCAAATCCCACAAATTGTAACTTTCCTACCCGTTACTTTAATAAAAACTATCGCTGATTTTGTTATCAGCAGCTGTCCTTTGAAGGATCTTGTTGGGAATGTTATCAAGTTCTTGTCAATTCATTTTGACAAGAACTTGATAACATAAAACAAAAAACCGCAATTAATGCGGCTTACAATGTTACTATGTTCTTGTCATCCGACAATTCTTTTATGACTTTATTTTCTTTTACTTCAACCGCTCCATTTTGAACCTGCCGCGCAAACTAAATCACTCTGCAATTCAAGGCGTAAGACGCTCTTTTGCTTTCCTGAGTACAATTTTACGATACATCCCGCGCATCAGAAGTGGTCGCTCCTCGGTAATGTGCAAGCGCTCCTGATGTGGAAGAAAAAGAAGGTTAAAATCCCGGCCAATATCGGTTCCAAGTACTGATGCCAATGGACGGAGAGCTTTCATAATCAGAGATAAACGGCCATTAGCTGCGAATTTATCAAAAATAACAATTTTGCCATCCTCTCCTGTTACACGAATGATTTCTTGCATGCACCGTACCGGATCCGGTACTACCGATAAGATCAGGTTTGCAATGACCACATCGAAGGCTTCGTCCTCAAAATCAAGATTTTGCGCGTCCATCTCTAAAAATGTGATCCTCTCGCCTTGCATGACTTTGGAACGGGCTTCAGCCAGCATTTCCGGAGAAAGGTCAGTGGCAGTGATCGATAGACCATAACCTGAGATTAGTGGTAAATCCGCACCCGTTCCGGCTCCAACCAGCAATACACGCTGATCTGGTCTTAAATCAAGTCCGGATAATACGGTTACCCGCGCCTGGGCAAAAGCACCTGAATTGAAAAACCGATCATATAAAGGAACCCAAAGCTTATAGATAATTCTGTTCCAGCGGTTGTTCATAAAGTCACCGAATGAATTTTTATTTCACATGTAGTACCGCAAATAACTGCCAGCCCCAGCGTTCGCCTGCCCTTTTCAGAATGGATTTTCAAACGTAGTCCCCCCTAAATATTATATGAATGTTTGCTCATGTTTTCATTATAATCGTTTAGAAAATCAGTGTGCAACAATATTAGTCAACTATTTCAGTTTCGGAAAAAACCGCCTATGTTATTGTCTAGTAGATCGTGTATATTACTAATAAAGCAAAAAGCCGCATATCGCGGCTTTAACTTTTATAAGGTTCTTTCTCGAGTAAGTTTTAAAGGCAACCGGCCACTTGGCCGGTGCACTTGATCGACACGCATAGCCTTTTAATCGATGACTTATTCTGGGAAAGATGAAGGAATTGGCTCATCAAAGTCAGCAGATATCGTCACATCTGTCCACTTTTCAATGCTGCTGAATTGCGCTCCCAATTTATCCTTCGCATCTTGGAGCGCTTTACGCCCCAAAATCAGATGAAGAGGTGGCTTTTCCATCTCAGCAATTTGGACAATAATATTTGCTGCACGTTCCGGGTCCCCAGGTTCTACACCATTTAAATCAGATAGAAAATTTCGTATGCCTCCTGCCGTGTCGTCATAAGTTTCCGTATTTTGTGTCGCTGCTTTATCTAGTGTGGTAGCACCAAATTTTGTGCGGAAAGCGCCTGGCTCAATCAGTGTCAGTTTTATCCCTAATGGAGCAAGCTCTTGTGCCAAACCTATTGAGAGTCCTTCAACAGCAAATTTACTTGCAGAGTAAACCGAAAGGCCAGGGAACGCTGTAAGACCTAAAATAGAAGAAATATTGATGATATGGCCTGAGCGTTGGTCTCGAAGTATTGGAAGGACGGCTCGTGTTACATTCATCAATCCAAAGACATTCGTTTCAAATTGATGGCGAATTTGCTCATCTGCTAGCTCCTCGAACGCTCCCAATAAACCATATCCCGCATTATTCACAAGAATATCAATCTGCCCAAATTGTTCAAGCGCTTTTTGAACCGCTTGTTTGGCATCCTCTTCTCTTTGAACATCTAAATTAAGGGTCAAAACACGTTCAGGTGCTTGTTGTTGTAAAGCTTCGATATCCTTTATATTACGAGCGGTCGCCACCAAATAGTCACCATGAGCGATAACTTGCTGAGCGAGAGCGCGTCCAAATCCCGTGGAAGTACCTGTAATAAACCATACACGTTTCAAATGATTCATGAATTAACACTCCTTAAGCTTATAATTTTTGTGACAGGAGTATCATAAATCTTAAAGTAAACTTTAAGTCAAGGTTTTTTCACAGTTTTTTATTTTGTTTCTTTTGGTCTGCTTCTAGTATGTCATACAAAGCTAATTTGTAATTCACTTTATCTAGATGCTTATTCAGTTGCATGATTTCATTCTGGATCCTTAATTTATGGTTTAATACCACTTGTTTACGCTCTTGTATGGTTTTTTCCCCATCATTAAAAGAATCCACATAATGCTTGATTTCTGCCATAGGCATGCCTGAGGAACGTAATGCAACAATACAATCCATCCATTCAAAATTTTCATCATCGTATATCCGATTTCCATTACCATCACGCTTTACAAAAGGTAATATACCTTCCTTTTCATAATAGCGTAATGTTGGCGCTGAAAGCCCTGTTTTTAAGGAAAATTCTTTAATACTGTAATTCATAGTTTCAGCCCCTTAAGCAAAAAGTAATTAAAGTCCACTTTAAGGGGATCTTACTCCACCTTTATAATCTTATCAAGTAATTTTACGAGTTGAAGCTGCAGCTTTTGTTTTTCTGCCCCTTCGCCCTTTAATTTCATCATGAGTAATATTTCTTGTTCAGATCACTTTTGGGCGCTTGTCGCATAGTCTATCCAGAATGGATTTTGATTCGCGGAGGCAACGACAGTGGGATATTACGTAACGGTAGAGCCAGGTGTAAATCTCTACGTAGAGGACATCAACCCTGGAGGAAGCAAGACGATCGTATTTCTTCATGGCTGGCCGCTCAGCCATGACCAGTTCGAGTATCAGTTCAATGTACTGCCGAACGCAGGGTTTCGCTGCATCGGTATCGACTGGCGCGGCTTCGGTAAGTCAGATCGTCCCTATGACGGTTACACTTTAGAACGGCTTGCAGATGATATCCGCGCAGTCGTTGACGCGCTGCAGTTGAAAGATTTCGTACTCGTCGGACATTCAACTGGCGGCGCAATAGCTATCAAATACGTGGTACGTTACAAGGGCGGAAACGTATCCAAGCTCATGCTAATAGACGCGGCAGCGCCAAGGGGCTTCACCAAGGAGACTGCAACGCAGCTGCTAGAACAAACTTTGAATGACCGGCCAAATATGATGCGCGGCGTAACTGACATTTTCTTCTTTCAGTACATCACCAAACCTCTCTCGGACTGGTTCAATCAGATGGGCATGCAAGCTGCCGGCTGGTCAACGGCCTCGATCATCATCATGCTGCGCGATTTCGATCTGAATGCCGACTTGCCAAGCATCCAAGTGCCGACACTGATCGTGCATGGCATTCACGACAAGGTTATTCCATTCAGCCAGGCAGAAGAGATGCATCGGAAAATCCCCCATTCACGGCTCGTGCCGTTTATGTATAGCGGCCACGGTTCGTTCTACGAGGAGCGCGACAAGTTAAACGAGTTACTTCGGGAATTCACAGTAATGAACTAATTGAAGAAAACGGCAGCCTTATTGCTATATATACAATCGTCTCATCCCATCCTAAATCGCCTCCGATAATAAGTAGTAAAAAAGGCAGCTGATCCTCCGATCGGCTGCCTTTACGTTGTTTTCAACTATCGTTTCCCGGTAGTGTAATTTACTTGTTTGATATCACACCTCCACAATCGTCGGCATTCTCTCTCTTTGCAAACAATCGAGACACCCATTAGTATTTTTCCCTATAAAAAAACCGAGACCTCCTAATAGGAGGTCTCGTGCTTTACTTGGTATAACTTATTTAAAGACTTTTATACGCGCATCTACTGGCTGGAATTCCTTCACGCTAGGATCAGCTACTGGCTTACCAAATGGCATTTGCGCAACTAGCTGCCAGGATGCTGGCAAGTTCCATTCTTTTGTAACTTCTGCATCAATTAACGGATTATAGTGTTGTAGAGATGCGCCTAGTCCTTCTTGCTCAAGTGCAGTCCAAATCACTAGCTGAAGCATACCGTTGGACTGGTTGGACCAGATTGGAAAGTTGTCTTTATATGAGCTAAATTGCTCTTGAAGACCTTTAATAACATCTTGATCCTCAAAAAACAATACAGTACCATAACCAGCCGACAAAGTATTCATGCGGCTTTGTGTAGCTTCAAACTGATCGGCAGGCACAATTGCGCGGAGCGTTTCAGTTACAATATTCCAAAGCTTATCTTGCTGCTCGCCAAATAATACAACAACACGTGCGGTTTGGGAGTTAAATGAAGAGGGCGTATGTTTTACAGCATATGCAATAACCTCTTCAATACGCTCCTCGGATACGATACGCTCCTTACTGATGCCATAAATAGATCTTCTTGCTGCAATTGCCGACAAAAAGTCTTGCTTGGATTGAACTTCACTCATGATGTAACTCCCTCTCTGTTATGATTTAGCTTAAGTTGTCCAATTCTGATTGCAATATCACATTTTTGAAAAAAGTGAAAGTTGCTTTCCATATGTGAACAACAAATATTGATGTAAGTAACTTACTTTACGTTATTATTGTAGAACATTTTTCAGGACACGTCAACGAGAAATTATATAGACATGATGTTATAGTAAACTCCTATGCTCATTAGGCTATCAGAAACAATTTTCATTTGTTCTAGTATTCTTATTAACGATGTGACGATATGAGATTTTATTTAGGTTCAGTGTTACTCTTCACATCTACACCTCTATTACGATTTCATTAGCTGGAGAGAATGCCGACGCGGCCATATCCCTGGTCACCACATCCTTCAACCTAGCGATTTCGCGGGCGGCGCAATCGGTGCGTTTCTCGTCGAAGGCACCGGAGCATGGCCCCTCCCTTTAGCGATGATCATTCTGGCGTTTATAACACTAATCACCGTTGGCTTCGGCCGGCGCGCGGCGTTCCGGTCAGATTGCTAATTGGCACAAAAGGAGACATGCCTGAGTATGAAAGATGAGAATTCAATTAGCGGGGATATCTTCTTCTAAATCTATTGGTAGACAGAGTTGATCCATAGTATATTGAATCTACAAAGAAACCGTTCCTTTTGTAAATGATTGGGTGGTGCCGCCATTTTACCAAGAAACGGTTTATTTTTTTCTGCAAAATAAAATAGAGGTGTCCCTAAGTCATCTAGAATGACTTTCAGGACACCCCATCAAAACAATTTCTTATTTATAGAAGAAATCTAATGAAAACAATCATTTAGAATCCATTAGTAATTGTAGTTCTTTATGAACCCTTCCATTTGATGCAAGCACACTTCCTTTATCGACAATATTCATTTCATTTCCTTGAAGATCTGTCATCTTCCCGCCAGCTTCTTCAATTAATATTTTTCCTGCTGCAATGTCCCAAGGTTGTAGTACACGCTCAAACATGCCATCCATTCGACCAGCTGCAATATATGCCAGGTCCATAGCGGCAGATCCGCTGCGTCTGATGTCCTGACATGAAAGAAAAACTTTCTTAGATACGTTGAAGACCCAATCTGCATATTCATGATAATAAGGACTTGTCCCTATGGCAACTAGACTTCCTTTCAAACGATCAACATTACTGACATGAATCTTCCTGCCGTTAAGAAATGCTCCTTTTCCTTTTGCAGCTGAGAAGAGTTCATCAGTATAAGGCTGATAAATAACTCCCGCTAGAACTTCTCTGTTTTTTACTAAAGCTAGAGAAATTACACTCATTCTTGTATCGTGGATTAAATTCGCAGTTCCATCAACGGGATCTAAAATCCAAACTGTTCCATCAAAGTCTAATTCAGAATTGTCTTTCTCTTCCCCCATAAACTGTATCAAAGGAAAACGCTCTGATAACTGTTCACATATAACAGTCTGTACCTGAAGATCTACTTCTGTAACGTAATCCACATCACCCTTTTGACGGATTGCAGATGCTTCTACTCCATTCTGCAACAATTTTCCTGCATCTCGGGTTATTTTCTCCATCTCTATCCATACTGTCTCTAAGTTTTTCATTTATAGCACTCCTATTAATATAATAATTTATTTATTCTGCTTCTAATTTCACCTGTTTACGAGTTGACACATAATAAACGATTGTTCCAATTAATGCGGTTATTGCGAAAAACAAAAACGCATTGGTATATACCCCCAGCTTCTCGTTGACATTAAAAATATGAATAGTCTTAGAAATATTGGAATTCAGCAAAATTCCGGATAACGAAATGCCTAGAGCGTTTGAAAGATAACAAGTAAAATTAAACAAACCTATTCCCGTTCCCATTTCATTCTGGTTTAGCGTCGAAATCGCACCCGTAAACAATGGTCCATACGCAAAAGCATAGCCAACAGTGATAAGCGTTAAAGCAGCAATAACATAGCTGACACTTTCAGCTGAACAAAAGCCGGCAATCATTAAACCAACTATTATAGTTGCAGCTGATATCAATAACGTCCTTTTAATGCCTAATTTATTCACGATAATTCCTGAAATTACTGCAAGTATTCCCGCAGTCGTATATGGAACAATATATATTAAGGATGACTGTTCTAAAGAATACCCGTATATATCTTCCAGTAAAATGGCGGTAAAAATACAATTGCCGTCTGGGCCAAAAACAAAAAGATGAGTGCAAGAAGAATACTAATAAATCTCTTGTTTTTGAAAAAAAGTGGTGGTATAAACGGTTGTTTGGCTCTTTTTATATGAATAGCAAATAGTATAACTAACGTAATAATCCCAATAAGCAAATAGAGATTTGGACTGGAAAAAATAAAATTAACACATACAAACAACGCTGCCAAAATGGTGAATCCCAAATAGTCCATTTTAGTTTTTTTATTCGAATGATCAGGTAAAAACCTATAAATAAAAGGCAATCCTAGTATAGAAATTAACGGAATGTAGAAGATGAATTTCCAACCTACATGTGTTGACAGAAAACCGCCTACAGATGTTCCTAAAACAGTTGCCAATGCAAAACTAGCACAACTAAAACCTAACCAGATTATTTGTTCTCTTGTAGGCAGATATTTTGCTACCAAGACTAGAGACAATGCATAAGCTACAGCTTCTCCAAACGACTGAACAAATCTGGATCCAACTATCACATAATAAGAATCCGGAATTAGCAGTGATGAAATAGATGGTAGACATGTCAATAATACGCCAATAATCAGTAATTTTTTGCTCATTAAAAAAGTCCGTGAAACTAGAAAAAAGCAAGAATCCAACTGCTACACCCATGCCTCCTATAGATGCAACCCAGCTACCTACACCGGTAGAAAGGTTATAAGTGTCTATTAAAGCAGGTGTTATCAATGTAAATGCATTGTCAGTAAGTTGGAAAATTAAAGTATATAAAAATACGATTCCAATGACGATTCTTAATCTCATCAATCCATTTTTATCGATATCCATTTGATGTTCCTTTCTATCTATTCAAAGATTGTTTATTATTAATAAGGTATGCATGCAAAACAACATTTGCAATATTTCAATATTTACGATAAATTTGAATGTGGTTAACGAAAAAGCTCTCCTGTTTTGATAAATTCTGTGGCCGGCAAGCATACATGAATTTATGATTTCAGGGGTCTTTTTTTATTGAAGTTTTGAGTATTTTTCATAATTCTCCTATTATTTCTGATGTACTGTGCCTTCTAAAGAATGTTTACACCAGCAATCTTCATCTACATCTGTAAGTTCAATTGCATTCATTAAGATTTGCTGCACATCGTCAAACATCTTTTCCATAGTATCCTCAACAACACCAGCGTTGACATGTCCTTCCTCTATCCCGGCTGCCATACTGGATACAATGCCAATCGATGCATAACAAATTTCAGCTTCTCTAGCTAAGACTTGTTCTGGGAAACTGGTATGTCCCGCAATATCTCCCCCAAGCATTCTTAACATCTTAACTTCTGCTCTTGTTTCATAACGCGGTCCTTCCATACAGCAGTACGTTGCACCATCTTTAACATCGATCCCCGCCATCTTTCCAGCTTCTATTAAAACCTTTGAGAGGCTATCACAATAAGGATCTGTCATGTCTACATGAGAAATAACTTCCCCCTCCTGTGTTCCGTCGAAAAGAAAAAAGGAACTCTTTCTGTTTTTTGTAAACTCCAAAAATTTGACGCAGAACTACAAATGTCCCTGGTCTATAATCCGGATTTACTGATCCTACACAAGCAGTTGAATAAATTTGTTTCACTCCCAGCATTGAAAGCGCTTTAATATTTGCTCGATAATTAATGCACCCTGGTGCAATTGAATGTTTTTCTCCATGTCTAGTTATAAAAGCAATTTTCTTACCATTCCATGTTCCAATTTTAACTGGAATTGAGCCAAATTCTGTTTCCACTAAGACTTGTTTAATCTCTTTAAATCCTGGCAGCCGGTAAACTCCAGTCCCTCCAATAATGGCGATTTTTACATTTTCCATCTTTTTTACCTCCGAAATTTTTAAATTTGATAATTAAAAAGTTCACGCGCCTATCTTACTTTCATTCATTTTCACCCCCTTCATAAGCCTGATAATAAGCTGTAATGGTAACTAACCAACTCTGAATTTAATTTAATCGAACCCGGTGAATTGGAAATGAAAACATTTCAGTAAAATATTCTTCGACACAATAGATCGCTTCTTGGTTCTGATTTTTAAAAACGGAATCCATAAATAAAAGCGGCGCATTTGTTGGAAGTTTCAGAAGAGATGCCATATGCTTTGAAGCATACACTGGACTAATTTTTCCTTCTGAACTTTGTATATAAATCCCGCGTTGCTCCAGCATTTTAAAATTCGATCCATAGAATGCTTCTTCTTTAACTCCCGTCAAAATATGTGCAGGATAAATAATTCTTTCAAAAACCACGGGAATGTTATCTGCTAAAATTATTCTTTCAACGGAATAAACAGGATCGAATTCACTCATATTGAGAAGCTCACAAACTTTAGCACTTGGTTTTTCAATCTTAAGTGAAACATGCTCTACACTTACTTTATAACCACTTTGACTAATCAAATTAGTTATACTTACTAAATCATTAATTCCATATTGAATGGTTGCATTTCCTACAAATGTACCTATTCCTCTTTTTCTTATGACCTTTCCTGAAAAAGCCATCTCCTGCAAGGCTTGCCTGATTGTTGCTCTACTCACTTGAAAAATATTTGACAGCTCCGTTTCTGAGGGCAGCTGCGATCCACCTGGCCATGTGCCATCTTCTATCTCCTGAGTTATTTTCTGAATAATGATGTTGGTCTTAGTATTCATATTCTAACTTCACCCTCCTAACGTGTATGGCTTACTCTTGTGTGACTAATCCACTTGCTTTTGTGTAAATTATAATTATTTGTATGACTTGTTTTTATAATTGTCTTACTTATGAATTTACTTGTCAGACAAGTGAATGATATCAATACCATAGTAAATTGTCAAGTTCTTCGAAAGTTTCGGAGTTATCGTCAGATCGACAATATTATTGTGTCACAATCAAGAAAATCAGCGTTGCCGCATATATGGCAACGCTGATTTCTTGAACGAATATTGTGCTCAATTGGGCAGGGACGATCACCTCTGTGATTTAGAAGATGTTTTTTATTCCGCCACCATCTGCTCTTAAAGCTGCTCCATTTATTGCTGATGAACGCCAACTGCTTAAGAAAGCAATAAATTCAGCAATTTCTTGTGTTTCAATCGGACGTTCAAGTAATGACGAATGTCCATTATCAGCCATAAACTTTTTCCCTGCATCCGCAATACTAATCTCGTTTCCATAAACAGAACGTATCATATTCTCGACTAATTCTGTCATCATAAGTCCGGGAAGTACGGTATTAACAGTTACGTTTGTTCCTCGTGTCAATTCGGCTAAATTCCTTGAAATACTGAGTTGCATTGTCTTCGTGGCACTGTAATGAGGCATTTCAATAGATGGTAAAAGTGCTGCTCCACTTCCTATAAAGATAATTCTTCCTGAATTTTGTTCAAGCATCTTCTTTAGATAATGGCGAGACAAACGTATTCCGCTCATTATATTTACATTGAAAAACCGGTACCAATCTTCATCTTGAATCTCTAATAGTGGCTTTGCCTCAAATATCCCCATATTGTTGATTAAAATATCTATTTTAGGAACTGTTAATCTAATTACCTTACATCCTTCTTCGCTTCCTAAGTCAGCAACTGCGGGCCGTATATCTCCTTTCGGAAATTCTTTTTGTATGTCCTGAATGGCGGAGTTCACTCTGTCACCATCACGGCCATTTATATAAACTATTGCGCCCTCTCGAACCAGAATTTTCGCAATCATTTTGCCTAATCCCAGAGTAGAGCCTGTTATAAGAACGGTTTTACCAGACAACCCCAGATCCAATTTTTACAACTCCCTTCATTTATTATCTTCATTATAAAATTCACTCTGGTTTGATTTGCGGCAATTCCGAGGCATTTAACATTTCATAATCTTTAATAGTTGGTCCATCAGCCAACATTTCTCCCGTAAATGGATTTAACGGGCTTCCTTCTCGAACCTTGATCGGCCAATCATGGTTGGCCAGTGCCGTTCTTGCAATAGAAATCATGTCTCCGCCTTCTTGAAGCACCTGCTCTGCATCTTCTTTCGTTACGATACTTCCGTTAACAATGACAGGAATTTTTCCGTATGCTTTAGCCAATGCGGCAAGTGTCGGGCCTCCGATTTCACCAAAAGCGGGATCCTTGGCGACATAGTCGGTCACGTGTATATAATCAGCACCGGCATTCGCAATGCTTTCAAAAATGATTTTCGCATCGGCTTCACGATTTGGCCATTTGAATCCGAAGTTATTCATTTTATATTGTGATATTTCCACCCCTACAACGAAGCCTTCCTCTGTGCTCTTTTTGACCGCCTGCACGGTTTCGACGATAAATCTTAGACGATTCTCTAATGATCCTCCATATTGGTCTTTACGGCTATTGGTGTATTCAGTTAGAAACTGGTCGTGCAGAAATCCTTTCCCGACATGGATTTCAATGCCATCTGCTCCGGCTTTCTGAGCATTTGAGGCAGCTTTAGCAAAGTCGCTGACAAGCTCCTGAATTTCCTTCGTCGTAAGTTCGGTTGCTGCCGGGTACTCTCCACCTTGTCCGTAAGCCAAAACTCGTTCTCCCTCTGGTTTGTAAGACGATGGAGCCACAGTTACGTCTTGGTCGCGGTACCACTGTGATAACGCTCCTGCATGAGCCAACTGAACAATGATATGTGCTCCCTTTGCATGTACAGCGTCAATCAGTCGTTTCCAGCCTTGTATATGGGATTCATTCGTCATGCCGGGCATATTTATGGATCCCTTGCTCAGTTTGTCATCCATATAAACCGATTCAGTTATAAGCATGGCAAAATCTCCAGCCGCGAAGCTCGCATAATAACGCGCCATTCTCTCTGTAGGTCGTCCATCCGAATCTGCTGAAGCACGTGTCATCGGGGCAAGAACGACTCGGTTTCTTAACTTTAAATGCCCCAATTTATAGTCAGATAGTACAGTTAGATTCTTTAATGTCATTGTTTTATATTCTCCTTTTGTTTTGACTAAGATGTCCCATCGTATAGTTAGGCACCGTTAAATTCTCTAAATGTCAGTTGGTTTTATTTATTACCTTTTTGACTCACGGGTCAAAAAAGGGGCAAAAAAAAGCAGTTGGATCACTCAAGCTGCTTAAATGCATCGTAGACTCTGCAGCCGTGTATTTCATCGTAAATTATCCGATTGATTGACTTCTTCAATCACCCCCCAGTTTTTCTCTTTATTTGACTCACGGGTCAAAAATGAAACGAAAAAAAATTATAGTTGGATCAAACCAAATGAGGTTCGTAAGATCGTATCTATCTGTTTCTTATCCGCCCCTGATTTTTCTGCGACTCGAATGCCTTGCAGTGTGTTGCTTAAATGCATCGCGAGCTCTGCAGCTGTGTATTTCGTCGTGAATTGTCCGATCGATTGACCCTCTTCAATTACCTCCTCCAATGCGTGTCGGACATCCAAATTCATGCCTTCAACCTGCTTCGTTACTTCATCATCGCTTACTCCAAATTCCAAGGAGGTGTTTACCATAAGACAGCCCTTTCGATTCTCATCATTATCATGACAAAGCGATACGTGTAGAATCGCGTCCATTTTGTCTGCTGGCGTCTGTCCTCGCGATAAGATTTCTTGCAGATGTTGAAGATTTTGCATGCGATAAAGAGCTAATGTTTCGAGAAAGAGTGAACGTTTGTCGCCAAAGACTCCATAAAAGCTTTGTTTTTTTACGTGGGTCTTATTCGTGAGATCTTCGAACGACGTAGATTTAAATCCTTTGGACCAGAATACTTCCATAACTTGAAGAAGTACCTGCTCCGCATCAAATTCTCTTGGTCTTGTCATAGGAGTACCTTACAACTTTTTGACTACTAAGTCAAATATAATTTGGACAGCAGGTAAATCCCAATAGCTGCCGTCGTATTTTGCACGTACTTACCAACAGTGTCATCCGAGGAAACCAGTTTTCCCTTTTCCATTTCCAATAAAAGTATTGATGTAAAAACCTTGGTTATGGAGCAGATTTTAAACAACATATTTTCAGGCGGGATCATACTTTTCTTTTTATTATTACTAAACGAAAAGTATTCAGTATCTCCCTCCCTAATAAGCCCGATAGCAAGCTGTAAATGCTTCTTATCTTTCGTGTAATCTGAAACAAAACTTTGTAAATCCTCCATAGTAATAGTTACCCCTTTAATTTTATGTTTCATTCATTACTCGAAAGTTGGAACAACGTTAATCAACCTATTTTGGAAATACAAATTATGTATTCTTTACTAACTCTAGATTTTCCTGCCTCGTTGGCTTGATAGGTTAATTTAATAAGTTTCTAAACACTATTTTGCTATATAAAAATCTAGATTATAACTTTGTACAAATCAAAAACCATCATTCATTTGAATGATGGCGTTACGACTGTAACCCGGCGTCAATACTGATCGCCCCTACTTGTAGAAACCATGTTACCTCGGTTATTATCAGACAGGTTAATCCTTTTAATAATCCATCTGATTTGTCCGCGATGATTTATTTCATCTTCAAAAACGTGAAACCATCGAAAGTAATTATTTGAGGGCTGTTGATTAAAAGGACGTTGAATATTTAACCAATCATCATCCTTTGCTCTTAATGCTGAGATTGTGTCCGAGCGTACTTTATTGAGTAAATCTATATAGTACTCTAAATTTTTTCCATGTATTAGCTCTCTAGCTGTGTTTCCAAGCTTGATACCTGGGTCCCAGAATTCATACTCAGAAGGTGTTAAATGCCTTTCTTCTGTTGTCCAAACTCTATATGCAAACTCTACAGAAGCAATATGAAACAATAATGCGCCAATCGTATTACTTTCCGAATCATGTAAGTAATCTAATTGCTCACTATCTAGGCCAGAAACACTTTCGATTGTAGTATGTCTCACATAATTCATCATTGAGACTAATCTACTGACGTGAGGCGTGAACCCATCAACATCTGAAATTAGATAGGATTTTTCCATGCAGTTGCAGTTTCTCCCTCCCTTTTTTTCCTATCATAATTATTTCACCACATATTGGAAGTATCCTGCCTTATTTTCTTTGATTTATCCTGCAGAGCATTAATTGCTTTCACACCTAATTCAAAGGCTCTACTGTTACGCTCATTATAATTTTTTTGAAGCGCACATTGTAATAACCTCCCCGTTTGCTTCAAACAGGAGTCTTTCTCTTCGTTAAGTCCTATGCGTAAATGCTTAAGGTTATAGCCCATTTTACAGGGATAGGTGCCCTTTTTTCGTTCAAAGCATATTGTAGTGTATAATTAAAAGGAGGCGCACCATGATAAGCAATCAGCCTTATATGCAACAATCTGCTGTTCAGCCCGAGTATTACCAACAAATGAAAACAAGTCCGAACCAGGCACATTGGGGACCTCAAATGATACAATCAAGCCCGAATCAGACCAATTGGGGACCTCAAGCCACTCATGAACAGCCTGTTCTTCCTTCCCATAACGTTGATTTTAGTCAGATGCATCAATTTCCTCACATGTTCGACTACCACTACATGCATCACTATCATCCCATGATGGATGACTATCATCCCATGATGCATGAAATGTGGGATGACCACATGCTCCACGATTATCATCACGATGGATGGGAGATCGAAACATTAGATTACCATCATACTTGGATTTATCCTACAATGCATGTGCATCATCACCTGCATTACCCTGTCACATGCCAAGAAATCGATGAGTTCCAGAAGAAGGCAGCAGCTCACCAGCCTTAAGACTGCAAATTATAAAAGGCAGATTGAATGGTAATGACATTCAGTCTGCCTCTTATTTCAAAAGCAATTATTGTGATAAACTACCCTCAAGCCGTGAACGACTCCGACATGGGCCGACCGGGATTTGAATCAAACTCGTTTGTCCGAGCGGAGTTAATCCATAACGTTCATTCACGGAACTAACGTCAAATCCTAGCAGCGGACGTCCTCCCATTCCTGATGCACTAGCAGCGATCAGTAAGCGCTGAACCAACATTCCCGCTTCCATTTGTTGAATGCGATAGCCGCGATAACCAAGCTCGGCGTGAAGATGTCCCTGATCACCCGCCACATGAATTATCAGCGGCACCTGGAATAAGTTCACGTTATCCAACGACATCCCATTCTGAAGCCATGGCCGTTGATCACCGGCTCTAATAAGCTGCAACGTATGCGCTATTTCATCATACAGATAGGCACCATCACGAATGCCTTCAACGCCATAAAAGCAGCCAATTAATTTTGCTCGAGACATTGGACTCTCGGTCGATCCATCCAGATCGTTTCGATAGCGGCAGGATATCATAACCTCTTGCAATAGTGCCGCTAAATCCGACTGACTCACTGATCCTAATACAAATTCAATTTCTGGCGAGTAACGCTGCCTGCACGCCTGTGCTAAATCATATGTCAATCGATTCACTTGAGGCAACACATGAACATCGGTTTGAGGGACTGCCCCTTGCTCCCTTCCAAGCTGTTTAAATGAAAAAGTGGAATTCATTATGGATGCTTCATTTATCTGGGTTAGCATTGGATAGTCCAATACTTTTCCTGAACGCATATAGTGATCATGCTTAATATTTGGAAGCTCACTACATAACTCTGCTGACGAAATCGGAGTTTTATTGTTTGTGTCTTGGTAGAACCATTCAATGCTTGAATCTGCTGCAAGCGGAATTACAGCATATACACTTTCCTCCGCTTCAGGAAATCCAAGCAAATGGTTGAGGGCACGGTCAAGAAACTGAAAGTACACCCCCGTTTCAAAGTCAAAGCGCTTCGCAACCTCACACAACTGGCCCAATAACAAACCTGCATCCAGCCCCTGTAAACGATACGAAAAATTATTGTATTTAAAAAAGTTTTTCCAAAATACAGTCGAGACAAAAGCAACTGCGAAACAGCTAGTTATATCGCAGCGATTGCCTAAGGCCTTGCTCACATAGGAATCAAATTGGCCTTCACGCAATAAAATCAAACGATGATGAGCCGCATCATAATGATATATACCATAGGGAACTTCCTCCAGCTTCAAATACAAATACATTTCGCTCGGATAAAGCCCTCCGCCTGAAGGAACAAATCGTCTGCAAAGATGCAATGGACTTTCCCATTTGTCCCCCGTATATTGCTCAATAACAGAATGACTAAGCTGTGCCAGACCGAAGGTGTGCCAAAGAAAATACCCGATATCCCGAAGGGTTGGTTTCTCTCGCTCTTGTTCTTGCCCGTTCCCTTGCCCTTGCTTATCCGTTAGTTCTAGCGGAACATCGGAAGCGAGAGGAAATACAGGCAAATGACGATATAGCTTATACGGCAGCGGCGCGTTCTCCCAATCCACCTCCACATCTTGCGGTTTCGTTTTGTCCGGCTCGTATTGCAAGTGGTACAAAAATTCCTTCAAGCTCATTTCTCCTCCTCCTAAGTCCCAATACTAGGAAAATTAACGTATATGAGAAGAAACTGCTTATGGAAACGGATGCGGATGGCTATTAAGTTCTTCTTGCTTTAGCTGCTCCTTCACATAGCCCAGTTCTGCCGGTATTCGCAGCACCCGCTCTAGGCCAGTCAAGCGGACAAGGTGTTGGCCGAACGTCATGGGAAGCATGCCGGGAATGAGCACCTTCACACAATGAAGACCATTTCTTAGCGTCTCTGGCGTTGACTGATTAACAACAATGACTTCCAGATCAAGATTGCTGAACGTATTGATCAACATATTCAGGTCATCGGTTAAATCGGCATGCTGCGCCCGTGGTTTAAAAGCTTCCTTAAACGAAAGGGCCGGACGATCATAATCGAGCAGGAAATTCAGACGTTCTTCAGATTCCTTCAAGGCGTACAACATGGAGTGGTCCTCCATTTGCCGAACGAGAAAAGGATCATCCAGCATTTGCAGATATTCCCCGCGATTCGCCTCTAACTTTTCGTTAAACGCAAGCAGCATACCCGCTATCTCATGTATTGCACCTTTTGCAGCCCTTATGGGATCAAGATGCGCTCCTGCGGCGCAAATCATATTTATGCCTTGATTTGTTCTGTTTTTGGCAAGCGCCCATACACTGGGAATGCCATGCTCCGTCGTCGAATCGAACAAATGCACATCATAGCCGACGACATCGCGCAGTCGCTCGACCATTAAATTCATTTCAAGATCACCGGAGGAATAAGGATCTAAAGGAACGAGCGGCAACTTCGCATACCAAGTCATTAGAAAAGAATCCCGTTCTACAACCTCCAATATGCCGTAAAATATAGCTTCCTCCAAGCTTCCTCCTAAAGCGCAGCCATTTGAGGTTTCATAGACAAAGCCGTGACCGCAGCCGGAGCTGTAATAAGCGAGCAGCTCTGGCACAAGAATCGGCTTCTCCTGCATGAACGAATACCCCCAGACCCAATCCATTTTCCTGCTTGGATCAAAGGGTTGGAACGGAAAATCGGGTCGCTCATACTGCGCATTATCATGTGTTCCTACTCGAGAGGGGTCCAGTGCAGTCTCTGTTAAATGATCGAAACTGTCATGAACCGCTGTCTTTTTCCCTCGCGGCGATATGCCGCAATAACGTTCCAGTCCTTCCAATATCGCTGTCATTTCACTGGCTGCAAAAGAATGCGTACGTCCTGCGCAGCCTTCATCCCTTGAGAACATCGGTAAAATGATGCTGGCGTCGGCAAATGGTGATATAAGATCAATCATTTTTCCGTTCAAGAGTCCGCTGCGATTGTCCAGATAATCCTTGGAAAGAACCGCCTTCAACTCAACCATTGAACGAGTGCGGTAGCTGTTTTCACTGATTTTCGGGCTGGACTGCAGCTTTATTCGCGCAGCTATGGCCGTGTCATCCGGTATTTCACTGCATACGGTACACTGCGGATCTGGTAAAAAGAAATGAACCGAGCTATTGAGTGTTTGCAGGTGAATGAGCTTAATATGATTTTCAAGCTGAGCCGTATGACGGATAAGAATGTTATGGACTTCTGCTGCAATATGATGAGCCATATGCAAGAGTCCGCTTCGAGAAGACCAGCTATCAGGGAAAACTTCTCCATGCATGAACTGCTGCAGCTCCCACATATCCTTCCGATCATTTCCAGCCATTAATAGCCGCAAATCAGCGCATTGTGAACAGCCCGCCTGCCCATGAACGACAAGCGGACCAATAACGCCTTCACCAAATGCTACAAACCCGCGCAGCCACGGAATACCTGATTTCTTGAAAACGTCCTCTGCGATAAGATGAGAGGCTGCATCGTTGCCATCGCTAAGCACGAGCGCAAGTTCAGTCGTTTCTGGTAACTCGGAAGCCAGTTCATTTACCCTCACAAGCTGATAACTTGCAGATAATATATCGTTTACATAGTCCGCAAGCTGACCTGCGCCAACAATCGCCACAATAGTGCTCATTCTTCAACCACCTCTCGAAGCGAGACGCCGTACACGCCTGCCAGTCCCTCTCTCAAAAAAGCCTCTGGTGTTAAGTCAAATACGAGCAAACGCTTGTGAATTCGATTCAATTGCTGCACAGCCATCTGCAAAACCTCTCGATGCTCGAATGGATCACAAGCGGGTATCGAAATAGAGTCCGTAATAGATTCTTTTACATGTACTGCAATATGATGCGCTTTTACTGCCATTAGATTAGTTTTATTCTGAGCATCAAATAAGGCACTCATTAATACGCTCCGAAGAGCCCGCGTTACATTAAGATCAGCGGCTTCATACCATCGGTCATTTGCATGTAACCATACAATAGGAAAGCCTAATACGTCCTCACCCCGTCCAAACGATGGTGCGCCTTGCATCGTGGTTAGGGCATTAATATAATAACGGCATCGTTCATCGTCTACATGACTCAGCTTCACCAGCGAGATCGACGGTGTTTGAGCTTCATACAACTTTATCCGTGCATTCATTAAATATTGTTGCAAAGCGCGGCAAACGCCCTCCTCAATCGTCTCACCAGCACCTGCATGAGCAATCTCATCGAATCTTGAAACGTCTGAAATTCCGCTTTCTTCAAACACCTGCTTGATTTGAAAATTCGCAATACGCGACACGTAAGCTTCGATTCCCTTAAGACCCGCTTCTCTTCGTGCCTCTTCATGCTTATAACCATTACATATAATTTCAGGAAGCAGATGCGCAGGGCCAACTGATAGCGGATCAACAGGCTGAACACAGCACTGCGAAAGCGGAAGCTGTCCTAGCTCCCCTTCTTCCCAAATATGGAAGATGCCTGTCTCCGTTGATGTTAGCTGACTGAAGAAAGACAGCAATTCACTTGAAACTCGTTTCTCTGCATCCGTTCCCGCTTGCAGCCGAGTATCCTCAATCCTCTCGATGAATCGTTGACCATTAACTAATGGATGGGGAAGAAACGAATGCCAATTTCCTTCTAACGTCTCTAAATTCAGCAGAAACAGCTTATTATTTTTCTCCGTTTTCGTTACTTCTGCTGCTGTTTTCAACCATTCGAAGACGATTATATTAGAGAGCAGCGCTTCCACAACGGATGAAGCCGTATAAACCTCCGTATCCTTATAAATCGCAGAATGATGAACTCTGCGCCATGCTGATTCCAGATCACCTTCCGAATTAGAATAGGACAATGGAACCGCTAGACCCGCTTGCTCAAAAATAACAGCCAGCAGCAGAACCTTGTTTTTTTGCCGGCAAATTTCATTAAGTAATCTTAGCTCCTGTTCTCTGTCTTGATTAGAGACGAATAGTACAGCTTCATAAGGCTCTACAATAGAAGGCCAATCTATTCCTGCATTATTCGACAAGCTGATCTCGTCTACCTTGACCTCTGAATCAAATTTACGATAATGCTGCTCCAGCTCCAAAATCCGTGTTCGATTCTCCGGTTCCGTATTCAAGCTTAGAAAGTGGAATTGCGGCAAGCCAGACTCTAATAAGGATTTGACAAGTGAAACTAAAAAAGTGCCAGTTCCAACAACTAGCACGCTGGACTGACGATACAATTGAAATCGGTATGCACCTGACCCGTCAAAGCTGTCCAAAAACTCAATTTGAGCATCATATTTCTTAACGATGCTTTCCTGCAGCTGATGCGGACGATCTTGACTTACATCTTGGACATAACCGTTTGCATGCAATATTTTAGCAATCTCATAAAGATGATCACGGTATTGTTCCGGCAATCCATCCGTTAAATCATACATCGTATGTTCACCATTAAATACAGGTATCAACTTCTCAATCCATTGAGCGATTGTGCTGCCTTCCATCCGGAATGAACCGATATTGTTGCGGAAATAGACACTTCCGTCCGAGCTGGGAAGAAAAAAAGTATCGCCTCTCACTTTAAGGCGTGTAGTAGGATCCAAATTTTATTCCTCCTTATTATTGAAATCAAACGTTCGTAATATGGCTTCCTATATAAAGGTATGTAAGGCTACTTGTCCGTCATACCCGCACATGAATAGAAAGACACCCCTGCAGTTTTGCAGAGGTGTCCTGAACCTTTGTTTACATTCAATAGGTAACTTTTAACGACAACGGGCACAGCCGCCGCAGCGTGCACATCCTCCGCAACGTGCGCAGCCGCCAAAGCCTCCACATCTGGCACAACCACCACAACCACCACAGCCGCCACAACCTCCGCATGAACAAAATCCGACACAAAAGCCGATACAGAAGCCAATACATAGACGAGCATTCTTAGGATCCACTTGACCTTGACCCGCATTCGGCGTCATGCCGCTCGTTTTAAACGCATCCATATTCAAATTTTGAAGATCGTTCTTAAATTCATTCATCTTCAGTAAGCCTCCGTTATATGTTCATGTGATGATTATCAGCACCGATAAAATAGGAACTACAAATGAGAACATCCCAAACTGGTCATATGCTGATAATCATTCATGACATATACGTATGAAAAAACGCTCCGCTAGTGTTACTAGTCCATTTACCTACACTTGCTTAATTATAAAATTGACACTAGAAACTGGAACTGAATTAGTATGACCATATAAAAAATACAAAGCCGCAGTTTATGCGGCTATCATTGTATATGGGTTTAGGTTGTTTTGGAATTTGTCATGAATTTTGAGACATGGTATTGGAACTACCCAGCCCATTTTCTAAAAAACTTTTCAAACGTTCAAGTTGCAATAAATGATGCCTATAATGCATTTCTACCAGCAAAAACCACTCTGTAGCGTTTAACGCGCCGAGCCCTGGATGAAGGATTTTATTATCTTCCACTGTCTGACCCAAAGCGATTTCAGTACGTTTCATTCGTTCTACTACGCTACGAAGTCCTTCGATCAGTTGCTCCTTACTCTCCGGCTGCTGCGGTGTGTACTGTGGTGAAGCCGGGACCCGTATCCGTATGGGTGGAATACTTCCAAGTTCAAACGCGGCCCTGCCATTTTCCGTTTTTTCACCCGTGCTGCTGAGCTCTGCTTCGCTCCCCGCCAAACACTGATCAACATTACGCAGCTGCAATAATTGAGCCGACTGTATTAAATGCATATACATTTGCCCAATCGACCATTCCTCCTCGTTTGGCTTCGCATGTAGTTGCTCCATATCGAGGTTTTCCAGTTCAACTAAATACCGGCCAACCGTCGCTTCAAACGATTGCAATGCTTCTGTTGTACTTCTCATATAAACAACACTCCTCATTCATCTCGGATATAATCCCAGTATAAAAAAACGCTACTGACAACAGCATGTCAGTAGCGTTTTAAAATTTTTTCGGCCTCTTCCCGAATCCGGCAACGTAAAGACTCCGGTTCCACCACCTCGACGTCTCCTCCCCAACTAAGGATCAGATGCAGCAACTCTTCTGGTGTTCGAACACGAAAGTGGATCCAAACATCATCTAATCGCTCCTCGAACGCTTCTATATAGAAATTACCGGTCTCAGCGATTTTATCGGCTATTTCTGGATTGGCCCGAATTAGCACGCGTTCGTTGCGGTCATCTGGCGGACGGTAATCGCTCAAGTTAAAGTCACTCGGCATAACAAAGTACTTATCCGACACGACTAATTCAGTCATTCTCGACAAGCGGAAATGCCTGATATCCTGCCGCAGGTCGCAGCGTCCGAGCAAAATCCAATTGCCCTGAACGAGCGCCAGTCCGTAAGGATCGACTTCACGCATACTCTTCCTATTGCCGTCCGATTCCGGTATTTTTTTCTGGTACGAAATCTTAATTTTTCGCCTCTCCAAAATCGCCATCCGCAATTGTCCGAGATATTCTTTTTCCTTCAAGCCAGTTAGCGGTTCACTAACATGAAGAAGCCTCATGGTTTCCCGCACCCGTGCCGACTCGTCACGAACTGGCTCCGGCAGAATAGCTTCAATCTTGCGTTTGGCGGCCTGAGCTCCGGTTCCGTAAATACCATCCAGCCTTTGTTCAATAAAGTCTGTCCCTATAAGCAAGGCCACAGTCTCTTCCACCGAGAAACTGACCGGAGGGAGGAAATAACCATCGATCAAGGAATATCCTTGACCAGGGGATCCCAATACGGGTACCCCCATCTCGCTCAGGGCTTGAATATCCCGATATATCGTCCGCACACTTGTCTCAAATATAGAAGCCATATCTTCCGCTCTTAATACCTTGCTTCGTTGTAGTTCAAGCATTATGGCAAGCTGCCGTTCCGTTTTATTCATTTTCTTTTCCCTCGCTGATCCATCATCCAGGTTCATTTCATTGATTACTTGATGATATCAGACTTCAAATCCCATTCAAACCTGCCTACTATCAAATGGTCCTAAAACTTCCGTTTATGATACGGCAGACCTTCGCCTTCTTCGCAATACTGTTTAAGACTGTACAAAAAAATGGCCCAATTATAATTACATAAGCGATAAAATGCGGTTACTTCCTGCCAATTCATCTGACGAAAAATGATTGAAGTCTTCCCGTTTTTCTCCTCCATATCGAAAGAAATTGTCGTACCTATCCACTCTGGATCTGAATCCACACACTGCCACAAAATCTTTTTATCGGTAACAAGCTCATCAACTCGCATCTTTGTTAAGCCTTTTCCGCCGAATCTGAACTCATTTACACAACCGATCTGATCATTGACTATTAGTTCATTTGTCCATATTTCTGAAAGTCCTTTTGCAGTGGTTAATGCTTCATATACCGTTGAAGCTGGAGCATTCACGGTCTGTAAGTGCTCGATATTTGCCATATTGCTCATTCCCCCTTTTTAAAGGATATAATGATTCAACTATCATTCTCCGTTAGCATAATGACAAGTTAACCTTATGCAGCAGGGCTCCCGCTTCTTGTATACTATCTTTTAACCAGATTGGGGACCTTGGATGATTAAGTATTTCATCCGTTGTCATCCAATATACAGCATCTACTTCATCTGGACTTTTAGCAAAGGGTTCCCCTTCATCAAATTCACATAGAAAAACAATATCAATAACTTCACTGCCATTTTCCAATGAAAAAGTGGTGCTTCTTACAAATTCCATCTTTTCTTTCACCTTTACGCCTACTTCTTCAAACAACTCTCTTTTTATAGTTCGTTCTAGTATATCCTTGGAATTACCTTCTTTCTCTACTGTACCTCCAACAAGAGAAAGAAGTCCTCCAGCGTGTTCCTCTTTCGTACTTCGTTCAATTATTAACCACTTATCTTCTCTGAAAACAGCTCCTTCTACATTTACATAGAACATACTTTCTCCTCCTAAGAGATACTCGTAAAGATTAATGATTACTTTTCTAAATTAAATCCATCGATCAAAGCGCTAACTTCGTTTAATGTTCTATACTGTTCGCTTAAACTCTTACCTTTGATTTTATTTGGAAAGTCAAGCGTATCAACGACTTGAGAAACATAAGAGATATATAGTTTTAATTTCTGATCTATTTCTTCGTTGGATACATTGGTTGAACGATTATCCAAAGAATAGACAATGGGTGACGAAGGCTTCGGGCTGTTGAATATATTTATATTTTCAGGAAAATTTTTACCAACTGAATTATCTTTTTTGGTTAGATTAAAATTAAGATAAATATTTGAATACGCTCCAACCAGTGAATTAATATAAGCCACTTTGTCATCTTTTCGGAAGAGTTCATGATCAATGTTTATCTTGGTATCTGATCGATTATTTTTCCAGTTTGAGAACGGGCTGTAACCGTAGAACTCATAAGCGTTACTCCATCTGTTATTAAGAACCAATACCGATCATTGTTTATATCGCTGATGATTTTTGCTGAAATTTGCTTACCGCCATTAGCATTAACAAGTACGTCTGCGATTTCGGCGTCTAATATTTTTCCATAGAGAAGGTCTGTGTAATTTGAAAAGTCTCTTTTTAAGTCGAAAAAAGTCCATCCTATTTTATGCTTCTTTGGTGATAGCGAAGTAGATCCATTCATAAAGTGCCAGCCAAAAAGGTTCTTCTTTACTATTGCAATCCCAAAATAATCATCGGGTGCTGTTCCCCATTCATAAAACACAATTGCTTTCTTATTCTCTAATGCTTCAATATGAACGATTTTTGCCATCGGTTGGTGTAAAGATAAAACAGCTTTTTCAATTTCCTTGTCATTGTCTTTTAGTCCAATGTTCAAAAAATATGAGGCAATTAGTAAAATGGCGATGGTATAAAATATAATGATTTTCAAATTCCTTGACAGTAAAACCAACTCCCACTCTATAATGACATTGTTTCTAACTTTTAAATTGTCTCACCTGAATATACCACATATTGGAACATAGCTGCCCTTTACTTGAATAAAAGCTGTAGCTGATCCTCCGATCTGCTACAGCTTTTTTGATAGAGCTATAGTTCTCCGCTCCTTTAGTTCGATAAGGAAGCTAAAGATTCAAATAAAGTCCCTTCAGCACCATTACATTGAACAATAATTTTCTTGTAATGACTCGGAAATTGCTGTGTGAGTACTGCTCAATTTAAACAAAGTCTTACGTTGGCATAACAAAAAAAGCAACCGGAAGTACTGCACCGGCTGCTGTTATGTTGAACTGCTGTCTCCCGTTTGCTAAATCACCTAAGTGACAAGGTCATCTTACCGTCTGGTAAACGAGACCAATTGCTCCAGAATCAAAGCTCTTGTTTTCAATTAGCTTAAGATTGACCTTCTCCTTAATACCTTGGAATAACGGCAATCCATTACCGATCAGGACAGGAGAAACCGTAATTTTATACTCATCAATTAAATCAAGCTGCATAAGGTGGTGTGCGAACCTGGGACTGCCGAGGATGACCATATCCTGGCCTGGCTGCTGTTTGAGGTTATAGATCTCTTCCTCGATATCTTCTTTTACGAGTCTGGAATTATTCCATTCGACTTTCTCCAGCGTCGTGGAAAAAACGATTTTAGCTGTTTTTTCAATCCACTCAGCATGATTTAGTTCATGTTGCGAAGCTGATGGGTTCGAAGGCACAGATGGCCAGTAACTGTGCATCATCTGATAAGTCCCGCGTCCCCAAATGACAGTGTCGGCCGTACTCAGAATTTCTTTCGCGTGTTTCTCCAAATCAGCATCGTAGGAAACCCAGCCAATGTCCATTTCACCATTTGGCCCTTCTACAAAACCATCAAGCGATGCGTGCAGAAATAGAACGAGTTTTCTCATTTTGAGTTCTCCTTTGCTCATGAAGGATATCTTACAATATACTTTAACTATATTTCTAGTTGAATTCAACTTGGATTGTTTCTTATAGTTTGCTAATACCAAATCTGCCCATTAACTGATAAGAGAGAGACAATAAATTAATTATATCAATTCCTCCTAAGAACCACTTTCCGGGTAAGCTTATTCCGAGTATCAAAGCCCCCAACCCCTTGCAAGTTAAATTTCCCCCTAATAAAAGGTAAAAATATACCCGAAATCCTATTGTCTATAAAATAGACATAAAATAGAATATATGTAATCGTCCTCCTTCCATTCTCTCAGTATTGATAACACTCTCTATCTATTGAAGGGCTGGACAATGAATTTTTTCGGGAAGGAGGATATGGATTTATTGAATGAATATGAATTTGCAGGATGACTCAAATTTGAATCAATAATTAATTCTAAGGAGGAATCATTTAATGATGATGCAACAACAAGTTATTACTGATCGAATGATCAGAGGTTCTGTGATGAAAAGAGCTTTTATTTCCGTCCTGCTGGTGATTGCCCTGTTGGCTTCATTCGCACCTTCTGTATTCGCTGCTTTTTCGTACACGAGCCCGGTTTACAACCTCAGCGGCGGTACCATCTATTTCGGAAACGGTGTAATCGTCAATACCGGCACAAGTTCCGACACCCTTACCGTCAAGGTGTACAAAAAGGAATGTACCACAACATCCTGCACAAACGTATTGGTTGGCTCCAAAACCATCAGCCTGTCCTCACAGCAATACACCTATCCTGGTGCATCAGGTGCGCCTCTTATCCCTATCGCTACAGGAACGACAGCTGGTCAATATTTTTATACGTTGTCCGCTTCCGGCAGCTGGCATGTAATGGCTAGTATCCATAATTAAGTTAAAACCATTCACTTTATTAAAAGGAACTATTATAAAGAAATGGCGATGCTGAAGGAGTTCATCTCTGCATCGCCATTCTTGTTTTTAGGTCTATCGCTACCTTCTTAAGCAAATTGTGACGACAAGCAGGGTAATTCGATCAGACCTGTCACAGTGATTACATCTGTTTTATTTTATTTATTGCTTTTAAAACAGCTTCACGATTTTTTGCTGCTTTCATTCAAATTGGAAGCCTGCTTTCCACACTTAAATAGTAAGGGGATGACCCTCTTAATTCAGCTTCAACATACTTCTCAAGATAACTTAAATGTTCTAAATTATAAGCCCAAAGAGTACGGCCACAACAAGCAACTTGTAAATACAGTGGATAACCAAAATACCAGTCATAATTCCCGCCTATATTAATCAAACCTTCACGCCATGAATTACCATAAGAAATAACGTTTTGATTAAAACAATTTGTACTCGGAATCATTTCCTTTAGCAAACCGCAAGACATACAAATGAATCTAATTATTGCATTTCTATAATAGAGTCCTTCAGGTGATATGACCTTAGATTTTTCATTACAATTAGGACATTGTACAATAAATTCATATCCAAAACTCTCTAACATTCGGTGACCATTCTTAAATTGCTTTTTCATAACAAACCTACTTCTATTCGTTTTTTGACTTTGTTTAAACGATTCCAGCATGGAATGCTCTCTCAAATTAATTAAGGATAATATCCTTTAGTTCAATCAGAGTCTTGATTCGGTAGCTGGCCTGTGAGAAGTCATGTGTTTTTGTGAAATCGTTATGGACAATAGCACAGTCGATACCAGCCGCCACGGCAGAGCTCAACCCTCGGTTTGAATCCTCTACTACCAGAGTCTCTTCTTTGGCAGCTCCGAAGCGCTTTAGGCCAGTCAAGTATGGTTCCGGGTGCGGCTTGCTGCGCTCGTAGTCTTCACGCACAAGGACGAAATCCATGAATTGTTTAATCTGGCGCGTTTCATGAATAAGTTGAAAGTCCGCACGTTTTGCAGTCGTCACGATGGCCATGCGTACGTATTTTGACAATTCGGCTAGAGTTTCAATAACGCCTTCAATTTCGATCGCTTCTGTACGTAGATATTCCTGATAATAAACGTTGCGGACCTCACGCTGCCTACTGATGGTTTGTTCATCAATACCAGCCGCCCTCGCTTGAGACCAAGTGCCAAATGACTGGGTCATGTCACGGAGGTACTGATCTTTATCCAAAGTAAATCCAATGTCAGCTAGAGCACGTTCTCCCGCTTTGTAATACCAGAATTCAGTATCAACCAGAACACCATCATGATCGAATAGTATGTACTTTTTCATAGCTTCGTTCTCCTTTGTCAGCTGCGGCACCAGTCCTGCCTCTTTTATTCTCATGTTTCCATAAACTGTATTCATTCAATTTTACTGTTTGGTAATACGAGGTGTAAACAATGATTTAATTCCTGTCAAAAAGCATAAGATCGCAAGAAAAAGCTGCCACCTGCAGCTTTAATTTAGAGGAAACTGTCACGTGAAAATCTCATCCTATTTCACACTTGCTTTCTCCATGAGCTGATGTGTACCCCACTGAGCAATAAACCAGCCGACTATTAGTGTTCCTACCGTAATACCAATGTTCGAAAAGGAAACAAATAAATGGCAGCATATAGGAGCGGGAACAGAATAACTGTTCTCGTCATGCTTTTGTTAACAAGAAACCCGAACAAAAAGTTCCCTGCTATCAAGGATAGACATCGAGCAATTCCTCCTTCTTGTTATAAGAGAAGTATAATATAGGGGGGTGACTACTTTATGTCACCATTTAGCATTCGTTTTTCAGAAAAAAACTCCCCCGTCAAACGGTTTATTTAATAAACTTTGTCTGCTTGAAGGGGAGTCTACCGTATCGGCAGCCTGTACGTGATGCTATAATAGCGAGGTTGCGAACTTCACCTCCGGAAAGCGACGATCTGGTCCTTTCATTAAGGTTCCGCCTTGATTTTTAAGATACATATCGAAGAAATCCAGCATATAGGCATTGATGACGGAATTCGCTCTTTCGGGTGCAACCTTTCCTGTAATTCCCAAAATTTTGAAAATCGAAGAAATGAATTGTACGTCGGTAAAATTCAAATGCTCCGAATTTTCGATATAGAGGAATTGTCCTCCTTCGTCGGCCGTTTCGCGCATCCGTTCAAGCTCCAATTTTTTATCTTCCGTTACTTGATCCATCCACTCTCTTGTGTCGCCCATACGTTTAAGCTCTGCCTCCGTGTAGGCATGGTTATCCATCACCATCTTTAATCTTTCGAATTCACTTTCCGAGTTCATGAACAAAAATCGGTTTTCTCAGACCCTCTCTGTCACGCAGTCGATAAAGCGCTCCATCTAAGTCTATTCCAACCGTGATTCGCGGATCGTAAGAAGCGTCATAAGCCGTCGCTCCGCCGATGGAATGACCGAATACTCCGACATGACCGAGATCAATCCTCCCTTTTAAATGACTTGGAATCTGCCCCGATTGGATGAGCTTGAATTGGTCCAGCGCTAACGCCACATCATCGGTTAAGACTTCTCCCAACTTGTCTCGATTAGCGCTTTCTGTCCTGTAATCATGGTCGGGCGAGAATAGATTGTTGGTTGTGCTGATCGTGATTCGACCGTCAGGAAACACGGTTGCAAATGTATTGTAGGTGTGGTCGATCGCTGCCACGATATATCCGTGACTCGCGAGATTTTCAGCTTGCGATGTATGGAGGAACCTGGAAGAGCCATAGCCGGGATTTACTATGATCAACGGGTATGAAGTCTGTGCCGAAGAGATTTCGGCCCCCGAATAAGAATGACTGGATACGTACTTCAGGTGTTGCAAAGTAAACCCGGGAAGGCCATAGCTCTCGGCCATATAACGTAAAATCTGAGTGTCTGGAATAAAGGGAGCGTATTTGCCGGTGCCAGCTTGAGCCGGATACCATACTTGAACCATCAATTCTCTCTTACCCTCTCTGGCTTCGTCGAAAATCTCTTCCCTATTGGGATCCACGAAATGAAAAGTTTGCGTTCCTACCTTAAATTCACCTGTCGGTTCAGGCAGTTTAAATACAGGAAAAGCATACATGAGACCCGCAGTTACGACCAGCATTACCACTGTGGCGGTATAAGTTGAACCCAAGATGAATCGCGGGATTTTACTTAGGCCAGTTTTTTTAAAATAGCGATAACTTGAAATGGCTAAACAAATGATCGTTATGCAATAGGGGAAAATCAGCTGAATTCTGTATCCTTCCACCGTCCAATGAACGACCAGTAAAAGTGTGGAAATCCCGCTTCCAATGAATAATGGAATTCTATGCCGCCCTGTTTTTAATAGCACTGTTAAAGCAAACAACCCGATGTTTGACAAAATAAGCAATAGTTCAAACAGCCTCATCTCGATTCTCCTTCAAAAAAATACTATTTTCGTTTGTTCCAATCTTATCCTGCCAGGCTAGCGTAAGCCATCGATTTGCCTTACATTGTCTTACATTTACCTTACAGTGATTTATTTGATCTTGCAGTATTGGAGGACTCGCAAACGTTTCTTTATTTAGAAGGGAGATATATCTTAAGTTAGATGGACATATATAGAAGCTGTAAAGCTTGCATAAGTAGTTACTTTCAACCCGAAACTGAATGCAAAAAAAGCCGCAAAAATTGCGGCTTTACAATGCACTAAATAACAATGATAATATTATCTTCACGGTATCAAGAGAACCAATTCAGCCCGCTTAGCTCATGTCTATATGGCAATCCTGTTCTTGCTCCAACCGCTGCAACAGCTCGTGTTCCCATTTCAATACCAAGTCGAAGCACGTTCTGCTGCTCCCAGCCTCTTGCAAGACCATATAGTGCTCCTGCAGCAAAAGCATCGCCTGCTCCCGTAGAGTCTACTGCATGAACGGGCTGCGCACCCTGATGCATCCTATTCGGCTGCCCGCTTTCTTGCATGAAGCTGTACTCTGCACCTTTCGCACCAAGCTTTACAAAAATATGCTTAGGTCCGATGCTATGCAGCTGCCTAATCCCCTCGCTGCGCTGACATGAAGGAAATAAATCATCCAGCTCCGCTTCATTCAGAAATAAAATAGATGTTTGCTGGAGCAACGGCTTTAAGTACCGAAGTCCTTTACCAGTAAGCAGCTTGCTCGGATCAAGCGAAACTTGAAGTCCGCTATTCGCTTCTTTTAACTGCACCAACTGCTCGATAACAGCATCCGCAGGACTGCTTAAGTGCAAGTAATCCAGCCCTCCGACAAATAATTGCGGCACAAGCCTCCAATTAAAATGCGTATTGGCACCCGGATAAGTATACATGGTACGCAAACCCTGACGATCCACTGTTATCATAACGGTGCCTGATACCACTCCAGGTACTTGCTGTATATAGTCGCATCTGACTTGCTCCAGCTCCTTTATCAATAAGGAGGCATAACCATCATCACCAGTTGCTCCTAGGAAGAACACCTCCTGGCCGAGCCGGGACAGCCCGACGGCGACATTCGCCGCCGAACCGCCTGAGAATACTTGAAACTCCTCTAGCTCTGCTTCCTGGTCAGCGCCTGCAAAAGCAGCTGTTTTACCTGCAAGATCTACGTTTATAAATCCATGAACTGCTATTGCGGCCATACCTGACCCTCCTAACGCAAGGTTGCGACCTGATGCATAAACCGTTTCACACGCTCCAGCTCAACGGGCTCCCACCAGTTTCCGGCAACTTTCAAGCAGCTGCCAACAATGGCTCCATCAGCAACAGAAAGGATAGATACTGCATTGCTCTCTGTCATTCCGCTTCCTACGATGACTGGCAGGCTTGTATGATTACTAATGCCGTTAATTTCATCTAACTCTGTTTCGTCGCCCGTACGATTACCTGTTGCAATCAGAATATCCGCATCGAAAAATTCATTGTCGCGTGTCTGCTCTGCCAAGCTGCGATCAGCTACAATGGAGTGACTGCCATGCTTAACATGAACGTCTGCCATCACTCTAATATCGTCACCAAACAATCCCGCTTTATAACGCATCGCTTTAGCAGAAGCTCCTTCTATGATGCCTTCATTGGCAACATATGCGTTTACCCATTGATTAGAGCGAACCCAAGTTGCCTTACAGCCTTTGGCAATTGCAATAGAAGGCAGCACGGCATTTGCCAAGCAGTTGACACCAAGCGGCAGGCTGCTTGCCTTACGAATTTCAACGCCTACAGCTGTCATAGCTGCAACCGTCTCCATGCCAAAATCTTCTGGCTTAGGGAAAGGAAGGTCCCAAGCATTCTCGATTTGCAAGCCGTCAACGCCACCTTCCACAAGCGTCCGGACATCTTTAAGTGCAAACTCAATGATTTCATCCATGCTTTCGCCTTTATAATGAGGCGCACCAGGCATCGGCTTCAAGTGAATCATACCGATAATCGGCTTCTTAACGCCAAACAACTCATCTAGTGCATTCTTTTTTGCTGGAAAAATTCCTCCGCTCATTTCTCTCCATCACCTTTACTATATATTTTATTATGCAAATATTTAAATCAATTTAAGCAGCTGATGCTCTTCTGCTTTTCATCGAGTTAAACCAAACAGCAGCCAAAATGACAATACCTTTGATCATAAGCTGATGATAGGAAGGGACATTCAATAAATTAAGTCCATTGTTCAAAATCGAAATAATCGCAACACCCATCAGCGTTCCTACGATTTTCCCTTCACCGCCAAATAAATTGGTGCCTCCTAATACAACAGCAGCGATAGCATCCAACTCTGATCCAGTACCAGCATTTGGAGAACCTGTAGACAAACGAGAAGCTAACAAAATACCTGCGATTGACATGACCATGCTTCCAAATACATAAATGCCTGTCTTTACCCAATTGACTCGAATGCCGCAAAGCCTAGCAGCTTCTTCATTGCCGCCTATCGCGTAGATCGCTCTGCCAAACCTTGTATGCGTCAGCAGCAGGTGTCCAACGATTGCAACCGCTATCATAATAATAATTGGCACTGGAATCGGGCCAAGATAACCTCTTCCCAGCGATCGGAAAAATGCATCGTTGATCGGGATGGGGTTACCTTCTGTATATACGAAGGCAATTCCGCTCAATATGGTGAGCATCGCCAGCGTAACAATAAAAGGCGGAATCTTTTGCGTTGATATGACCGTACCGACGAATAGACCGATGGCAGCCCCAACTACAATGGTAATGAGAATTGCAAGCGGCACGGGTACACCTGCTGCGATTAATCCTGCCGCAATGACACCGCTTACAGCAATTTGAGAGCCTGCGCTCAAATCAATACCACCGGATATAATGATAAAGGTCATCGCAACAGCCATAATGCAAAGCACGGCTGATTGTCGAAATACATTTAACAAATTGTCTATTGTAAGAAAATCACTGCTTGCAAAAGACATAATGACGAATAAGAGAATAAGTCCGATTGTTGTGCTGCCCTTATTAAAGAGGAAGTATGCGAGTTGCTTCCACTTCGCTTGTTCTGGTTGTAAGATTGCATTGGCTTTAAGCACTGTTAGCCCCCCCAAAAGCGAGTTTCAAAATATGGTCTGGTGTAATCATCGGCTTCTCCAGCATTCCTGCCATATGTCCCTCTTTCATGACAATGACTCTGTCACTCATGCCGACAATTTCTTGAATTTCTGATGAGATCATCAGAACGGTAATGCCCTGCTGTGCCAGCTTGCTGATCTGAGCAAAAATTTCTGCCTTAGCTCTAACGTCAACCCCGCGGCAAGGCTCGTCCAAAATCAAAATTCGAGTGCCCTGAATCATCCAGCGTGCTATGATGGCCTTTTGCTGATTGCCTCCGCTTAATTTCGAAATTTGCTGCTCCAGGCTAGTCGTTTTAATATTAAGCCGAGTACGGTATTCTTCAGCAGCCTTGGACTCCTTCTTGCGATCTACCCATAGCATCTTGTCAAATTGCTTCAGGGTAGGCAGTGTCATGTTTTCTCGAACACTCATCTTTAGGGCAAGTCCTGTTTCCTTGCGATTTTCGGTTACAAAGCCTATGCCCAGCTTAATGGCGTCTCTAGGACTGCGAATGTCGACTGGCCTGCCGTCGATCGAAATCGTACCGCTATCCTTCTTCAGCATTCCGAATAATGTCATGGCGATCTCGGTTCTGCCTGATCCTACCAAGCCAGCAATTCCTACAATTTCTCCCTCTCGCAGCTCGAAGCCAATATTATGGAACATATTGCTTTTACTAAGCCCTTCTACCTTCAACACCGGCTTGCCGATCGGTACCTCAACCTTGTTGAAGTAATCCGCAACCTTTCGGTTAGCCATGAGCTCCACCAGCTCATCAACCCCGCTTACCTCCTTCAAAGGCATCGTCTTAATATGCTGACCGTCACGAAGCACGGTCACCGTATCTGCAATCCGGAAAATTTCATCCATGCGATGTGAAATATACAAGATTCCTATTCCCTGCTGCTTGAGCTCCCCAATCAAACGAAGCAGTATTTCAATTTCTCTATCCGATAGCGAAGAGGTTGGTTCATCCATAATAAGCACTTTAGCTTGCTGTGAAATGGCTCTTGCTATTTCGATCATTTGTTTCTGGGCAATGCTCACATGCCTCACTAGCTGCTTAGGATCGATCCGGATTTGCAGGGAATCGAATATGACCTTCGCATCTTGATTCATTTTCTTCCAATGAATAAGGCCAAACCGTTTGACAGGTTGAATGCCCAGGAATACATTTTCGGCTACCGTCAAATCATTCGCTACATTCAGCTCCTGATAGATGCAATGGATCCCAAGCTTTTTGGACATCAAGGGGTCCATCTGGTTTATCAGCTCGCCACCGACATATATGTCGCCGCTCGTCTTGCTGTATGCGCCAGTCAAAATTTTTATAAAAGTTGACTTCCCTGCTCCATTCTCACCTACGATAGCATGAACACTGCCAGGCATAAGCGTTAAAGAAACATTAGATAAGGCACGGTTGCCGTAAAATTCCTTGACGATGTTTTTCAATTCAAGAATTGGTTGTTTCAAGGAAATTCCCCATTTCTAATTCACTTTGCGAAATGCTCGTCTACGTTACTCTTATCTACCAGAATGACGGGAATGCTAATGTTTTTTTCAAGCTTCTTACCGTTAATGGCATCAATCGCCGCTTCAATAGCTTTTTCACCAATTAGCTGCGGCTGCTGTTGAATAAGTGCCAGAATATAATCGTTGCGAATTCCTTCTGCAGTTTCTGATGTTGGATCAAAGCCTACAATTTTGATGTTGCTTTTTTTAGCCGATTCAAGTGCAGCCAAGGAGCCGGATACGCTGTTTTCACTAGTTGCAAAAATATAATTCACATCAGGATGGGCCTGAAGAATATTTTCAACCGTGGACATCGACTCTTCGCGGTTATAGCCTGGTTGCTCATTGAGGAATTTAACACCCTTGACATCTGCAAGCGCATCTTTAAACCCTCTTAATCTTTCCTTCTGAACAAAGGACTGCTTCCAGGTAACAATTGCGATCGTAGCATCCTTGCCTTCAGCTTCAATGCTCTTTTTCAGCTGCTCGCCAATTTGTTTTCCTGCTTCATAGTTTTCAGTACCGATAAACGTATCAACGCTTTCGGAATTAATAACATTATCAGCCGTTATAATCGGGATACCTTTGCTTTTGGCTTCCTCAATTGCAGGAATAACACCTGCATTATCTGTTGCCAGAACGATTAGAGCATCGACATCCTTTTGAGTATAATCCTCAATAGCCGATACTTGCTTAGCCAAATCAAGGTTAGGGTCATTCGTCAAAACCGTGACGCCTGCCTCTTCGGCTTTTTTATTTACCCCCTTACTAATATCAATGAAAAATTCATGTCTAAGCGTTGTATAAGTGACCCCAACTACCAGCTTTTTGTCACCGTCTGACTTGCCTCCTGCTGTGCTTTCCGGCTGGCCCTTTGGACCAGAACCGCATGCCGATAGTAATGTTAGCGCTACCAAAAGTGTAGTGAACAACGCTTTTTTCACAAGAATACCCCCAACAATTTTTTATATTGAGAAGAACCTACAGACTTGCGCGCATGATTGTAATCTGTAGATTCTTTATCAATCGGAAGGAAACTTGAATAACTGCTTTGTTAATCTGTTGTTTTCAAAACGTTGACATATTGGAACTTGTCAGGCAAGAAGTACATTTTTGTAAACTCAATGGGCCCTTTATCGGTCTTAGTGACTCGTTCGATATACAGAAGCGGTGACCCTGATTTTATACCAAGCAATACAGCTGTTTCTTCGTCAGCGAGTACTGCCTTAACCTTCTCTATTGCTTCCGTAAGAACTATGCCAGCATCATTCTTCAAGGTTCTATACAAGGATTGATTACTAAAATCATAGCTGTTCAGATCTACATTGAGCAGGCTGCTGCGTATATAAGCATCCTGAAGACCTATAATTTCCTGATTAACAATTCTTACCCGCTTCAGCTGATACACATTTTTCTCCCAAATCAGCTCCAAATTCCGTGTTGTTTCATTCGTTACAGGAACGACTCCAGCCTGGATAACGGTGCTTTTAACTTTGTTGCCCTTTTTCTCGAAGTCCTCAACCAGTCCTAGCAGCTTCGGTCGTTCCCCTTGTAGAGCATGCTCAGCGACAAAGGTGCCGCTTCCTTGGATCCGGTACAATACACCTTCATTTACCAGCTCGGCAAGCGTCAATCGAACAGTCGTACGACTAACCTTAAAAAGCTCGCATAACTCTCCTTCCGTTGGGATTTTATCACCTACAATCCAATGCCCCTCTTCAATTTGCTTTAAGATGACATCCTTGAGCTGATAATAAAGCGGGCTGCCTTTCTTGCTACGGTCAAGCATTTGGTCTCTCCTTTTCACAAATTGATTATGTCGTAATGTTGTTATAACATATTTTCAATTTTGTTGTAAAGCGTTTTCATTTTAAAATTTAGTTGAAAATGATCAGGTAATAGAAAGTGGATTGAACAAACCCAGTAACAGCAAGGTTTTCTGATTGTTGTACGAATTATTAAAGGTTCAATCTAAGGATCAGCGGGAACTTGCTCTCCCCTTTCTCATTCCCGGTTTCTCATGCTTATAATACAAATCCACAGCAAAAACCCAGCCGAGATTCGACTGGGTTTAGTTGCAGATTAAGTTCTACATCATCTTTTCTTACGAAACGTATACAACCAATGTGTGAGCATTCCAAGCGAAAACAACTATACTCAATAACCTACCGAATTCCTTAAAACAACAATATTTTCTTGAAGGAATGTTTGATTTTTTTCGATTCCTCTGTTTTTACACCAAACAACGGCACTGAAAGCATCGTAAATATTATAAAATGGCAGCACTTGTTCCAGGGCCAGCATAGGTCGAATCGATTGATATCCGTCAATGAACGGTATCTTTGTTCTCGGATTGACTTCCCAAATATCTCGATTAACTTTTGTAAAATCTATTTCCGACGATCCGCCACGGGCACTCTCGAAATCGATAATGCCAGCAACCTCGTTACCTTTCACCAATATATTACCTGGTCTAAAATCCATGTGAACAATGCCTGGTCCATCAGGGGCCGGTAAAGCAGATAAGATTTCATCGAAACGAAGAATACATTTTTCAAACAATTGTGAATCGAGAATCTCCTTGCATGGCTCTTTCTAATTTTCAAAATTGCTTTTGATATATAATCTCCAATTGTTTTGGTCAAGCACCTTATAACCATCGCTTAAATAATAACCATACCCGGGAGTTTTAACCTCATGGAGCATAGCGTGATACATGCTAATTTGATAAGCGAGTTTTTCATCAATGTCCCCTGTACAAGGCGTGCCTTGAATTGCTGAAAGAAGCAATGCTCCAGTAGTACGTTCATCCCCATACCAAATGTCCAATACCTTAGGAACAGGAATAACTCCCTGCAATGTTTCAAGGATCTGAAATTCACGATATAGTTTATCTTTGTTAAATGGAATTTTCACATAAACGTTCTCTCCGCTAGAAAGAGTAAGCTTGTACACCTCTGAGCTAAATGACTCTGGAACATCTTCTATACTCCTGACGTTCAGCTTTAGCTTTTCTATAACGTTAAGAATGGAACTCATAGGGTACCTCCTGTTTTAGATAGCAGGTGAAAGTTCGATAACGAACGGGATGATTATTTTAGAAAAACAGCCAGTCGTAGTGACTGGCACAGAGTGTCGAGAAAGTCCTATGGACTTTTCGACACTTTTATTTTTATTTGGTGGCTCTCGTCTTAGCAAAGAAAAATCGATTTAAAACGATCTGAGAACCACATTTAGGTGAAAAAATTTCGAGAGATTTAGGCCCCTACAAAAAATAAGGGGTTTCTCTACAGCCTGAGCCAGTCATAGTGACTGGCACTTTCCTTATTTTATGATGATAAAGTTTTCCGTGAGATTAACGGTTTCACAATTCTATAGTCATATGAATGTCGTTCGGTTCCTTTCGATAAAGCTCCTCGTCCAAATCCGATGTCAATGCAGAACCACGACTGGTATAAAATTTTACTGCTGACTCGGTTTCAGTGGCGGATATGTATAGTTGTGCAGCTCCTTTTTCTATTGCGACTTGGTTTAATTCATGGAAAATTCGGCTTCCAATTCCTTGCCTTCGATAATTGCGTGATACATACATCAGGTCTAACTGAAGCTGCCTTTGATCTTTGCCCCTGAATTTGTGTGCCAGCACTCCGAATCCAATCAATTTGTCCCCGTCATATGCTCCATAGGCTGTACCACCGTTACTTAGTTCAAATTCATATCGCTCTATAATCTCCTGGTAATGTTCTTCCTCCCAATTCGGGCATTCATGTGGAAGCTTTACCTCTTGAATCTCACCATCAAGGCATTTATAAATCAGCTCTATTGTTTCGGACCGGTCAATATCACGAATCCTGTATGAGTCCTCTAATTTCATCTCAGTAACTGAAATCATTTTTTACCCTCCCTCGGTTAACCACACTAGCATAATAAGGTAAAAGTACCATTTTGTAAATTGACAATTACACGATTATCACGCTGTTATTCTAAAGCGCCTGAATGGCGCTTTTCTGATTGGACAAGTAGAGTTGTACATGAATGATCACTATGATAGGATATCAATCAATGGATTGTAACTAAATAACAATAAACATAATTTCCATCAATCCATAAATCCATTAGAATCATGGTGATAAAATGCTCAAAGTTGATCGTAATGATGATCGTCCTATGTGGCAGCAGCTTCTTGATCAAGCGATCCATAATATTACAACCGGTAAATGGCAACCAGGCGAATTGCTGCTTCCTTCTCGTGAATTAGCTTCTCTAATCGGCGTGTCACGTTCGACCATACAAATTGTTTATGAAGAGTTATTTAGCCGAGGATACACGGTAACTTCCCGTCGAGGCGGGACAAGGGTTAGTGAGACGATCTATGTGAAGCCTATTTCAGAGGCCGAGGAAATAAAAGGCCCCCTTCTCCCCGATCTGCCAGTACTGAATGCTTCGATTAAGCATTTGCACAGCTGGTTTGGCAATAAAGAAAGAATTATTCCTGAAATAGATTTCACTCCTCATGAGCCATATCTCGATGAACAATTTCAAAAAAGCTGGAGACAATCTTTTTTGCAGGCGTCGACCAGTAATGATTTGAATATATGGGCTTATGGTGATGCTAGAGGTTATCTTCCACTTCGGGAACAAATTCAGCGGTACTTATCACTTGAACGTGGCATTTATGTGCAAGTTGATCAAATTTTATTAACCTCTGGTGCACAGCACAGCATCGATTTGATAGCCCAAGCTCTTTTGCAGGAAGGGGATACGGTTACTGTCGAAGATCCAGGTTTTCCTGCTGCGTGGATGGCTATGAATTATCGGAACATGCGAGTATGTCCCGCTCCAGTCGATGAATCTGGACTATGCACAGACCATATACATCCACAATCCAAGCTTGTGTTTGTTACACCATCCCATCAATGCGCTGTTGGTGTTATCATGTCCGAACCGCGCCGGCAGCAATTATTACATATGGCTGCTCAATCACAGTTTTGGATTGTAGAGGATGATTACGACAGCGAATTTCGTTACCGCGGAGACCCGCTTCCTACCTTGTTCAGCCAAAGACCTCAGAATACGTTGTATATGATGAGCTTTTCCAAGATGGTGGCGCCTGGTATCCGGTTATCAGCGATCATTGGTCCGAATGAAGCCATCCATCGGCTTGCTCAAGTTCAGGAATTGACTTATCGTCATCTTCCGATTATGGAGCAATTTACGCTGGCGCATTTCATTGAACACGGTCACTTTATGCGTCATATGAGGCGGGTGCGAAATGTGTACCGGCGCAGGCACGAAGCCATGACAAAAGCTATCATCGCCACTGGATTGAGTGAACGCTTTACACTTAGCGGAGTCGAGACCGGTTTGCATATGCTTCTTGAGGTTGATCAATCCTTTGACGAGGAAACCGTGACAAATATAGCCTTTGAAGAAGGTATTCGTATCTATCCGCTCAGCAAATATAGCTTGAAAAGTGAGCGAAAAGGATGGATTCTTGGATTTGCTAAAGTAGATGAAGCCGCTATCGAGCGAGGCATTGAGCGTCTGGCAAGGATACTGTTGCAATAGGTATCCTTGCCAGTTTTTTCCTGCAGAACATTCCTTGTAGATGATCTGAAATCACGACCACGAAGTTGATGGAGCGTATCATTTTCTGATATTTCCTGCCTCTCACCTAATCATCTCCGCGCATGTTTTCGTTCCAGTAGTAGGAATCCGGCAAGTACCGTTGGCCAAATACGCTTGTCCCTACGCGGATGATCGTGGCTCCTTCTTCAATTGCTACTTTGAAATCACCGGACATTCCCATTGAAAGAGTGTCCATTTCTACTTGCGGATAATTTCTATCTTTAATTTGTGCTTGCACTTTTTTCAACAATCGAAAACAATCCCGTGTTTCTTCTGATGTGGCATTTAATTTGCCTATTGTCATCAAGCCTTTAATTTTTAAGGTATCGAATTGGCATAGTTGTTCTACCAGTTCCAGCGCTGTTTCCGGAGAGGCTCCAAACTTACTCTCTTCATATGACGTGTTGATTTGCACCAGAATATCCATCGACTTGTTCTCTTTAGTAAGCTGTTGATGCAAAGCCTGCCCAAGCTTTAAACGATCTACAGAATGAATGAGTGTCACATATTTCACAACATCCTTCACCTTATTTGTTTGCAAATGTCCGATAAAATGCCACTCTACCTGTTTATGCTGCTGCATAAGCGGGAATTTGTCTCGTAGCTCTTGCGCTTTATTTTCACCAAATAACGCCTCTCCAGCTTGAATTGCCTGGTGCAATTTATCAAGAGGAACGGTTTTGGTGGCTAGTAACAATTTCACGTCATCCATATGGCGGCCGGAAGCGATGCAGGCCAACTCCATCTGCTGCCTAACTGTTTTGAGGTTTTGCTCTACTAGCTGATCCATGGATTCAACCCTTTCAGTGTAATATTGCAGGTATGAAGAATACTGTGCTAGTATAGCAACAAATGGATTGGCTACATACATCCAAAACATTAAAAATAAGCAATCCAAAAATTGATTTCAAGCTAATCAACAATTATAGGATGTGATACTATGCTGACTCCCGTGACCCTTTGTGGCCGTCTGGTTTCACTAGAACCGATGACAATTAACCACGCCAATGCCCTCTCCGATGCTGCTTCAGAAAATAGATCATTCTACTCCTTTACGTATGTGCCCGACGGGCTGGAAGATGCCCAACGTTATATCGAAATTGCTCTGGCAGACTCTTCGAAAAATCGTGCGATGCCGTTTGTTGTACGTCACCTCGAAACAGACCGTATTGTCGGGACAACACGATTTCTTGATCTCGAAGTTTTTACATGGCCCCCGCCTTGGCCTCCCGGTGTAGCTAGCGGGCCTTCTCCCACGGATCTTGTCCCGCCTACTGTAGCTGAAATTGGAAGCACTTGGTATGCAACTTCTTTCCAGCGCACTGGTGTCAATACAGAATGCAAGCTTCTCATGCTTACCCATGCATTTGATTCGTGGAAAACAGCCAGAGTCACCCTGAAAACGGATGCTCGCAATACTCCTTCCCGTTCTGCCATACAAAGGTTAGGTGCTGCTTTTGAAGGCATACGCAGAGCTCACGCTCCTGCAAGCGATGGCAGCATAAGAGATACCGCTTATTACTCAATCCTTGCAGAAGAATGGCCAGCAGTACGTTCAAACCTTGAAGACAGGCTTAGAAAAGGCAAATCCTCATCATAAAATGTGATGAGGATTTGCCTTTTAATTGCGTTCTATAGGCCAGCTTCTAAATTGATAAAGCGCCATTTTTTTCCCGGAAAGTCTCATTCAATTGATTGTCTAGATCGATTTATTAGGTTTAAACATTTTCTCTTCCTCAACTGGATTTGCTTTCGCTGTAATATGTTTAGGATCAACGCGGTACACCTCTACCGGACCGCCAAATACAGCGGAACGGTATTTATCTACATGCTGTTGCGGCAATGGACGGTTATAGTACCCAGGAACATACTTATTAATCATTTCCTGCAGTACGTGCGTGGCCTCATCCAAACCATCTATACGCTCTGCTTTTCCAAAAATGATTACACTCATGTATGCTGTATCTGTTTTAGCTGGCACAGGATCCGTAATAGTCCCGTACTCTTCACATACCGTGAAACAAACCTCCGGGTTTGCCATCATAACCTGATTTCGTCTTCCCCCAGCAGCACCATGGAAATAAAGCTTATCATTTGTCCAAACGAAATTAAGTGGAACAACATAAGGCAATTGTCCATCAACCATTCCAAGATGGCCAACGCGGGCTTGCTGCAGAAAAACCTCGATTTTCGCTTTGTCTGTTACTTCTCTAATCTGGTAGCGTACCTTTTCCATATCTTCACTCCTATGTATTGATGAATAGTCTCGTTAGTATAGCAATTAATGGAGTGATCTTTAATATCCAAAACCATCGATTTGTTACAATCCAAAACAGCGTATCTGTCAATTCTGCGATTATGGAAGAAAATAAAAAAGCCGAGACGATTGTTTCGTCTCGGGCCATTTCAACGTCCGAATTAATAGTTTGAGAAAGATATATCAGATACCTGTATATCTTCCTAAATTATGTCCGAACTTATTTAATCTCAAGTTACGTTTCATTAAATCAAATGAAAATCGATCAGCTTATTTGCGCTGTCTAAAACAGTCTCTTCCGCTGGACGAGGGCTCCAATCCAGCTCCGACTTTGCTTTGTTCGAAGTGTACCGGAATTTACGTCCCAGCATTGGAACTAAAGAGGCAAGAGACGGATTTGTTTTAGCTGCATCCTTTAGCACAGAATCTGGAATAGACTGGATCGCAATCTTATTTCCAGCTTCGCCTAACGCTTGCTTCAGAAACTTGGCCATCTCGATCATCATCATATATCCGTTGACTGCAATATACCGTTGTCCAGATGCCTTCGGCTCAGTCATCGCCCGAATATGAAGGTCAACCAAATCACGTACATCAATGATTTCGAAGCCGATATTGGGATGTCCGGGCCCTTCCCCTTGTACCAGCTTTTGGATTACCCCAATGGAACTCGGAACGGATGCGGAAAGAATTGGACCAAATATAGCTCCTGGAAGAACCGTTGTTAAAGTTGTTTTGCTGGTATGCTCCTTCATATAGTCCCAAGCAGCCTTTTCAGCGATGGCTTTTGATTTGCGGTAAGCATTCAGATTGTTGTCGTTGGGATCAGACCAGAACGTCTCGTTAACCTGCTGATCTTCACTAGAAATATCAGGGGTTGCCGCAGCGAGCGAAGAAGTCATGACCACACGTTCGACATTGGCATTAACCGCCGCCCTGAGTACACGAAGCGCCCCATCGCGTGCCGGGATCACGAAAGCATCCAGGTCATCAGGATCCCCCGCAACAAGAGGAGAAGCAATATGAAGCACGTAATCCACTCCAGCCATCGCCGCATCCCAACCTTCATCGCTGGTAAGTTCTGCGATATGGAAAGATAATGGTGAGGTATCTATTCCTACACCCGAAAGCATATTAAGAACCGACAGTTCCTTCTCCTTACTTCTTACAGTGGTTCGAACTTTATATCCTTGTCTGATCAGTTCGTAAATGGCCCATCCCGCTACAAAACCAGTACCGCCGGTAACTAAAACGGTTTGTTTATATTGATCCTGCATATTCATATCCTCCTTGATTCGTTTCCTTTATGATCCTTATTACACTTAGTGGTTAATGCAACTCTCCAATAGGAATAATTACAAAACAATCAGCCTTTTGAGTGCTGAATGATGATAAAACAATTTTCCGCTGAAGCAAATTATATCTTACAATAAACATAAAAACCTGATGATTCCTGCCGGAAAATTGCCTAATCCTGCAAATGCAAAGAGAGGTGCGCGCGATGGTTAACTTCACATCTTTAGACGAGGAAGGGCAGCAGGAGCTGCGGATACATTTACTGGAGCAAGTTAAGGCACTTACAATAAAACCGAATTAGTACTGACAGCAGTTATCAAACACAAATTCCCTATTTGACAATGAGGCGATACAGCCGCCAGACACCGCCGATTCCCGTCGTATTGAGTCCTTCGTTTTGTCTGGTGCTGCAGGGCTCCAAAAAAATTCATTCCGGAGACCATATTCTTTTTGCAAGGGAAGGCGATTTTTTGACATCCCTAATCGCTTTACCGGCAATAGCGCAAGTGAATGCAGACACATTAGATACGCAACCGTACATCGGCTTGCGTATTGATTTTACGATTCAAGAAATAGCTTCCGTCATCACGGACTCCGGATTGAGAGTTCGGCCACGCGAAAAGCATTCGAATGCAGCTTTTATTGGAAAAGCCGATTTGGAATTACTCGCTTTGTTTGTTAGGCTTTTGATGCTTCTCGACAAACCCGAAGAAGAAATCATCTTCTTATCAGGATTGATCAAACAGGAAATGATCTTTAAACTGCTGACCGGCGAGTATTGCCATCTATTCTTTCAACAGGTGTTCTTTGATCAACAAGCGGAGGGCATTGGCAAGGCTATCTCCTGGATCAAGGATCACTATGCCCGTTCCTTTACTATGGAAGAGCTCGCTAATGCCACCAACATGAGCGTGTCTGGTCTGCATCACAAATTCAAAGCTGTTACTTCGATGGGACCGCTGCAGTACCAGAAGCAGCTTCGACTTCAGGAAGCCAGAAGGCTTCTAATCAGCGGCCAAATGGATGTAACCAATGCTTCTTTAGAGGTAGGTTATGTAAGCTCCTCGCAATTTAACCGGGAATACCGCCGTCTGTTCGGTCTCCCTCCCCTGCAAGATGTTAAAGAGGTGAAACGACAGGCCAGTGCAGGATTGATCGAATATGTTGAATCGGGTTCATTCCGCTGAAGCGGCATTATAAAAATGAAGGCTTTCTCTCGGAGAATCTGTACAAAAACAAAAAAGCCGCACTTTATGCGGCGTTCGTTGTAAATATGTTATTGTTTTCCGGAGATATATGTATTCCATGGCTTACTTATTTGCACGCCGATCATAGTTACTAGCGGCTTTACTTGTTTATTAAGCTATTGTTTCCTGTTAGTTGAACGAAATCTAAGCCATAATAACTTCGCAACTCCTACGATCGTAATTGAAACAATAGCAACGATTAATATCCAAAACATAATAGCGAGTTTAGGTGAATTCTGAAGAACACCATAATAAACAATTGAATAACTGTCTTGATATGAAAAATCCTCTTGTTTGTTTGTATTAAGCATTCCCAACACTACACGATAATTCAATGTGAACAATACGATTAACACTACACACCCAAGAAAACTACCTTGCAGTATTGTAGACTTAATAAATCCCCTCATATAAGTGACTTTCCCCTTTTTAATCTTGGCATGTAATGTTACGTATCTTTAATTATAGAAGATTTTCAAGCTCATATTCCACGCCAATTTAACATCATTAAGAAAAGGATGGCGCGAGGCCATCCTTGATGCTGTTATGCTATGGGGCGAATGTGTTGTCTCACCCGTAGCGGGGAACTAATCCAGCAGGCGTCTAGGCGCACCGGCCGTTATTGCGACCAGTCGCGCCGCAGCGTGAACAGATCGCCGAGCGCGTCTGTCGACAGCTCCGTGATCCAGTCTTCTGAGCTCGTGATCACATCGTCGCTCAGTTGTTGCTTGCTCTCGAGCATCTCATCGATGCGCTCTTCCAACGTGCCGAGCGAGATGAACTTGTGCACCTGCACGTCACGCGTCTGGCCCATCCGGTAAGCACGGTCCGTCGCCTGATTTTCCACGGCGGGGTTCCACCAGCGGTCGAAATGGAAAACATGGTTCGCCGCAGTCAAGTTGAGCCCGACGCCGCCTGCCTTAATCGATAGGATAAACACATTCGGCTGATCCGCGTCTGGCAGCTCCCGGGACTGGAATTGCTCGACCATCCGGTCGCGGGCCGTCTTAGACGAACCGCCGTGCAGGTACAGAACTGGCTCGTCAAGTTCCCGGCCGAGCAGCCGCTGCAGCATTTCCCCCATGCCGATGTACTGTGTGAAGATCAGACACCGTTCACCCTCATCGCGCAGCTCCTTCACGAGTTCTAGCAGCCGTTCGAGCTTAGCTGAGCGGCCGATGAGCATCGCTGATTCGGCGGCTTCCTCTCGTTCGTCCTTCGGCAACGGAACGGCCTCCTTCGTCAGCAGCACGGGGTGGTCGCACAGCTGCTTCAGCCGTGTCAGCGCGGAGAGAATCGCGCCTTTTCGCTGAATGCCCTTCAGCTTCTTTACATCTTCCATTAGCTCCTTCACGGTCCGCTCATAAAGCGCGCTCTGCTCGCCGGTGAGATGGATGTATGTCTTCATCTCGTTCTTCTCCGGCAGGTCCAGCATAATGTTCGGATCCTTCTTCTTACGCCGGAGCATGAACGGCTTTACCAGGCGCTGCAGCTCCTGCGTCCGCTTCTCGTCGCGTTCGCGTTCGATCGCCTGGCCGAATTGCTCGGCGAAGGTGCGGGCAGTACCAAGATATCCCGGATTGGTAAAATCGTAGATCGACCACAGCTCCGCGAGCCGATTCTCAATCGGTGTACCCGTCAGCGCGATACGGTGCCGCGCGGGCAAGCTCTTGACCGCCTTGGCCTGCTTCGTGCCGGCATTCTTGATGTTCTGCGCCTCGTCGAGACAAATCGCCGACCACATATAGCCGCTAAGCAGCTCCTGATCCAGTGTCGACGTCGCGAACGAGGTCAACACGAGGTCGGCCTCCGCCGCTTCCGCGTAAAACTCATCCCCGCTCAGCCGCTTACTGCCATAATGCAGCAGAATACGCAGTGACGGCGCGAAGCGGCGCACCTCCTTCTGCCAGTTACCGAGCACTGAGGTCGGGCAGATTAGCAGTGACGGATGGCGTCCTCCATTCGCAGATGCTTCCCCAGCGACGTGCAGCAAGTACGTGATGAACTGAATTGTCTTGCCGAGGCCCATGTCGTCTGCCAGAACGGCGCCAATTCCTAACCTTCGCAGAAGCGCGAGCCAGGAAAAGCCATCCTGCTGGTAGCTGCGCAGCTCCGCGTGCAAAGTCGGCGGCACGGGTACCGACGGCAATTCCGTCTGCTGCGTCAGCTGCGCCATAACAGTCGTCAAGTGCGTATTTAATTCAACTTCCATTTCCAGTTGGCTTTCGTCCTCGCCGTCATCTTCACGAACACCTTCGTTGTCTTTGTCTGTGGCAAACGGCATGAAAGAGCCGCGGTTGTGGCGCAGTTGCAGCTGCAGTACGTCCTGGAAGGACAAGCCCCGCCGCGGATCAACGCCTGCCATCGCCTTGCGGATCTGCGCGATAAGGGCGGGATCGAGCGGCACCCATTGGCCGCGAAACTGTACGAGCCGCTCGCCGCGGGCGACCAGCTCCCGGAACTCCTCCTCACTGAGGTCGGTATTGCCAATGGACACGCGCCAGTCGAATTCGATTAGCGCGTCTAGGCCGAAGAAGGAGCGGCTGCTGCCCGATCCCTCTCTTTCGCCTTCACCGGGGCGAACCTTTGCGCGCACTCGCGGTTTCTTACGGCTCGCCTCCTCCCACCAGGCGGGCAGCAGCACCTGCCAGCCTGTGGCCAGGAGGTGCTGGCTTTCCGCAGTCAGGAACCGCCACGCGTCGTCGTCCGACAGCGGGGCGTTCAGTATGTCCGCGCGGCTGCCGGCCAGCCGGTCCGCCGGAAGTCCTGCGCGCAGATGCGCAAGCCAAGCCGCGGAGCGCTCCTGCACATGCGGCATCCAACCCGAGGGCCACGTCCCGGAGGCTTCGCCATCCTCGGCCAGCCGTATCGGCACGAGCTTCGCCGGTTCGAACTTATCCTGTAGCATGAGCGTGAGATGCCATTCGCCGACTTCGGCGTCCGCGGGCTCGAAGAGCTGCAGAAGCGGCCGAAACGGCAGCGTGTCAGCTTTCCAGCCTGTGGCGACGAGCCAGCCTCGCTCGTCGAAGCCAGCGGCCGACGCAGCGCGGTCGCGAACGAATAGCAGCGGGAAGTCGCGGCGCAGATCGCCGGCAGCTTCCTCTGTACTGTAATAGCGCTGGAACACCGCCGCGGAGAAGGCGGCGCCGAGACCTTTCAGACCAGGGTTTTCTTCATCACAATCACCGTCTTCGTCTGGCCCTCCATACAGGCTGTCCCCATTCATCTGGTCCTCACCGCCCGCAAGCGTGCGCAGTGCCCGTCGCGACTTCACGTCGAACGCCTCCGCGTCCCACGTCCAAAGCAGCTTGCCAATCTTGTAGGCCTCGAAGCTCGGTACAAATTTCCGCTCCGCGATGCCGCGCTCTAACGCTGGAGCAATCGCGGCGAGCCGTTCAGCGTCGCCTTCGAAACGAATAGTCACGTGCATCGGCAGCAGACTGTGGTCGGCAAAAAATCGGCAGGACCATCTCGGCCGGCAGCACGACGAGCTCCAACTCGTCCCCCACCTTCTCGATCTCAAGCTCCGTGCCGTAGAACGACGACTCATGCCGCGCGAACAACCTCTGCTTGATGAGCAGCGCCGGCACGTAGCCCGATGCGTCTGCGCCAAAGATCAAAGCGTCGCCCTGTTCGGTCAGGTTCGCTTGAATCGTAAGCGTATCAGCGTACACATTCATGACAGCAGCCCTCCTATACGCAGTTCTTCCTGCAGCGTCCGCTGCCGGCTGTTCCGGCTTACGAACGCGGTGAAGAACTGCTCCCACCGCTCGCCTTTTTCTAGCCGCCCATACAGCTCGGCGAGCCGATTCAGCAGTTTGGCTGCCGCCTTGTAGCCATCGCGATTCTTCTGCAGCACATACCGTTCCACCGCCTGATGGTAGAAGGGCAGCAGCAGCTCTGGCGCTTCCTTCTCGATCGGCTTCAGTGTGGTTATGCGGAATGACAGCGGATCCTGCCCCATGCACATCTGCAAATCGATCCACCGGTCCCATCGACCGTACGCCGCCAATCGCGTCCTCATAGACGGTCCGCGAGAATGGAAGCATCGCCTGGAGAGCCCGCCACATCGCTGACTCTAACTCTGGAAGCTGCTCTACGACCACGGCCCAAAATTCGCCATAGGCCGTCAGGTCCTCGTTACGGAAGCCGACGATCAGCGGACCAGTCTCCGCGAGCCAGTTGCTCAACTGCGCCCAATGCTGTGCCCGCTCAAGGACGCCGAGCAGCGGCGCGAGATGCTCTGGCTTCAGCATCAGCTTGCTCCCTTCCCGCACGAGCAGTGCCAGTGCTTCCTTGTCGCGCGCCCTATAAAGCAGAAGCAGACACTGCGCGAGCGTCCACGGCTGCCGCGACAATGATGGTCCAAGCTCAGCTTCCGCTGTCTGCAACTTGCGGAGTTCCTCATCGTAGAGTTCCTCACTTCCGGCCGAGCCCGGGCCAAGCCACTGCAGCCACAGCGAAGTATAAAGACCCGCAAAGCAGCCGAGTGTCTGATCCTCGATTAACATGCGCTTTCGGAGAAAATCCCCCGTCTCCATCAGACGGCCCCAGTATTCGGAACTGTCGTCTGCCAGAGCAAGCTTGTCCTCGAGCAGGTTCCTCGCCTGGACAAGCAGTCCGTCCAAAGCGAGCTGCGTATGGTAGCCCTTGAACGCACCCGATTGGCGCCCGTCCACCTGGGCTGGTTTTACCATCCGTTCCAGAACGAACAGCAGAGCATGAAGTGTGAACAACTGCTCCAGCGCCCAAGGCAGCTCGGATCGCATCGCCTGCAGGTCGGTGAGCAGTTCTTTGGCTTCCTTCGCTGTACGGATGTGCAGGTGCATCTGTCCGCAGCGTTCCTCGAACCGTTCGTGCCACTTGACCACGGGAAGCTTGGTCAGCTCCGCCTCCGACAAGGTCGGCCTGACGGTTCGAGGGGGCGCCGAAGTGGTGCTGCGGTTCTCACCTTCACTGATGCTGCCAGCCCGGGATGGTTCTTCCGTAGCTGCTCCTTCGCCCACTCGGGCGGCACCGCCGCCTCTGCCGTCCAGCGACGCGCCTGACTTGCCGGCTGCGGCTGCGCTCTTCAAAGCACTGCGCGCGTTGGCAAGCGCCTGAGTCGGCCGGCCGCATAGCTCTGCGTACCCCATCAGCGTTGCGGCCATGTGCGTGCAAGCGCGGTTCGCAGAGCAAGTGCATTCACTCGTTGTAAGGTCGCCCAGATCGACGGCGACGTCGTACATTCGATTATCCTTAACGCGCGCGTCCACATGGACGCCATCGTCGCGGAGCGCCAGTTCCTCGACCCGTCCCTGTTTATATTGTTGAAACCCTCGTATAATCGTCAGTTCGTCAAAGTTCGCGGCGACGCCCTCCAGCAGCAGCCGCCACGCACCGTCATCCAGCGTGTAGTCCATATCCATAATCCGTTGACTCCCGGTTATTTCGTTATGTATTTTTAAAGTTCATTCTCCATTATACCAGCTATTACACCAGCGGGACCTGAACCTTCTTTAAAATTCGCTCGTACTTTACACCCAATCGAATGGGGCAAGCTATTAGCTGGTTTATCTCAGTAAATCGTGAATTTCTGGGATTATGAGGCTGTTTAGAAGTTCTTGTCCTAATACGGTCTTTGTATAAAATAAAAAAGCCGCAGTTTATGCGACTTCCATTGCAGAGATGTTCTTGTCGTCCGCGAGCTGTTCCGTGCCATTACGCCATCGTCGTCGATCCAGTTTCATCTTTTGCCGTGAATCATTTCCTCCAATTTTCTATCAAATGATCTGCCGCTGCCTGTTCAATTGCCAGCCCTTCCGTATAACGCTCAAAATACAAGGCAAAGCCACTCACATCTGCACTGTCAGGATAAACCTCTTGTCCTTCTGTATCCTTGAACACTTTTGACGTAAGGTAATCAGCCAAGCATTCGTCTTTCTCCTTATTAATCATATAGGATGCCAGTATTGCCATTCCCCACGCACCGCCCTCACTTGCAGTAGACATGACCGAAACAGGAACATTCAGTGCTGCGGCACACATTTTTTGACCGACTAAAGGCGTTTTGAACAATCCGCCATGCGCCATAATACGGTCAATCGTCACATGCTCCTTCTGTGTCAGTATATCCATCCCAATCCTTAGTGCAGCAAATGCGGTAAACAGATGTACTCTCATAAAGTTCGCCAGATTGAAGCGGCTTTCTGGAGATCGGACGAACAGTGGACGGCCTTTTTGAATCCCGGTAATGTTCTCACTTGAATAGTAGCCATAGCTCAGCAAGCCGCCGCCATCAGCGTCTGCTTCAAGCGCTTTGTTGAACAGGACACTGAATAACTGATTCATGTCGGGTCTCAGTCCCATCGCTTCATAGAATTCACGGAACAAGCCGAGCCATGCATTAATATCGCTGGAGCAGTTGTTAGCAAGTACCATGCCAACAGGGCTGCCGTCAGGTGTAGTTACGATATCAATCTCAGGGTGTACGGATATAGCTTTATCCAATACAAACATGGCAAAAATAGACGTACCTACGGAAATATTGCCGGTACGCTTTTTCACACTATTCGTAGCGACCATGCCCGTTCCGGCATCACCTTCTGGAGGACATAGTGGAATACCTGACTGCAGGCTGCCTGATGGATCTAATAGCTTGACTCCCGTTTCACTGAGATATCCAGCATGTTCACCAGCAGTATGAACTTTAGGTAAAATACTTTTAAGACTCCACGGGTAGTCTTTATCGGCAATTAATTCGGTAAACTGTTCCACCATCTCTTCATTATATTTAAGATGAGATTCATCAATTGGGAACATACCAGAGGCATCTCCCAGACCAAGAGCCTTGCTGCCAGTCAACAGCCAATGAACGTAGCCTGACAAAGTTGTAATATAATCTATATTAGGGACATGCTCTTCTTCGTTTAAAATCGCTTGATACAAATGTGCAATGCTCCAGCGTTGAGGAATTTTAAACTGAAATTTTTCAGTTAGCTCCGATGCAGCTGTGCCCGTTGTGGCATTGCGCCATGTACGGAATGGAACCAGTAGATCCCCTGCTTGATCAAGTGCAATATAGCCCTGCATCATGGCAGAACATCCAATTGAACCGATTTTTTGCAAGGTTACGCCATATTTATTTACAACCTCTTGTTTTAATTGGCGATAGGTTTCTTTCACCCCGTTAATCATTTCATTGAGGTCGTAGGTCCAATATCCATCGATCAATTGATTTTCCCACTCGTAACTGCTGGAAGCTATTGTTTCAAAATTGGAATCAATCATTACAGCCTTGATTCGTGTGGATCCCAACTCGATGCCAAGCGAGGTTTCTCCCCTGACTATCGCTTGTTTAATTTTTTGATCCATGATGGCTTACTCCTCCTTCATAATGTACGAGTAAAGTTTATTATGGTGAGATGATATCACTCGCAACTTAGTTTGTATATTAAACAAACTAAGTTTATTTATATGTGCTTAGGGATGACTTAGCTCCAAATAAATCGGGCAGCGGATCTCTGCTGCCCGATTTACTATTATGAACTAAAAAATAAAATTTGGGGTGTTGCCTGCTACGGTGTTAGCAGAATTCTCTTCCTTTAATTACTTACACAATGTTTGTTGCATTGCCTAACCATGAGCGCCAAAGAACAGCGTTCTCTGACAACGGATCTATTCCTGATTTACTATCTTTAATGAAAGGAAGCAGCTGCCAATCTTCACATCCAACACAACCAATTTGCGTCCATTTATTGAAAAAATCAATAAAATTATTGCCTATAAGAAATCCATGCCCTTCACCATCGTCATGAGATAAATATATGATCGGAGAGTCTTCAGCAAATGCTAGATCGAATGCTAGATAATCACCATTCCCTACTTCCATGAAAGCTAGTTTATTGTGCCAAACAGAATCATATGGATCATTAGGGTCAGGGAACACTTCTGTTACCCAGCCCCTCCTGGCTTCTTCAATTGAGAGAATCTCATCAATATCCCAAGAAAAGTTAGACGCAAATAATCCCTGTAACTCCTCTGGTAATGGGATTGAGAGTAAATCCTCGTCCGGCAATGACCAGTATACTTCCATCCCTCTTGAGAATTCAGTCATAACTCGTACAAAGGATTGCGGAAGACGTTGACCAAGCTGCTCTTCAATTTTCTTGATTTCCCCAAGATCAGCTGGAGGTTTGATTTTGTAACCGCCAGCTTCTCCCCCAATATGTTCTATCGCATCTATAAACGAAATTAACCGTTGTTCCCAGAGATTCCAGTCACTCATAATACCCTTCCTTTCTATTTGCAAAATTATGCATGTGATGTGAGAGGAATTAAGAAATGTCTTGTTCTATCTTCACATAACGGACGAACAAACAAGGTATCATCACTCTCTGTTATGAATTCTATATGAAGGCTTTCATTATCGTAATCTGGCGTGAAATGAAAATGAATGATTTCTGTATCAGACGTAACAATTCTATTTAAAATAACATCGTAATCGATCGTATTCTTGTTCATATTTCTCAAGTATATGCTTCATCAATTTCCCTGATAATCCTTGGCTGCGATAGTCGGGATGCGTCATAACTGTACCCACTTGAATAGCTTTATATTCTTTACCGTTAGATACAACCGTCATCTTGTTTATAGAAGCATTTGCGATCACCTTATCTCCTTCAACGTAGGAATAACATATATAATTGTCGTCCCCCCCCCTTTTTAATACCATTTTTTAAAATCAAGTCCAAATACTAATTTGCCTAATTCATTAAAGCTTTCCTTATAAGTTTTAATGTCCTTGTAGTCACTTAGCAATTGATAATTCTTCATATCAACCTTTCTTGCTTTCCATAATTTATATGAATATTGTACGAAAGACATATCTACTAAAGCAAATTTAGCTATACATATAATAAAGCCGACAGTCGCTTTGTATTTCCCTAATTAACGTCTCCGGTCAGCCTATAAGAACATGGTAATTTTTGTCGAAAAAAATAAAGGATTTTGAGGATAAAAGGATAATGTATATAAGTTTGCATTTTATTGAAATACGACGAAGGAGTGAATAAATTTGAAAAAGAAGCGCTTCTCCCTCATGACGGCGTTCCTGCTGCTGATTATGACGCTGGCGCCTTCATTTGCAGCAGTGCAGGAAGCCGCTGCGGCTGAAACGTGGATTGATGTGAGCACACCAGCGGAACTCGATGAAATTAGGAATCATCCCTCCGAAAATTTTAGGCTGATCCAGGATATCGATCTATCGGGTTATGCCAATTGGAGCCCAATTGGCGTGTACAACATTTCACCTTTCACCGGTAAATTTGACGGCCAAGGGCACACGATTTCCAATTTGACAATTGATCGGCCGGGAGACAACAATATAGGCTTGTTTGCGCAAACCAATGGCGCCAGCATTACGAATGTGCATTTAACGAATGTAAATGTTCGTGGAAATACGTTCGTCGGAGGACTTGTTGGTGATTTTACCTCATCCCAATTGTCGGGTTCATCGGTATCTGGTACAGTCACCGGACATGAAGCGGTTGGCGGTATGGCCGGGTACAGCAGTTTGTCGAGTATTGCCGACAGCTATACGACGGGAAGCATAGCTGGAGATACTTCAGCCGCTGATGAGCTTGGAGGAATTGCAGGATACGCGACTTTCAGTAACACCAAGGGATTTATCAGGAATGTCTACTCTAGTGCCGTAGTCAATGCCAGCTCGAATTCGGGCGGGCTCATTGGCAAAGCGGAAGGTGCTCCCAATGTAAGCAATGCCCATTGGGATACAGAAACAAGCGGACGCTTGACATCAAGTGGCGGCGGTGTAGGGCACCCCACAGCGGATATGAAGCGAAAGGCAACTTTTGCGGGATGGGATTTCACCAATACTTGGGGCATCGTTGAGGAGGCAACTTCCCCACTGCTCCTCAGTCAATTCGACAGCATTGCCTTAGATTCATTGAGTGTCGCTAATGCTGCCGACAGTACAGCCATTCCCATAGACCGTGTCTTCTCCAGCAATTATGGCATCTATCATGCACAAGTGGTGAGCCAAATCGACCACCTTAATATTGCAGGGACCGCCAAGCTAGGCACGTCTACCGTTTCCATTAACAATAGCAGCAGTTTGGAGACGGTTGCACTGAATCCGGGAGCCAACACCATCACGATTAAAGTAACTTCGGCTGCTGGATTAACTGCCGAATATAAGCTGCACGTCACCCGAGATGCGGGCACGGCACAATTTCCACATCGCATTTCGACTGCTGCCCAGCTTGCTGATCTCAGTCATGGGACTGCAGGTTACGGCATGAATCATATCTACGAGCTGGAAGCTGATCTGGATCTATCCGGTTATGCTGATGGCGACGGCTGGCTGCCTATCGGAAGCAGCTCCGTACCGTTCACGGGTATTTTTCACGGCAATCAGCATACGATTGCGAATCTAAAAGTGAATCGTCCGTTGACGGATGAAGTCGGGCTTTTCGGGAGAACAGATGGTGCACAAATTACCGATTTGGCCATAACGAATGTACACGTGACCGGCAACAATTCTGTTGGCGGACTGATCGGTACATCGATCAATACGACCGTTAACTACGCAACCGTGCATGGTGCCGTTTACGGAAACGACAGTGTGGCTGGTCTGGTCGGTGAGCTAAACGGAGCTTCGCAGATCAATTATGCTTTATCGACAGCTTATGTATCCGCCCCTGCTTCTGGAATCACTGGAGGTCTCGTCGCCGATGTGAACGCTGGATCAATCATGCACTCCTTCTGGGATACGGAGACCAGCCAGCAATCAACGTCTAGCGGCGGCGCCACAGGAAAGACAACCAGCGACCTGATGAAAAAGTCAACCTACACGTCCGACAATTGGTCGGTCGGCAGCGGCCAGAGCTGGGATATGATTGAGGGTACTGGTTATCCGATGCCGAAGGCGAGCTTTGCTAAAGTTACTTTATCCGGTTTGACATTAAGTACGCCAGGGGCATCGCATTCGCTCGGGAGTTTCGATGCGCATACAGGCCTCTACACAGCAACCTTAAATACACCGGTGACAACAGCTGTCATCACTGCGACACCGGCCGTCGCGGGCTCAACAGTGACACTAAATGGCGGATCATCCTCAAGCTTGAATCTTCATTTGGGGGACAATACGATCAATGTGCTTGTCACTTCACAGGACGGTCTATCGCAGGGCTTGTATAGCTTGAAGCTCACAGTACCGACACCGCAAATTCAATCCGTGCAAGTCCCGCCGAATGGAACTTACGGAATCGGTCAGGACCTGAACTTTACAGTAACGTTCAATCATCCGGTCGATGTTACGGGAATGCCACTGCTTCCGATTCACTTGAACAGCTCAAATACTAACGCTGCCTATACTGGGCAACCGGCGGGTCAGTTGCCCCAGTTGACATTCACCTACACGGTGAAAGCCGGCGACCTTGATTCGGATGGGATTGCCCTCGGCAGCTCCCTTACAGCTGCAGCACCAGCTGCAATCACATCGATCGGAGATAGCGTGCCGTTGGCACTTGCTGGCGTACCTTCGCTGAGCGGCGTACTGATTGACGGCGTCCTCCCTTCTATCGTCTTGACGCCATCGACTACGGCACCTACAAACGGAGCGCTGATCGTCCAAGTCACAGCTGACGGAACGGGCAGTGCGATTCGTTCATTGAAGTGGGCTGCCGGCTCGCAGACGGCCTCCTATTTTGCAAGCGGAGGAACGGTTGTAGACTCAGGTCAATTCGAGGTGCCGGGCAACGGGACATATACGGTTTATGCCGAAGATGCTGCAGGCAACAATCACGTTGAGACGATCACTATCAGCAACATCGTAAACGGCCCGCCAACCATTGTGCTGGATTATACACCGAAAGCCGGAAAGCCAACGAATGTAGAGATTACGGTTGCTGCAACAGCCAATGCAGAAGCATCCGGAAACTCAATTACCGACTTGCGCTGGGCGCCAGGTGAACTGAATATTGATAGCTTTTCGAATCCGGCTTTTGGCACGGCTGTAGCTGTCTCGAATCGAATATCGATTACGCAAAATGGCAAGTACACCGTGTACGCAAAAGACTCCATTGGAAATGAACAAGTGTCTTCCATCGAGATTACAGCGATTGTGGCGAACTTGCCACCGGAATCTGGTTCAGGTACCTATACGCCCCCAGTTTCTGGACAGTTCGTTGTTGTTCCCGGGCAAGCTTATACGCTCAACTATGGCAGTATGACCTTGCATATTCCGGTAGGCGCAGTGACTCAGAAGACAACCATTTCCATTCAAAATGCCACTAGCGATGCGCAAAAGCTGCTTGGTACCGATCAAGCACTGCTAAGCGATGCGTACCGCTTGACGAAAGATGTAGACGGGAAGTTTGCCTCCCCTATCACAATAACGATGACGCGCAGCAGCTCCAATGTTGACTCTGGACAGACTTCTGCTGTGTTCTACTATGATGAGGCCGCCAAGAAGTGGCAGCGGTTACCCGGTAATTCCGCGGGCACAACAATAGCCGGTGAAACCGATCACTTTACGCTGTTTGCCGTCTTGTCAGTGACGGAGAATCCGGGAAGCACGGAACCATCCTTCAACGATATTGCCGGCCACTGGGCTGAAAAAGAAATCCAAGCCAGCGCGGCACTGGGTTGGGTGAACGGCTATCCGAACGGTTCGTTCTTGCCGAACCGGGCTGTCACACGAGCAGAGTTCGCTGTTATGTTGAGCAAGGTGCTTCAACTGCCTGCAGCGCAATCCTTACCGTTCGATGATGCGAACAGCATCCCGGATTGGGCTGCCTCGGCGATCGCTTCTGCTGCACAGGCAGGTATCTTGAGCGGCTACGAAGACCGTACCTTCCGTCCAAACGTGAACATTTCGCGCGCGGAAGCAGCGGTCATGATCGCTAAAGCAGCCGGTCTGTCCTCAACAACCACCAATACTACCTTCGCGGATGACGCACAAATCGCAGGCTGGGCCAGAGGCTGGGTCGCCGCTGCGGCTAAAGCGCAGCTCGTGCAAGGCCAAGCAAGCAACGCGTTCCTCCCGCAGGCGTCGACGACCAGAGCAGAAGCAGTTGTATTGCTTCAGCGGCTGAACGCAGTGATGAACTAATTGAAGAAAAGATGAGCCCCGGGATTTTCGGAGGCTCATCTTTTTTGAAATTTAATAGAATATGTATGATTGGGTCAGCCAGTTTTATTGGTTGACCCTATTTGATTTGTTTTGATTAGATTGCTGTATTGATAAAAACAGCATATGAAGCGCTTTGGGTAATGTTAGGGTTTATGAACAGACTCAGCGCATTATCCCGTGTAATGGGATTACCAATGATTGTACTAGTCCAAGAAATTGTTGCGGGAGCAAGCACGTACGGCGCGCCGTTGGATACGAGTACGTTGGCAGTGGGAACCCCCTCGCCATCTGACGGCCGGCTGGAAAAAATAACGGTTCCAGTAATTGCAGCCGTGAGTACGATCGTAATTGTCGAAATAATATTTGCAGGCAATGGTGACACAGCATTATTGGTTACATTTTTGCAAATCTCGTACAGATAAACGCCAGGTTGAAGATTATTGATGCTAAATGATCCAGATATGCCCACTATGGTTCCGGTTGTTCCTGCAACTACATATGGAAGTATGTTAGAAACCGCTCCAGGGGATGACGCAACTTTTTGAAAACCCTCACTTGTACCTCCAAACAAAATAACTTTTGTTGAAGTAGTCGGAGCCACCCCTGTAGCTCCAGTTACCCCCGTTATTCCTGTAACGCCCGTTGCTCCTGTAGCTCCAGTTACTCCTGTAACCCCAGTTGCACCTGTAACGCCAGTTACTCCCGTTACCCCAGTTGTTCCTGTAGATCCCGTTGCACCTGTTACTCCAGCTGCTCCTGCTCCAGTAGCCCCTGTTGCCCCAGTCACACCTGTTATTCCGGTCACGCCCGTTGTTCCCGTTGCTCCTGTTAAACCATTCTGGCCCATAGGACCAACAATTCCTTGGGCTCCTTGGGGTCCTTGTTCGCCTTGCAGGCCGATCAGCCCTGTAGTGCCTGTGGTTCCTTGAGGACCGGCAGGGCCAGTTGGTCCGGTTGGACCGGTTGGACCGGTTGGACCAATCATTTTAATGATTGGCGTGGGGCATTTATGTTTTTTTCTAGTCGCTTTACACTTTCGAAACCGTCTCTTCTTATACTCGCATAATTTTTTTTTACCGCTACTTTTAAATCGGCGGTGAGTTGACAAGACAGCCGCCTCCTTTAATTGCGATTATAACTATTCATGTAATCACTAAAAATTTAATCACATTATATGCATAAGCCTGTAAAAAGGAGCTAGTTGGACTTCCAAACTTATTGCCTAAACATACACTACAACCACATCATGTTTATTAACTTCTATAAAAAAAGCAGCCGAACTAAATATGTCGGCTGCCCATTATTGGTTCGATGCTATTCATTAAATATGTGCAGATTCCATCTGTCCATTTATATTCCCGGCAACGATGATCGAATGACCCCAGAACATATCTCCATCATCAAAAAACATTTCAAAACTGCCGTCTGCATAAACACTGATCGAACTAAATTCCATCCGTTTCACAAACATTTCTTTTGTAATTGTATCTATTTCAGCCTCGCCATCATCTTCAAGCCACTCGTTTGCTAAGTCTAGCATTTCATCTGCTGCATATTCTTTTACCTTTTCACTCCATGTCTCCTCATCTTTAATGAGTACACATGCTGTTTTCAGAGCAGAACTTATATTTTTATCGGAATCTTTATGAATATATAAACTCCCGTTTTGCCCGCCCCACAAAACATCCTTTTTAAACCAATCTAAATCTCTTTCATAAGAAAACTCACCCAATACTTCATCGTGATAAAACACAGGTTTGAGAGATTCCTTTAAAAAACCGTCTAACTCCTGATCTGCATAATGGGCTTCCAAAACCTTGACCAGCATCAGAGAATCTTTTCCTCTCCGGACTTCTAATTTTGAGATTCGATCTTTATCAAGAATCTTTCTGAATTGTTCCAAACCTCCATCTTCCACTATCCAACTCAACTGGAGTTTTTCATAACTCGCGGGCTCGTCACTCGATAAGTTTTTCCAAGCAATCAGATCGATCGAAGCATGCCACATCACAGCTCCTCCGCCCTTGCCAGCTCCAACCCCATTTGCCCCTGTAACTACTGCAACCTCAATGATTTCATCACTAAAACGTGCTTCGAATTCTTTTATTTCTCTTTCTCTACTCATGTTTTGCCTCCCGTGATAGTTCAGTTCTGTACTTATACAGTTCTAGAACGTTAAGCGCACCATTATCATACGAATTATCTTTGCACATTTTGGATTGAATTGTATAAGCCAATCCCTCTATAATTATACAATATATTCCCTTTTTTATTTTCTAAATTATATAATATAAAGGGACGCTCGCTTGCCTTCACTTGAGTTACGTCCTCAACTATATTAAGAATTATTTAGATACTATTAGTTCTTTCACTTCATTCCTTATTTACGTGCATGTCTTCAAGTAATTTATTTAATTTTTCGGATGCACGCTCATATACAATTTATAAATCCTAAAAATAATAAGTATAAACAAACCATAAATCGAAAGTACTAATAACCATTGTTTAGCACCTGTTATAGCATTATCCCCGATGTATGCAAATACTAGCATTGCCGGTATTTTCCCTAGAACAGTCGCAGCCAGGAATGGCTTAAACGCCAGTTTAAATGTACCGGCGTAACAGTTGATCAAAAAGGCTGGCATGACGGGAATCAACCTTCCAATAAACACAGACCAAAACGTGTTATTGCGTATCGATCTCTCAATGAATTGTATCCGGCCGGACTTTACGCTATAAGCTAGCCCCTGTTTTCGAAATAGAGAATTAAATAGGAGATAAGTGAGTACGGCTGCGATTGAGGATGCTGCTAAATTCACTGCCCCGCCAAGAAAAAAGCCGTATTTTGCACCTATTATCGCCCCAACGATCCCGAATGGAATGAAAGGTATAGTGGCAAGTGCTATAGCACATATAAAAATGACCCAAAACTGTCCATTTTCGTCAGCACGTATCCAGTGTAAAATTGCTTCTTGATCATTAATTATGAAAAAGATTAATATCAAATAAAAAGAAAAAACATACCACTTAAAGTACTTCATTTGTATATTCCTTAATGGCTATATGCCTGTTTTCAATAATTCGTAAACACGTGCTATGTAAAATTAAATATAACTTATACACTAAGAATATGTAAAATGACCTGTTGAATTGCAGTGCTCTTCTGCTGTAGCGACATTATAATAACGCTTATCCTCTGTTATTTCAAAAGCCTAATGTTGAAGGTATTTCGTTAGAGAATCTACTCTATGAAACTATTTAAGAAATATTACTTATAGGTATCTCCAAAATACATTGACATTGATAATATCACCAACAAAAGAAGGATAATAAAGGAAAATGTCGAAAATTATTATTTTAGCACATTAATTGAAAGAGGAGATAACCATATGGTTCGTTCATCAGAGAATTATGAGAAGATTTATGCCCATGTAGAAAGATATATTGGTCCTATTGAAGGCGTATTTCAGGAAATCATTTCGGATACTACAGCAATTGACATTATAGTAGCGGCTCCAACTTCGAAACGGAACTATTATACACTGGTTACATATGGAATGAGTGAATTGCCAATGACGGTACCAGAGGGTGCGGAGGATTTTCGTTACGCAGAACTTATGATTTGTTTGCCGCCTACATGGAAGATCTCGGATGAAGATTTTAAAGATGAACGAAACTACTGGCCATTCCGTGCTCTAAAAACATTGGCGAGATTTCCGCATGAGCACAATACCTGGCTTTATATGGGACATACCCTTGCGAATAGTCACCCGGCGAAGCCTTACAGCGAGGACGTGAAATTTCAAGGAATGCTGCTTTCACTTCCAGACGTTGAAGATAAAAAAGAATTTTTCAATCTATCTATCTCCAGTGAAAAAGACGTACATTTCTTCACATTGATTCCAATTTATCAGGAGGAAATGGACTATAAACTCAAAAATGGCATGGAGGCATTATTTGATAAGCTCAATAAGGTAGGCACGGATGATGTCATTAACTTGAACCGCAAAAATTCTTGCAAAAAGGTTTTCGGAATCTTCTAGTCAAGCTTTTCTGCATAAAAACAGCCCGCCGGGGATTCCCGGCAGGCTGTACAACGGAATAAAGTATCAGATTTTGAACATACCCATTAAAGGCATAATCGACTTGACCATTTTAAGACCGACTTGGATATTCGGCAGCATTTGTGTAAAAGATCCGAATAATCCGCTCTGCTGCCCTCCACCTATCGGTCCTGACTGGCCTTTCACATCCTTTTGATTGGCTAGACTGCCCGCTCCAGACAAAACTGACGGACTCGAAAACATTGGCTTAAATAAGCCTGTTGCCATTGAACCAAAAGAGTTGAGCGCGCCAATTCCCCCTATTAGGGAATCCAGTAGTCCCGACACTTGGACTTCTGGTGTCTTGGAACGATTAGAAGGATTCACTTTACCACAGTTTCTGGTATCAGAAAGGATCAGCTTATGTTCATGAATGGCTTGAACCGTTCCGACATAACAATCACCATTATTTAATAACACACAAACGGGCTGCCCAACCCATCGTTTAGCTTTTTTGACTGCATGAACTCTTCCCTCAGGCTCTCTTTTTTTAGAAGATTTCCTGGATGCCATCGCATGATTCCTCTTTTCACAATTGTTATCGTATCCACACAATTAAATACAGAAGAAAGGCAAAATGAAAAGCGAAGCAATGATTGCAAATGGAAAAAAGAAGCAGCCGCCACCGAACCCGCCACAACCTCCACCGTAACCTCCGCCGTTGCCGCCACCGTAACCGTTATAACCCCCGCCATAACTGTTATAACCGCTGCTATAACTGTCATAATAACCGGAGATTCTGGCTTTATGCTGAGAGCGGGTTTGTTTGGCTGAAGACTTTCCGTTTCGAACGGATGACAGAGTTAAAGGCTTTTTGTCAAAAGTACAGTCCTCTACCATTAACTTACCGTCTTTCACTCCTGTTATAGTACCGATAAAATGCCTCCCGTCATGCGTAACCGCACTAACCTTCCGCCCAATGTACGGATAGACCGTCTTCTGGCTAACCGGATAAACTTCCTGCATAATCTTATTCCTCCTAATTTGATGCAGTATATCTTAGACTATGAAAAAAACTGCTATAAGGTTTGTACGATTGTCTTCTATTTTAAAAAAAAAGATATGTGCTCTATTCTCTCAAGCCATGATAAATGCTGAAAGATGACAACGGAGCAATTATTCAAGAGAAGCAAAGAAATGGGTGCAGTCATGACGGAGGTTATGAATAGAATATCGGAAGAGGTGAGAAGGTGATGGATTACCCTACTTTATTAGCCCGGCTCGGCGAAGGAAGTGCGCATCCTGGCGGTTTCCAAGCGACCAAAGAATTAATCACTCAAATCAGCTTTCCGCGCGGCACAAAAGTTCTGGAGGCAGGATGCGGAACAGGCCGGACTGCATGTTATTTAGCCAGCTTAGGCTGCAACGTGACAGCAATAGATCGAAACAAAGAAATGATTCAAAAAGCGGCTTACCGTGCGAAAACAGGCAATTTTCCCGTCCGCATCGTACAGGCGGATGCGGCTTCCATTCCTTTTCCTGATGAGACGTTTGATGCTGTTTTTACGGAGTCAGTTACGGCTTTTACCCAAGGAAGCTCCGCTATAGGCGAATACTGGCGAGTGCTGAAGCCAAAAGGAGTTCTATACGATCGCGAGCTGGCATTTGCCAGAAAATTATCCACGGTGCAAAAGAAAAAACTCCAGTCATTTTACGGACTTCATCATATGCGTACCGTTCCGGAATGGCTGAAGCTGTTGAGCCTATCAAGGTTTCATAAGTACTCCACGTCTCCTTTCACAAAGATGAAGCAGTTGGTCACCGATAACGATCCTTTAAGAGTAATCGAGCATGAACTATTCACGAAACCAGATGCGGTTGCGATGATGATGAAAAATGAACGCCTGATGAGCAGCTTCTCCAATCTGATGGGCAGTATTGTAATTACGGCTTGGAAAGCCTGAATAAAGAAGAAAAGCTGCAGCAGATCCTTCGATCTGCTGCAGCTTTTTGATTGAACTAACGCTCTCCATATGCTCAATGGGACTTATGGCTTACTCATCTATTTATTCATTTGCTACTGAACATGTAATAAATCCTTCAGTCCAGTTATCTTTGTCAATTTCATATTCATTAATATAAAAGGCATCTAAATAATCTCTAAAACCTGGTAGTCTTTTGAACTTTTCAACTACTGATTCAGCTATTTCTTTAGAGGAATAAACGCCTATTAGCTTTGTCTCATCATACAAGCTGCCTTCCCCAACCTCATAAGAATGTTGAACTATAAATATAGTTTTCATGTTCATCTCCACAAAAATTGAATTCAGTAATACTCACTTTAGATTCTGGTTAGCTGTCGTGATGTTTTTTACTATCATCTACCGTTAGTTCAATGTCACTCCTATTCATCATAATTGCAACTATTAAGCCCTGCTAGAGCCTCGCGAACGTGATGTAATCGACTTGGACAGGCTCTGCCGATTCGATCCGAAGTGCCCGGTTTATCTGTCCCCGGTGATATTGACCATGTAAGAGGACCTGCAATAGAATGTCCCGGACGGACGTTTGGAATGGAATCCCGCTCTGGTTCGCGTAGTCGATAATTCCGTCCAAATCGGACTCCTCGAGCCCTTCGATGTAAACGCGATATTGCTCCGCATTTTCTTCGAACATCGTCCGGATCTCCACTAGGTCCTCCGCTTCCTCCCACAACGAATAATGCGCGCTGCCCTTGCCTTGTAATCGGGACAGCCAGACGCGTTCCGCAACTGCGACATGCCGAACCAGCTTCAAAAGATCCTTGTTCTGCGTCTTACTCTCCTCAAGTGCGTCCATGATACGTTCGTCCGCCCAGTACAGGTGGTCCATCATGCATTTGATCGTCTTCATTCCTGTTCCCCCCTCTTCGTTAACCATAGCTCAATAAACAATACGGAAACTATTGGTATTTTGTGAGATTATAGTATAAACTGAGGTTCCTTTTCTTCAGGATACCATGGTCAGCTTCTGGGTCAAGAAATAATGGCTTTTTTGTTATGCTTATAACAAAAAAAGCCGCAGTTTTTGCAACTTCCTTTAGACATTAGTAAAGCTCAAAATACTTTCCCCATCCTTTATACTCATGCAATAGCTTTAATGCTTCTCTATAATTTTTTGATGTCACTTCCCATGTTTTATAATATTGCCCAATGATCAACTGATTATCTATCAATTCATTAATTTCTCCGTAATCTACAAATACGTAATCGTCAATATAATCACTATCATTTAAACTGCTATTAAGCGGCTCCCATAACTCATACTTTGTTTCATTATCCGGCCGATATGGCTTTAATTCAGGCAGATTATAATTCTTTCTTTCCTTTCCTTGTTTCCACCAAAGAGAATCCCTTCCCCAATACATATCTGACGACCAAAACTTAGGTAATTCATGGTATGTGATGTCACCTTCATTAATTTCTATAAGTGCCCACCTTGTATTTATCAACTTTAATGCTTCTTGTTGATTTAGAGGAAATCGACTTATCAAATCAATTAATATGTCTCGACAATATAAAAATGATGGATAATCTGTTTTAAAAATCCATACATTATTTTCAAATATCATCTTAGTTATCTCCCGTCTCACTTGAAGATCGAGCTCTTCTAGCCTCCGATGGAGCTTCAAAATGCTTTTGAACTTTTGAATAGTCGTAAATATCAACAACTTCACCATTTTTAAAATCTTTTTTAAATAAGCAATCGATAATTTGTTTCGCGGTTTCCTCTGGTGATGTCAACATTCCATTCTCTTTAACCATTTCAAATATATCTGCAGATGGGAAAGTAGCCTTGTCTTGGTTCCGGGCTTCTCTTTGCAGATTAGTATCAATCATTCCAGGCCAGATCGAGACTATTCCCACTGGTGCTTTGGAGTGATTTTGTTCGAGGCCAACACATTGAGAAAATACATCTAGCCCTGCTTTTGCAGCCGAATACAAGCTCATTCCAGGATGATGATTCTTAGCAGAAGCTGAAGAGATATTTATTATTCTTTTTTCTATTTGATAATTTTCTGTACGGGCAATAAATAAAGAAGTAAATATGATCGGTGCAATTAAGTTAACATTAATATTTCCAGTGATATCTTTAACCATGGCGTTATTGATGAATGAAACAGGGGAAATCATCGAGGCATTATTGATTAGGTATACTCCCTCTGCACTGGATATGTCTATTGCATCAAATATACGATTCAACAAATCTTCTATCTGATCAATGTATTGTAGATCAAAGTCATGATACTCTATATTCTTAGATTTATTTAACAGTTTCTCGTTTCTTTCTCGTGAAATACAAAACAAAAAGTGCTCGGATGAAATTAATTGTTCAGCAATAGCTTCTCCTATGCCCCTTGATGTACCCGTTATTATAAAATACTTCATAGTTGCACATCTCCCTCGATAAGGTACTAGTACCAACAACAAAACTATAGCCTACTTTTTCACATTCAGTCAAAGCATGGATTCCGTTATGAATAAATCTGGAATGTTTTTTCTAATTGACAAATTTCAAAATATGCTTTTATACTATAAAAGATTTTGAATATCACACCTAAAACCTATTTGGATGATGTGGACTTTTCTGGAGAGCAATCTCTATTTTCGCCACGCAAAGACCGTGCGGTCATTTGTGTGGTTTCTTTGCGTTCACAAAGGAGGAGCTTGATTAGATGAAGCTATGGCACTATGCATTGATCGTTTTTTTAGGAGGCTGCAGTTATGGGGTTTTGTCTACTTTTGTTAAGTTGGCTTATGCAGCAGGTTTTAACGTGTCAACCGTAACTGGAGGTCAGTATCTCTTCGGCTTTGTGCTAACTTGGCTTGCAGTGTTATTTACTAAAAAGAAAAGATTGACGCGGATACAAACGGTAAAGCTTATTCTTTCCGGTGTTCCATTCGGGCTAACAGGTATTTTTTATTATCAAGCCTTACAAACCTTAAATGCCTCTCTAGCTATCGTTTTTTTATTCCAATTTGTTTGGATCGGAGCTCTGTTGGAGTGGGTATTCCACAAGAAAAAACCAACCAGGACGAAGCTTGTCTCTATCGCCTTGCTTCTAATGGGTTCTATGTTAGCAGCCAACATTCTATCTCAGGAATCCCTTCCGTTATCGTGGCAGGGAAGCCTTTGGGGAATGCTTGCGGCATCGTCCTTTTCCGCATTCATTTTTTTAAGCGGTTCAATTGGAAAGGAAGTCCCTCCCATATTGAAAAGCGCCCTTCTTTCCACGGGAGGTGCATTGACCGTATTTATCGTATTTCCGCCAGCGTTTTTGTTTAACTTGAATGTATTTGTAGAAATCATTCCTTATGGATTAGCGCTAGGTATATTTGGCGGGGTCCTACCACCACTTCTATATTCCATCGGAATGCCGCATGTCGGTTCGGGGTTAGGGACCATTCTTACTTCATCCGAGCTCCCGGTTGTTATTACCATGTCGTCATTAGTGCTGGGAGAAGTCATAAACTGGCCTCAGTGGCTTGGAGTCATCATTATTCTAGGCGGGATTGTTAACAGCAACATTTCGTTTCGACGTTGGCCAAGTGGCGGATAACGATCCGGCTGACAACTGAAATGGAGCAGCTGCCGATTGGTAAACTGCTCCTTCCTATCACTTAAGAGTACAAAGACTTCTCAACCGCTTGCATCTTTACATACGATCTGAAACTTAGTTCAAGCGTATTGAAAAACCCATTCTTTAATTTGAGCTGCTACAACACCTGCCTCAGCAACCGAAGTATCGACAATAGGCATTGGCGGGTTGTATGCATTCTCCGCATTATCAACCAGCCATTTTGCAAAATCCTTGTAGTCTTGAATCATTTCTTCCGGCCAATTTCTTTCACGTAACCGTTTCTCGCGGGTTGCATCATCACAATGCAAATTCAAATAATAGACATGCTTAAAATAAGAATAATCCACACATTTTTCTATATCCCATGTCATTGCTGTTCCGCAGATTATGCTCATCCGTCCGCTTTCAGCCGTATTTCGCGCAACTCTTAGCCAAACCTCTCGTATTTGTTGCTCGTCCGAAACACCCAATTCGCGGAGATTATCGATATCAAAAATATCGAAATCAGGTAATATTTTTCGAAGTTCATTAATGACGAAAGTTTTTCCAGAGCCGCTCGAACCTGTCACAATAAATAAAGGTATTTTTTTCTCCATAAGCGTGTTTTGTTCATTTCCCATATCTACTCCACCTTTCGGTTGCCCTATTTTATTTAAATTAATTAAACTAACAGATCGGCTCAAATATCCCGACTTGCCTTTTCCCTATCTTGAAATATTGCAGCCGTTTAAATCTCTTGTGCTTCAGCTTCTGGCCTTTATCCGCAATGATCGCTACAACCGAATGATCCGGTTTTAACCGTTTCAGGATTTGATCAAAAAGGTCCGATACCGGATCTGTGCTATCCGTTCTCCAATTGACTATGTCGCCATAGGGCAAATCCGTCATAACAATACTAACCTTACTATGCGGCTCGCTGCTCTTCTCGGGTGAGGTAATATCGCCTTGAGACACGAATGTCCCTTCTATATTTAATCGAGCCGCGAGTCCATGCAGTCTCTCCAAGCTAACTAAAGCCTCTTTATGTGATTTTTTCTGAAATAATGCCGTTAATTGAATCAACTGTTCTTTACGCTGATCTAATCCGCTCGGTGAAAGTAAAGATAAATTTCGTTCAGCCACTTGCAAAACCCCAGAATTAACATCGGAAGCATAGACATGGTTAATTCGATGGCCGTGCATTAGACCAACTACAGTAAGCATATACGCTCCTCCGCAGCATGGATCATATAAGGAATAAGGACCTTTATTTCCTTTTATCTCAAGTAACCGGAAGCATCTTTGAATAATTTCACTGGCTAATCTGACTGGAAACGAAGTGGTACCGCGGGCATTGTACAGCACCCTTCCGCTTGCGAAATCTTCATAACTGTTGCCATTCTTCTCATACAAGTACTCCACTACCGAAACTCCGTTGGAAGGGCAAGCAGACTATCACGGAGCTCGGCATAGGCGTCGGCATAGCCCATTTTGGCATAAAATCGCATGCCATCCAGACCCTTAAAGTACCTTGCCCCAGTCAGTCTCGCAGCAAAGTTGTGTATCGGTCTGCCTGTCTGTTCAGCATAAATACGGAATGCCTCTGCCACATCTCTCCCTGGTATAGCATCTTCAATCGTCGCTACATCAATGAGAAAATCGCCGTATAACGCATTGGAATCAATAATGCCCGTGATCCTTTTACCATCAGATAGGATGTTCCAAGCATGACAATCGTTATGGACAAAATGACGGTACGGCGCATTGTATTGGCTAAACGTTAGCAGCCGGCCAAAGCATTCTTCGAAGATGTCCCGTTCCAAGCAAGTGGTGTGGAAGAGATCATGCCAGTTCTCCCAGAAAGTCCCCGTCTGATCCTTAGCAAAAAAAGTCTGAACATAGTCTAGCCATGAGGGGAATTCTCCGTTGCCGTCCTCCCTCACAGGTCCGAATCCGGTTGTCGTCTCAGGTAATCGAACCTGATTCATGGCAGTGATCGATTGAACCAAGTCGTCAAGCAGATCAACCTTCTGTGTGGGGTGGCAATCAGCCAACACATTCCCTTGTATTCGCTCCGAGATACAGTAACGATAGCTTCCCGCAGTCCCTTTCCCCAGCATTTTGGGATAGCGTACACCTTGAGCGGACAGTAAGTCAGCAATGTATTGCTCTCTTAGGTAACTTCCCCCAGCTTGATTAAACAGAATGACATACTCTGCCCCTTCCATTGTAAAGTAATAGACGGTACTGAAATTACCGTTCTCGACGACTGCGGATACTTCCCCGGCAGGACGCCCCCAGTGCTGCTGTAATACCGTTTGAACCGTTGTAATCGATACTTCTGGCTTAAGATTCATACGTTCGATATCTCCTTTTCATTTAAATAAATATAGTAAAATGGACGCCAAAAAAGCCGTAGATGAACAAATGTCCATCTACGGCTAAAGACAACATGAGATCACAAAGAAAATGAATCCTTTGAGGTTCATGTATACATAGCTATAATGATGAATGTTCATGACAGTAGTACACGAACTTAGGCAAACACAAACAAACCTTGGACAGGCTGTTGTTTGGAACCTTCAACAAGTTCATGTATTATTCAGATATCGATTAACCGATAACTGCTGTCAGGAACATATTCATCATCATTTCGCTATCCCACCATTTCACATATTTGTTATAGTCTAACCGCCGGCTTCTCAGACGTCAAGACCTATTCACTTCGATGCGAGTCTATTTCTGATTCGATTAGCTGATGGTCGACAAGCTTAGCTTTACTTTAAATGATCAAACATTTCTGAATAGGTCATGCTGCCTTCGAATAAATATTCAAAATTCCCTTCTCGAAGTTCCGAGCTAAGAGCTTGGAGTGCTGAGGTTACTTTTCTAAAAGGAGCTGAACCGGTACTTAATCGTGCAGCACCTATTTTTGATAAAACGTCTTGACTTGGTGTGTTTTTTCCAAGAAGGAAATTTATCGGCCCATTGATTTGAGAAATGAAGTGTTCCATTATCTCTTTGTTATCGACTGAAGGTATAAATATACAATCTGCTCCTGCAGCTAAATATGCATTTGCATTCTCGATAGTGCGTGGCAATCTTTCTTCTTCAGAAAATACTTGCAGCCAGTAGGTATCCACTCGAGCATTAATGAACATAGGCTCATCTAGTTGGTTACAATGTGCCTTAATAGCCCTGATTCTATCTGTTATACTAAATATTTCGTTATTCTCATTTTCTAAATATTGAAAGCCATCCTCAATATTGATTCCAACAGCCCCAGCTTCAATTAATCGGTTAATATTTTGAAGCAATGCTGTTTCATCTTGGGCATACCCCTGTTCGATATCTACAGAAATCGGGATAGACAAAGATCGGGTCATTTTACTTACTATA